>JAFSTC010000077.1 GCA_017450705.1 Lentisphaeria bacterium | reverse complement strand
GCAAAGACGACCTCAGGATCCGCACCTCCGCGGGCGACCTCGGCACCCAGCTCGTCAGGGGCGCCGACACCCTCGAGTGGCGCTACTACGGCAGCGTCGGAGAAGAGTGGTCAACCCGCCTCGCCGCCATCTGAGCGACGGGCCCGTGGGCTTATGCGGGGGCGCTGGCGCCGGCCGAACGTCGGCTCCGGTATAACTGCGGAAGAGCCCTTCGGGAAGCCGCAGGAGAGGAATGTTTTTCTGTCCGGCGCGTCCCCGTAAGGGCAACGCGCCGTCATATGCCCGCTCTCTGCCACCCGCCCGCCGGGCAATAGGCCGACCTGTACGAATAAATCGGGGCCGGAAGGGCGATCGCCCTCCCGGCCCCGTCTCATCTGTCATCTCTGACGCGGGCGCTGCCCGCGCCGCATCAGATGTCGAGATTGCTGTGGATCTTGTCCATCTTCTCGCTGAGCGGCACGGCGCCGTCTTTGGTGATGACGAAGCCGGTCTCGATGCGGCTGCCGTGGAACTCGGGATGCCCGAAGAAGGAAACGTCCACGCAGACGGTCATGCCTTCCCGCAGAACGTCATCGGAGCCGGGCCCGAAGAAGGGCGCCTCGGCCTCGTGGATGCCGATGGTGTGCACGAAGGGGCAGACCAGATACTTGCTCATGCCTTTCTCTTCGAAGTACGCCCGGGCGGGGGCGTCGATCTCGCGGCCGGTCTTGCCCGGGATCAGCATCTTCTTGGTCATGACGAAGGCCTCGCGGAGCATCCGCAGGCACTCCTTCTGGCGGGCGGTGTAAACGCCGTTGACAGGCAGGTAATCGCCCATGGCGCTGGCGTAGCCGTTGACCTTGGGGGAGAGTCCGATCATCACGGTCTCGCCGTCGGCCATCTTCTTGCCGGAAGCCGTGGGAACCACCGCGTTGGAACGGGCGCCGGAACCGACGATGGCGGTGAATCCGAAGTTGGACGCGCCCCGGGACCGGGCGGCGTATTCGCCCGCGGCGGCCACCTGGATCTCGGTGTTGCCGACCTTGATCTCGGCCTTCATGGCGTCATAAGCGGCGTCGGCCAGTTTGAAGGCCGCCTTGATCTGCTCGATCTCCCAGGGGGACTTCTGATAGCGCAGACGCAGATAATCGGAGGAGATGTCGACCATTTCCACACCGGCAAAACCGGCGCACAGTGCGCTGTAACAGCCCTGGGGCATCCTGTCGGCGCCGACAAGACCGATGCGCGTGACCTTGCCGAGATTGGCGTTCAGTTCGGCAAAGAGCTTCGGGAAATCGATGATGGTGGCCGCCGGATACTCCTCGTCGGGAACCATGAACACCGGGAAGTTGCGGGTCTCGGTGATGGCGCTGTCCTGCTTGGCGAAGGGCTCGCTCTCGGGACCGCCGAGGATCATCGGCGTGCCTTTGCGGGGCACGAGCACCGCGCCGGACTCGAACTGCGGACACCAGCCGGTCAGATACCAGCCGTTGCCGATGTTGAATTCATCGTAATAGATCAGGGCGAGGTCGAGTTTCTTCGCTTCGAGGATCGCGCGGACCTTTTCCAGACGGGCGTCGCTTTCGGATTTGATGAGATATCCCATGATGTCAGCCTTTCTTCAATACTGTTTGGCAACGTCTTTGGCCATGTAGAACTCGGCGCCCATATCCTTGAGCATGCCGACCAGCACTTCGAACTGTTCCGTGGCATACTTGCCGCAGTTCTTGATGATGAAGGGATCCGGAAGAACGGCGCCCTCGCCGGAGTGGATCAGACCTTCCTGCATCGGAGCGAACTCCCAGGGATGCATGTAGAAGCAGAGGAAGGGCTCGACATTGCGCTCGTCGCAGTACTTGACGTAACCCTCGATGTCCTTGCAGACGGCGGCGGCGCTTTCGGTCCGCCAGCGGGGCCACTGATCCAGATCGCGGCCGTACTTGTCGTGGGAGGGCAGCGAGAGATTGGCGAAGATCGGGATCTCGACCAGCTTCATGTCGCCGTCCTTGGTCCAGTCGTCCTTGGAGGGATGATAGGGAGTGATCCGATCGCGGTAGAAGTACATGGGGTACGTGGCGTCGGCGACGTAGCCCAGATTCTCCAGCGCGTTGACCACGGTGGTGGAGCCCCAAAGCCGCGGGCAGCGGAAGGAGATCGGACGGACGCCGGTGATCTCCTCGATCATCTCGGTGTTGATCTTGAGACGGTTCTCGACCTCGCTGTTGAGGATCGGGTAGACACCGGGGATCTCGAACAGCGCGTCGCCCACGGTCTCGTGGAAGAGGGAGTGGGCGCCGACCTCGTGGCCCTGGGAAATCAGCATCTTCGCCACGTCGGGATTGTTTTTGATGGCGTCTCCGGTGAAGAAGAACGTGGCCTTGACGCCGTACTTGTCCAGTCCGGAGAGGATGTTCTCCGTTCCCGGCTTGAAGCCCTTGTACATGCTGGTCCAGCTGCCGATATCGGTCTCCATGTCGAAACCGAACATCACCTTCATTTTTTTCATGATATGACACTCCGTTTTTTTAGGGGTTGAAATAGTGTTAAATTTGTCTTCCGACACGTATAATATAGACAGAAAAGACGAAAAAACAAGTGCATTTCCGCCGTTTTGCTTGATTTTCCGGCGATGTTAAATTATTGTATGGAAGTGTTAAAAAAACATAATTGGCGGGTCCTGCGATGGCTCCGGCGGAAAAACACATAACGCTGAAAGATCTGGCCTCCCTCTGTCATGTGAGCATCATGACGGCGAGCCGGGCGTTCCGGCAGAACGCCGTCATCAGTCCGGAAACGCGCTCGCGGATCCTCCGGGCGGCCCATGCGCTCAACTACTACGCGCCGGATCCCCGCGGGCGGCCGGGACACAACGGCCGGCGCCGGCCCCGGCAGATCCAGCTGATCTTCGGCATCCGCAACGGGAACACGGCCTATTTCCACATGCGTCTGCTCACCGCCGTGGAGCAGCAGCTGGCCCTGCGGGGATTCGAGTGCGTCATCCGCACCGCGACGGGCGACTGCGACATCTTCCGGAGGCTCCTCGACAACGCCGTGCGCCACAGATGCTCGGGGACCATGATCATGGGAGATTTTCCGCAGGAGCAATTCAAAGCTCTGCTCGATGCCCTGCCCGGAGCCGTTCTTCTGGACGCGCCGGAAGAGAACGGCACGGAGGGCGCCTGCAGTTCATTTTCCTTCGACAACAGGAGCGCCGCCGTTCTCGGCGTCGATCACCTCATCCGCGACTGCGGCAGAAAACGGATCCTGCTCGTCAACGGAAGCGTCAACCACTTTTTTTCGAACGAGATCCTCGCCGGCTACCGGGCGGCGCTGGGATCCAACGGGATCCCCTTCGATGAAAGACTTGTTCTTCACACGGACTTTTCGGCGGCGGACGCCGCCGGGGCGCTGCGGGAGTTCATCCGCGGAGCCATCCCCTTCGACGCCGTGTTCACGAACGACGAAATGGCGACCGGGGTGTACCGTGTGCTTCAGGAAGAGCACATCGCCATTCCCGAACGCGTATCCGTCTGCGGATGCGACGATCTGCCGGTGGGGAAACAGCTCTTTCCGGAACTTACATCCATTTCCCTGGACTACGAAACGCTCGCCCGACATGCGGCGGAATATATTTCGGACGGTTCCAGGCGTCTGGGCAACGCGGCACGCATGAAACTCGCCCCCGTGCTGAGGCCCGGGGCCAGTACGGCAAAGAGCTCCTGACACGCCCCTCCCCTGCGCAGCGGGGGAGCCTCAGCGGCTCCGGGGAAGGTTCACGTGATAGGCGACGATCCCCTCGGCGATGCCCCGGGCGATCTTTTCGAGATGCGCGGGATCGTTGAGCCTCTTCTCTTCCTCCGGGTTCGAGATGAATCCCGTTTCGATCAGCACACCGGGGGCGGAAATGTCGCGCAGCACGGCAAACCGGGCCCGCTTGACGCCCCGGTCCACGGCTCCCGTCCGGCGCCGGAGGGCGCTCTGGATACGGCAGGCCAGGGAAAAATTGTTGGCGTCGAAAATGTTGCCTAAGTTTCTGCCCAGCTCGGGCTTGCCGTTGGACGAGGGGGCGTCCGCCGGCGTCAGGCAATAGGTCTCCACGCCGGAAACGCTTCTGTCGCGGGCGGCGTTGACGTGGATGGAGATAAAAAGATCGCTCCTGCGGTTCCTCTGGAGAACGGCCCTCGTTTTGAGCGGAACGGCGGCGTCGCCGGTCCGGGTCAGATGGACCCTGTACCGGCAGGCCTGGAGGATGGCGGCGACCCTTTTTGTCAGTTTGAGGGTGATGTCCTTTTCCCGGGAAATGCGTCCGGCGGCGCCCTGGTCGCTGCCGCCGTGTCCGGCATCCAGCGTGATGACGGCGATCCGGTGCGCGCGGAGGCTGCGGGGGAAAAACAGCAGGCTCAATGTCGAGCGCCAGTCGGAGTCCGACACGTAGATGCTTCCCCTGTGGGTGATGACGGGATATCCCAGCATGACGGGCATGCCGTTCCAGGTGATCCGGCGGCGCATCAGCTCCGCCGTCAGAAAGCGGCCGCCGCCGGAGAAGCTCACGGAGACGCCGTCCTTCCGGAAACGCATGCGGTATCCCGACGCGATCAGGCTCAGATTCCGGCAGGCCCGGCCGTTGATGTGAACGACGCCGGGAATGCGGATGGCGCCGATCTGGAGCCAGGCGGCGGCGAAAATGCAAAGGAGGAGCAGTTTCCGCAACATCATCTTTCGGCCCCTCCCCCGATCTCTTCAAGGCTCACCCGATCGAAACACTCCTCCGTGGGCGGATACATGGCGAAGAGACCGGGCGCGAGCTCGACATTCTGAGCGAGACTGCCGAGGACGAAGGCTTTGGCCTGGCACAAAACCTGTTTCCACGGCGCCCCGAGCGTGAAACCGGCGGCCAGCGCCGCCGAAAGGGTGCAGCCGGTACCGTGACTGGTCAGGGGAGGCACATCCGCCCGAGGGGAGCTCAGACGGTAAAGTTTCCCCTCGCGGCAGACGGCGTCCACGGCTTCTGCGAAACCGGCGTGACCGCCCTTGAGCAGGACGGAGACGCCGAAACGGCTGTGCAGATCCGCCGCCGCGCGGAAGAGATCCTCCTCGCAGGAGATCCGCCGGCCGTCGGCAAGCAGGCTCTCGGCCTCGGGGATGTTGGGAGTGATCCAGTCGGCGACGGGCAGAAGCAGTTTTCTCATGGACTCGGCGGCGTCTTCCCCGGCGAGGGATCCGCCGGAAGTCGCCACCATGACGGGGTCGCAGACAAGCCGGATCCGGTAACGGGCAACGGACTCCGCAACGACTTGCATGATACCGGGATCCCCCAGCATCCCCGTTTTCATGTACGCCGGGGAAAAACACGCCATGACGGCATCGATCTGGGCCTTGACCGACTCCGGGCTCATCGTGTCGATACGCGCGACGCGCCGGGGGTTCTGACTGGTCACCGCCGTGATGACGCAGCACCCGTAGACGCCAAAGGCGTTGAAAGTCCTGAGATCGGCTTCGATCCCCGCCCCGCCGCCGGAGTCACTGCCCGCAACGGTGAGCGAAAGCGGATAGAAACGATGTATGCTTTTCGCGTTTTTCTTCGACATAGATTTGTTTTTATGCGCCCCGTGTATTATATTTTCCATATGGAACGGGGGACCGCCTTCCCGCGGGGAAGAACGGACCCGTATTAAAAGATACATCAGGAACCTGAAAAAAACAAATCGGATGAAAAATATTGTTCCGTTTTTTCTCCTGTTTCTGCTGGCCGTGCCGCTCGAAGCCGGACAGCCCCGGCCGGTGGAGACGCAGGATATCCCCGCGGATGAAGTCCGGAAGCTGAACGATGTCGACGGCGTTCTGCACACGGTTTTCAGGCTCAGGAAACGGATGCTCCGCGGCTGTCCGCTCCTCATACGGAAAGGGCGCACGACGCATCCCGTGCTGACGGCGGCGGGGGACCGGATGACCCTGACGCTGCCGGAAAAAAGCCGTTTCCCCGAAGACGCTTCCATCCGCAGGGCGGCGGTCTCGGCCCTGCTGCTCAGTGCGGGGACCCGCCGGCTGCACGCGAACGCTGAAAAAGCCCTCCCCGACTGGCTCTGCGCCGCCCTCGTCGAAAAAGCCGAATCCGCCCGGCATTCGGAACGCTTCTTCCGCCGGGTGACGCCAGTGCCCGTCGCGGCGGCGGCGTACGACGCGGGGCGGATGCCCGATCTCTCAGAGCTTCCCGGACTCCCGCCCGACCGGGAGGAGACGGTCCGGATCTGGTACGGGGAGTTCTCCCGGCTGCTCCTCGAAGCGGCGGTGGAACTGAAGATCGCCCCCGCCTTCGCCGAGGGGCTTTTCAAAACGGCGGACTACGAAAAAAACGTGAAAAGTTTCGAGCGGGAGCTTCTGCCTTCGCTGAAAGCCCCCCTGACGGAGAAACTCCTGTGGTCCAGTTTCTCCCCGGAACCCGCCTCAAGAAAACTCCTGTCCCTGGAGAAAATGCTCAAATGGGAAATGCAGAAAGTGGATAAAGAGGGCAGTCCGCAGGAGGGCGTCGTTTCCTGTCTGATCACCGAACTGCCCCGGCATCTCGCCGACCGTCCCGATGCGGCGGAGCAGAAACAGCTGGCCGCCCAGAGGCTCCTCGCCCTCCGGTCGGGATGCACCTATCCGGAAGCCGACGATCTGCAGCAGATGGCCTACGTCATCGGCAATCTCCCGGGCGACGCCGACGCCGTTTCCGCCCGGCTGAACAGCCTCCTTGCAGATCTCAAAAAAAAACTGACCGGCCGCGACCGGCTGGAAAAATATCTCTTCGAGGCGGAAAGCCGGACCGTTTCGGCCGCCAGGATCCTGAAGCACAGCCTGCGCGCCGGAGAAACGGGCGACACCGCCTCCCCCGAACAGAAGCGATTTCTGCTCGACGTGGAAAAAACTTACACCGACTGAGGGAAAACTGATACGATGGCCACGGAAAAAAACGAAAAAAACGCCGTCTTCCTTTATGCGGCGGCGCTGCTGATCTTTCTGCTGATGGTCATGGCGGTCTATCACGCCGTCCGCCCCGGCGTCGGCCGCCTGACAGCGGATTTCTTCTACCCTTATCTGCGGGTATCGCGTCTGGCGGTCAACGCCATTTCGGACAGGACCCTTCTCTCCTTCAGCCGGGCCGAACTTGCGGCGAAGCTGGAACAGCAGCAGAAGATCAACACCTCCCTGGCCCTCCAGGCGGCCGCGGCGGCGGAACTCTTCAGAGAAAATCAGGTCCTGCGCCGCTACCTCGGCATCAAGGCGCCGAAAAAATGGAGCTACATCACCGCGGAGGTCATGCTCCGCGATCCCCTGCTGTGGCTGGAACACTTCACCATCGACCGGGGCCGGATGGACGGCGTGGAACAGGGTGACGCCGTGCTGGACATATCGGAAGACGGTCTGCCCATCCTCATCGGCGTCGTGGGCAGCTGCGGCAGGCACAACAGCGAAGTCATGACCGTCTACAACCCGGATTTCTGCTTCTCCGCCGGCATCGGACCGGAAAGGATGACAGGATTCATCAACGCGGGAGGGCGCCAGGGCAGCGACGGCCGGATCCCCGTGGGGTATCTCGCCTCAGCGGGGACTCCCGCAGCCGGCAGCGCCGTGTTCACCACGGGCTTCGAACAGCGCATCCCCGGCGGGATCAAGATCGGCGAGCTGGACCGGCTCGAAGAAGTCAATCCCCTGTTTTACAGTGCGGGCCGCAGTTCCGGCCTGATCCGCCCCGCCTTCAATCCCAACCGTCTCAGGTTCGTCATCATCGCGAGAAGGGAACGGCCGACGGAGCAGCCATGAAGACATTTTTCATCTTCACCATCCTGCCTGCAGTCCTGCTGGCCGATCTGCTCGTGGGCAACTTCGGTTTTTCCTTCTCGCTCACGGCGCTGACGCTGATCTACTTCTCGGGAAGCATGGGACTGAAGCACACGCTTCCCGCCGCCGTGGCCGCCGGCATGTTTCTGGACATGTGCTGCGCCCGTCAGGAGGCCTTTTCCGCGGCGACGCTTCTGGCCGCGACCGCGGCGGGGATGTATTTCATTCCCCGGAAAGAATTCCGAGGATCCCTGATCCGCAGTCTGCCCGCCGGAGCCGCGGCGGAAGGGGTTTTCGTCTTTGCCAACGCCGTTGCGGTCACATGCATCTACGGCAAGACCGGCTACCCGTCGGGCCTGGCCGCCCATTTGGCGACGGCCATGCTTTTCGGGATGCTCTGTTTCCCCGGCATCGCGGTCCTTTTCGACGCCCTCGCGGCGCTGCTCAATCTGCCCCGGTACATGGCCTCTGATCCGGAGGATCTGCTGGTCCGCGCCGAGACGACTCCCGCCATTCCCGTGGAAACGGCGTCGGGGCGCAGGAGAAGACGATGAACGGCAAAGCGCAGAGCGAACGGCAGGAGGAATTCCTGCGCATGAGGATCTTCATCCCCGCGGCGATCTCCATGGGAGCCCTGCTGCTGCTGGCCGTCATGCTTTATTTCGAGCAGATACACTCCGGCGAGGCCCGTCAGAAACAGATATCACGCCAGTCCATCCGGCAGATCCGGAT
This sequence comes from Lentisphaeria bacterium, assembly GCA_017450705.1. Classification (GTDB taxonomy): domain Bacteria; phylum Verrucomicrobiota; class Lentisphaeria; order Victivallales; family Victivallaceae; genus UBA1784. Next base: position 21,301 of record JAFSTC010000077.1, on the reverse strand, counting down.
CCCCGCCCGGCGGGGCATGATCTACACGTCCGATCTGCTCCCCCTCACGGAGAACCGCCCGGCGTTCGAACTGCTCTTCTACCCCGGAGAAATGAAAAAAAAGACCCGGACCGGCTCAGTGGAACATATTTTGAAATGCGCCGACGCCATTTCCTCCCAGGCGGGACTCCGGAACGGCCTGACGAAAAAATCGGTGGAGACCCATCTTGCTCTGCGCCCGGGCCTGCCGATCCATGTTCTGCGGGATCTCGGGGACGAGACCGCAGCCAGGGTCATGGAGTCCGCCCGGGGGATCCCCGGCGCGGAAGTCCAGCCGATGGAGACGAGAGCCTACCCGGAACACGCCCTGGCCTGTCATCTCGTGGGCTGGACCCGTCCGGGAGACCCGAGACAGGCGCCCGACCGGAAGGAATACGCCTATTACCTGCCGGATAAGGTCGGCGTCTCCGGGATCGAAAAACTGTGCGACGGCGTCGATCCGGTCACGGGCCAGCCCGGACTGCGCGGCATCCCCGGCTACTCGCTGATCCAGGTGGACCGTCTGGGGTTCGCCCGGAAGAGCCTCATCGAAAGGATCGATCCCGTCAACGGGACCCACGTGGTGCTGACGATCGACAGTTTCATGCAGAAAACGGCGGAAGGTCTGCTGCGCGGCCGGCAAGGCGCCGTCGTCGCCGTCGACGCCGGCAACGGAGACATCCTCGCCGCGGCCTCGAGCCCCGGGTACGATCTGCAGCTCTTCTCGCCGAGGATCCTCCGTGCGGATTACGCGAAACTGCGCGACTCGTCCGACCGGCCGCTCTTTTCCCGGGCGCTGCAGGGCATGTATCCCCCCGGTTCCATCATCAAGCCGCTGTTCGCGCTGGCCTATCTCAGGGAAGGCGTCGATCCGGAAAAGGAGATCGACTGTACCGGAAGCAGCGAGATCTACGGCATCAGGATCCGCTGCGCCGCCCACAGACGGGGCGGTCACGGAAAGCTCAACATGCACGACGCCATCAAATACTCCTGCAACGTCTACATGATCGAATACGCGAGACAGCTGGGTCCCGTGCCGCTTCAGAAGATGCTCGATGCCGCCGGATTCGGCAGGAAGTGCGGGATCGGGCTGCCCGAAGCCGCGGGGATCTTCCCATCGGACAGCCTGAAAAGGCGCAGAACGCGGATTCCCTGGAACACCTACGACACGGCGCTGCTCTCCATCGGCCAGGGACTGATCGCGGTGACGCCCCTTCAGGCGGCGATCTACTGTGCCGCCCTGGCCAACGGCGGAACGGTCTTTCGGCCCAACCTCATCGAACGTGCCGTCGACACCGCCGGGCAGGATCTCTGGGTCCGCACCCCCGTCAAAAAGGGGACGCTGCCCGTCTCCCCGGAACAGCTCAAGCTGATAACCGACGCCATGCTGGATGTCGTTTCAAGCGCCGACGGTTCCGGACGTAACGCTGCGGTGGACGGCATGGAAATCCGTGGAAAAACGGGATCGGCGGAGTACAGAAAGAACGGCGAGATGCGCGTCTACGCGTGGTTCATCTCCTACGCCAAAGTCAGCGGCAGGACCATCGCACTGGCCATCGTCGCCGAGGACGGCGAAAGCGGCGGCAAAACCTGCGCCCCCCTCGCCGCGGAATTCTTTTCGGCCATTCAGGGACGGTAGACGATCTTCCCCGAGACCATGGTGAAAAGGATCCCCCGTGCGGGACTCTCCGGGAAGGAAAAGTCGGCCGTGTCCTCCAATTCGTCGGGATCGAAAAGGACCAGATCCGCCCGACGTCCCGGAGCAAGAAGTCCCCGGTCGGCCAACCCGAAAGTCTCCGCGGGCAGTCCGCAGGCCCGCCGGACGGCTTCGCCGGGAGAAACGTTTTTTTCCAGAAGGCGGCGGAGAAAACGCGGCACGGTCCCGAAGGCCCGGGGATGGGTTTTCACCCGGCAGTCCCGGGAGAGGGCGTTGCCGTCACTGCCGGGCATGCAGAAGTCCAGCGCCATGATGCGGTCGAGATTCCCCGGACTCATCCCCGAAAAGGCCGCGCAGGTCCCGGCGGCATCCCCGGCCAGCAGTTCCACGACGAAAGAGGCCGGATCCTCCGACAGCTCAGACAGGCGTTTTCCCCGCCCTCCCCGGCCTGCCGCCGCACCGGTGGAAACGAGACGGACCGTTTCCCAGTAGTCCGCGGAACGTTCCTGTCTCAAAGCGGCGGCGAGACCGATGCGCGCTTCGGATGAACCCAGCTTCTTCATGATGGCAACATCGTCCATGTCGCCCCACTTGCCGGGGAGAATGACGCTCAGCTGGGTCATGGACTCCGTATAGGGATAACGGTCGACGGTGACACGGATCCCTTCCGCCGCCGCCTGCCGGATCAGCTCGAGCGCCCCGTCCAGTTTTCCCCAGTTGGCCGGCCCCGCCGTTTTGAAGTGACTGATCTGGACCTTTTTCAATCCGGCGCGCCGGGCCATGGAAAAAGTCCGGTCCAGCGCTTCCAGCAGGCCGGTCCCCTCGCTGGCCAGGTGGGTGGTATAGATCGCATCGTGCCGGGTAAGCACCTTCATCAGCTCGACGATCTCCTCCTCGGAAGCAAACTTTCCCGGCACGTACAGGAGGCCCGTGGAGAGCCCGGGGGAACCGGCATCCAGCGCGAGGTCAAGAAGCCGTTTCATTTCTTCGAGTTCCGGCGGAGAAAGGACCTCTTTCTCATACCCCGCGACGGCCGCACGCAGGGTGTTGTGCCCGCACAGGGCGATCACATCCAGCGCGCATCCCCTTTTCCGGAGCGTCTCCCGGTAGGAGGGACAGTCGTTCCAGTCGAGAGGAACGCCGTACTCGGCGTAAAGGGCCTCCAGATGTTCCCGGTTTTCCCCGGTCAGGGGAAAGGCGGCAAGCCCGCAGTTCCCGGCGATCTCCGTCGTCACCCCCTGGGAGACCTTGGAAAAACAGTCGGGAAAGGCCAGAGCGGAAATATCCGAGTGGCCGTGGGCGTCGATGAAGCCGGGAGCGAGGAGACAGCCGCGGCCGTCGATGACCTCTCCGCCGTCGATGAAGGGACCGCCCGCGGCGAGGATCCCCTCTTCGGCGGAGACCAGAAGCTCCCCCCGGCGGGGCGCGCTGCCGTCGCCGCAGACCAGCCAGGCGTTTCTAACGCGGATCCTTGAGCAGCTCATAAACCCGGTAAAACTCCGACAGGCTCCAGGCCTGGGCCGGACAGCCGCCCGGCGTGTGGGGCGCATCTCCGTCCGCCACCTCGGGGAGCTGTCCGAAAATGCCCGTTTCAAAATATTTCGCAGCGGACATGAGGAGTGCGCGGGCGCGGGGACGCTGGGCCTCTCCTCCCGCTATGACGAGGGCCTCGCAGTAGGCGGGGAAAGGCCAGCACCACGCGGTGCCGTTGTGGTAGGCGACCTTGCGCTGCGTATCCTCGGGCCCGCAGTAGCGGCCCATGTAGGGACGTTCGGGATCGTTGAGCAGCCGTCCGTCGCGGGACACGGGCAGTTTGTACCTCACGGGCCGGTCGGCCAGGGTCCTGATGGCGCCGGGGACCAGCAGTTCTCCGCAGGCCGAAAGGATCGCCGCCGCCTTCACGGGATCCTTCACCGCCCCCAGGGTCACGGCAAGAAGCTGGTTGCAGCGGTCGTGATCGTCGGGAACGGCCTTGGCCGCGGGCGTGCCGGAGGCGCAGTGCAGACAGTCGGAACACCGCCCGCCGGGAAGGAAGAAGTACTTTTCGATGCTCGCGGAGACCTCTGAGGCGATCTCTTCGTACCCGAGGAACTTCAAAGCGGCGTACCAGAGAGCCTGGATCTCCACGGGATACCCGCACCGGGGCGTCCCGGCCGGGAAATTGGTGTCCATCCAGCTGAAGTGCGCCGGACTGAAAACGAGCTTGCTTTTTTCGTCCATCCCGATCCCGTTGGCCGTGCCGCGCATGTAGTTTTTCACGATGGAGTCGAGCACGTCGGCAAGAGCGCGTCCGGCACAATCCTGCTTGAGGATATCCCCGTCGCCCGTGGCGTCGATGTAGTCCCTGACGGCGACGATGAGGTACAGCGGGGCGTCGCTGGTGTCGCGGTTCGCCTCGGTCTGCCCGCGGATGACGTTGGGGATCGTCCCGCCCCGCTCGAACCCCGCGAAGGCGCGGATGATCCTGACGGCTTCGGCGCGGAAGGCATCGGACCGCACCAGGCCCCGGAGCACGATCAGCGTGTCGCGGCCCCAGTCGAGAAACCAGGGATAGCCGGCCAGAACGGTGGAAAGATCGTCCCGCCGGACGACGAACCGCCGCAGTCCCTCGACAAGAAATTCGTCGACGCTCCTCACCTCCCGCAGGTCCTCCGCCGGCCAGACGGGCCGGCGGGACGGGGCGTTCTCCAGAGCGGCGGAGGCCGTCAGCACGGCCTCCCCGTCCGGCGGCAGCGATATCTCGAAGAACCCCGGGCTGTACCGGTCGGTGCAGGACTCCAGACCGTAGTACGCCTCGTCGGGCAGATGGCACATGTAATGCCACTCGGGTTCGAGCACGAAACGTCCCCTGTCGCACCGCAGGCTCAGGGCGCAGCCGGGACGCCTGAAGTCGAATCCCTTTTCGACGGGATGGACGGAAGAGGAGAAATCGTGCTCGGGTCCGGTGAAGGCTTTGGTGACCTGATGGTTCTCGCGGTCCTCGATCTCGGGCCGGAGGATCAGCTTCGCGGAAGAGACGGATCCCTCCCCCGGCCGCCGATGCCGCCGGAAAGTGTAACGGACACATCCTCCCTCGGCCGCCATGGCGAACCTGACTTCGAGGGCGGTCCGGCAGCCCTGCCCTGCGGGAAGCATGAAATCCCATTTCGCGCAGTTGTCCGGCGCGGAGGTGAAGCGTTCGAGGAAAGCCGAGGTGATCTCCTGAGAGTAATCGTTGGTGACCAGCCAGGCCTTGAGGCCGGAAAAAAGCACCCGGCGGTCGACCGGATAACGCGGATCGCCGTTGAGGGCGAGAATGGCGTGGTATTTGCTCCGGACCTCCCCCCACGCCGCGGGAAACAGCGCGTAGCTCCCCGATGCGTCGGCGCAGAAAACACAGGACTTGTCCCGCACGACATCATCCGTTGAAAAGGCGATCTGCCGTTTTTCCGCTTCGGGCAGCAGGACGATGACGCCCGAGAGATGCTCCGCCCGGTCCTTCGCCGGGAAACGGACCACATCGAGACGGAGCTCCTCCGCCCGGGAGGCGGTGTTGGCATCGGGGCCTGCGAGGGCGATCCACCGGCCGTCCCGGACGGGGACACCCGTCAGACAGCGCACGGCCCGGTCGCCCTGCCGGAGCACACAACGGAAGGGACGATCATCCTCGACGAGCAGCACGTCCCCGGGCGCAAGCATGACCTCTCTGTTCCAGTCGCGCCTCGAAGCGCACCAGGTGACGAGGGGCGCGGGGAAGCGTCCGGACCAGCGCTCGACGAACTTTTCGGGGGATTCGGACAATTCTTCGCAGGGACAGCGCCCCGCGGCCGCAGGATCCCCCGTCAGGAAAAGCACGGCCTGCCGGGCCATCTGTGCCGTCCGCATTTCGGCGATCCGCGCGGGAAGCCGGGAAACGCAGGCGCCGGCAGGGGCGGGATCGAACCCGATGCAGAGCCCCTCCCCGGGCGCGAGGTCGAAAAAGAGATCCTCCCCTTCCCGTCCGAAACGGATCTCCCGGCCGGTGAGCAGATCGATCCCCGCGGCGGGGAAGCGGTGCCTTTTCCAGTGGACGCGGGACCAGGCGCCGCAGTCGAGGTTGAGCAGGACGAGGACGCGGCATTCGCCGTTCGTCCGCAGGGCGGCGATGACGTTGCCGCCTCCGGTCTGCACGAGGACCGTCCGGGCCTCGGGGAAAAACGCCGGGTGTCCGGCCAGAAGTCCGGTCAGTTTGCGGACAAGACCGCAAAGGTTTTTCCGCGCGCCGAAATTCAGTGCGCCGCAGCCGTGGACGTCGATCTTCTCCGAAGCGAAAAACTCCGCGCCGTTGGCGAATCCGAAGGCGCCTCCCGCGGAGAGCAGCGAGCAGACAAGGAAACGGAGCTGCGCATAAGTCTTTCCCGACGCGGCCAGACGCGGATTGTCGTGGGTCTCGGCGAAACTCACCAGAGCGCCGCACTTGTGACTGGTGTTCTCCATGTAAGGCTGATAGCGGGAGATCTCGTCGCGGGAGTAATTCTGGAAGAGCTCGGAGTAGCCCCAGTCCAGCCCTTTGCTCGAGAGGAGAAGCTCCTGCCTGTCGGCGGGACCGCCCAGCCCCTCCAGCAGAAAAACGGTGTCGGGATACTCCCGCCTCACCCGGGAAGTGATGTACTCCCATGCCTCGGGGGGCAGCATGTAGCCCGCGTCGCACCGGAAACCGTCCACGCCGCGGGCGCACCAGAAGAGGAAGACCCGGGCCATGAGCTCGTGCACCTTGGGCTCCCGGTAGTTGAGCTTGCACAGATCGGCCCAGACGACGCCCCAGGCGCCGGGACTCTCGAACTTGCCGTCACTTCCCCGGACGAAGTATTCGGGGTGCCCGGTCTGAAGTTTCGACGCCCACCCCGTGTGGTTGACCGGGATATCCATGAAGATCAGGCCGTCCCGGGCATGGACGGCGTCGATGAGTTCGCAGAACTGTTCCAGCGGCGTGGCCCGTTCGTCGAAGTCCGCCAGCGCGGGATCGACGTCGAAATAGTCAAGCGAAGCGAAGGGACTGCCGTAGCGGCCCATCCGTCCGTATTGCGCCGGGACGGGATGCACCGGCAGAAGCTGGAGGATCCGGCAGCCGAGGACGTCGAAAACGTGGTCCAGACGCGCGATGAGATTTCTGAAGGTCCCCGAGGGCGGGATGACCGTGAAGCCTTTTTTGTCCAGCTCCTCGACGATCCCGGGCAGGCCGGGGGATTCGGCCAGGTCCATCAGCGGCCCGAACTGCCGGACGAACGCGGAGTAGATGCTGTTGGCGCACGCCGTCCCCGCCGGCTCAACCTTGAAGCGGAAGTTCTCTCCCGAGGGCCAGAGGATCCGGCCGCCGTTTCCGGGGATGAAACAGCACTTGGCCTCGAACACGCCGACCTCGGTCAGCGGCAGACGGATCTCCCAGACACCCTCCTTCCTTTCCATGGGGATGTCGTGCCAGTCCGCCTCGGGAACGGGCGTTCCCGTCTCGGTATGGGCAATGATCTCTTCCCTGCGGACGGAAGCCCGTCCGAGATTCGTCCTCACGACGGCGCGTCCCGCGGAAGAAACGCCCGTCCCCTCGATCGTAAATACAATGGTTTCGCCGGCAAAGAAAACCGCTCTCTCCGGCGACATGGTCTGTCGTATCATTCGGCCTCTCCGTAACGTTAATAATATATCATCCGAAAAGTGGTTTTACAACTTTGACGCGGGGGCTTATGTGTGGTATATTAGAGAAATGCTCTTGTGCACGACAACTTATTTTGGAGATGAAAGCATGGCAAAGATCCATCCGACCAGTGTCGTTTCCGAAGGCGCCGTTCTCGCGGACGGCGTGGAAGTCGGCCCCTTCTGCTTCGTGGGCCCCAACGTGACCATCGGCGAAGGGACCCGTCTGATCGGGCACTGCAACATCGACGGACACACCACCATCGGCAGGGAGAACGTCATCCACCCCTTCGCCTCCCTGGGACAGCCCGCCCAGGATCACGCGGTGGAGCCGGGCAAGGCCACGTATCTCAAGATCGGCGACCGCAACCTCTTCCGCGAGGGATGCACCATCCACACCGGGACCAAGCCGGATTCCGCCACCGTCATCGGCAACAACAACATGTTCATGAACAGCACCCACGTGGCCCACAACTGCGAGATCGGCAACAACGTGATCTTCGTCGGCTTCTCCGGGACCGCCGGGTACTGCAAAATTTTCGACAACGTCCTGCTCTCGGCCCTCTCCGGCATGCACCAGTTCTGCCGCATCGGCCGCTTCGCCATCGTCTCCGGCGGCTCGGTCTTCAGCAAGGACATCCCCCCCTTCATGATGGCCGAGGGCCGCAACGGCGGCGTCAAGATGATCAACAAAATAGGCCTCGTCCGCGCCGGGTTCCCCGCCGAGACCATCACCGTCATCAAGCACATCCACAGACTTTACTACCGCAGCGGCCTCACCCCCACCAACGCGCTGGAAAAGATCCGCACGGAGCTGCCTCAGATCCCCGAGGTGCTGGAATTTCTCGACTTCTGCGCTACAAGTTCCCGGGGCGTTCTTGCCAACGGTGTGAGCGGCCACCGCGACTGACTTCATTATCAAAGGAAAAATTCTCATGTTGAAAGCACTGGAAAAAAATCCGTCCTTCTCCCCCCGCCGCGGTCCGGTCGTTCTGGCCATCCTCGACGGCGTGGGATTCGGCAAATACGCCGACGGCGACGCCGTCAAACAGGCCCACACGCCCGTCCTTGACGGTCTCATGACCTCCTGTCCCTGCACGAAACTCAAGGCTCACGGCACCGCCGTGGGTATGCCCTCCGACGCCGACATGGGCAACAGCGAAGTGGGCCACAACGCCATCGGCTGCGGCCGCGTCTTCTCGCAGGGCGCGAAACTCGTGGAAGAAGCGGTGAAGTCCGGCAAACTCTTCGAGGGAGCCACGTGGAAAAAGCTCGTCGCCAACGTGCTCGAACACGATTCCACGCTCCACTTCATCGGTCTCTTCTCGGACGGCAACGTCCACAGTCACATCGACCACCTCAAGGCCATGCTGACCGAGGCGAAAAAAGCCGGGGTGAAGCGCGCGCGGATCCACATCCTTCTCGACGGCCGCGACGTGCCGGAGACCTCGGCCCTGCTCTACATCGATCCCTTCGAGGAGTTTTTGAAATCTCTCGGCGCCGACTACCGCATCGCCTCCGGCGGCGGCCGGATGGTCATCACCATGGACCGCTACGGCGCGAACTGGGACATGGTCCGCAAGGGCTGGGAGACCCACGTGCAGGGCAAGGGCGAGTTTTTCAAGACCGCTCACGAGGCGGTGGAAGCCCTGCGCGCCCGCACCGGCGCCATCGATCAGGATCTGCCGCCCTTCGTCATATCCTGCGACGGCAAAACGCCCGTCGGTCCCGTCAGGGACAACGATTCGGTCATCTTCTTCAACTTCCGCGGCGACCGGAGCCTCGAGATCACCCGGGCCTTCGAGGCCGGGGCGGACTTCGACAAGTTCGACCGGGGACGCGTTCCCCAGGTCATCTACGCGGGCATGATGGAGTACGACGGCGATCTTCACGCGCCGAAAAACTATCTCGTCAACCCGCCCGAGATCGACCGCACCATGGATGAGTATCTCTGCGCCTCCGGCGTGAAGCAGCTGGCCATCAGCGAGACTCAGAAATACGGCCACGTGACCTATTTCTTCAACGGCAACCGCTCCGGCAAGTTCGACGACGCGCTGGACGAATACGTGGAGATCCCCTCGGACATCGTTCCCTTCGAACAGCGGCCGTGGATGAAGTGCGCCGAGATCACCGACGCGGTCGTTGCCGCCGTCGAATCGGGCAAGTACGGTATGATCCGGCTCAACTTCCCCAACGGCGACATGGTGGGCCATACGGGCAGCATGGACGCGGTCCTCGTCTCCATGGGCGCCCTCGACCTCTGCCTCGGCAGGATCAAGGCCGCGGTCGCCAAGGCGGGCGGCGTCCTCGTCATCTCCGCCGACCACGGCAACGCCGACGATATGCTGGAACACGGCAAGGACGGCAAAGTCAAGCTGGATGACGCGGGCAATCCCCGCCGCAAGACCAGCCACTCCCTCAACCCCGTTCCCTGCGTGATCTACGATCCCGAGAGCAAGGGCGAGTACGAGCCCGCCTTGCGCGAGGGACTGGGGATCAGTTCTCTGGCCGCGACCTGTATCGAACTTCTCGGCTACAAAGCGCCGGAGGGATACGATCCCGCTGTCATCCAATTCAAGTGAGATCTGTCCCCGGCAGATCGCCAGGTGTTCAAAGCGCGCCTCACTGTTTCGGTGGGCGCGTTTGCATTGCGGAGGAAAATATGATCGACTCTCAGTGGAAAGACAAAAAAGTCGCCTTTCTGGGCGACTCCATCACCGACAAGATCCACGTCGGAACGAAAAAGAACTACTGGCAGTTTCTCGAGGAGAAACTGGGCATCGTCCCCCTGGTCTACGGCATCGACGGCAACAGCTGGATCCATGCGCGGCAGCAGGCGGAACGGCTTTTCTCCGAACACGCCGCCGATGTCGACGCCATTTTCATCTTCCTCGGGACCAACGACTACAACTGCAGCGTCCCCCTGGGCGACTGGTACCACTTCAAGGTGGAATCGGTCAATGCGAACGGCGTGAACGTCTCCCGTCTGCGCCGCATCTTCAACACCGACGCGGATACCCTGCGGGGCCGGATCAATGCGGCCATGGCCTATCTCAAACAAACCTTTCCCCGTCAGCAGATCATGCTTGCCACACCGCTGCACAGGGAATCCTCCCGCTTTTCGGAGACCAACGTTCAGCCGGGCGAAAGTTTTCCCAATGCGCTGGGACTTTATCTCGACAGTTACGTTTCGGCGGTACGTGAGGCGGCGGACATCTGGTCCTGTCCCCTCGTCGATCTTTACCGCGACAGCGGACTGCACCCCCTGACGGAGTCCCACGGACAGTTCTTCCACGATCCGGAAACGGACCGTCTCCACCCGGGAGCGGCCGGTCACGAACGGCTCGCCGACACGATCATGTACCGTCTGCTCGCCCTGTCCGCCACGTTCAGAGAGCTCCCGGAGCCGTAAATGTACTCTTTGGGACTGGATTTCGGCAGCACCGCCGTTCGGGCGCTGATCATCGATCTCGACCGGGGCATCCAAACCGCCGCCGCGGGAACTGACTACCCCTGCGGCACGCGGGGCGTCTGCCTCAGGGAAGAGGATCCCTGTCTGGCCCGGCAGGAGCCCGACGCCTATATCGCCGCCATGACCGAGAGCATCCTTGCGGCGGAAGCGCTGGCCCGGGCCGCCGATCCCGGTTTTTCCCCCGAACTTGTCGCAGGAATCGGTGCGGACGCCACCGCGACGACACTCATCCCCGTTTCCCGCGACATGACCCCCCTCTCCCGCAAAAAAGAGTTCGCCGGCAACCTCGACGCCGCCTCGTGGATGTGGAAGGACCACACCTCCTTTGCCGAATCCCGGGAGATCACGGAACTTGCGCGGCAGCTGCATCCGGAGTACCTGACCCGCTGCGGCGGCACGTATTCCAGCGAATGGTTCTGGTCGAAGGTCCTCCACGCGCTGCGCGCGGCGCCCCGGGTCTTCGAGGCGGCGTATGCATGGATCGAACTGTGCGACTTCATCCCCGCCGTCCTCGCCGGGATCGGCGATTACGATCTGGTCCGCTGTTCCTCCGGCGCGGCGGGCCACAAGGCCATGTATTCCCCCGACTGGGGCGGTCTGCCGGATGAGGATTTTCTGCGCCGCCTCGATCCGAAACTTGCCGCTCTCCGCCGCCGTCTCTACCAAAAGACGTTCGCAAGCGACGCCATCGCGGGGCGTCTCTCCCCCGCCTGGGCGGAAAAGTTCGGGATGAAGCCCGGGACGCCCGTCGCAGCGGGGCTCATCGACGCCCATTCCGGTGCGGCGGGTTCCGGCGCGGGACCGGGAAAACTCGTCTGCATCATCGGCACCTCAGCCTGCGACATCACCGCGGCGAAATTCAACGGACCGCCGCCGGAGATAAAAGGCATCAGCGGCATCGCCGCGGACTCCGTTCTGCCCGGATATTACGGCATCGAGGGCGGACACGCCGCCGTGGGCGACAGCTTCTTCTGGCAGGCGACGACCATCTGCGGCATCGATGTGCGCGATTACGGCAAACTCGAAGCGGAAGCGGCAAAAATCGTTCCCTCGCCTCACAGCGTCATCGCCCTCGACTGGCTCAACGGCAACCGCAATCCCTACGCCGACGAGAGTCTCCGGGGCGTCATGGTCGGCATGACGCTCCGAACCACCCCTGCGGAACTCTACCGCGCCTGGCTCGAGGCGACGGCCTTCGGCATACGACAGGTCACCGACATCCTGAGGGATGCCGGATTCGGCGTGGATGAGATCATCTGCTGCGGCGGCATCCCCGAAAAAAGTCCGCTTTTGATGCAGATCTGCGCCGATGTGCTGGGCAAAAAACTCCTTCTGCCCGCAGGACACGAGATCTGCGCCCTCGGCGCCGCCCTCGCTGGAGCCGTCGTGGGCGGCGCCTTCCCCTCGGTGGAAGAGGCGCAGAAAAATTTCTGCAGGTATCGGGAACAGACTTACACCCCCTCCCCCGCCCGCCGGGAGATCTACGATCTGCTGTATGAAAAGTACGTTTCCCTCGGGCAGGCCTTTGCCGCGGGTCCCCTTGCCGGGATCATGCACTGAAAAAAATCTTCCGCAAATGGATTGAAAAATCTTTCCGGTCTTTCTGCCCCCGCTTCTTCCGCCGGGGCGGATTTTTTTCATGCACTTTCCGGAAAAAACGTTTTTTTCCGCTCTTTTTTCACCATTTTCCGGAAAATCCCGGAAAAGTCGCTTGACAAAGGGATTTTTTTGGATATAATAGGGTAAAATGGCTAAAACAAACAACAAAATTGGACTGTTTTTTTCGATGCTGAAGTCTGAAACAGCCAAGAGAAAACTCCTGAACCTCGTGGAGGAGTGCCGGAACTCCGGCGCGACGCGTCTGCCCGCGGAGCGTTCCCTCGCGGCAAGACTGGGCTGCTCCCGCTCCACCATCGTCAAAGTCCTGAACGATCTGGAGTCGGAAGGCTTCGTCGAGCGGCGTATCGGTTCCGGCACCTACCTGCGGAGCGCCGGGGAAACGGCCCGCCGCACCTGCATCGCGGTGGTGATGCGCGGCGTGTTCTACCGCTCGGACGAACACTTCCGCAAACTGATGGACGAGATCTCCCGTCTGGCCCGGGAGCGGGACATCGCCATCCGGCTTTTCGACGATCTGCGGGCGACATTCTCCCGCGATCCCGAAAACAATGCTCTGCTCAAAGCGCTCGAAAAGGGGGAGATCCGGGGCGTGCTCATCATCAGCCGTCTGCCCTTGAGCATCACGAGCCGTCTCTGCGCCCTCGCCCCCACCGTGGCCGTCAACAACATTTTCGGCGACGGTTCGGAGGTCCCCTGCGTCTCCTGCGATTACTTCCGGACCGGTTTTCTCGCGGGGAAGTATCTTCTCGGCAGGGGCCACCGCAAAATGGCCTTCGTGACCGACGACCTGACCCATCCGGAGTCCAGCGTGGAACTGTCGGGTTTTCAGGCGGTCCTCGAGACGGGAGGCGTGACGCTGTCGGAATGCGACGTCCTCGAAACGCGCCAGAATCCGGAGACCATGAAGGAAAGAGTCATCGCCTTTTTCCGCAACACCGGATACACGGCCTGTTTCGTGCGCAACTCTGCGAGGATCGCCAACATGATGCTGGCGCTGGAGAGCGGCGGCATCCGCTGTCCGGAAGACCTCGAGATCGTCGTCAGCGGCAACTACGACGCCTACGTCCGGCGCCAGTGGCGTCTTGCCGTCATCGACACCCGGCTGGACGACATGTGCCGCATCGGTCTGGAACGGCTCTGCAGCCTGCCCGAGACCGGCAACGGCCGCAGTCCCAATCTCACTTTGCTCACACCCCAGTTCGTGGAACAATAAAACAAACGGAGGAAATCATGAAACTGTCGAAAACGAACTTCGGACCGATCCGCAAATTCACCTTGATCGAGCTCCTCGTCGTCATCGCCATCATCGCCATTCTGGCGTCGATGCTGATGCCCGCGCTCCAGAAGGCGCGGGAAACGGCCCGGGAGTCCAACTGCAAAAGCAACTTGAAGCAGTTCGCTCTGGCCGCCAGTATGTACTGCGACAATTCGGACGACTTCTTCATGCCGGTCGAACCCCTCTACAACAAAAACGTATGGACTTGGGGATATCACTTTTTCAATGCGAAATACCTTCCCGGCTCCAATAAGATCTGGAAGTGCCCGACAGCGGCGGCCATGCTCGGAGGTCCCAATTTCAAGAAGGATTTCACCCAGACGGCCGGCTGGTATCCGGTGAATTTCACCTACGTCGCCTACGGCTACAACAACGTCACCATCGGCAGGATCGCCGACAAAGCCATCAAGACCAGCACCGGCTCCTACTACGTGACGAGCGATGACGCAGCTCTGCTTCCCTCCAAGCGGGCGCAGGTGCGCAAGGCCTCGACCTGTCTGCTCTTCGGCGAAACCTACAGCAAGACCGACGGCGAGGGTTACTATCTCATCGGCAACGGCAGCGTGACCAAGCACGACCGGCACAACGACGGCGCCAACATCGCCTGGGTCGACGGCCACGTCTCCTACATGAAGGAAACGAAAATCTTCCTCAAATTCGATTACGCGCCGCTGGGGTACCAGAATCATTACTATCAGTGGAAATGACGCTGATGAACCTGTTTTTGCGGTTTCTGCCGCTGCTGTTTCTCTGCGCCGCCGGGACGGCGGGAGCCGTCACGCTCCCCGTGCCGACGGCAGGGAAGGAAAATCTTCTGCGCAACAGCGATTTTTCCCGGTCTTTCAAGTGCGACGCAAAGCAGCTGCGTTATTACGGCGGAAAACAGGTCACCGTGAGGAACGGCGAACTGCCGGAGGATTTCCGGCTCCTCACGCCGGGCCAGCCGCAGCACGCCTGCGGAACGGTCAGTTTGAGGACGCTTCCCGACGGGAAAACGCGGTTTTTCTCATTTCACACGCCGCACAACAAATTCGACGGCGGCGTCTCCCTCCGTTCGGAAAGCGTTTTCACCCTCGAAAAGGGAGGGAAGGAGCCGATTTACTGCGGCTTCTGGACGCGGGGCAGCGGCACGGTCGCCGTGCGGATCCTGCGCAAAAAGGGAACGGATTTTCAGGACGTGCACGCGGAGCATTTTCTCGCGACGGCGCCCTGGCGGCATTTCCGCTTCAGGATCCCCGAAAAATTCCGGGGCAAGGGCGAGTTTAAAATCGCATTTTCCGCCTACGGGCAAGCCGACGTCGCCTTTCCGGAAGCGGCGCCCCTGCCCGCGGTGGATCCGGCGGCGCGTCTGCTCTTTTACGCGCCCTTCGAAAACGGGTCGCCCGACGCGAAATTCTCGGTCGGTCCCGTATCGAGCTACGGAACGCCGGGGCTCCCCGCCGTTCCCGGCGTGACGGGACAGGCCGGGCGTTTCGACCGCAAACGGCGGCTCGACGGGATGGGGAAATTGCGCTATCCCATGGGATTCGGCTACGACTTTCTCGGGGAGGCCCTCGACCGCGACAGGGGCACGATAGAGTTTTTCTTCCGCCCGCTGGAGGAGATGCTCCAGCCCCAGACATGGGGGGATTTCCCGCTCTTCCACCTCGGCGACACGACGTGGCAGTGGGCGAATTCTCAGGATTTCTCCCTTGTGCTCTCGCAGGAAAAGGGCAAACTGAAACTGACCTGCTCGGAGTTCGTCCGCAGGCGGACATGGCCGCAGGAGGACTACTGTCCCAACACATCGGCCCCGACCTCCGTCTGCCTTGCGCCGGAGGGATACCCCGGCAGACTCCCGGCCACGCAGGTCACGCCGACTGCAAGTTACACCATAGATGATCCGGCGGCCTTCGTCGGAAAATTCCATCATCTGGCCTTCACTTACGACGAAAACGAACGCACGGTCTGGCTGGACGGGAGACCCGTCATCCATTTGAAGGCGCTGAAGAGACCGGCCGTCTCCAGCCGGGTTCCGAAACTGCTGTTCGCCAACGGTCACATCGGCCATCCCGGGGTGATGTCGGCCGATCTGGACGAACTCAAAATCTGGTCCGGGGTGAAGTATCACAAGCCCTTCACGCCTTCCGCGGAAACGCCGGCTTTCACAACCGTCCCGGCAGCGGAAAAGAGGGACGTCCCCCGCACCTGGAAAAGCGAAAGCCCGCGTCTTTCGGCAGATGGCAAAACGTTGCTTTATCCCCTCTCGCGGGGAGAAGAAAAATACACGCTGGAGATCGCCTGTGCGGACGGCCTGTATCTGCTTCTCTCGCCCCGGGGCGCTTCGTTCAACCTGCGCACGGACTATCAGGTGGCGATGCCCGACCTGCCCTTCGAGCTCGGGAAAACGACGGGCACCTCGGCTGAGCTGCGCCAGAAAAAACGCGATGTTCTCTTTGCCGCGCACTTGGAAAACCGCGGCGGCATCTGCGTTCTGAAGCTCAAACTTGCGAAAGGCGCGGAGAAACGCCGGGCCTATCTCGAACCGCGGGTGACGTTGCGCAAAGCGCAGGCGGACTGGCGAAAAGCCTTCGACGGCGCGGCGGTCCGGGACATCCTGCGGCCCTTTTCGGCCTTCTCCTTCGACGACATGTTCATGGCGATGCCGATGGCCGCGGCGTGGAACGATTCCTGCGGTTCGGCACTGGCCCTGGCGCCGGGATCGCTCTGCTCGTGGATGAGCCGCGGCATGACGGAAGAAAATGCGCTCACCCTCAAACTGCGGACCGTCCTCGATCAAAAGGAGGAGATCGAATTTTGCTTCGACCTCTTTGCAGTCGACGCCGGGTACGGCGAAAGCGACGCGGTCGACCGTTACCACGCGCTGCACCCCGAATTTTTCAAACGCGACAAAACCGTCGATCCCCGGCAGTACGGCAATCTGGCGCTCCAGAACGTCTGGAACAATCCGGCCTATCAGGCCCGGAAAGCCGCCTTCTCCCTCGCGGAGCTGAACCGCAGGGCCCGGGCCACGTGGACTTGGTTCTACTACGATGCCAGTTCCACGGGGAACTGGTCCACCGATCCGGAACTCCTCGACGAGCTGGCCCCCGTCAATCTCCGCCATCTGGGGGACGGGAATTTTCACGACTCCTTCCGGGAAAAACTGGAAAAGGAGTGCGAAACGCTGAGAAACATGGGCGTTTCCCCCTGCCTCTACGTCAGCTCCTGGCTGGACCGCCGTTTCAGAAGATATTTTTCGCGTTCCAACTACAAGAGCGCCGAGACCTACAACGGCGTCGATTTCTGGCCGCAGTACTGGTGCCGCAACGTCGTCGACGACATCATGGTCCCCTCGGGGACGGATTTCGGTGACTTCCTCCGGGGCCACATGCGGCGGATGCTGGAAAACGTGACCAGCTGCAGCGGGTTCTCCTTCGACCTCTGCGGCTACAACTACAAGTTCCGGCAGCACAACACCCTGGGCGGCTTGAACGCCTTCGACGAAAACGGCATCTATCTCCAGCACGTGACGGCGCTGGCGAAACTCCTCGACGACATGAAACAAATGAAAAACGCTTCCTTCGGCCGGACCGCGGTGCAGGGCAACGTCGATATCCATCTGTCGGGCTACCCGGCGTCCTTCCGGCAGACGAACACGATCCACGAGCAGAACAGTCAGGTGACGCTTCAGGCGGAATTTCTCCGGCGCCGCCAGACCCGGCTGCAGGGGGAACGCCCCACGACCTTCACGCAGATGCCGCCCCTGACGGGCAACTACTTCGGAGACGAGGACCCGCGGCTGCTCCGCTACGCCGCCGTCTTCGATCACCACAATCACATCCTGATGGGCATGCTCTACAACGTCCGGCAGAACTGGGAGATCTTCAGCGTCAGGGAATCCGTCGAAGCGCTGGACGAGCTGCTGCGCGTCCAGTCCCTCGGTCACCGGCAGACCGCCGGAGCTGAGATCTCGGGCAAAATGCAGCTTGTCCGCTACGGGGATCCCGAGCGGGGCGTCCTCGCCGCCGTCAACAGTTCGCCGTGGGAACAAAAGGGAAGCGTCACCGTTGACGCCCGGTACTTCGGCGCGTCTCCCCTCATCGCCGTTTCCGGACACAAGATCACTGCGGACAACGGAAAGATCGCCCTCCCCGCGACACCGCCCCTTTCGTGGACGATCCTCGAATTCGCCGCCGCCGTTCCGGGCGTTCCCGACTTGGCCTACACGAGCCGTCTGGACAGGAGCCCTGACAGGACCAGCGCGCAATTCGAGTTCCTCCGTCCGGCTTCCCTTGCGGGGCTGCGGGTCAAAGCCCTCGACAACGAACGCGTCGAACTCTTTTTCAACGGAAAAGCCGTCGAAAGCGCCCCCGAAAAAGCCGCCGCGGGCGACCGGCTTGCGATCGTTTTTCACGACACGCGTTATCTTGCCCCCGCGGAAAAGATTCTGGCCGCCGTCGGCGAAAAGAACGGCGTCATCCGGATTGCGGGCACGGGAAAGACCGGTTCCGTCTGCGCCGGACGCATAAAAGAGTTCTTCCGCTGGTACACCGTCGCGGCGGGGAAAAATCATACCGTCAAAGAGGATCGGACAACTCCCGACATCGAAGTCGTCGAAAGCGCCGACACCGCCCCCGGAGGGATCGCGCTCAAGGAGGGACGCGTCGTCATTTCCGGAAATCCCGCCCGGCTGCACGAACTCACGGAAGAGTATCTCCGGCTCATGGAAAAACGCTGCCCCTGGCACGGCGTCTTCGGCACGCAGCAGCCGACCCGTCCGCTGGACTGGACCGCGACGGGGATGCAGAAAAAATTCCTGAAGCGCCACGGACTTGCGGGAAAAACGGTTTCAACGAAGCCGATCGCGGCGGATTTCGTCCGGTTCCTGAAAGAAAACAAAACGGATACGGAAAAGGGTTTTTGATAAAATGGATCCCGACTTGTTGAAACGGCATCTCGACCTTGCGGTACAATGGCTGACGCAAGTCGCCTGCTGCCGGGAGGACACCCCCATCGGTCCCAAGGGGCGGCTGATGCCGACGACCCACTGGCGCGGCGCCATCCGCGGCGAGTACCGGGTCTCCGCCGGGGAGTGGGACAGTTTCTGCCCCGTCTGGCACACCGGGCAGGCGGTCAAGGCGCTGGTCCTCGCCTCGGAGGCGCTGGGAAAGCCTCAACTGCTCGACGAGGCGAAGTTCTGCGCAAAGTTCCTGCTGGACAATCAGTTCACCACGGGGGAGAACGCCGGACTCATCGCCGCCTACGAGGATTACCCCGACCGCGTCAACACGT
The DNA here is from genome assembly GCA_017450705.1 of Lentisphaeria bacterium. GTDB lineage: Bacteria > Verrucomicrobiota > Lentisphaeria > Victivallales > Victivallaceae > UBA1784. The sequence goes on along the minus strand of JAFSTC010000077.1, from coordinate 2,335 downwards.
CGGCGGTCCTGGAATGTCTGGACGGCCTGTTCCTGCTGTCGGCGGCGGACGGAGACACCGTTTACCGGACCGCCGCCCTGAAGGCCCTCGTCTGGGTGAAAGACCATCTGTGGGATGCGAAGATCAAACGCTTTTACGACGTTTACGACCCGGTGCAGTTCCGGATCATCCATGACGTTCCCTGCGCCCAGGACCGCCCGCTTCTGGACGATGCCGTGTTCTGCACCGGGTGGAGACTCACCGGCGACGCGTCCTTGCTTCAGGTGGCGCTGGACACTGCGGAGACCCTGCTGGCGGACGAAAACCCGCCGGGCAACTGGATCAAATACATCCCCTGCTCCACGGAACGGGATTCCATCCATCCCCGGCACGCCTACTGGTGGGGCAACCCCATGCTGGATCTTTACCGGGCCACGGGGGATGCCCGGTACGAAGCGTGTTTTCTCCGCGCGGTCGCGTGGTACCGAAAAGCCCTGCGCACCGACGGAGGGCTTTTCCGGAACACCGCGTCGGATTTTTCCACCGATTCCTTCGGTCACGCGACAAGCGGTTCGGCCTGCGCCGCGCTCATGTTCCTGCGCCATATCGAGCACACCCGCGACGCAAAAATCGTTCCCGACATCGAAAAAGCCCTCGGTTTCTGCTGCGGCATGCAGTTCACGGCTCCGGCGGATCCCGCGCTGAAAGGAGCCATTCTCGAAAAAGTCCTGCCCCCCGACGGCACCGACAACTCCCCCTATCACATCCGGGATCTTGCGACCATATTTTTCATTCAGGCGGCCTCGGAATACCTGCGCTGCGCGAAGAAAGGACTTCTTTCATGACGCAAACGGAACTGAAACTCGTCGAATGCTCCGGCTCCCCCCGGGAAATGGGGCGGCAGTACGGAGAGCAGGCAAAAGAGGAGATCAGATGCAACCTGGCCCGTTTCGCCCCCGCGCAGCCGGAGTCCATGCTGCACCTGATGCGGCGCAATCTCGAAAAATATGCGCCGGAGGTGCTGGAGGAGCTCAACGGCATCGCCGAAGGCTCGGGCAGCGATCCCGATGCCGTGCTGGCCTACAACCACTGGGAACTGGCCGGCGACGACGCCGAGCGCTGCACCGTGATGGTGCTGCACACGGAAAACGAAGGGATCCTCACGGCCAAAAACAACGATTCCCCCGACGGCGAGGACGGCCGCTTCGTCATCCGCAGGGGAAAAAGTCTTCACGGGATCCCCTTTATCCAAGTGACCTACGCCGGGTCCCTCAGCGGTCTGGACATGGTCAACGCCGAGGGCCTGTGCAACATGCACGGCTCCGTCGGCTCCCGCTTCGCGCGGCCGCGGTCGCCTCTGGATATCCGTCTGCGGCTCTATCAGCTCATGCAGACCTGCCGGACCGCCGGAGAACTTGCGGAGGATTTACGGCAGATCCCCCTCACGGGCAAGGGCTTCAGCATCGGCGTTTCGGACAGGAGCGGCAACTCCCTCTTTCTCGACGCCGCCGTTCCCCTCATCGCGGAGCGGGCGCGAAACCGGAAGTTCGCCTTTTCGACCAATCTCTACGAGGCCCCGGGTTTTGAAAACGCGGATATGCGCAACCCGGCAAAACGGAACGTCTGTCTCTTCCGCAACGGGTATCTGCAATGGGTCTCGCGGACGTCGCCGCCGGAGGATCTGGACGGCCTCGAAAAACTGCTTTCCAGCCACGAGCCGTGGGCGCCCTGCCGTCACGGGGGACCTCATGGGTCCGTCACCGACTGGTCGGCCGTCGCCGCGCCGCATCTGGGCAAACTGCTGGTCTCTCCCGGTCCCCCCTGCCGCGCTCCGTACAGGGACTACCCCCTGCCCTGATGAGAGATGAGATGGCCGGCTTGTCCGACCAGCCGGACCTGTCTGACCTGTCCGACAGCCCGGAGGCGACTTGACACCGCAACGGTTTCATCGTCACCATACGGGCTTCGATCAAGCAACAGTACAAACAAGGGGGTCCGGGGGAAGAAAATCGCGTGAGCGACTTTTCGTTCCCCCGGCGGGCGGGTGGCAGAGAGCGGACGTATGACGGCGCGTTGCCCTTACGGGGACGCGCCGGACAGAAAAACATTCCTCTCCTGCGGCTCCCCGAAGGGCTCTTCCGCAGTTATACCGGAGCCGACGTTCGGCCGGCGCCAGCGCCCCCGCATAAGCCCACGGACTCGCGCCGCTCAGATGGCGGCGAGGCGGGTTGACCACTCCTGTCCGACGCTGCCGTAGTAGCGCCACTCGAGGGTGTCGGCGCCCCTGACGAGCTGGGTGCCGAGGTCGCCCGCGGAGGTGCGGATCCTGAGGTCGTCTTTGCCGTCGCCGTCGAAG
>JAFSTC010000076.1 GCA_017450705.1 Lentisphaeria bacterium | reverse complement strand
CTTTTTTTCACGTGGGAAAAAAGTTTTCCCCTTCCCCCGGAATCCTTACTTCCTTGTCAAAAAAGGGTCAGCGGAGGGCTTTCTGGCGGAGGAGGCAGTCGGCGATGACGAGGGCGGCCATGGCTTCGACGACGGGGACGAGGCGGGGCACGATGCAGGGATCGTGGCGGCCGGTGATGGAGAGGGTGACGGGGCGGCCTTCGTCGTCGACGGTCTGCTGAGGCAGGGAGATGGAGGGCGTGGGTTTGACGGCCAGGCGGAAGGTGATGACGTTTCCGTTGGAGATGCCGCCCAAAATGCCGCCGGAGCGGTTGCCGGACCACTTGCCGTTCCCGAGGAAGGCGTCGTTATGGGTGCTTCCCCTTTGGCGGGCGGCGTCGAAGCCGTCGCCGAATTCGATGCCCTTGACGGCGCCCAGAGAGAGCATGGCGTGGGCCAGCAGGGCGTCCAGCTTGTCGAACACCGGTTCGCCCAAGCCCGCGGGGACGCCGGTGATCTCGCCATAGACGATGCCGCCGCAGCTGTCGCCCTTCTCTCGGGCGGAGAGGACGGCCTCTTCCATCTTTTTCGCTGCATCGGGATCCATGGCGCGGACGGGATTCTTTTCCACTTCCTCCCAGGAGGTCATGGGGGAGACGATCCCGGCGATCTCCTGCGCGCAGGCTCTTGTTCCGATGCCCAGCGCTGCAAGAAATTTCTTCGCCACGGCGCCTGCGGCGACGCGGGCCGCCGTTTCCCGGCCGCTGGAGCGTCCGCCGCCGCGGTAGTCCCTGACGCCGTATTTTGCCGTATAGCCGAAATCGGCGTGACCGGGGCGGAAGGTATGGGCGAGGGCGGTGTAATCCTTGCTGTGCTGGTCGGTGTTGCGGATGAGGATGGCCAGCGCGGTCCCGGTGGTGCGGCCCTCGAAGACGCCGGAGAGGATCTCCGCCTTGTCGGCCTCGTTCCGGGCCGTCGAGACGGCGGACTGGCCGGGACGGCGGCGGTCGAGTTCTTTCTGGATGTCGGCTTCTGAGAGCTCCAGACCGGGGGGGACGCCGTCGATGACGACGCCCAGCGCCGGGCCGTGGGACTCCCCGAAGGTAGTGATTGTAAAAAGCGTTCCGAAAGAGTTCCCGCTCATGATCCGGCCTCCTCGAGTTGTTGGGCAAGTCGACGCGCGGCTTCGTTTATTTCGAGATCCCCGCTTGTTTTGAAGACCACGTCGGCGATCCGGGCGAATTTTGCCCGTCGCTCCGCGTTGATCTCGGCGAGGCGCTTCCCGGGATCGGGGGCGTCCGCAAGAAAGGGCGGCAGACCGTTTTTCAGCACCCGGCGGAGGGCGACGGCGTCGGGGACGTCCACCCAGACGATCCGGCCCAGGGCCTTGAGGACGGCGTCATCCAGTCCGGGGTTGGAGACGGCTCCGCCGCCGAGGGCGATCACCTTGACGCCGCCGGATCCGAGGGCCTTGACCGTCTCCGCCTCCAGAGCGCGGAACTTTTCTTCGCCCAGCGTGCGGAAGATCTCCCGCACGGAGGCTCTTTTCCCCGTCCGGGCGAAAAAGGCCTTTTCCAGCTCCCTGTCGGAATCGCTGAACGGGCAGTTGCGCCTTTGGGCGAGCAGACGCCCCAGCGTGCTTTTGCCGCAGTGTTTGACGCCGACGAGGACGACCGGCTCCATCACATCACCGAGTCGGGACGGACGATCTGGGTGCCGACGCCGCGGGCCGTGAAGATCTCAAGAAGGAGACTGTGCTTCTGGCGGCCGTCGATCATGTGGACCTTGTTGATCCCCGAGTTGAGCGCGGAGACGCATCCGGCGATCTTGGGCAGCATGCCGCCGGAGAGGACCCCGTCTTTGATCAGCTTGTCGATGTCGCTGGTGCAGATGGTGTCGATCACGGAGCTTTCGTCGTTGCAGTCGGCCAGAATGCCGGGCACGTCGCTCATGAAGACCAGTTTCCGGGCGTGGAGCGCCTCGGCGATCTTGCACGCGGCGGTGTCGGCGTTGATGTTGTAGACGCTGCCGTCGAGCCCCATGCCCAGCGGGGTCACGACGGGGATGAGTCCGGCTTCGAGGGCCTCGAAGATGGGCGTCGTGTTGACGCCGGTGACTTCGCCCACGAACCCCACGTCCTCGCCCACGCCCGTGGCGGGGTTGACGGAGAGGGTCTTTTTCGCCTTGATGATCTTTTTGCCCGAGAGGCCCTTCATGCGTCCGCCGCAGGACTCGCCGAGGGCGATCAGATCGCGGTTGACGGCATTGTGCAGGACGTCATCGACGATTTTGATCGTCCTTTCGCAGGTGTAGCGCAGTCCGTTGACGAAGCGCACGGGGATGCCCTGCCGTTTGAGTTCGGCGGAGATGGCCTTTCCGCCGCCGTGGACGACCACCGGACGGACGCCGATGGCCTCCAGCATCACGATGTCGCGCATGACGCCGCGGACGAGAACGGGATCCTCCATGGCGCTGCCGCCGAATTTGACGACCATGAGGGAGTTGCGGAATTTCTGCATGTAGGGCAGCGCTTCGACGAGCACGTCGGCTTTTTCGATGGGGGTCATGGCAAATGCTCCTCTCTCAGTAGCGGTAATTTTCGTTTTTGTACGGACCCTCGACCGCAACGCCGATGTAATCGGCCTGTTCCTGCGAAAGCGTGGTGAGTTTCGCGCCGAGTTTCCCCAGGTGGAGCCGGGCCACTTCCTCGTCCAGTTTCTTATCCAGCAGATAGACGCCCACGGGCCGCTTGGGATTGCGGGCGATGTCGATCTGGGCCATGACCTGATTGGTGAAGCTGTTGGACATGACGAAGGAGGGATGCCCCGTGGCGCAGCCCAGATTGACCAGACGCCCCTCGGCCAGCACGTAGATGCTGTGGCCGTCGGGGAAGGTGAAGCGGCTCACGGGGCAGCTGCTGTCCTTGATCTCCAGCTTCACGACGCCGGGGGCTTTCTCCAGACGGGCCATTTCGATCTCGTTGTCGAAGTGGCCGATGTTGCACACGATGGCCTGATCCTTCATTTTCGCCATGTGCTCCAGCGTGATGATGTGGCAGTTGCCGGTGCACGTGACGTAGCAGTCGGCATAGGGCAGGGCGTCCTCGACGGTGACGACCTGGAACCCCGCCATGCAGGCCTGGAGCGCGCAGATGGGATCCACTTCGGTCACCAAAACTCGCGCCCTCTCGTTGCGCATGGCCTCGGCGCAGCCCTTGCCCACGTCGCCGTAGCCGCAGATGACGACGGTCTTGCCCGCCAGCATCACGTCCAGCGCGCGCTTGATGCCGTCGGTGAGGCTGTGGCGGCAGCCGTAGATGTTGTCGAATTTGCTCTTGGGGACGGAGTCGTTGACGTTGATCGCCTGAAAGCGCAGTTCGCCCTTGCGGCTCATCTGCTCCAGACGGTGAACGCCTGTGGTGGTCTCTTCGGAAACGCCCCGCACGGCGGATGCGACCTTGTGCCAGTGCTTGGGATCGCGGGCCAGTTCCCGCTTGAGGAGGGTGTTGATGACCCGGAGCTCCTCCACGTCGGTGGGAACGTCGAGGATCGAAGGATCGTCCTCCGCGGCGCAGCCCCGG
>JAFSTC010000075.1 GCA_017450705.1 Lentisphaeria bacterium | reverse complement strand
CCCGAAAGTTCCCCAAAAAGGAAAATTCGGCGTTCTACGGGAGAAGTGCTATAACGTGCCAAATTTGAGGGCGTTGGAGAAGAAAACTCCGATTTTTGAGCGTATTAAGGTAGTCTGGAAGGCCCCCACCTCCGGTACCATCTTTCTCCCTGTTTCTCCTCGAAAACAAAATCCCCGGCGGGAATTTGTATGTTGCGGGGTATGTAATCAGTCGAGAGCCCGGAAGGGGCGGACTTGCAAAAACTTGTTTACTTTCCGGCACGGGCGCAGATTGCGTCGACGGCATACCCGGTCGCCTGCTTGCCGACGGTCATCCTGACGGAGCCGGATGCGGCGTGGAAGGCGCCGACCAAAGAAATCGCCGTCGCCCGGATCAAAGCTGTCAAGGGGTTCTCGAAAATCGCAGAAAATCTTCCTCTGTCCGGGATATGGGCAAAATACGAAGTCCATCCGGATCGTGCCAGGCCCTTGACTCCGCACGAGTCGTTGATGTATCGTTCCTCCCTTCAGGAATTCATTGACTACGCGGAGGGAAGAAGCGGTAATGAAAAAGGACAGCGGAGGGCTTTATCGGTCATTTCTGATATTACTCCGGAGGTCGTTTCCAAACTTGAAGATACCTGCGGGGCGGGAGGTTTGAAGAGCCTGCTGGATGAGGTGGGGCGCGAGTTCGAAAACTTTTCCGCCAGGAGGACGGCTGCTGCAACTGCCGTCCCTGCAAATGATTGGCGGAGAGAGGATGATTCCGTACCGGCATCGGAGGCTGCGTTGAAAGCGTTGCGCGCCGCCGCGATGAATGACGGTCGCAATGTCGAAAGCGTCTGTCGGGGATACGGCGTCGATCCAGATCGCATCAGCAAACATGATTGCTGGCGGATGACACGGGATCTCAACAAGCGCTCCGGCTGCGGGAACGCGTGAGGGGGACTTTTCGCTCGCGAGGGGAGAACGGCTGAAATAACGCTGCCGTCCCGCTCCCCCCAGACTGGTGCGGGGGGGGAGGGGGCTGTCACTTTTAGGTAAAATCGCGGGGCAGCCCTGATGAACGGTGAAGCATTCCTCTGGGCGGAAGAGGCCGTTTCGGGTTTTCAGCCGAGTTTTTTGGTGAGTTCTTACGGCTTCCCGGAACGGCGCTGCCTGCAGCTGCGATCAGTGCCTTGCGCGATCCGTATCGGCTTTGCGGGCAACTTCGAAAACGATCCCGCTGTGTTCCTCGATTGCGGGCGGCAGAACGGAAACGATTTTCCAATCGGGGGAAATATCGAATTTCGCCTCGACGGGAGCATCGGAATTGTTGACGGCAATGATCCAGCAGCGGCCGTTTTCATCGCTGTGCTCCGTTAGAGTCAGGTAGGGATCGAAGGATCTGGCGATCCTTCTTGCAACAATGTCGCGGCAAAACTCTTTGTATATCACGGAACTGTCCGGCGCCTCCCGGTCGAAGGCGTGGGGCGTCATCGCCAGATGATCTTCGAGGGCGACCGTGAGAAAATAGATGTGTCCTTTGCCGCACTTGCGGTGCATGTAGACGGGATTTCCGTCATCCTCCCGCGCGAGGACCTCGCAGTCAAGTTCCCTGATGAAGAATTTTTTGGGCGAGGCGACGGCGAAGCGCTGCCCTCTGAAGGTGAATTCCGCAAGTCCGGTGCGCTTTTCTCTGGAAATGAACGTGCAGCCGAGAAAACGCTCGCAGCCGGTCGGAACGCCGTTTTCGCCGACGGACATGTACAGCGTTGCCCCCTTTTCGACACGGGAATACAATTCCAGGAATTCGCAGTAGGAGTACGGGCTCAGCGAACAGACGCCCGGCATGATGTAGACATCGCTTTCCGGGATGTCGTAGTGAAGGTGGTCGAAGCTCACGTTGAATCCGGCCAGTTTCGCCATGAGGAAACAGGACCAGGCGTTGTTCAGGAACTGCGTCTTCCCCATGTTCCGGGTCAGCAGACACACGGCATCGCGGCGGCAGGGGGAAAGTTTTTTGAAAGGAAGGCTCTTCTGAAATGCGCTGAATTCTCCGGCGAACTTCACGGCTTCGCGCGGGGAACCGTCTTTGTCGAACTCGCCGTTCTCACGTTCCCAGAGGGACCATTCGAAGGGCGGGAAGCCCAGTTCGTCCTGATCGAAGGCGCACCACCAGAGGAAATAATCCGACCCGTGGGCCCAGGCGTTGAACATGCTGTTGCGCATGAAGAGGGCACGGGTGTGATCATTGCAGTAGGCGGAACTGAAGACATTGATTTCCTCGACGAAGGCGGGACGTTTGCCGATGTCGCTGTACAGCTGAGTTTCCAGAGCCGCATTGTTGACCATGCGGAAGCTGGTGTGCACATCCACCTGAGCCGCAAGTTTGGAACAGCTGAAGGGATAGGGATGCGGCGTCAGAAAGTCGCAGATCTCTCCCTGATCCTGAATCGTCCAGCGACAGTTTTCGTCATGTTCGAAGGTGTTGACGGCTCCCAGACCGTGCATGCCCGATCCGGCGGGACGCGTCTGATCTTCCATCTTGATCGCGGAAATGATCATGTGGGTCCACGTGTAAGCCGTATCCGCGTCGGTGACGGAATGGAGATTGTTGCACTCGTTTCCCAGTTCCCACATGATGATCGCGGGCTCGTTTTTCAATTCATGGACCATCGTCCGGACGAATTTGATCTGCCACTTCAGGGCCAGCGGATCCGCAAAGACATTCCGGTTTTCGATGGCGGGGGGAACATACTGCCGGCCGCTCATCCAGCCGGTGATGAGGGATACGATCAGTTTCATCCCGAAGGACTCCGCACATCGGATCAGAGTGCGGAAACGCTCCACCATGACCTCATCGACTCCGTTTTGTCCGCAGTAAGTGGTCGGCAGATGATGGTTGTGCATCAGTATCTCGCAGGGTATGGAGTTGTTGCGCCGTGCGAGTTCGATCGGTTGAAAATCCCGCCACACGGGGAATATCCGCAGGATTTCGTTGCCGGCCTCGTGAAGTTTGCGCATATCCTCGCGGATCACGTTTTCGTCCCATTGCCTCCACATTTCCGTCCCTGCGTGAGAGGCCCAGTAGTTGCATCCGAATTGCATATCTCTTCCTTCGTGTTCAGAATTCTGTGCCGTTGACGGCTCTTGATTGCGACTTGCGGGTACTATACGGCGGGACGATGGAAAAATCAACTGAAAAAATTGCAACATTTCGAACTTTTCCTGTTCCGAAAGTTGTTGCAAATGTTTCAATTAACGCAGGTCCTTCCGGGCTTGCATTTCCCCGGGCGGTTGGCTATATTAGCCTCATCGTGCAGGAGAAATGACTTCCTGAATGAAACGCCGGGAGAACACCTATGAAAAAACTGTCGATCGCCGTACTTGCCGTTTTCGCCGGAGTCCTGTGCTTCGGAGATGTCACTTTCGAACTCCGGTTTCCTCAAAAGGAACTCAAGCCGCAGGGCAAAAGCACTGTCGCGTTCAAAAAATTCTCCTGCGGCTCGGAAAATTTCGTTCCCGGGCCCGACGGCGGCTTTGCGTTTCAGCTGAGCGATAAAAACGAGCAGGCCAAAGAACACCCGGGCTACAACGCCGTTGCCAATGTCCCGTTTGCGAAAGGCAGTTTCGAAGTCTGCTGCAAGGTATCGAAACGCAAGCCCGGTACCGCGGTCCGTCTCATACATGTTTACAGTCCGGCCAAAAAGACCAAGGATCTGCTGATCTACTATTGCTTCATCAATGCCGGCGGGGACATGATGTTCATGATCCAGGTGAAAAAAGAACAGTTCAAACTCCGCATCCCCAAACGGGAGTTCGATGCCGGAAAGTTCAACACGTTCAAACTGACCTGGAACGCAGAAAAGATGGCCTGCTATCTCAACGGGACGCTGATCGAAGACCGCCCCCTGCCGCCGGAGTTTGCCGCCGTCGCCGCGCAGGAGAGGACCTGGTCGAATCTTGACATTCTGCCCGTGTTTCCCCATCTCCGCGACGCCTGGGAAAACCGGATCGCCGTGGCGTCTCTGATCTTCCGGGATGACGACAAGTGAGGAAACTGTTTCCCGTCTTCGCACTCTTCGTTTCGGGGAGCCTTGGGGCCGGAGTCCTTGAATTGAGCGACGGCAGAGCGAAACTGCTTTTCGCCGATGCCGGGGGCAACTACGCGTTCCAGTCGGTGACGACGGGCAAGGGAGTGCGTTTCGGCTTCCGCCCCGCCGCCATGTGGGTCCTCTCCATGGCCAAAAGCGGCGACGGGACGGTGAAAAAGTATACGGCGGATTCTCCCGCGGTGAAAAGTCACCGCTTTTTCACCGCCGCCGACGGCGCCAGAGGACTGGAATTCCGATGGGAAAACAGCGAGGGGGCTTTCACCCTCGTCGCCAGCGTCACCCTCAAAAACGGCCGCAGCGTGTGGCGGGCTTCCGTCGTCAACAAAAATGCGGAGCGGGGGATCCATACCCTGGAGTACCCCGTTCTCGGCAGTCTTATCGAACCGGGGAAAGGGGATGTTCTGCTGCCGGGGGGACATTTCGGCGCGGCGCTGCTGAAGAACAATAGAAAAGCCAACAGATTCCGCTATCCCGGAGCAAATATGCCCTGTGCCTTCGCCGCCGCCATGCGCGAGGGCGAGGGCGTTTATTTCGGGGCCCAGGACCCCCGGCATTGCCTGAAATTTTTCAGCCTTCGGCCGGACCAGACTTTTTCCTTCGGTCAGCATCCCGAACCCATGTGTCAGCCCGGTGTCGGCATGGAAACGGCTTATCCCGTGGTGCTGGAGCCGTTCTCCGGAAACTGGTACAGGGCGGCGGACATCCACAGGGAATATCTGAAGCACTCCGGGCAACTGCCGGATGAGCTGCGTTTGAGCCGCCGTCCTCTTCCGAAAGAATACAAGGAAGCGGGACTGTTTTTTTCAAGCTGGGGAGCGGTCACGGCCACCTATGTCCGCCAGGCCGGACGTTTTTTCAAGACGCCGGTGGTTTCGATGTGGTCGCACTGGAACGCACATCCCTACGATCGGCACTACCCGGACCTCTTTCCCGCGCTGAAGCGGTTCGGCGAGGAAGTTGCCGTTTACAAAATGGCGGGGCACGTGCCGATGCCTTACACGAACGGCCGCTGCGCCTGTCTCGAAAGTCCTTATTTCACTTCACCGGAAGGCGCGGCCGGCCGGGTGCGCACTTTGACGGGCGGGGACGTCACGGATTTCAAGTACAAGGGCACGAATCCGCCCAAATACGACAACGGCGAACCGGGACGTGCGGTGGTCATGTGCCCGGGAACGGCGCTGTGGGAAAAAACGCTGACGGATATCTGCGCGCGGCTGGCCGGCGAATACAAAGTTCCCTGCATCTACATAGACCAGATCGGCGCCGCCGTCGGACATCTCTGCTTTGCTCCGGGGCATCGTCATCAGCCGGGAGGCGCGGCCTCCTTCACGAAAAATTATCTGAAGATCATAGAGTCGGTCCGCCGGGCCTGCGGCGATTCGGCGCAAAAGCGGATACCGCTGACGACGGAGCACGGCGGGGATGCCTGGCTGGGCGCCTTCGACGGTTTCATTCTGCAGTGGTGGGTGGCCTACAAACATGCCGAGTGCGTTCCTCTGATGCCCTATCTGTACAGCGGATATGTTCTGTCCTTCTCGGATTTGGCCCACGGGGTCGTTCAGGATGCCGATGCTTATGCCATGATTCAGGGACGCTTTTTCCTGTGGGGCGTGATGCCGCACGTCCACCAGAGAGAATTCGAAGGAGAGACTTATCCGGGCGGAAATCCCCGGGAGAGCGCGGCCCGGCACGCTTATCTGAGAGAACTTGTCGGTGCGCGCAGCGGGGCGAAGGAGTTCATGATCTACGGTTCGTTTCTGGGGGAACTCGAACCCTCCGTGCCGATCCCGTCTTTGACGGCCGAATGGAAACACATCCAGAAGCGGAAGCACATCTCCGCTTCCGTGACGCTTCCGGCGGTCCAGGCGTCTCTCTGGCGCAGCGAGGCCGGGAAGATCGGCGTCGCGGTCGTCAATTATTCAACTCGGCCCTGCCGGTTCAAATCCGAGGGAAAATATAGAATCGATGTGACCATGCCGGGGCGTTCCGCCAGGTTCATCCGGCTGTGACCGGCTGCGCCCGAAAAGGATAGAACAGTTTGCTTCAACCGTTTGCAGAAAGGGGTGTCTTATGAAACGGAAAAATTTGATGGTGCGGAACTTTACGTTGATCGAGCTCCTGGTCGTGATCGCGATCATCGCGATCCTCGCGGCGATGCTGATGCCGGCTCTTCAGCAGGCACGGGAAAAGGCGCAGCAGGCCAGCTGTCTCAACTCGCTCAAACAGATCGGTCAGCTCAATCAGTTTTACTGCGACAGCAACAAGGACTACTTTGCTCCCTTGCGGCAGCAGTACAAAAATACCGATGCCAGCATCAGCTGGCCGCAGGCGTTGAATGCCCATCGGGGGATGCCCGTGCATCACAGCTGGGAGTCGGCAGCGCTGAATTATCAGGGCATGCAGATGTTTTACTGCGGATCCAACAAGCAGAAACAGTTTGGGAAGTACGTCACAAACACCGTTTATTCAAATTACATCATAAACAGATATCTGTGTCACGATTGGAAACAGGTCACGGATCCGCCTGCCCCGAAAAACGGCCGGTTCAAAAATCCCAGTCGGACGCTGCATTTGGCTGATTCCCATTATGACGCGACGGCAAGAAAGGAATTCAATGTGAATACGCGGGACAATGTGAACATCAACCACGCGGGCTATTATCTCGGACTGATCCACAACGGCGCCACCGATGTCCTGTTCGCGGACGCTTCCGCGGGGGCTTTCACGGGGAACGGTGTTTACGACCGCGTTGCCTACCGGAACGAAGAGGGTAAGACTCAGATCCTGGTGGAACGGTAAGAAACATTCCGGCGGGCGGGGAAACTGCCCCCGGCCCGTGTCGACGATTCGGCCCGTGGGTTCCCACGGGCCTGTTTGTTCCCTTCCTCAGCCGAGGCGGAAGCCGAACCAGTTGACGCCGTCCCTGAATTCGAGGGCGTTGGCGCAGCGGATGGCGTAGTCCGGGTCGTCGCGGAGCGTTTCCGCGGCGTCGGGGAGCCAGAGACCGACGGGGCAGTTCGTTTTTTCCGGGGCGGGGAAGTTGAAGGTGAGCACCTGTTCTTTTCCGCTGTACCAGCGGCGGACGTCGCACTCGATGTGGCAGGCTGTATCGCCGAGCATCAGGTAGACGGGGCGGGGATTGACCGGGGCGGAGAACCCGCGGTTGATCAGACGGATGGAGCCGTGTACGCAGCCGTTTTCGCAGGAGACTTCCGCCTCCCGGAGTTCCAGGCGGTATCCCAGGTGGTCGCGTATGTATTCATAATAGCTTCGCCAGATATGTTTGCCTGTTTCCGATTCGAAATAGCCGTCGGAGAGGGGCAGATCGTTATCTATCAGAAACACGGGGTCTGCCGGAACGCTTTTCCAGACGTCGACGGAGTATTCCTTGCCTTCGAACGCGCTGTGGCCGTGGACGAATCCGAGGGTATCGAAATGGAACCGGGCCAAAGCCCTGACGGTATCGGCGGGCAGAGCCACTCCGGCGAGGTCGCGCCAGAAGAGTTCTCCGTCGACGGGCAGGAAGGAGCTTTCCCGGGCGACACGGAGCTGCTGTTCTTCGATGGAAATGTCGCACCAGATGCCGTCCCAGGTGCCGTTCCGGTAGGCGAGTGAGCGGTCCGCGTAAATTTCGGGTTTTGGGACCCACCAGGTCCCGCCCCAGCTTGCGCCGGCCATGAAGCCGTCGAAGAAGTGTCCGATCCGGGCCTGCGGGATGGCGGAAAATGCCTGTTCCTCGGTCAGGGGATCGGCGCCGTACACCTCCCACTTGATGCGCGGGTAACGGATCATGGTGCAGCGGTCGGGCGGCAGGAGATCCAGCACGGATTTGAAGAGTTCTCTTCTGAGGGGGAGATCGAAATCCAGCCGGTTGAAACTGCTGTGCCACTCGCCGAATTTTCCGACGAAGCCGCACTGAAGCACGTAGATCACATCCATATACTTCAAAAGCAGGGGTTTGAGTTGTTCGAGGTGCTTCAATACCGTTTCCGCCGTCGGTCCGGTCAGCGAGGGCGACAATTCGTAGGCAAACCTGAGCAGAGTCTTGACGCCGTTGGCCCGGAGTTTGCGGAAGAATGTCTCGATATCGTCCAGTTTCTGTTTGGAGAGCGCTTCGCCTCTTTCGAAGCGGTTCAGGAAGCAGTAGCTCTGCATGATCGTCACGCCGTCGTAGGCGAAATAGTCCAGTTCATCCTCCCACTGGCAGTGGGCGAACTCGATTCCGTCCAGACGGTTTCCCCGAATCAGATGGGGCACGCCCGGGATGTCGATGTTCTGGAAGACGGGGACGGTGGGGCGTCCGTCCAGTTTCAACTGTTTCTGGTGGCAGGAGCACATGCCGGCGATCTCTCCGGGAATGGTGCTGAAATACATTTCCGTTCTGAAGCCCCGCTCCGGATTGCGCAAGGCCCGGCGTCCGTGGAGGTCGTCCGGGCGGATCCCCCGAAAAGTCTGGTGCATAATGAAATTCCTCCTTTTTTACCAGTTCGCACCGTGAGATGTCACGATGCGCTGCAAACATAAATTTTCCGTCAAACGCGCGACAGGGTCAGGAGCGCGCCGCTGTGGGGGGCAAGTGTCAGGGCTCCTTTTGCCCATGTTCCGACGAGACATGTATCGATCCGCCACCGATCGGCCAGAACGGGGGGGATCGTTTTCGGGACGCCGGAATTGTTGACCGCCGCGACGCGAACCGTTTTTTCGTCCTCGGGATGCTCCGTCACGGTCACCATGGGATCGGGCGATATGAACGTGCGCCGGATCCCCGCTTCGCGGGCGATGATGCGGTAGATCTCCGCATACCGGGGCGCATCGTCTCCGAAAGCCCGGCGCATTTCCGCGAGGGCATTTTCCATGGAGAGGGCCAGGAAAATCAATTTCCCCCGGCCGTAACCGGCTGCCGTGAGAACAGGGCGGCCCTCTGCATCGCGGGCGAGGATCCGGGCCGCCGCATTTCCCGTGCGGAGCTCGAATTCGCGGGGGACCGTGAGATCCAGGTGCAGCTCCGGCGCGATGATTTTTCCGGGACCGGCGGCACGGGCGACAGATCTGATTTCCACGCCGAAGCCGTCGAAGGGCTGGATCCCGCAGTAGTCCGAGGAGTAGTAAAGCGTCGCGCCCTCCTCCACCTTTCGGAGCAGTTCCAGATAGCGGTGGCGCGGCATGATCTGGGTCCCCGCCGCCGAGGGCAGCAGATAGCAGCGGCTGTCGGGCAAGGGGTCGATGCCGTTGTGAAAGCGGACGTCGAACCCCGCCTGTTTGGCCAGCAGGAACGTCATGTAGGCCACGCCCCAGTGATCCCCGTCGACGCATTGGATGACGACGGCGTCCCGCCGATGGGGCGGCAGGGGGTTCCGCGCGGCGAATTCGCCGAAAACGGCCAGTTCCCGCAGGATCTGCTTTGGGGTCCCGTCCGTTTTCAGCAGACCGAGTTCCCTCTCCATGGAGTTCCAGTCGTAGGGCGTCTGCGCCAGTTCGTTCTGGTCGTTGGCGCACCACCACAGCAGACCGCGGCAGTCGTGCGCATAACTGTTCCACAGGACGTTTCTGACGAAGTCTCCCGAGACCGCATCGGTGGTGAACGTCGGACCGAACGAACCGATCTCCTCGATGAATGCCGGTTTCTTCCCCAGGTCGGCCGTCCAGCGGGTCTGGACCGCCGCCTGAAACGAACTGCGGAAGGAATCGATGAAATCCACCTGACCGTGCGGGCAGAAAGCCGCATATGAGTGCGCGGTCAGCATATCGCACACTTCGCCCATCGCCTGAATGGATTCACTCTTGCTGTTGCTGAGGCCGCTGATGACGATGCGTTCCGCATCCTCGGCCCGGATGGCCGCGGTGATCGCGCTTCCCCAGAGCCACATCGCCTCTGTCGAACAGGAGGCGAGGCAGTTGCACTCGTTGCCCCAGTCCCACGCCGCGATGGCTTTTTCGTTTTTGAGTTCGCGGACGAAACAGCGGACGAAACGGACCTCCCACTGGATCGCCGCCGGGTCCGTCAGAAGATCGCGGTGTTCCAGTGCAGGGGGCGCGTAAAGCCGGCCCGACATCCAGCCGGTGATCAGACCGACGATCAGGCGCAGATCGTACTTCTCCGCCAGCCGGCACAGCCGGTGGAACCTCTCGAGCATTTCGGGATCGACCGCGGCCCATCCGGTCGGGGTATCGGGCAAGGGGGCCTCTCCGTACCGGAATTCGCGGTGGATCCCGCCGTTCCGGCGGTGATCGGTGAGTTTCTGAAAATCGCTCCAAAGGGGGAAGACCCTCAGGACCCGGAGGCCGTTTTCATGCAGCAGTTTGAAGTCCCGTTCCACAACGGCTTCATCCCAGTTGCGCCACATGAACGTTCCGGCATGAGAGGCCCAGTAGTTGGCTCCGACGAAGAAAGTTTCGGAAAGCATTTCGATCCCTTGTTGTTTTTCTTTTTCGGACGAGCGCGAAAGGACATCCGCGTCCGGCTTTTATTTTTCACCTGCCGGTTTTGCCCGCCGACGGACACTTGCGCGTTCGATCAGGGTGTAAGGCAGCCGGACGTCTGCGTTCACTTTTTTGCCTGCGATCAGTTTCTTCAGCATGGCGACGCTTTCTCTTGCGAGACCTTCGAAGTCCTGCCGCAGCGATGTCAGCGGCGGGTCCAGAAAACAACTGATCGACCAAGCTTCCAGGCCGATCACGGAAATATCCTCCGGGATCCTGATCGACCGCTTGCGCAGTTCATGATACAACTCCAGAATATGGCCCTCATTGACGTAGAAGATGGCGTCGGCCTTCAGTTCGACCACTTTCGCGACCAGTTCCTCGAAGGAAGAACCCTCTTTGCAGAGACAGAAGTCCTCCACCGGCAGATTATGCTTTGCGCAGAATTGCCGAAACGCCGAGATCCGTTCCGCGCTTCCCCTGTTGCCTTCCGCCTGCGACGAGACGATGAAGGCGATCCGCCGGGCTCCGGCGTCGTAAAGATACTGCAGTCCCCGGGTGATCCCGCCGAAATCGTCGCTGCACACCGAGAAAATATTGTCCCGGCGGTTGTTGATGCCGTTGAGCGAGACGAAAGGCAGGGCATGGATCTCGGCAAATTTCCTCTCCAGGACACCGCTCCACGTCGTGGAGATCACGCCGTCGTACAGGTAATCGTTCAGGACGTCCGCATCCTTTTCCGAAAGGATGCAGACACGGAACCCATCCTTGTGCAGTTCATTGGAGAGTGCGGCCAGAAGGCAGGAAAGATAATTGAAGATGCCGACCTCAGCCGTGATCACGGCGACATTGCCGGTGGTGTGATTCGGCAGCACGTACCCGTTCGCCGCCGCACAGGCGGCGATCTTCTCCCGCAGTTCCGGGCGGACATTGGGTTTCCCCGACAGCGCGCGCAGGACTGTCGAGGGTGCGATGCCCAGCTCGGAAGCGATGGTGCGCAAAGTGGCTTTCTGTTTTGACAATCGAGCCTCCCCGGCCCCCGTCATTCGATGCCGATCAGCAGCGAATCGTAGGGCGCCATCGTCAGATTTATCCTGTTGCCCGAAAGCTGAAGCTTTTGTTCGGGAAAATAAAAATTAGTCAGTTTCCGGACGGGGGTCTTGCCCAGGTCGATCACCGCTTTCCGCTTCTTCGGACTCTGGTTGACGACGACGGCAAGAGTTTTGCCGTTTGTCCCGCGGTAAGTCGACATCAGAACGGTGTCGCTGCCGGTGATGCGGATGGGATTTGCCGCATTGTTCCAGTAGGGGTAAAACGCCGCTTGGGTGATGTCCCCCGTGAAATCCTCGGCGGGATAGCACCACGTGGAAAGATGGTATTCCATATCCCGCGTGCGGTTGCTGTTAAGTCTGTTGAGCATGAGCGTGGTCATGAAGTGGCGGACGGCGTGGGAGGTCTTGGGATCTTTCGCATTCCACTTGGCCGCCTGGGCGGGGGCATACAGCTGCAGGGAGCGGAGGAACTGGGACGAGGCGAACACCATCTGCTCCGGGTTACGCGCCGAGAACATCCCCATCATCAGGTCGGGTGTGAACAGCTTGTAGTAATTCTTCTGGCGGGCGATGATCCTGTCGAAGAGTTCCCCCATGATGACGGAATCCACGTAGGCATCCGCCGGGGTGCGGGTGAATACGTGCATCATCATCATCCCATCGGGATTTTTCTGCTGCAGAAGCACCGCGAGCGCGCGGGCGTGCTCACGCACCCCCAGCACCTGCGATGAACCGCAGAGGCGGCCGAAATCGTCGACGTAGGCGCATCCGTGCTCTCCATTTCTGCAGATCAGGGGGCTGGAGAGATCCAGATAGAGGTTGCGGATGTTCAGATCCGGACGGGCCAGCATATCCCTGAGCATGGAAAGCTTGAAATCGGAGAAGCTCCTGCAGTTCAGACACCCCTCCGTGAAAGCGAACTGCTCTTCCGAGGCCCGATCCGGCGTTCTCGCGTCGATCGTGTAGCTGCCGAGAGTCCCTTTGTTCCAGAGCTGCTGATAGAACCGCCACTCTCCGCACAGGGGGGACATGCCGTAGGAACTGGTGTAGTGAAAGACCCGTTTCTTGTTCTGGAACATCTTGACTTTCTTCGGGTTGAGCCATCCGCTGCGGTGATATTCGTACATCTGGACCCAATAGCCGGTCCAGGTGATGGCGTTGACCCACGGGCGCACGTTGCGCATCTCCGCGGTGAAGCTACGGACGGGCGTCGCCATCAGAAAGAACCGCAGCTTGCGGGGCGCGGTCAGTTTTCCCGGCGTATCCCAGAAAACGATGTCCACATCGTTGCCGGAATCGGGAGAAGTGAGGATCGCCGATCTGTTCAGATCCTTCACGTGCCAGTTTTTCAGGGTGGGAGCCCCGAAGATCAGGCCTCTCTCCATGTCGCCTATCCAGCACGAGGAGACGCCTCCCAGATTCACGCCCCGTGAAGATCCGGGAGCGAAAGGCAGACGCTCCTTGGCGCCGAACGCCACCTGACTGTCGAAGAAGCCGTTCCGGGGGAAGGGGATCAGCGGCAGTTTGAGCGAGAGCGACGAGATCGTGACATCCTTGCGCTGCGGGACGAGTTCCAGTTCGTACTGCAGCAGACCGTCGTATTCCGCACGGACTTTCGCTTTCAGCAGGATGCCGTCGGCTTGCGTCTCCAGCAGATAATCCGCGCCGATCGTGTCTTTTTTTGCCATCTCCCCCTTGAATGCGGGAAGTTTTTTGCCATTCAGAAAGAGTTCCGCGGGACGGCGCAGAAGATCTTTGTCCCGTGAAACGGCGGCGTCCAAAAGGCCCGTCTTTCCCAGTGTGTACCGGCGGAAGAGGCAGGAAAATGTGTTGTTTTCGGAAACAGGCGCCGTCCAGGGGCGGGGAATGAAGTTCTGCACCAGTTCCCTGATCCTGTGCGTGTCGAAGGGATCTTTTGAGCCGGGTTTGAAGAACCATTCATAGCAGGAACCGGCGGTTCTGCCGTCTTTTTGAAGAGAGCAGATGATTTTGTAATGGCCCGGAGCCAGATCGTCGATCTTCGTTCGCAGTTCGAACTTTTTCGTCGCCGTCTTTACCGCGAGACGCTTCCGCAGAGAAATTTCCTTCCGCGCCGTGCGGCAGTCGTCCTCCAGCCTGTGGAAATCAAAAACGAGATCCGCATCCGTCAATTCGCTGTCGGAACTGCAGATCGCGACCAGTTCGTTGACGGAGAAATCCATGAAGAGGTTGATGATGCTCAGGGGAACGAAAGGCTTGTAGGTCAGTCTGCCCGCCGCCATAGGAAGATCCCCCGGCGCGGTGATGCTGAAATTGAAGGTCCCGACCGGAGGAACGGTTTCGTCCGGGAGGGCGATCCTGACACTTTTTCCCCCTTCTCCGGAAACGCTTCTTTTGCATTGAAAAAGGACCGTTTTGTTCTGATTTGCACCGCCGAACCCCGCCTTTTGTCCCGGAGTTATGCTGCAGTCGAACACGGTCTCGCCCGCGAGGGGACTGCGGAGAACGGCCGCCATGGCGAGCTTGCCCCGGGACAGCGTTCGGAGATCCGGCAGCTGAAGCCGGGGCGTCCGGGCGTCTCCGAACACCACAAGGGGGAAATAGCCGGGCTCCGCATACTGGAGGAAACAGGGGGCGAGAGTCGTGGCTGCCCCCAGGGCTCTGAAGCTTCTGCAGATGTTGAACTTCCACACGTCTCCCGGCCGGGGCCGGGCGACTCCCAGTCCCTGGAACGGTATCGCCGCCTCCAGGATCCAGGCGCCGTCTTTCCGCGTATTTTTCAACTGCAACCCGGAAATGTTCCATTGGACTTTGCGGTTCCGGGCGTCGTAGATCCCTCCGGCGGCATTGAAGATGAAATGGAAATCGGGCTTCCCCTCCGCCTGCGGCTGAAGGTGGACCTCGATGGATTCGTCCTCCCAGATGTTGCCGTCCCGCCGGGTATGTCTGGGCGGCAGATCCGAACGGCAGGGGGAAGAAACGGCGATGTAAAGGTATTCCGGATCGTATGAAATGCCCCATCTGACCGGCAGGGAAGAGAAGTTTTTCGTTCTCATCTCTCTGAAACTCGTTCCCGAAAGCGGATACTCGTCCGGGGCGAATTCACCGTCCAGTTTCGGGGTATTCAAGCCCAAACGGAAAACGAGAGGTTCTTTACTTTCCTTGAAGAGATCGGCCGCTCCCAGCACGACGGCGAGAACGGACAGCGCAAAACAGAAGCATGTCTTCATCCGATGGTCCCTTTCTTTATTCCAGACGAGATCCCCATAAGCGGGTAATATACCATAACGGTTTTGAAGATTCAAACCGGAATTTTGCAACATTTCGAACAGGTGTGAAGTCCGGAGATGGAAAAAAGAAGCCGAACAGGTCGTTCGACTTGTCCGGTACCGGATCGCGCGTAAGTTATTTCCCGCTTCGGCGGAAGTCGTGGGCGAGGGAATCCCCGGGAGGTTCGTTTCTCCCCTCCGCCTCCATCCCGTCTCATGCCCACAAAAGAACGGTCCTCTCCGCTTCCCGGGACAAGTCCGGAGAGCGGAGGAGATCGTCGAGAAGGAGAATCAGAGGATTGTCTGTATCGCGAGAACAGTTTTGATGTGAAATCGCCCGGAACGTTGGTTGATTTTGAGGTTTTTGGGCGGTATATTACAAAGGATTTGTAGGTTGTATTCCCGCACGGGAGTTCACGGAGGACAGTTGTGGACGCTGTGGAGATGAAAATATTACGCAACAACGCATAAGGAATGTATAACAACCATGCGTATGTTCGATAACATCAAGGAATTTGTGAAGGACGATCTCAAGCAGGAGATTCGTCCCGGGAGCAAAATATCCATCGCCGCCGCGTGTTTTTCCATCTACGCCTATCAGGAATTGAAGGAGCAACTCTCGCAAATCGCCGAGCTGCGTTTTATCTTCACCTCGCCGACCTTCACCACCGAGCACGCCCCCAAAGAAAAGCGTGAGTTCTATATTCCGAGACTGCAGCGTGAGCAGACCCTCTGCGGATCGGACTTCGAGATCAAGCTGCGCAACGAGCTGACCCAGAAAGCGATTGCCCGCGAATGCGCCGACTGGATACGGGCAAAGGTCAAGTTCAAATCCAACATCTCCGGCGACGCGATGCAGGGCTTTGTGAACGTCGCCAACGAAACGAATTCCACCTATCAGCCCTTCGCCGGGTTCACCACAGTTGATTTGGGGTGTGAGCGCGGGAACAACGCCTTCAACTACGTCGTGAAGCTGGATGCTCCGCAGAGCCAGACTTTTTTGCAGACCTTCAATTCGCTGTGGAATGATTCGGCCAAGATGCAGGAAGTAACCGATGTCGTGATCGACAATATTTCGGTCGCCTACCGCGAAAACGCTCCGGAGTTCATTTATTTCGTCACGCTCTACAACATCTTCAGCGAGTTCCTTGAAGACATCTCCGAGGATGTGCTTCCCAACGAAGGCGTGGGATTCCGCGAAAGCCAGATATGGAAAAAACTCTACGACTTCCAGAAGGATGCCGCGCTGGCGATCATCAACAAACTGGAAAAATACAACGGGTGCATCCTTGCGGACAGTGTGGGGCTCGGCAAGACCTTTTCGGCGCTGGCGGTGATAAAATACTACGAAAACCGTAACAAGAACGTACTGGTGCTCTGCCCCAAGAAACTCGCCAGCAACTGGAATACCTTCAAGGGCAATTACGTCAACAACCCCATCGCGGGCGACCGCCTGCGTTACGACGTGCTGTACCACACGGATCTTTCGCGCACGTCCGGAATGTCCAACGGCATCGAATTGGAACGTCTGCGCTGGGACACCTACGATCTGATCGTGATCGACGAATCCCACAACTTCCGCAATGGCGGCAACGGCATCGATGACGATGACGACGATGATACGCGCCGGGTAAACCGCTACGCCCGCCTGATGAACCAGGTCATTCGTCCGGGCGTCCGAACCAAGGTTCTGATGCTCTCGGCGACCCCGGTGAACAACCGCTTCAACGACCTCAAGAACCAGATCGCCTTGGCCTACGAGGGCAGAGCCGAGCAGTGGGATGACAAGCTCTCCACCACGCACTCCATCGACGAGATATTCCGTCAGGCGCAGAAGGAGTTCAACGCCTGGAGCAAACTCCCCGCAGAGGAGCGCACCGCCGACGCCCTGCTGGACCGATTGGACTTCGACTTCTTCGAATTGCTTGACTCCGTGACCATCGCGCGTTCCCGTAAACACATCGAAAGGTATTACGACACCTCCGCCATCGGCAAATTCCCGACCCGTCTTGCGCCGGATAGTCCGCGTCCGGCGCTGACTACGCTGCCGGGGGCGATCAACTACAACGAGATCTACGGCCAGTTGCAGGAACTGTCGCTGATGATCTATCTGCCGTCGAAGTTCATCTTTCCCAGTGCGCGAGACAAATACGGCATCAGCGAAGATTCCGAAAGCAGCGGACTTTCACAGCTCGGTCGGGAAATGGGCATCCACCACCTGATGAGCGTGGGCTTGCTGAAGCGTCTGGAAAGTTCCGTGTATTCGTTCCGGCTGACGCTGGAGCGCATCAAGGAGCTGAACGAAAAGACAATTCGCGTTATTGACCGCTATGAGAAATGCCGCGAAGCGGATCTCTTCGAGTTTTCCGACCTTGCGGCGGAGGCTGCACAGGAGTCGGACGAGGATGCCGGAGATTTGTTCACCGTCGGACGCAAGGTCAGGATCGACCTTGGCGACATGGATTTTGTTTCGTGGCGTAACTGTCTTGCGAGGGATGTGGAAACGCTCGAACTGCTGATCTCGATGGTCAGAGACATCACGCCGCAGTATGACAACAAATTGCAGAACCTCTTGGCACGCATTGACGACAAGATCGCTCATCCGATCAATCCCGGCAATAAGAAGATCATTGTCTTCACCGCGTTTTCGGATACGGCGGAGTACCTCTACAAATACGTCAGTGCCCATGTGACGAAACGCCACGGTCTGCACACGGCAATGATCACCGGCGATGCGGACGGCAGATCGACCGTGCCGAAACTTCGCATGGACATCAACACGGTGCTGACGCTGTTTTCACCGGTCTCCAAGGAGAAACATCTGATTTTCCCGAACAATCACGACGAGATCGACATCCTGATTGCCACCGACTGCATCTCCGAGGGGCAGAATCTGCAGGACTGCGACTACCTGATCAATTATGACATCCATTGGAACCCTGTGCGGCTGATCCAGCGCTTCGGGCGCATCGACCGCATCGGCAGCCGGAACGAGTACATCAAACTGGTGAACTACTGGCCGGACATGACGCTCGACGACTATATCCAGCTCAAGGACAGGGTCGAAACGCGCATGAAGATCACGGTCATGACCGCCACAGGGGATGACGATCCGATCAACGAAGAGGATTCGGTCGACTTGGAGTACCGCCGCCGCCAGTTGGAGCGTTTGCAGAACGAGGTCGTGGACATCGAGGAGATGAACACCGGCATCACGATCATGGATCTCGGACTGAACGAGTTCCGCCTCGACCTCTTGGACTATGTGAAGAATGACGACAGCTGCAACCGCGCCCCGAAGGGACTCCACGCGGTAGTTCCGGCATCCGGGGAATGCCCGCCGGGGGTGATATTCGTGCTGCGGAACGTGAATCAAGGCGTGAACATCGACAAACAGAACCGTCTGCATCCCTTCTACATGGTCTATCTGCGCGAGGACGGCGAGGTGGTATGCCACCACCTCGCGCCCAAGAAACTGCTCGACACCATGCGGTTGCTGTGCAAAGGAAAGACCGAACCGCTCGCGCCCCTGTGCAAGGAATTCAACCGAGAGACCCGCGACGGCAAGAAGATGGATCGGTACTCGAAACTGCTGGGCGACGCCATCCACTCCATCATCTGCAAGAAGGAGGAGAGCGACATCGACAGCCTGTTTTCGACCGGCGGCACCTCCGCGCTGGAGAACGCCATCTCCGGTCTGCATGACTTCGAACTGATCTGCTTTTTGGTCGTAAAGGAGGTCTCGGCATGAAGGTATCGATCCGCTTTTTCAACGACCGTGAAGTGCGTGCCGTCTGGGATGAGAAAGACAGCAAGTGGTGGTTCTCGGTCGTGGATATCGTTGCCGTGCTGAGCGGCAGCGCCGATCCGCGCAACTACTGGTATGTGTTGAAAAACCGTTTGAGGAAAGCCGGAAGTCAAACCCTTACAAATTGTAAGGGGTTCAAACTGGTCGCGCCGGACGGGAAACGTCGGGCGACGGACTGTTTGGACAGTCAGGGCGTCATCGATCTGGCGAAGAACTTTCCGGGGCATGGCGCGACAGCGTTTCTCGACTGGTTTCTGTACAGCGACAACACGATCGACGGGCAGAGCAAGAAAAAGGCCTATGCACTCTTCGAAAGCGGCTTGCTCGCCAGCCTCGAACCGGGGAGCGTAAAATGCCTTCAGCAGATCCACGCCTACATATTCGGCGGGCTGTACGATTTCGCGGGGCAGATACGGAGCAAGAACATCAGCAAGGGCGGATTCACTTTTGCCAATGCGCTGTATTTGCCGACCGTGCTCGGCAATATCGAAAACATGCCGGAGACCAGCTTCAACGAGATAATCGACAAGTATGTGGAAATGAACGTCGCCCACCCCTTCATGGAGGGCAACGGGCGCAGTACCCGCATCTGGCTTGATCTGATGCTCAAGCGGACGTTGAAAAAGTGCGTCGACTGGAGCAAGGTCGATAAAAACAACTATCTTAACGCGATGCGCGAAAGCGTAACGGACAGCCGGCGTCTGAAAGCGCTGCTCGAACCGGCGCTGACCGACAAGATCAACGACCGCGAGATGTTCATGAAGGGCATCGACTACTCCTACTACTACGAAGAAGCGGTGAAGGAGGAAAATTAAATGCGCAAAAGCTTTTGGGAATTGGCAACTGAATTTGCCGGTGTTGAAAATGAATTGTGGGCTTTGAATGAACTCTTCAACAGGGAAATGTATTGCACCAAAACAAGCGCAGCCAAAACCGGCGTAAAGTATTATATTAACCGCGATAGTTATTTACAGTGGGCAGCTGAAAATGCGATAACTTCGCCATCTATTGGGCACTTATTTCGGCGTTTGGGACTTGACGGCCTAATAAAACGAATTGATGCCGGAGGAAAAATTAAGCCAGATGAATTTTTGCTTTACATGGAGACGTTATATAATTTAGTGCGCTTAGCAAACACAAAGACCCAATGGTCAGCTATTGCAGTTGCGACACTCGTTCAAATTAGAAGTAGCATAGAAGCAAATTGTGCGAGGCTGGGATATGAAATCCAAAAGCGGGGCGATAGAAAATACATCATCGTCGAAAAAGATGCCGCGGCGACTGCCGTGGCGGACAAATATGCCGCCGAAAATCAGGATTTCTCTTTCAAGGTCATCGAATACAATCATTTCATATTGCGGGGCAATATTGACCGCAAACGTGAAATACTATTGGCCATCGGGCAAAAATTTGAATCCGTACGTCCGCAACTGGAAAGCGGGAATTTTAAAGATGTTGCAAAAGATGCCGGACTGCTGCTGAACAAGCTGAATATACGCCACAACAATACTTCTCCCGACTCCAAGAGCTATAACGCCGTTGTCGCGCAAATGCCGCCCAAGGAATTGGAAGTGTGGTACGACAAGACTTACAGCGTTTTGTTGCTGGCGCTGTTGGCAGACGACTTTTCCACACTGCATAAAGAAATCAAAGAACTAAAGGCGCAGATAGAGACCAAGTGATGCTTGAATTTCCCGCCAGCACCATATTCGGCAAGGCGATACCGAAGGCGAAGTTTTACGAGAAGCTGCCGGTGACGCCGATGGTCAAGCGCGCCTTCGTGAACGAGATCGCACAGATCGTCTGGCGGAACAAGCTCTCGCCGGAGACGTTGAACATCCGGCCGGGCAGCCGGGTGAAGGAGCTGGAGGTGATCGAAATCGAACTGAAGGGCGAGGTGTTTAACGAGGCGGTCCTGAAGACCATCGACCGCGGCATCCCGTACCAACTGCTCTTTCTGCTGAAGCGAAGGAATGAGTATCAGGCGTGTATGGGCTACAAGGAGAGCGAAGCCTCGGCGGTCAAAGAATACTACCGTACCGAGTGGCTGACGCCGGACGAACTCCCGCTGCAGATCTCCGGGCTGACGCTGGACGAGGTCTGCGATAACTTCATCCGGCAGATCCACGGCGAGCTCCAGCCTACGGACACGGGAGACCTGAAAACTGAGCTCACCGCGGCCCGCGAACGGGAGAAGCTCCAGAAGAAGATCGCCCAGCTCGAAAACAAACTGCTCCACGAAAAGCAGTTCAAGAAGCAGTTGGAGCTCCGCGCAGAGATACAAAAACTTAATGCGCCCCTTGGGGCATTGGGGGATTCTTTCTAATGGATATTGAGGGGTGTGCTGCCGCAAAGGTATTGGAGTCTTTGGCGTTAACGGATCGTCTTGTCGCCCACATATCGCTTCGTGACAGAGAACCAATTTGGGATGGTTCTGTATACGTCTATAACGATGCCGATAAACATAGAAATGAAAATTTGAAAGGTCGCGTACCAATACAGATAAAAGGTGAACTAGCGACCAATAAAAAGAATTTTTGCAGCAATATAAAATACCCGATTAAAGTTGTTGATTTACATCACTATCTGGAAGATGGCGGTGCCGTGTTTTTTGTTGTCAAAATAACCAAAGATCCAAATTCTTTTCAGATATACGCTATTAAACTGCTCCCATATACAATAAAAAAATTGTTGTCAGATGCGAAAGACCAAAAACATATTTCTGTAAAGCTTTCGGCATTCCCGAAGAAAGAATCACAAAAGATCAATTGTTTTTTTAATATGCTTGATGACATGAGAAAACAAAAGTCTGTCATTCAGCTTGATCACTTGAAGACCCTGGAAGAGTTACAGC
Source organism: Lentisphaeria bacterium (assembly GCA_017450705.1). Lineage (GTDB taxonomy): Bacteria > Verrucomicrobiota > Lentisphaeria > Victivallales > Victivallaceae > UBA1784. The sequence goes on along the minus strand of JAFSTC010000075.1, from coordinate 28,862 downwards.
AAAAATTCACTGTCTCGCGCGTAGTGATGTCTTTTACAGATACAGCCGTTGACGAAAAAAATCCATATATGTATTTAATGGAAAATAGTGTATTTCAATACGCTGAACTTCCAGACGGCATAACCATTCCTGTCAGAGAATTACCACCGGCTGAAAAACTATCTGCCCAATCTAAAGCAAAAATCACATGCGGCGGGCAGATTTTTTTCGATTCTTTTTCCCAAGAGTTTACGCGCGAAAAAAGGACAATGTTATTTGGACGATGCGTCTCTATTGCGTACAACTTGACGGGGGCCCCATCTGCTACATTGAATTTTTCCGCAATCGGAACCTTAAAAGAAATTATCAATGCAGCTTCCTTTCTTTGTAGCTTGATTAAAGAAAAAGTATTTTATATTGCAGACGTGCCACTGAAGTTCGAAATTCCGAACAACAGTGGCAACGGCAATATTAACGATTTTGAAAAATATACGACGGCCTTGAAGACATTGGAAAGCGCGTTACACAAAGTTGGATTTTATAAAGATTTGATACTTTCGGAATTATCAGAGCAAGATGTGGAGGCGTTGAATTCTCTTGTGTCATCAGTGGTGGCTCACCGAGCGGTTCCGCTTAGAAACGCCCCGGATCGTCATCATTCCTTCGTGATGAAAATTGGCGATTACAACATAATGCTGTTGGCGAAACGGGTCTCCAAAAACATGTTCCAGCTGGGAAACTTTTTTTCACGGGGCACTGTGGTTGAATTTGACGACAGCGTGGCAGAAGAGTATGTAAAAAAGGCGCCGGGCGTAATTGTTCTTGGCATTGATGGTTTTTTAACTCTTGATAACATTGATTATGACGTGATTTACAGTGAAATAACAACATTCCCGGATGTCGATAAGAAATATTACAACGCAGTTAACTTATTGTTGCTTTTTATGCTCTCAGCATTTGATAAAAAGCCTAACCAAGAGTTGCTGACATGTGCTACTAGAATTGCAGAGTGGTTGTGTTCTCTTGTTGAGTGCAGAGACGACGACATAAGTGTTTTGAATTATCTCCAGGCGGTGAGAAGGCAACGCGATTTGAATGATGCTGAAAGAACAAAGCTCATGAATATAATAAACTCAAATCCGCAGAACAACGCCCTGATGACCGGAGCCTATATTGTTTTGCAAGACTTTTCCGGGGCGGAGAAGGCATTCGCACAACTTTCAAAAGCGGATCAAGACGATTTTTCTCAATGGCCGATAATGAATCTTTGGAAAAAAATTGAACAGCAACCGGAGGATAAGGCTTGAAAGAGATCATACAAACGGCGCTCGCCATTTTAGGCAGCGTTGGGATCGGGGGCGCTATCGTTGCGGCACTTTCATCGTGGCTCGGCAAGGTTTGGGCAGAGCGGTTGATGGCAAAGGAATCGGCAAAATACCGCGAAGAATTGGAACGTCTGACCAAGCGATTGGAACGCAAAAACTATGTCAGCAGGGTGCGCTTCGATGCGGAGTTTGCAATATACAGAGATTTGTCTGCCGCATTTTTGGAAGTGGTAAAAACCCAAAATCATTTGTTTACATTTTATCGTTTAGACAGTGTTCCAGAAGATAAACCAAAACAAAAAAATTTTTACATCACTCGAATGAATAAATGTACAGAAGCATTTAATAAGGCATCCATTCAACTGCATTGTAATGCCCCATTTATAGAGGAAAGTATTTTTGAGCGCTTTAGAAACATTCTCCGCGATGTTGACATGCAATTATTCCATTATCCGGCGTTTTATATAGATGATTTCGCATTTGAATCCCGGCGCGAATCAAAAGCGTTGTTTGAAGAATGTTCGCGGCGCACACAGACTATAAACGACGACATGGATAAACTGATTTCTGATTTGCGAGCGTATCTTAAAAATTTGGATGTTGCCTAATACTTGACGAGGAGAAGATAATGGACAAGATGAAGTGTGAGACGACAAGCGGAGTGGAGCGGAATGTTGACAAGATCTCCGCGATGTTTCCGCAGGTGGTGACCGAGGTAAAGGGCGAGGACGGCAAAATCACCCGGGCCGTCAAGTGGGACGTCCTCAAGGAGCTGCTTTCCGGCGAATACGTCGAGGGCGGCGAATGTTACGACTTCACCTGGCCGGGGAAACGGGCGGCGATAGCCGAAGCCGCGCGGCCAATCCAAAAAACCCTGCGGCCCTGTGTGGAGGAGAGCAAGGACTGGGACACCACCCAGAACCTCTACATCGAGGGCGACAACCTCGAAGTCCTGAAGCTCCTGCAGGAGTCCTATCTCGGCAAGGTCAAGATGATCTACATCGACCCGCCGTACAATACCGGCAACGATTTCGTCTATCGCGACGATTTCAAGGTGGGCAACAACGAATATGCGGAAGCTACCGGAGAGGTCGTAGAAGACGAAGAGACTGGCGAAAAGACCCGTATGTTCAGAAACACTGAGGCCAATGGGCGCTTTCACTCTGTCTGGTGTACGATGATTTATCCGCGGCTTGCGTTGGCAAGGGATTTGTTATCCGAAGACGGTGCTATATTCATCTCAATCGATGATAACGAGTTGGACAATTTAAGAAGGATTTGCAACGAAGTTTTTGGTGCAGACAATTTTAGAAACACCTTATTGGTAAGAAGGCGTATAAAAAGCTTAAATTCACAATTTACCCATAACGGTCTATCGACAATGAATGTCGCTTTTGAATACATTCTTGTGTATGCTAAGAGCAAATCATTTTTAATGCAGGCATTAAAGATGAAGAAAGATGTTGTTCCAGAAAAAGGGCGGTGGGATGTTTTTTGGAGCAATGCAGATAGACCGACAATGCGATATGATATTTTGGGGTTTACTCCAAGTACAGGGCAGTGGAGAAATTCCAAAGAAAAAGCAATGATCGCGGTGGAAAACTATATTACATATGTGAACAACTATTCCTCGTCAATGACGATTGAGGAGTATTACGAAAAAACGGGTATTGATAATTTCATAAGAAGAATTCCCAATGCAACAGGAAAAAATGGAGGCGTTCAACATTGGATTGCCCCGTCTTCGACATCCTTACGGACAAGCAATTGGACTGACATAGAAGTCTCGCAGATAGGGAAAGAAATTGACCTTCCCTTTGAGAATCCTAAAAGCAAGCAGCTTTTGATGGAGTTGATTCGCTTAGTTGGTTTGAAAAATAATGATATTGTACTTGATTTTTTCTCCGGCTCTGCAACCACCGCCCATGCGGTGATGCAGTTGAACGCCGAGGATGGTGGCAAGCGCAAGTTCATCATGGCTCAGATTCCCGAAGAGTGCCAGCCCGGCTCCGAAGCAGCAAAAGCCGGTTATAAAAACATCTGCGAGATCGGCAAGGAGCGTATCCGCCGCGCCGGCGAGAAGATAAAGCAAGAAAATCCCCTCACCGCCGCCGATCTGGACGTGGGGTTTCGGGTATTCAAACTCGACGACAGCAACATGAAGAATGTCTATTATTCCGCCGCCGAGTATTCGCAGGATACGCTGGATGCGCTGGTCAGCAATATCAAGGACGACCGCACCGACCTCGATCTGCTTTACGGCTGTCTCCTGGATTGGGGCGTGGAGCTCTCTCTGCCGCACACTTCGGAAAACATCGACGGCGTGACCGTTCATACGGTTAACAACGGCGACCTGATCGCCTGTTTCGACCCGAACATCCCGGAGAGTGCGATCCGCGCCATCGCGAAACGCCAGCCGCTCCGCGTTGTCTTCCGCGACAGCTCCTTCGCCGGCGCCCCGCAGAAGATCAACGTGGAAGAGATCTTCAAACTCCTCTCCCCCGCCACGACCGTCAAGGTGATATGAAGATGGAGCGCAGCCACATGTTAGAGCAAGGACGGGGACATTTTATCCCCTCCCTTTCGAGTGATCAAGTCGTGACGGTTTGTCACGGTTTGATGGTAAACTTGCAACCAACTTGCAACCAACTTGCAATCGGTTGCAAGTTTCAAGTTTTGGCTGAAATGGCGCAAAACAGCCATAATCCAGCCAAGACTCAGCCATAACTCAACCATTTCGCAGATGTAAGGCGTTGATAGCGATGAAACTCCAATTCAAACATCAGAAATTTCAGGAAGATGCGGCGCGCGCGGTCTGCGATGTCTTCACCGGGCAGCCGTTGGCCAGCCGCTCCTACGTCGTCGATCCCGGCAAGAGCGCAGACGGTCAGGGAACCTTGATCAATATCGAGGGGTTCGCTAACGAGCCGCTGGTCAACTCGCTCACCCCGGAGGTCATGCTTTCGCGCATCACCAAAATGCAGCGCGACCAGCAGATCAAGCCCTCCGATGAGTTGGTCGGTCCCGGCATCAACCTGACCATCGAGATGGAGACCGGCGTCGGCAAAACTTATACATACATAAAAACCATTTACGAGCTGAACAAGCTTTACGGCTGGTGCAAGTTCATCATCGTCGTCCCCAGCATCGCCATCCGCGAGGGCGTCTATAAATCGTTTCAGGTCACGCAGGAGCACTTCAAGGCCGAGTACGGCAAGACGATCCGGTTCTTCATCTACAACTCCGCCAAACTCTCCGACATCTCGCACTTCGCCCAGGACAGCGCCATCAACTGCATGATCATCAACAGTCAGGCGTTCAACGCTAAAGGCGCGGACGCCCGCCGCATCTACATGGAGCTGGACGAGTTCCGCAGCCGTCGTCCCATCGACGTGATCGCCCGCACCAATCCGATACTGATAATCGACGAGCCGCAGTCGGTCGAGGGCAAGCAGACCAAGGAACGGCTGAAGGAGTTCCGTCCGCTCATGACGCTGCGCTACTCCGCTACCCACCGCGCGGACAGCATCTACAACATGGTCTATCGTCTCGACGCGGTCGAAGCGTACAATCGGCAGTTGGTCAAGAAGATCGCGGTAAAAGCCGTCCATACCACCGGCACGACCGGAACGTCCGCGTACCTCTACTTGCAGGATCTGGTGCTGTCTCCCACCAAGCCGCCGCAGGCGGTGCTGGAGTTCGAGGTGCGCGGCAAGGACAAGATCCGGCGCGAGGTGCGGCGGCTCAACGAAGGCGATAACATTTACGAGTTGTCGCAGTACAATCGCGAGTCCGACGGCATCGAGGCTTACCGCGACCGCTATGTGATAAAGAGCATCGACGGACGCGACAACTCCGTGGAATTCGTCAACGGCATAAAACTCTATGCCGGTGATGCCAGCGGCATCGACGAGACCGACGAATATATCAGGCGGCTGCAGATCCGCGAGACGATCATCACCCACCTCCAGCGGGAACGGGAGCTTTTCCTGCGCGGGATCAAGGTGCTGTCGCTGTTTTTCATCGATGAGGTTGCCAATTACAAGGTGTACGAAGGCTCCACGCCGATGAACGGAAAATATGCCGACATCTTCGAAGAGGAATACCGCATCGCCGTCCAGGAGTTCATCGACGATATGTTCATGAGCGAGGCGTACAAGGCTTATTTGCGCGGCATTGCCGCCGAGGCGACCCACGCCGGGTATTTCTCCATCGACAAAAAGAGCAAGCAGATCATCAACGGCAAGATCGACAAAAAGGAGGGCCGCTCCGACGATACCGATGCCTACGACTTGATCATGAAAAACAAGGAGCGTCTGCTCAGTTTCGACGAACCGGTACGTTTCATCTTTTCCCACTCGGCTTTGCGCGAGGGATGGGACAACCCCAACGTGTTCCAGATCTGTACCTTGAAGCAAAGCTCCGCCGATGTCCGAAAGCGGCAGGAGGTCGGACGTGGGTTGCGGCTCTGCGTGAATCAATCCGGAGAGCGGCAGGATGTATCCGTACTGGGCGGCGACGTCCAGAAGATAAACGTCCTGACGGTCATCGCCAGCGAGTCCTACGACAGTTTCGCCCAGGCGCTTCAGACCGAATACGCCGAAGCGGTTGCGGATCGGCCGCGTCAGATTACCGAGGTCCTGTTCAGCGGCAAAATCGTTCATAACGCCCGCGGCGAGGAAAAAATACTTTCCAATGAGGACGCCAGCGAGATCATCTTCTTCATGGCGGGAAACCAGTACATCGACCCGCGCAAGAAGATGCTGACCGACAAGTATTATGACGATAAAACCGCCGGAAAGTTGGCGATGCCCGAAAGCATGGCGGAGTTTCGCGACGACATCATCAAAATTGTCGACAGTATCTACGATGCCGCGCGAGTCAAACCGGAGAATTCCCGCAGCAACACCGTATCGCTTCACCTCGACGAGGAGAAGCTCAGGCGCAGAGAGTTTCAGGAGCTGTGGAAGCGCATCAACACTAAGACCGCGTATATCGTCGATTTCGATACCGACGAACTTATCCGCAAATCCATCCAGGCTGTCAACGCCGATTTGAGAGTTTCCAAGATATTCGCCGTCATCGAGTCCGGGGTGATGGGGAACATCAAATCCAAGGAGGCGCTGCTGGAGGGATCGGCGTTCTCCAAGGCCACGCGCGATACCGACGATAATTTCGATTCGCTGGCGAGCACGCGGGTCAAGTATGACCTGATCGGCAAGATCGTTTCGGAAACGGGATTGACCCGCGATGCCGTGGCAAAGATACTCAAGGGCATCAACGCCGAAAAGTTTTCGATGTTCAAGGTCAATCCGGAAGAGTTCATCATCAAGGTATCGACGCTGATCAACGAACAGAAGGCGACCATCATCGTTGAGCAGATTGTCTACAACAAACTGGACGAGAGCTTCGGCACCAGCATCTTCACCCAGCACGAGATGAAGGGACAACTCGGCGTCAACGCCATGGAAACGGCAAAACACCTTTACGACTATCTGATCTTCGACGCCAAAGATACAGAACAGAAGTTCGCCGAGGAGTTGGAAGCTGCCACCGAAGTCGTGCTGTATGTGAAGCTCCCGAGCGGATTCTACATCAACACCCCGGTTGGTAAATACAATCCGGACTGGGCTATTGCATTCGATTCGGCCCAAGTAAAGCACGTCTATTTTGTGGCCGAGACCAAGGGGGATCTTTCGACCCTCCAGCTCCGTGAGATCGAAGCGGCAAAAATCCAATGTGCGAGAAAGCATTTCAGAGCCATCAGTACGGATGCCGTCATCTATGACCATATATCCTGCTATACCGATCTCTTGAAGCTCGTAAAATAACTCATTGTGAGAAATACATATCCCTTCGCTTCTCAAATAATTTGACATATATATTACCTCCGTGAGATAAGCTCACGCGCATATGGCCCTGCCGGTCCTTCGGGATCGGCGGGGCTTTGCTTTTCAACCTGACGGCAGGCATGCCGTCGTAAACAACAAAAGGACCTTTCGCGCAGTCACGAGTACACCGCACAGCGGTGCACGGAATGGCGAAGCGCGGGGGTCCCCCCGAAAGCGCAGTGCAACCCGAAGCGAAGCGCAGGGCGCGGAGCCTCAAACGGCGACAGCGCCGCGTTTTTGGGGGATCAATCAAAAGGAGGTAAACATGGAGATCTCGAAAAACGAATTGGCCGGAGCCTTCTACCGCAACGAAAACCAGATGAACTGCGGCGACTGTCCCTATCGCGATCGGTGCCGCAAAGGTTATTCGCCGAGCAAGTGGCGTTTGAACCAGACGGGGACGGACGCGGTAAACAACTGAAATCCCTTACCCGCCTCGTACTCGGCGAAAAACACGGACCGGTCGGTGGAGTTGTCGAAGAAATAGGCCCGATTCAGGTGAGGCAACGCATACTTGACCTGTTCGAGACAGCGGTAATAGCGTGCGATGACCTTGTCTTCCGGCACGTCATGTCCGCCGAGCCGGGACCGGGAACGGACACGGCTCAGGTTGATTTGCGGATCTTCCGTAGCGACAAAGTACATGTAGGTACGGAACCCCGAGGCCTGAGCCTTTTTCAGGATCTCGATTTTTGCCGGATGGGAGAAAACCGTTTCGAAGGAGAAACTCAAATGACGTTTCAGAAACTCATCTTTGAAAAAATCGGCCGCCATCGCCACCGTGTAGGAGTTGACGGCCTCCGGAGCGAAATTGAGATAGTCGTCTTCGTCGATCGCGATCGCCCGTTCCCGAAACGGCTGCTTGCAATGCTCCGGATAGGTGGAAGAGCTGATGAAGTCCAGCAATTCCCGGTTGTCGATGCTGAACGGGCAAGCCGTTTTATGGCTCTGAGCGATTTCGGAAAAGAGCGTGTCGGCATTCAGGAACTTGTAGAGATTGACAGCGTAGTCATCCGCCAGCTGGGCAGCGAGAGTGGACTTCCCGGATCCGTTCGGTCCGGCCAACATCCGCAAACGCGGTATCATGCCTGTGCTCCTATCACCGTTTCACTGCGGTCGGGATTGATGCGGACAAGCACCCCGTCGCGCATGATGGTGACGGGAATCCCCTTGGCCAACGCCTCCGCGGCGGCACGGGCTCCGGCCTTGGCCGCCGAATCGCGCAAACGCCGCGTCTCGGCTGTCTCCCGGGCAAATTCAGCCGGGACAACCGGAACCGTGACACCGTTAGGCAACGTCACTTGAGCAGTTTTTGCGGGACTCATCGGCATCTTCCTCTCTGTAACCTGAAAGTAATATACCATGCAAAAGAAAAAAATCAACAGGAGAAAACAAAATGGGACTGATGATGTGCGATGGAAAGTTCGTGGGGCGTGACGAGATCGTCAACGTGCCGACCCCGGAGGGAACGGCAAGCTGGCATCCCGTGGCCCACGGGGACGTGATCGCCGCCGTGGCCGAGGCGATCAGGGCGAAGAACTGGCAGATCCTCGACGAGCAGTACGACGCGTCGGGAAACATCCGACCGGGAGACGGGATCCCGCCCGGCGGGAGAGGAGAGCGCTGACAAAGGCCCCCTTCCCCGGAGAATGGGGAAAAACCGTATATACCCCCGGCCTATCTGCCGTAATCTCTTCTCTTCTCGGCGATGCCGTACAGGTAGTTGCTCTCCTCGCGGTCTTCCGGCGTGATCTCGGGATCCGGCGGCAGCGTTTCGGCGATATCGATGCAGATGGCGGAGTAATTGTCGGGAGCCCCGGCCCTCACGATCCCTTCCGCGAGGGACCGGAGTGTATGTTCCGCATCTTCCCTGGCCGCCAGGATGTCGCGTATTTTTTCATCCGGCAGAACGGAAGACAATCCGTCGGTGCAAAGGAGAAAACGGTCCCGGGGACAGACGGAGATCCGCTCCCATGCCGCGGACATGCAGGCCTTGTCGCCGAGATAGTTGGTCAATATGTGCTTTCGTGCGGGATCGGCGGACAGGACATCGTCCTCGGTCAGCAGAAACAGCTCTTCCTGCCGGAAACAGTATATGCGGCTGTCACCGATATTGCAGATATCCGCTTTCCCCGTGTCCCAGGGGTCCAGCAGCAGGGAAGAAACGGTCGCCCCCATGGTCCCGTAACCGTGGGCGGCCGCGAATCCGGCGATATCCGAATTGACCTTATGCAGTGTCTGCTGGAGCAGATACTTGCGTTCTCCCGGAGAATCCCCGGCGGTGCCGGTCATGGCACGCAGTCCGCGGGTGATGATCCGGCTGGCGGTCGCGCCCGCCGATGCGCCGCCCATGCCGTCCGACACGGCAAAAAAGCCGTCATCCGGCAGCGACAGCAGGGAATCTTCGTTTTCCTCCCTTGCCAGTCCGGTTTCGGAAACGTCGGCGAAATCGGCGATGCGGGCCCGCATGTCATTTGACATTGTCGACGAGTCCCCACGAAAAGGAAGTTTCCCCGATCCCGAGTTCCAGAAGCATGACGATGATCTGCCGGTCATTCTTCCGCCAGAGGGAGATCTTGCATCTTCTCGTATTTTTCCGGCCTTCGGAACTGTTTCGGACCGTGAATCCCCGATCCTTGAGCAGCTGGGAGATCTGAGAATCCGCCGCCTCGAACGTCTTCAGCAGACGGCCGGACTGCCGCCAGCCCTTTCCGGAAAGTTCCTCTTTCGGCCCTTCCCCCAGCCACAGCGGATCGAACAAATTGCTGAACTCGTCCGCGCGCAGACCGGCGCAGGAAATCATGCCGAAAAGAAGTGCCGCGAAAAAAACTTTTTCCCGCCGTGCCGTTAAAATCTTCATATCAAAATCACATCATTGTTTTTTTTCGCTGAACAATCCCCCGAAAATGCGGGTATACTCTTCCTGCGGAGCCTTTATGGCATCCTGACCGCTTCCGGAGTCCGGCGCGGGGGGGGTGCCGAGCGTGCTTTCGCCGGAGACCTTCAACGCGGTTTCGAGGAACAGATATTCACGTCCGGAAGATCCGTTTTCCGACAGACAGTTTTCTCTGTACGCTATCCGTTCCCGCGGTTCTCTGCACATCAGAAAATAACGTCCGCGGCCATCCTCCCCCAGTGCGCCCAGGGTATACACGAAATCGGCGTCGTTCACCGCGTCGCCGGCAAAAACCGAAACGACGGCGACCATCCCCTGAATGAAGGAGGGGAACTCGATCCCGCCGACGGTCAGAGCCGTCGAGTTCGTGTACCCCCATTTCGTCTCCGCGACATACCTCGCCGAATTGCCGACGCGGTTGAAAGTGAACCGGGGAGCCCGCCGGGCATACCCGAAATCCGACGCATCGGCGAGGGAGGCGGCGTTCCTGCCCGAAAGCCCGGCCGCGACCCGGTAAAATCCGATCTGCGTTTCCCCCCGTTCGGTCCCGATGTCCAGCAGGAACGGTTCGAGGTACCCCATGTTGCGCTCGGCGACGGCGAGACGGTTGTTCAGCAGCAGGAGTTCCCCGGCGGTGAACAAACCGCCCCAGAGGGCAAAATAGACCGGGATCACCAGCAGGAATTCCATCAGCACCGATCCCCGGCAGTCGAAAAAGTGTCTGTTTTTTCCGTTCATGGAGAGGTCTGTAAAATACCCGTGTTTGTCGTCTGAGACGACGGTGAGACTGAAGTTTGAGGATTAAGAAAATCATCGATTTTCGCCTGTATCCATTTGCCGCCGGCATTGAGGGCCGAATCGACCCCTTTTTGCAGCAGAGCCTGAAGATTGACGCATCCCTTTATTCCCAGCGCGCTCAAAGCCTTGTCGATAAAGTTCTGCAGCCATTTCACCACCGGGGACAGCAGCTTCGAAGCAAGATTCGACAGCAGGTTTTTCAAAAGGCCAACACCCCACGCCGCGGCATTTTCGAACACCCGTTTGAGAAAATCTGAATTTCTCAGAAGATCGAGGAAGGATCCCCCGTTCAGCAGTCCCCTCACCAGTTTGAAAAGATCCTTGCACACGCCGACGATGTTGTTGATATTGTCCAGCCCCAAATTCGTGAAGACTTCATTGAGTTTCGGATTCAGTCGGAGCAGCTTTTTCAATCCCAGATCGGCAACCTTCTTCAGCTCATCCAAGGAGGCGTACTTTCTTATCAGGATCTTTATGTTGGCCTTTATGGAGTTCACGGCGGTCTGGGCGGAATCTTTTACACTTTGTTCGAGCTTTTCCCAGATGGAACCCGTCGTGCTGTTCCAGGTTTCGATGAATGTTTCCAGGGCATCGTTGAGGACATCCTTTCCGGCGGCTTCAGCATCGGCCATGACGGAATCCAGATAATCCGTGATGGAGTTGATGTTTCCGCTTCCGGAAGTCTCCCAGTACTGGCCCAGTTCGAGACCGCCCGTATACAGCACGCCGTTTTTATAATACTGTCCGGTCTTGGGGTCGTACTTCCACTCGTCTCCTCCTATTTGGGTGACCTGGACTTCAAATTGGGAGTCGAAACGTTTCTTGTGGCTCGGCTTCAGGACCGTTCCCTCCCAATTATCGGTGTCGAGGCCCATCTCGACGAAAACTTCGCCCCATTCCCCGGTGGCCTTGCCGGCGGGCAGCATGTAGTCCAATTTCTGGTATTTGCCGGTGTTGACCACGCCGGTCCATGTTCCCGGACCGACGGCGGCGTCGTCTCCGGGTTTAGGGGTGTACCAGCCGCTGGACTGACCGGTCGCCGCAATGATCTGACCGTACCAGGCGGTCGCAAGGGAGTGATTGCTGTCCGGACCCGCCAGGGGATTGATCCCGCCCCAGTCGCCGCCGAGAGAGAGGGGCGATATTTCGCCCGGTTTCGCCAGCAGATAGTTGTAGTCGCCGAGGGTGACCTCCGCTCCGAGGAATACGGAACTTTTGTAGACTTCGACATTGGTTTTTTCGACGGCCTTCGACCAGTCGCGGCTCGTTCCGGTCCAGGTCAGGGCTTCTTCCGCCGGATCGAGGGCGACAAAGTTTTTCACGGTCGCGGTGCCCTCACCGATCACACCGGCAAGCAGGTGTGAGCCGTAACTGTGTCCGACTGCGGTCTCGATGTTCACGCCGGACAGCTGCTGCGACAGCGTCTCCACGTTGCGGTTGATTCGGGTGCTTGCGAGAGGCCCCGAAGAGTCTTTGTCCCAATCGACGCTGAGGATCACGGCCTGACCGTTGCTCTGCTGACGATACGAAGCGGCGATGTTGTTCACCCATTCCGCATCATGGGAGTCGTTCAGACCATGGGAAATGACGTAGGCGGTCTTCCCCCGGATGTCGGCATTGTCCACGCTTTGCCAGCCGGTGACCTTTCCGTCGCTTCCGAACACGGCCTTTTTCAAAACGGCCGTTCCCTCATTGCCGAGCGCGGCAAAGCAGAACAGGAACCCAAGTGCGGTCGACAGGAATTTTTTCATTTGCCCACCGCCTTTCCGGATTGCGCTTTCCCGATCACATCCAGATATTTTTCCGAATCGTTCAAGTCGAACATTTCGAAGTTGACCCTCACGCCGGCATTGATGTAAAGCAGACAGATGATATTGGGGTTCATCTTACTGATGTACAGATACAGCCGCTGTCTTTCGGTCGTCCAGCAGCCGTAATAGGTCATGGTCCGGCGGAACCCGACGGGCAGAGCGGCAAAGAACCTGAACGTGCGCAGATCGTTTCCCTTGAGCACGGCTTTCATTTTTTCGGCCTTCACGCCGCGCAGAAGTTGCAGAAACGCAGACATCTCCACGATAACCCCTTTGTTACCCAGCATCGTCTGATGCAGTTTCATCCGGGCCGCGGCGCGGAGCTGGACCGGCAGGCGGGAAGTCGGCGGGAACTCGTTCCGGAAGCTGCAGTTTTCCGGCTTCTTCCCAGAAAAGACGGCGTCGAATCTGGCCCGCGTGGCCTTTATCAGACGCATCCAGACCAACGCCTGTCTGCCCTTCTGCGCGATGACGGGATCGATGGAGGGAATCCCGGAGGGAGGCTCTCCGCGGAAATCTTCGCCGCTTTGCAGTTCGAATGACGTGATCTTCCACGGCGGACCGTTTTCCGCGGCCTCAAGACGGAAGAACAGAAGGGCGTCCCACCAGGGATTGTACAGCGCGGCGACCGCGCATTTCTCACCGAAGGGACCGTTTATCAACAAAGCACCCGTGAAGAGATCGCTCAGGAAAATCGGCGCGAACCCGCTGTTTTTAAGCATTCTCTTCCATTTGATGCCGACGATGGAACGGAAAGACACCGAAGAGTGCTTTTCGGGCTCGCGGATATAATCGTCTTTGAGCTTGTTCACGGCTTCGTTGACGGCCAGGAGCCGGGAGACTTCCCGGAGCTTCTCCCGATCCTGAGCCGGCAGCTGCCTGATGAACTCTTCCGGCGTCTGAAGGGGGCGCTCTTCCGTGTTCCGGGGGGCGGCGAGAGTTTTTCGGCCGATTATCTTTTCGTCGACTGTTTGAGTCAGCTTCGGTTCATCGACACGGGCGACCGTCGTCGCCCCGACGCCCCAGATCCAGCAGGCGAGCAGGGAACACAGGATCTTTCTTGAAACCTTTTTCATTTTATCGCTCCGTTATTGCCATTTGTATTTCAGGACGAACGCGGGCAGGCTGTCGCTGCCGAACAGCCGGCCCGGAATGAAGAGCTGCCGATCGCCGTCCCAGTGGCCGGGATGAGCGGTCCGGATCGGCCCGGAATCGGCCGAACCGTCTCCGTACAGCGGCAGCAGATACCTTTTTTTTTCCTGTTTCTCCGAGGCACTCTCCTCCGGGAAACCCAGACAGCGCAGAAGGAAATTCCGGGTCCCGGCAGGCGGCCGGGGATGGCGGCAATAAAAGACATCGCCGTTTGCCGGGAGGGTGAAAGAGTCGTAAGGGGCCGTGACGCTTCCGGAAGTTCTGCGTCCGATCCAGTTGAAATCGGCGTAGTGCTGCGGGACGAAGACGGCCTGCCAATCGGTTTCGCAAAGGTTCCACGCCTGTTTCATCCGGCTGCCGATCCGATTGCCGCCGCTGCGGTGGGGGCAGCCGATGCGCAGTTCGGAAGCGAGGGCCCCTGTGCCATTGCCGGTCAGGGCGATCGTCGGCTCGTCATTTGCGAAGGCGTCGTCGTATTCGAAACTGGAGATCTGGTCGTAATTGGTCTCGTAATGTCCCTCCCCGGGATTTCTGCGGGAGCGGAACGCCGCGGCGGCCGAAGAGGAGGCGAGGATCATGCTCTCCGCATCGCCGGACGAAGTGACGAGCATCGGATCGAACATAGCGAAAACGGAGTTCCCGGAAGCCGCCGGACGGAACCCGCCGTTCCCGGAATACATCCAGCGGAAGGGGTTTTTCTGTCTCTTGCCCGCCACGACGTTGATCCGCTCCTGAAAGAACGTGCGGTTCAGTTTCATCGGCATCACTTTGGGAGTCATGTAATACCGCTGGGTCTCACTTTTGAATATCGCCCGGTCGTCGCCGTATACCCGGCTGTACCCCATGGTCATGTACCCCGGGAAATCATTGTAGGATCCATGCGTATCCATGTCATCGAGCATATATTTCCCGACATAGCACTGTTTGTAACCGCCGCGGGAATTGGAATCGGTCCCGCCGTTTCCGTGTTTGGAACAAACATCAACAGGGCATACTTTGAAATGCATTTCAGTAAGGTATCTCGGAACCTTATACCTTCTGGAAATTTTAATCCACCCCCACAGTCGGGCGCACCACCAGCGCATGGAGGCCCAATGGTATTCCGCGACCAGGCCGAAATTGTTTTCGGTGCTTTTGCACTGTTCGACAAATATATTTCCCGAATTCACGGCCGAAGGAACGATATCCAAATTCTTGCCGGCATTGAATTTGCCCAATGCCGTCGAGAAATTTTGAGCAATGACAGGACTGCATAAGACTGGAATTGCTGATTTTTGCGCCCAGTTCACTATTGCCTGGGCAGAACCTGTCAGATTATTGCCGTACGCGACGTGATTTCCCCGCAGAACGGATGTCGCGGCTTCCGCCTCGGCCCGGTTGGCGCTTTTGTAGCCGCGCTGGATGCCGCGCATGGCAAGATCGTCGGCCGTCGCCGCAAAACGGATGTCTTCTTTCGTCAGGGTGCTTTGACTGCCGCGTATGAACCATTGGTCGATGCCGTCGCACCGGTTATCGTCGCCGCCGAAGATGTCCTGAAAGAGGAACCCGCCGGAAAAAACCTTTTCTTTCGAGGCGTCGGTATTCAGCGCCGCCGCCAGGAACTCCAGTTCGTCCTCCTCCGTATTCCGGCAGGCGGAAAATACGCCCGCCCACAACTCGTTTTCCTTCAGATCCAGGTAGGGATTGTTGAAGCTCGGCAGATCCACCCGGTAGAAGTATTCGTCGTCGCCCAGACCGGAATTTCGGGGCAGATTGTCGCGCAGCACGTTCAGAGCGGCCGAGGAAATCTTTTCGTTCATGGATCCGACGCACTGGAACTGCAGCGCGGAGAGCGCGGCAAGCACCTCGTCGTCGTTCACGATTTTTTTCTGCAGTTCGTCTTTCAGCTGCCCGTAGCTGTGCAGCAGTTCATCCCTGATCTCGGTGCGCTTGAGAAAACGGCCGTACTGGAAACCGGCGCGGCCGGCGCGGTCCTCATCTTTCGTCAGATAGCCGAGCCTGACGAGGGCATCGCTTTCGTTCGCGCCGTCCTGCGGCGTCCATCCGCACCACCAGGTTCCCCCGCCCCGTTTGCCGCTTTCATGTTCACTGCAAGGGTATGGCGTAATAGAATATGCTCTGTACCCCCTGTTTTTTTCAGGAGGAGGGATGGGGTCTTCATCTCCGGGAACCGGTCCCGGATTGAGAAGAAAGTCTTTATAATTGTGGCTATTATAATTCCGGCACATGTCCTCGTCTTCCTTGAATCTGTCCACCGTCAGCTTCAGCCATTCCAGCACGATGTAATCCATCCGCCGTTTCACGGTCTGGATGTAGGTCCAGGACATGGCGCGGTTGATGGTCGCGATGCGGCTCAGACAATCCGCTTCCACCACCGCTCCGGAATACGCCGCCGCGTCGCAGGCGTTCTGCAGCTGGATCTTTTCGTTGACAGTCATGCCGACGGCGTAAACGGACGAGCAGAGCAGATACAGGAAAAGAACCACCGCCAGCGTTATCATCACGGCCGCACCGCTTTCGTCCCGGGGGAGCGATTTGAATCTTTCCATGCAAATTTTCAGGATCAGACGGCTCATCTGTCAAAGGCTCCTTTGAAATCCCCCGCTGCCGTCCGTCGGGATCCGGGCGTAGGTCGATGTTTTGTAAGGCTTTGCCATGTAACAGGTCTCCTGCAGGTGCAGAACGGGGAGCCCGCCGTTACGGTAAACGCGGTCCCGGGGGGCGTCCGTCACCTGGGGAATGTTCTGCGCGGCGGCCGCCTGCCGGGGCCCCGGGGCCCAGCCGAAGGTTTCCCACGTCGAATCGTCCGGCTCCGGTCCGGCCAGAACGTAAGCCAGCATATCACCGACCAGAGGCACCATCAATGGATAATAATAGTGGACCGTCACCGCCACCGCCGGGAGCCGGTCTTTGCCCTCCTGGACGATCCGCTCCTTTCCGGAGATCCTGACCTGCCACCAGACGTCCGCATCGCCTTTGGGGTAAAACGGAAAATCGGAAGATCCGTCCCCGAAATTCAGCCACGACATCACCGTGCAGGCCGCCAGATAGAGCGGGCCGCTGTTCGGCCTGAAATCATCCGACGCGTCCTCATCTTCCGGGTTTCGGGTCACCGTGTAGTCCTTGATATTGTAAACCAGCGCGGTCCGCGCGGCGGAATAAGCGGCGTAAAATACGAGCTGTCTGGCCATGAATATGAAGGCCAGCTGAACAATGACGAAAATCAGCAGCAGGAGCATCGGCCCGACGAGCACGAACTCCATGAGAACGGAACCTTTCCCCGACCCGAAACGCATCACCGTCCGTTCCTCCAAATCATGAAAATTTCGAAGAAGAGGGCCAGCCAGACGCCGGCGGCGATCGCCGCGCCGAAAGGGATCCGGGCCCTTTCGGAGTCCTTCGGCGGCAGGGCCGCCCGTCCGGCGGCACGGTCGTATCGCCACCAGAAAAGGCAGAGAAAATAATGCTTCAGCCGGGCCGGATCCGCGCGGCGGCAGCACAGCATCACCAGCGCCAGCACAAAACCGGCCAGCGAAGTGGCGAAGAGCATCAGCGCGATCCGCTGAACGCCCAGCACGGCGCCCGCGGCGGCGATCATTTTCACGTCGCCGCCGCCCGCGCCGCGCAGCAGGAACGGCAGGAGCAGAAACGCTCCGCAGAGCGCTCCGCCGACAAGACCGTTCATGAACAGGGGGACTCCGCCGTACGCCAGACGCCAGATCAGGGCGCAACCCAGCATCCCCAATGTCCCAAGATTGGGAAGCCGCCGCGTCCGGACGTCCGACCAGCACAAATATGCCAGCCACGGCGTCACGACAGCCAGTATGTAAAGCGGAGTTGCCATAACACGTTTTTTACTCAGGGGTATCGGTGCCGCCAATATTGTTTTTAACCGCGTTACTTTGAGCCTGCCCAGCCTGAACAAATCCCGGATTTTCGCTGCTGATCTGCTGTGACTCTGCGGTTTTGTTCGGTGCGAAGATCATTCGTACGGTTGATACTAATCCGCGTCTTATTCCGGCTCCGAAAAAGAGGGCGGCTCCCACAGATGCGGCGACCACCAGCAGGGCGATGACCACGTATTCCATGGCGACGGCGCCCATTTCATCGCCGAGCAGGCGGCAGAACGTCCTGCCCAAAACCGTCCGTTTGACGGAAGCGATCCGAAGACCTTTGATTTTCATCGTTTCTTTCCTTTTTTTCGAGAGTCCGATTCGTTCGAAAGAGCGGACTCTCATATTGATGTTTGTCCGCGCCGCCTCGTCCGCGGCGCTTCCGGTGTGATTTTTTCTTGAAAAAACCACGGAAAAATCATGCTTCCTTCGATGCACCTCCTTTGTCGTTTGAGTTATCGAAATCCTTTGTCCATATCCGGACCGTATTCCCATGATTATCAGGGGATCGGCAGTGCGATCCCGGTCAGGATCCTTTGAAAATAGAACTTGAACATCCTGCCGGGGGTCGTGACCGTGACCGGCGTACCGAAGACGTCGATGGTGCCGACACCGCTTGAAAATCCGCCGTCGAGACTGTAGAAACCCGCCTGCATGAAGACGACGAGGGGCGCGCCGACCAGCATGATGAGGATCACATACTCCATGAGGACGGAGCCGCCCTCGTTTTTTCGCCGGGAAATCCTCATTTTTTCTCCTCCGACATCTCGTAAAACGCCTTTCTGACAGCGGGATCCCCGGGCAGACCGAGGGCGACGATCGTCCGGCGGTTCCTGATGACCTGTTCCGGAACGGCGTCTTGGTCGGCTATGCCGGAGACCTCCCGGCGCAATTTCCCGAAAAGTCCGGCGAGACGCCCGTATTCCCCGGCAATGTCCGCGTTCTTTCCGGCGTCCAGAATCAGAACGGCGCCGCCGAGGATCAAAGCGTCGCGGGATCTGGCGCACTCCCGGGAACGGCGGACGAATCCGGTCAGAGTGTTGTCCCGCCGCGTCAGCAGTTCGTCCACCCACAGCGCCAGATCCTGCAGACGGGGCTTTTTGACCTCCTGCGAGAGCAGAAGACCGAGCACGGGATCTTCGATATAGCCCCTGAAAACTTCGAGGTCGCCGTAAATATTCCTGATTTGAACGATCTCCGGAACGAAGGGCCGTTCATCCAGCAGGGCCGCGTCGAATTTTCCCGGCAGTCCGCGGAGAAAATCCCAGAAGAATTCGATCCCCAGAAAGGCGTCGAACACGCCGACGGGCTTTTTGCGGTTCGCCGCCCACAGCCTGGCGTCGTACTTGAAGCAGTCGCACGACAGCAGCCGGTCGGCAAATCCCTTTTCCTGCCATTTTTGGAGCATTTCAGGCTGCTTGCCGGGAACGATCCCCCGTTTTTTGAGCGTTTCGGTCAGGTACTCGAGCTGTTTGCCCCGCTGGAGAAGCGTCTCGTTCCGGCTGAGCATCTCGCTCCGGAGCGACGTGAACACGGGCGAGACGACGCACTCCTCGGACTTGGGCAGCGGGAGCTCCCGGTGCAGCTGCCGGAACTCCATGGACGCCAGTTTTTCGAGGTTGTGCCTGAATTGTTTCTGTGCGGCAGCAAAGGCTTTCAGCGGAGACAGATAAATCCGGCAGCGGTTCGGCACCAGCTGCGCCGTCAGGCGGCGGCGGACTTTTTCAGGTTCACGGCTCCGCTCCAGAGCCTCGCGGCTGATGGCCTCGAGAAGCCCGATGTCCTTTTCGAACCGGCGGTCCGCATTGGCCGCCGCCACCGTCTTTTCGATCTGCTTCAGACGGTCCGTCACATACGCAAGTTCCCCGGAAATGATTTTTCCCTCGGCGTACAGGAGCTGGAAATACTCTTCCGGACGCCCGGCGATGTTCCGCAGCGCCGCGTTCAGTTTGGCCAGATCCGTCTCCAGCGCCGCCACCCCGGTCCCGGACTCCGACATGAGGATCCTCGCATGGAGGAAGGGCTCCAGCACCTCGGACATCAGGAGGGCCTGCCGCCGGCTTTCGATGGCGTCGGTGTTGTTCCAATTCCAGACGTCGCCCTTGCCCGCGACCAGTCCGGCCAGGATTTTGTTGCCGGAAACCCAGCGGCGGTTCGATATCAGCTGTTTTGTCTCCTCCCATTTTTTCGTCGTCTTCCGCCAGTTTTCGATCTGCTTTCTCAGGTCCGCGCTTTCCGCCCGGTAGCTGGCGGCTTTGGACGCATCGGCGGCCTTGTCAAGCTGCCGCAGCGCCGCATCGAACTGCCGGCTCTCCGAAAGTTTTTTCGCCCGTTCGATGTGATCCTTCGACGTGGGCAGCAGCGACTGCCAGAAGAAATATCCCGAGAGGATGACGGCGACCGTGGCGGCCGCACACAGCGATTTCAACAGAAAATAGGACTTCTGGACCATGACGTTCCGGTCGTAAAAACAGAAATCCACGCTGCCGACCGAAAGCGTATCGCCCTGCTGAAGCATCCGCCCGTCGGTGTTTTCGGCGGAGAGCATCAGACGATTCACGAACGTTCCGTTGCGGCTCCCCAGATCGATGACCCAGCAGGTCCCGTCGTTTTTGAGCTCCAGCCGGGCGTGGCGGCGGGAGACCAGGGTGTCTTCGATGCGGATCTCCGCGTCATCGGCCGAACCGATGGTATAACTGGCGGCGGAAAGCTCGTAGACTTTTTTCCGGTTCTTTCCGTTGAGCTGTTCCAGCCGGTGAAATTTGCGCCCGGTTTCCGTGCCGTCGTTCTCCCTGGCCTGCGAAACGGACAAAACCGCATCCCCGATGCCGTAGCGGTCCCCGGGGGACACGGCCCGCTCCGTGATTTTTTCGCCCAGAAAGTAAACGCCGTTGTGACTGCCGAGATCCCGGATGCAGACCCGGCCGCGGCGGAGAAACAACTCGGCGTGGCGGTTGCTCGCGCTCCGGTCCGCGGCGGGAATCCGCCAGTCGCAGTTCCGGTCCCGGCCGATCGTGATCGGACGATCCAGCTCATCGGAGGTGATCTGACAGATGAATTTGTTCTCCAATTCCAGCCGCAGCAGCAGTTTCTTTTTCCTGATGAACACGATGTCACCTCCAGTTATCCTGCCTGACAGCGTGGAACCGCATGTCCTCAGGAGAGGAAAAAACCGCCTTGCACTTTTCGGTTATTCTTTCCATGCCGTCCTTGTCTTCCAGCGTCTGCGCCCGCCGGTAGGCGATCTTCTGTTCGTTGAACCATTTGATCTGGGTCGAGCGCAGCAGCATCAGCAGCCGCCGGGCTTCGGCGCGGAGCTCCGCATCCCGGATGCGGTCGCAGCAGATAAGGGCCGTTCTCAGCAGATACTCGACCCGGCCCCACACCGAAGGGGACTGCCGCGACAGGAGCATCCTCGCCTCGTAAACGCCGTTTTCCTTGTCGACCGGCTGCGTCAGTTTCATCCCCTCCCAGTGGGCGTACAGAAAGTCGTAGGAGAACTGGATGAAGTTCTGCTTGAGAAATGTCGTGCCGCGCCATCTCTCGTGAGCGGGGATCTCGGCGGTGAGGACGAATTGCCAGTCCTCCATCCGGAAAAAGCGCGCGATCCCGCAGACCGATATCCGGCCGACGGTACGGGTGTAGAAGATGGCGTAGTGCGGGATCCCGTTGTCCTGAAAGAAAAACTGCAGCGGCGAAGGCACATCGAAATTCCAGCCGTTTTTTCCGGAGGACTTCTCGTTCATCCAGCGTTCGAAGGCGTCGAGCCTGTCCATTTTCAGCCCTCCGGGGATCCTCAGGTACTCCAGACGGATAAAACAGGGGACGTCCAGGTATCTGCCCGTCCGGGTCGTGATCTCCAGCACGCCGGGCTGGCTGAAGATCCTGGTCGACGGCGGATTGGGAAACCCCAGCTGCAGATCATTGGGGAACGGGAAGATCTTGTCCTGGATCCGGGCGTAACCGACCAGGAGCCTGCCGTCTTTTTTCGGCCAGGAGATATAGGGCTCCGGCGCCTTGTACAGCGTGAAATAGAAGTAAACCCCCAGCAGGACGAGAAGAAGCGTCGCGCCGGCGCCGATCAGGAACGATTTCCGGCGGAGCTTTTTCCTCTCGGCGTCCTTGACCAGCTGGATCTCTTCGGGCGTGGCAGCCCGTGTTTTCAGCCCGACCGTCTTCAGTCCGCCCGTCGTCTTTTCGAAAGGGAAGACGGTCTCTCCGGAACTTTCTCCCTGAGCGGCAGGCGTTTCCGCGTTTTTCGCAGACTCGGTACAGGTTCCCTTCACGGCCGCCGCATCGATGCCCGCCTGTTCGGGAACGGTCCGGCCGTCGGGGGAAAATCCGGCGTTCGGGTCGACGACGCCGGGAAGTATCGTCCGGCCGTCGCTGGAAAATGCCGCATCGACGCCGGGAAGCATGGTCTTGCCGTCGCTGGAAAATGCCGCATCGACGCCGTCAGGAATCACCGTTTTGCCCCCGGGAGAGACCGAATCGACGCCGTCGGGGATCACCGTCTTGCCGCCGACGGGGACCGCATCGGCACCGTCGGGGATCACCGTCTTATCGCTGCCGGAGACGCCGGCGGCGCCGGGGATCAGAGTCGCTTCGCCGCCGTAAAATCCGTCGTCCAGAGATTCCAGAACGAAGGCGTTCTCCCGTCCGATGGAGATCTCCATACCGGCCCGGAAAGGGATGCTTTCGCCCATTGCGAGTTCGACGGCTCCGCAGCGGGTCGTCGGCCGGACACTCAGATTGTCCAGGAAAATATCGCGGCCCTTTCTGGATACGATGAGGTGTTTCCGCGAGACGTCGCCCGTCTTCAAAACGATGTCATTTGACCTGGACCGGCCGACGGAGACGGAATCCCGATCGATCGGAAACGCCTGACCGGCCAAATCCCCCTTTGTGAATTTGATCTGGTATCTCATTTGAACAACGCTCCAAGCCCGCCCGTAAGCTGCATCTTGATAAATATGGGAGCCGCGATCACCATGATGAACGCGGGCATGATGAAAAGCGCGATGGGGAGGATCATGATCGACGGCGCCCGGGCCGCCTTGCGTTCCGCCACGTTGAACCTGACCCGGCGCATCTCCTCACCCTGGACTTTCAGGGTCGAGACGATGGAAGCGCCGACCTCGGTCCCGTGTATCACGGCGGCGATGAACGCGGAGAATTCGTCCAACTGGATCTTCTGCGCCATGCTGTCGAGAGCCTCTATCCGGGTCTTGCCCAGCTCCATGTCGCGCAGAGCCACAGCAAACTCCTGCGCCAGGGGCAGATCTTTCCGCTCGTTGGCCACGTAATACCGGACCGCGGCGGAGAAGTCAAGTCCGGACTTCATCGCCGAGGCAAGCAGATCGATGGCGAACGGGAGCGACTTTATGATCGATTCCTGCCGGGTGCGGACGAGTCTGTCGATGATGTTCACGGGGTAGACAAAGCCGCAGAACCCGCAGACAAGCATTCCCGCCAGGGCAAAAGCGGGCTCCGAAAATATGAACAGCACGGCAAAGAACGCAACGATCCCGAAGATCACGCACGTCAGCAGCTGTCCGGTGAAGACGATCTCGACCGGCATCTTCAGATTGGCCGCGATCAGACGCTTCTGCATCCTTTCACAGGTCCGGGGGGCGTATTTTTTCCAAAACCCGCCGACGGAGACCGAAAACATCGAGAAAAACCAGTAGCCCAGGGCGAAAAAAGCGGGAAGCCGCCCCCCCGGTCTCCGCGCCCCTTTTTCCCGGGGTTCGTCCAGAAACATCTGAACGAACAGGTAAGAGAAAAAAATCATCCCGAAAACGGCCCCGTACACGAAAATATGATTTTCTTCCATTTTTCAGACCTCGATCGTGACGATTTTGTTGATGATGAAGAAGCCGACAGCTATCAGCGCTGCGATGATCCCCAGGGCGCACCAGCCGATCCCGGTCGTCAGCAGCGGCTCCATCAGCTCCCGGTCGATGAACCAGAGGACACCGAAGGCGATGATGGGCGAAAGCGAGATCGCGAGGGCTTCGAAGCGCCCCTGGGCCGTCAGGGTCTTCACTTTTTCCTGAAACTCCGTACGCTGACGGATCGTGACGACCATCTCCTCGAGCACCTCCACCAGACTGCCGCCGGTTCGGGTGGTCAGTTTGATCGTGGTCACGAGCAGTTTCACATCTTCGCACACGACCCGGGTCCCCAGGCGCTCGAAGGCCTCGGTCAGCTCCAGTCCGAGCCTGTACTCGCGCAGGATCTGCTGGAATTCCTCCTGGATGGGCCCCGACAGTCTTTTGGTGACCGCTTCGAGCGCCTGCGGCAGCGCCATGCCGGCCTTCATGCTGTTGGTCAGGGCCATGGTGAAGTCCAGAAGTTTCGAAGCGATGAGCTCCTGCCGTTTTCTGGCTTTCCAGACGAAGAACAGAAAAGGAGCGAAGAAACCCGCGACGCAGACCGCCGCCCCCGCCGGGATGAGGATGAAGGGCGAATACACACCGGAAAAAACCAGAAGAAGAAGCAGCAGCGCGGCCGCGAGACTTGCGGCGACGATCTGGATCTGCAGCAGCGTTTCCGGCGCTATGAAGCGCCGGACGTTGTCGTACCGCCGGAAATGCTCCTTCGTATACCGCTCGGCCAGCGACTGCGAGACGGTCAAGGTCAACAGCCAGCACCCGAAGCCGATCGCGAGAAAAACTGCGGCGTATGTCAGGATCATATCGTCCTCCCGTCAGGTCCTCGGCACGAAAACCGAAAGGTCCAGCTGAAGCGATCCGTTCTGGCGCATTTCGTCGATGAAATACGGGATATTTCCCGTCGCCGTGTGGTACCCCTGAACCTTGCCGTCCCTGCCGATCCCCGTCTGCACGAACTGGAAGATATCCTGCATCAGGATCACGTCCTGCTCTTTGCCGGTGATCTCGGTGATCTGCACTATCTTGCGGGAGCCGTCGGAAAGCCGCGACTGCTGGACGATGATATCGATCGCCGAAGCGATCTGCTCCCTTATCGCGTTGGAGGGCAGCTCGAATCCGGCCATCATCACCATGTTTTCCATCCGCGAAAGCGCGTCCCGGGGATTGTTGGCGTGGCACGTCGTGAGCGAACCGTCGTGCCCCGTGTTCATCGCCTGAAGCATATCCAGCGCTTCCGCGCCGCGGCATTCGCCGACGATGATCCGGTCAGGACGCATCCGCAGGGTGTTGACCACGAGATCGCGGATGGTTATCCGCCCCTTCCCTTCGATGTTGGCCGGGCGCGCTTCGAGGCCGACGAGATTGGGATGCGAGAGTTTCAGCTCCGCGGAGTCTTCGACGGTGATGACCCTTTCCCCTTCCGGGATGAAAAGCGACAAAACATTGAGCAGGGTCGTCTTGCCCGAGCCGGTCCCGCCGGAAACCAGGATGTTCTTCCTCGCCCGGACGGCCTCCGCGAGGAAAAGCGCCATCTCCTGCGTCATGCTGCCGAAGGCGATGAGGTCCTCCGTCGTCAATTTCTTTTCGGCGAACTTGCGGATCGTCACCGAGGCCCCGCGGAACGCCAGCGGCGGGATCACCGCGTTGACGCGGGAACCGTCCGGCAGACGGGCATCCACCATGGGACTCGCCTCGTCCACGTGACGCCCCAGGGGTTCGACGATGCGCTGAATGATCGAGAGCAACTGCTGGTCGCTGTAAAATCGGACGCCGCTGTTGAACAGCCGCCCCTCGCTCTCCACATACACGACATTGGGACCGTTTATCATGATCTCGGAGATTTTCGGAGAACGAAGCAGCGGAGAGATCGGACCGAAGCCGATCAGTTCGTCCTTCAGCGCCTGGCGGAAAAGATCGAAGGGGACATTGACGGGCAATTCGTGACGGTGCTCCCGCAAAACCTGATCCAGGGTCATTTCGAGCTCCTGCATCAGCTGGGCGTTGCCGGAGTCCACCATCTGGTCCTCGGTCCAGTTCAGTTTGTCGAGGATCTCCTCGTGGATCCGGTGGGTCAGCCGCATCGTGTCCTTTTCATAGAGGATCGAGGCGTTTTTGAATTCATCCAGAAAATTGTTGACCTCGGGCTTCTTTGCTCCGGCCGGGCTTTCCGGCGGCGGCGCGGAAGGGACCGGAGATGACGCCGCGGGAACGGGCTCGGGTTCCGGCGCGGGCTCCGCGGGAGAAGCCTCGGAGGAGGCCGGGGAGACTTCTCCCTCCGGAGGACCGGCCGGGACGGATCTCCCCTCCGCGGATTCCTCTTCCAGAGAGATCGAGAAATGGGCGATCTGCACCGCATCGGAGGGCCGGATCTGCGTCATTTCGGCGATCCGGACGCCGTTGACCCGCGTACCGCCGGTACTGCCCATGTCCTCCACGAAGAACATGTTGTTTATGAACATGAGACGCGCATGCCTGCGGGAAACGGCGTTGGAGGGCAGGATCAGATCGCAGTCCGTTCCCCGGCCCAGCAGCAGACAGCTCCCGTCATCGGCAAGCCTGACCTGGGCGATGCGCCGGTCATCCTGTATGTTTTTTACGATAACGTTCATGACCGCATCCCGTGAATCACCAGACGAACCAGTTGAGCCAGTAAAGATTCCCGGAATACTTCTTCCGGCCCTTCTTGTATTCCTCATTGTCCTTGTCGACGTCCTTCACCGTCGGCGCGACCCGGTCGGTCACGGGGATATCGATCTGGACGACCTTGGAGTCCAGACACACCCGGGGACAGGCCAGAACCAGCAGATCGTTCTGGACGTCCGTATCGCTTTGCTCGGCGACGAACCACTGCAGGACGGGCGTGTTGCGCAGAATGGGAAATCCGGAGTTGCCGATCGTGCGGGTGATGTCCTTGAATCCCCCGATGATCGCCGTTTTGTCGAACTCCGCGACCCGCGAGGTGCGGACCGTGTTGTCCATTTTTTCGTTCTCGCCATCCATGTGGGAAAGTTCCAGATCGAGGTTCAGATTTATCTGACGGCGGTTCATGATCGTCCCCTTGACGGTGATGATGAAACCGTAGTTGATCTCCTTCAGATCGCTCGAACCGACGCCGGAGACCCTGACGTATTTGGTGCCGCCGACTTTCAAATGTCCGCCGGAGGCGTCGCCGTTGGTGAACGACACCGATCCGGCCTTGTGGATGCGCGTCACGCCGCTGTTGGCCAGAAATCCCAGTGTTCTGTTCATATCGCCCCCGAACTGGGCAACTTTTTCGGTCGTTCTTCCGTTGATGATGTCATAGAGGAAATTGAAGTCAACTCTTCCCGAGAGGACTCCGCCGCTGCCGAGGTTGTCTCTGTCGCGGGCATTCAGCGCGAGGAAAGCGATATCCACGGCGATCTGGGTCTTGACCACGGAGATATTGACCATGGCCTTGACCTTTCCGGCCGGGGCGACGCCCTTCGTGCCCAGATCGAGCCAGGGCTGGGCATTCAGCACTTCCATGATCTCGTTCAGTTCGCCCTGACTGAACACTTTGCCGCTCAGGAAAAAGGCCTCGGGCGACATTTTCAGGAAGAGGAGCCCCGGCTCCGCGGTCTCCTTTTCGGAAAATTTGTACCCCAAAGTCTCGAGCGTCTTCCGGAGATTGATGACCGTCTCCGCGGAGGGAACGAACTTGACGTAGGAAAGCACGGTCTTCCGGTCATAGGAAGCGAGCACGTCATTCAGGTACTTCCACTTGTCGTATTTGCTCAAACTGCCGCTGATGACGATGACATCCTGATTGACGGCGATATCCAGCTCCGTCAGGTCCTGGAGGTCATATCTGATCTTTTTGAGCATCGCCTTCAGGTTGCTGACCACGGAGATGAAGACCTTCCGGGAAATGCTCCCGCCGGAGACCAGGAGTTCACAGTTGCCCTGTGAAACGCCGGTCACCAGCAGCTTGTTTTCGGAGATCGAATCGATTTTGACCTTTTTCTGCGGCGTCGCCTTATAGCTCTGGACGGCAAAAGGCAGCTGGATCTCCCGGCTCTCCTGGACCGCCAGACTGATCCGCTCCTGGGAGAACGCCGGCAAAAACGCAAACAGCAGCAAAGCGGGAAGCAATTTTTTCATATCTGCACCTCGTTATCTGGGAGTTTTCACGCCGGCGGGAACAGCCGGGATCTCGATGGTCTGCATCCCTTCGGCCAGTTTGGCGAAGAAGTCGTTCGAGAGATCGAACACGCCGCCGGCTTTCCTGTCCAGTCCTCTGGAGTCGTTGGCCTTGCGCAGCAGGGGGAACAGCTGTGCCCGCTGCTGGATGGCCGTCAGCGCAATCGCCTGCCGGGGCGGCATGGAGATGATGACGGCCGAACCACGTTTCTCCAGGACGCGCACCTGGGGATAGAGCACCGTCGCGACCTGCCGGGTTATCTCCTGCGCTTTGGCGTTGACGTCCTTCTCCCGTTTCACCACCTGCTTGTACTGGTAGAGGGCCACGATCGCGATCTCGTCCCCCGGCTGAATCAGATTCAGCAGCGTCGTGTCGCTGAACCGCACGGGACAGCCCCATTCGCCGTCGCTGAGCACGTTGCTCATGCTGGAGGAGGTGCCGACATTGGAGAGAAGGATGTAGTCGTTCTTGGCAATGGGGAAAAGTGTCTTCTGGCCGATCACCAGATTCCGGTTGCTGTACGCGATGTACTGCTGCGGCAGGGAAGACACCGCGACCTCCTTGGGGTAGACATACTCTTCCGAAATGGTCTCGTTGGCCTTCAGCATCCGGGACGCGGCGCAGATCGCGATCATGGCCTCCTTCCGGACCGCTTTTCGGGCCACCACCCTGTTGACGGCAAACACTCCGGCCAATCCCAACACGACGGCCACGATCACGGGAATAACATTTTTCACTGCACAACCTCCAAATGTTCGATGACAGGAACCTCTTTGTTTATCTCCACTGCGCCGCCGTCACGCCCTGCCGGGCGGGATGCCGCATTCTCTTCTTCTCCAATGACTTCCGAACGCCGTTCCGAAAGGGAAGCAATGCCGCCGGGCGGCCTCTGCGGGAAACGGTCACACCGCGGCGCCGCAACGTCGCATAACAACCATACTGTAAAATTGGGGTGTCCTTTTTGAGCGTAACAGGGCGGAACGGGTCATCGAAGGGATTTGAAAAAAAGGGGGATTTGAGCTCGGATCCGCATTACATAATGGTTGTTATGCGACGTT
>JAFSTC010000074.1 GCA_017450705.1 Lentisphaeria bacterium | reverse complement strand
GGGTAGTTGCCCGTGGGCATTATGCGGGGGCGCTTGCGCCGCCCCCCGCACCCCCCCGGCGCCCGGTGCGACCGGGAGCGGGATGGGCCGGAGGCACGCCGGGCCGCGGGCAGAAAGACGTGTTGCAAAATAAATGTACGGTCTTCCCGCTTTTCTGCGGAAAGACCGTACACATATTTTGCAACGGTTTGCCGCCGGGGGGACGAAAAGTCGCTCACGCGATTTTCTTCCCCCCGGACCCCCTTGCTTGTACTGTTACTCGACCGTACCCCGTATGGTGATGATCGGGCCGCTGCGGTTTGAGATACCGGCTGGAGTTGTGTCTCGGTCCGCCCGGAGCCTCATCAACGTGGAGGCGGAGAGTTCGGGCAAGATGAAAGTCTCTCTCCCCGACGGCGTGACCGCCGTCTGAAAAGGCTTCCTTCCCGAAGTGCCGCTTCCTGCGGACAATGCGGGGTGGCAGGCGGCGTTTTACGTCAGATCCAGCAGATGCAGAAAGGCGGTGAAACAGCCGACGGCGCAGATCCCGGCGACACAGCCGGCAAAGTCGATCCAGTCTTTTTTGCGGAAGGCTTTTGCCGCCATGAAGCCATGGGGCACGCACCACAGAAGAAAGCCCGAATAAAACCACATCCCCGGAAACGGCGAATACACCCAGCCCGGAAAAATCAGCAGAAGCACCACCCCGGCGAGGATCCACAACGGGAACTGATACAGAAAAATGAGAAGGTCGATCCCGATACGCACCCATTTCCTTCCGATGACGTCGGCGGCAAACGTCAGGGCGGCGAAAAGCAGGCACAAATACCCCGACAGGTCCCGCAAGCGGCAGAAAAGAACCATGTTTTCATCCATCGCGGAGTAAAGCCTTTCGTTTCGGGTATGTTTTTCGTCAGGTCCGCCTCACACGCAGATCCCGATGAAGGTGAAAAACACGCCGCCTCCGGCACAGGCGGCGGAGGCAAAAGCCAGCCATCCGGCCCGAATGAGTTTGCGGGAGTTTTCTTTTTTTCCCATCCTGACGATCAGGAGATGCGGAAGGGGCGTCAGGCCCAGGAGAAGCCCGGAAAGAACAAACCGCATACAGGCCGGAAGCGACATCTCGATGCTCATCATCAGCAAAATCACGAAAATGATGTACGGCAGGATCAGAAACAGAAGGTTGGAGCCCCACCGGGCCGCCTTGCGGTTGTTCTGCAGATGGAGCAGAATGAAGGAAATTATCCCCAGGAGCGGATATCCGATGACGAACACAATGATGCCGAGGGTTTTCAAAATTCCCGATACATAAAACATGATGTCCATTCCAGCCGCCTCCGACATTAATATAACCCGGCGGGAGAGTTGATGCAAAATTTTATTTGCCGCGGCCCCACACTCGGCGGAGAAACGGCGTGCTGTCCTGAGGAGAGTTTTTCCAGAGCCAATACGGCAGAACATCAAAGAGCGCATGTGCGAAAGACCATGGCTCCGGACCGTAGTTCAGCGTGCCGATGTTTTCCGGCGTGGTGACGCGCTTCCCGTTTTTGTCGAAAACGATCTCCAGGCCCAGGCCTTTGTGGATGTATTTCACGTTGCCGACTTCGCCTTTGTTGATGTGGTAGCGGTTCTCACTGTCTTTCGCCCGGACGAATCCCGATTTCAGAGCCTCTTCCGGAGATTTCGGCAGGACGTCGGGATCCTGCCAGGGGTCGTTCAACCGGGAGTAATGCAACTCTTTGAGGGTGTCATAGACCTCACGCAGGTTTTTTTCGAGCTTGAAGAGTTCTTCTTGCGGAACCGGCGTCAGACAGAAGTCATCGAGTGTTTTCCTTAATTTTTCCTCCGTAAAGATGAGCCTTGCGGCGACTTTGGCGTGAAAGTACAGGTCGCTTATCACTCGGTCCTGCGCATTTTTTGCGGCCTCTCCGGCTGAAGTTTTTGCGCGCTCCCAAATCTGTTGGGGCATTTCCCTGAGCTCCGCGAGACACGATTGGATCGCCCGTGAGATTTTTGCGGCTCCGCGAGCCGCCTCTTCCTCCATTTCGCGCAAGCTCTTCTGGATGGAGCGGACCTCGTCATTCGAGACAGGGACCAGTTCACATCTGCAATGGGGATGCAGCGGCAATGCGGGTATTTCGGGATCGTTTTCCCTGAATATCCGATACGCGTAACTCCGGCACAACTTGCATCCCCGGCTGTCCTGTTCCGCCTCGAATCTGAAAAATCTCGGCTGACTTTTCTGTGTGATCAAATCGAAGATTTTGTCAAAATCCATGTCGCCCCCGTTTGTTGAAAGTTAAGGTAAAAAAGTTCTCTCTGTCGGGAGACGTCGTTCGTCAACCGGGGCGGGCGGAAAAAGCGGCGGACACGGTGCGCCGATGAGAACGGGGATGCTGTGAATACCGCGAGAAGGCGGCAGGCCGAATGGGGAAACCGCGTTTTTAGGGAATGTTTTTCGTCAGGTCCGCCTCACACGCAGATCCCGACGAAGGTGAGAAATGCGTCGCCCCGGCACAGGGCGGCGGCTATTTTACCGTTTTTTCGCGGATTTTCCCGTTTCGATTTCCCACAACTCGGTCAACTTTTCCCTGATTTCGGGATCCGTCACTTGGTACATGGCCATGAAACACCCGAAGACGCATCCGAGATGCCTGTGCAAAGTGATCCTGACGACCTGTTTTCCCGGAACGCAGAAGATATCGTACTTCACCCGGTTCCGAGCATGGAGCGGCACATATTCTCCGCGGATCTTCGTGTCGTACGCGATGTATTTCACGGGAACGGTCAGCTCGCACGGCGCCGTGCCGAACTTGACGACTTCGATGCGCTCAAGCCGCATACAGCTCAAATAGTAATAAAACAGAACCGCTCCCTGCAGAAGGAGGAATACCCCCGCGGCGATCCCGACCGCGGTCCCGGCGAATTTGATTGTTTTTTTCATCGTAACGGAACTCTCCGATAAAATATATCATCGGCGGCTTTCTGTCAAGCGGGGAGGCAAATCAGGCGTGACGGGGCCCGAGGAAGCGGAAGGAACGGCCCTCGGAAACGGTGAAGCCGGGCAGTGGGTAAAGTTTAAGGAGATTTTCAGGCGTCATGACCCGGTCGGGGGGACCGTCGGCGATGATTTTTCCCCCCGCCAGCAGCAGGACCCTTGACGCGTACCGCAGGGCCAGATCCAGATCGTGGGAGATGACGAAGACGGTTTTCTCCGCGGCGAGGGCCGTCAGCATCTCGAAGATCCACGCCGAGCGGGCCGGGTCCTGAGAGGACACGGGCTCGTCGAGAAGCAGGATCTCGCTCTCCAGCGCCAGTACCGAGGCGAGGACGATCCGCTGGAACTCCCCGCCGGAAAACCGGGTGACGGGCCGGAGACGCTCGGCGGAAGAGAGCTTCACCGCGTCCAGAGCCCGTTCCACGGCCCGCAGATCCTCTTTGCCCGGCGGGGCGAGACGCGGCAGTTTCGCCGTGCGCCCGAAAAGGACGAACTCCTCCGCCGAGAAATCCAGTCCCGGCAGGGGCTGCTGGAGCATGACCCCGATGCGGCGCGCCCGGGCGTTGGCGGAGAAGGCGGTGATGTCTTTTCCGTCCAGAAGGACTTGCCCCTCCGCCGGAGCGAGGAGACGGCAGAGGATTTTGAGCAGCGTGCTCTTGCCCGCGCCGTTGGCCCCCAGCAGAAAGGTGAGCCCGCCGGGTTCGAGAGAAAAGGAGACGCGGTCGATGACCGTCTTTTCCCCGTAGGCAAAGGAGATGTTTTCCGCGGCGAGGTTCATGCCTGACGCCTCCTTTTGGCGAGCAGGACGAGGAAGAGGATCCCGCCCGCGCACGAGCACACGACGCCCACGGGGGTCTCCTTGGCGCCCGAGAGCGCGACGGCGGTCAGGTCGCACAGCTGGAGGAAACACCCGCCCGAGAGAAAGACGGCGGGGAGGATCCGGCGGTGGTCGCTCCCGGCGAGAAGCCGGACGATGTGGGGCACCACCAGCCCCGCGAAACCGATGATCCCGGCGGCCGCCACGCAGGAGGAGGCCAGAAGCGAGGCGGCGATCACGAAAAACAGCCGGGCCTTGCGCACCGCCACGCCCCGGGTCATGGCGGCTTCGTCGCCCACGGCCAAGGCGTTGAGTTCGTTGGAAAAGAACTGCACCGCGGCCAGGATCCCGGCGGCCAGTCCGGCGAGGGCGGCCAGCAGAGCCGGTGTGGCCCCCTGCAGATCGCCCAAGATCCACCACGTGACCCCGGCCAGCTGCGAGGAGTCCGAGAGGGAGATGAGATAGATCAGCAGACTGGATACCACGATCCCCGTGACGACGCCGCTCAAAAGCAGCCTGTCGGCGGAGCGGCCGCCGCCGCTGATGACGAGGACCGCGCCCAAGGTGGCCAGCGCTCCGGCCAGCGCCCCTGCGGGGACGCAGAGGAAGAGCAGCCCTGCCGGAACGAAGACGAAGACCGCCGCCGCGCCCGCCGCCGCGCCGGAGGAGATGCCGAGGATGTAGGGATCGGCCAGCGGATTTCGGAAGACGGCCTGAAAGATCGCGCCCGAGAGCGCCAGCGAACCGCCCACGAGAAATCCCAGCAGACTGCGGAACAGCCGGAAGCGGAGCAGAACGTCCGCGCCGGGCCCTTCCAGCCCGCCCCGGGCGGAGGCGAGCAGCAGGATTGCGGCGGCAAGAAGCGCCGCCGCCGTCAGCAGCCGGCAGGAGATCTTTCTCATTTTTCCAGCGCCTCCCGCAGTTTCAGGACCCCCTCGGTGAACCGGGGACCCGGACGTTCCAGAAGTTTCCCGTGGGGGAAGTAGACCACGCGGCCCTTTTTCACCGCGTCGAGGTGCCGGAGCACCGGATGCTTCCGGAAGAGCGCCGGGTCCTCGAAGACGAGCAGCGTGTCCGCGCCGCACCGGAGAAGGAATTCCGCCGAGGGCTTGAAGTAGCCGGTCGCGCCCTGCACGCCGCAGCAGTCGGCGCCGACGAGGCGGATGAGCTCGCGGATCAGCGTGTTCTCCCCGGCCGCCAGCACGGGCTGGAACCAGATCAGGCATAAAATGTTGCGGTCCAGCTTCGGCCATTTCGCGCAGGAGGCGACGAACCCGTCGATGCGTTTGATCTCGGTTTTGGCCTCGTCTTCGGCTCCGGTGACCTTGCCGACGGCGCGGCAGGTCGCCCGGTACTCGGCGATGCTCCGGCAGGGCAGGAACAGAACTTTTATCCCGTACTGCCGCAGGGCGTTGGCCGCGGCGGGCACGATCAGTTCGTTGGTGATGACCACGTCGGGCCGCAGGGCGAGGAGTTTTTCGGTGCTGGGGCGGGCGAAGTCCCCCGCCACGGGCAGGGACCGGGCCGCGGGCGGATAGTCGCAGGCGCTGCTGCGGCCCACGAGGTCCTGCCCCCGGCCGAGGTGGAAGATCAGTTCCGTCACCGCCGGGGAGAGGGAGACGATCCGGGCCGCCTCCAGCGGAAGACAGCTCGAAAGCGCTCCGAGAAGTCCCCCCAGGATGAAAAAAATCCGATACCTTCCTGAAAACATCGCTCCGTTCCCTTTTTCCGGCGGCGCGCCGCCCGGCATATAATTTACAGGCCTTTCCCCGGAAATACAACCCCGGGGGGAGGGTGACGAAAGGGGGCGGTTTTGCCAAGTCGGTTTTTTTTGAAAGGAGGAGTCCGACATGCCCTTTTTCGATCTGATCTTTTTGCAGCGGCAGAGCAAGGCGGCCGCGCCCGCGGCGGCGGAGAAGAAGAAACCGCTGCCCCGAAGTCCCTTCCCCTCCGGCCGGGAGACCGGGAAAAAGGGGGAGGAAGCGCCTCGGCAGGAAGAACCGCCTCGCCGTGAGGAACCTGTCCGCCGTGAGGAACCTGTCCGCCGTGAGGAACCTGTCCGCCGTGAGGAACCGGTTCGGGGGGAAGAATCGCTCCGTCGTGAGGAACCGTCCCGGCAGGAGGAACCTGTCCGTCGTGAGGGACCTGTCCGCCGTGAACGTGCGTCCCGGGAGGAAGAACCGCTCCGCCGTGAGGAACCGTCCCGACAGGAGGAACCTGTCCGGGAGGAAGAACCTGTCCGCCGTGAGGAACCGGTCCGGGAGGAAGGACCTGTCCGCCGTGAGGAGCCGGTCCGGGAGGAAGAACCGCTCCGCCGTGAAAGTGCGTCCCGGGAGGAGGAACCTGTCCGTCGTGAGGAACCGGTTCGGGGTAAAGAACCGCTCCGCAGTGAGGAGCCGGTCCGGGAGGAAGGACCGCTCCGCCGTGAAAGTGCGTCCCCGCGGGAGGAACCGGTCCGGCGGGAGGAGGTTCTCCGGCAGGAATCGTCCCGGCGTGAAAACGGCGCGGCGTTTTTTTCCGGAGAGGGGCGGCGTGAGTCCTCCGATGCCGGAAAGCCGTCCGCAAGTCTCGACGCCATCGCGGAATGCGCCGCAAAACAGGTGCGTTTCCTGCGGAAAATGGCCGACCTGATGCGGTCGCAGGCCGACGGGACATACTACCTTTGACGGGAGGAGGGAACATGGAGATCTTTCTTGCCGCCAACCGGATCAAGACTATGAACGCCGACCGGAACATCACTTCCGCCGCGCTGACCTACCACACCCGGGGGGCGCTGCCGGAGGAATACTCCGACGAGGCGGTGCTTTCGGCCGTTCTGGACGCGGCGCCGGAAAAAGTCGGTGCGGCCCGGCTCGTCCGGGCGGCCATCGTCGAGTACCACGGCGCGGGGGTCTACGAGATCGAAGTGAGCTACGAGTACGTCCCCTTTTCCACACGGGGCAGGCTCGGTTCCCGGCGGGCCCGGGACGAAAAGTGGTACATGAGCACGTCCAACACCACGGAACACATCCTTTCGGCGCTGGAGACCGCCGCCTATGGCGACGATGCGCCCCCCTCCGGGAATCTCATCAACTGGAACGGCCGGACGGGTCCCCTGTGCGCGGTCTCCGGAGCGGACATCATCACTTCCACTTTCCGGGAAAACTGCCTCCTCACCATCGACGCCGGAGACTGTACGGCCTCCTTCCGCAAAAAGATCGCAGACCTCACGGGCAGCGTCAACAGCCGCACGTTCCACGGCTGGGCCGCGGGGGAGGTCCTGTTCCTCGGCGCCAACTCCGGTCTGCCCGGATACAACGACCGGGGGGACGAACTTGTCGACGTCACGTTCAGATTCGCCGTCAGGAGAAATCGTTCATTGGTCGTCAACGGGCTTCATGTTTCCGCCGCAGGCTGGGACATCGTATGGCCGCTGGGCAGGGAACACGCCTATGTCAGCCGCGTCTACCCGCGGAACGACCTGAATCTGCTGGGGGTGGGCAAGTAGATGGATACCGGAAACTTCGTCTCTCCGGGAGACACGTGGCACCCGGAATCGGCCGCCCGCTACAACGGCGTCTCCGACATGCTGAACGGACTCGGCGTCATCGGTCCCTCGGGCCAGCGGTTCTCCGCGGGGGAATCCGCCGTCATCACCTGCCGCAACACGGGGAACACCCTTCTCCGGACGGGCAGTTACGTGACGGTCTCGGAGAACGGGACCGCCATGACGGCGGGATTCGACGACCCCTGCGGCGTCCTGCTGGAGGACTGTCCTCCGGGGAACTCCGCCGCGGTCCAGCTGGCCGGTCTCGCCCAGGTCGCGGCCGATTTTCCCAGGCCGCCCGGCATTCTGCGGCTCTCGCCGGCCTGCGTCCTGCTGAACAGCGTCGGCCACGACCTGTACCGGAATTACTTCAAGGTCGCCGCGACGGGATATTCCGACCGCGGCGTCATCACGGGCGTCCGCATCTTCGACGGGGGCGATCCGGAGAGCACATCCGCGGGGCTGACGGACGTCGGCGACGTGCCCGTCACGACGCTCGCGGGGACTTTTCAGGACGGGACATTGTTTTTCGTCCGTCTGACTGTCCCGGACACGCCGCCTCCGAGCTCCGGAACGAATTTCTACACCCACACCTTTTTCACCGCCAGCCGGACAAACTTCCCCAACGCGTGGGAGCCCGTGGTCCTCCTCGCCGAGGTCGTCGGCGGGCAGATCGTCCAGCGCTGGACGGGCGGCATGATCTACTGGCGGAGCCGCTTCATCATCGGCTTCGGGCGGGAGTATAATTTATGAGCAGATGGAGCGAATTCGGCTTTCCCGATTTGAACGGCGTCTCCGCCGAAAAGGCCATCGCGGGGCTATATCTTTCCCTGTACGAGCGCCTCTATGCCATCGCCGGGGATAACGCAACGCTCCCCCCCGCCATCGTGAACCATCTCGAGCCGATATGGCAGATAGAAAACTATCTCCGGGGGGCGGGGGTCCCTGAATTTCTCATGCCCGATGGGATCACCACCTACAGCGGGCAGGCGGCGGCCGAATATCTCGGCGAAGAGCTGATCCCCGTCCCGCAGGGAGGCCGGTCCTTCAACTGGAGCAACCCCCATCCGCCCATCTCCCGGGAATGGCTCCAGCAACGGTATAGGATGGTGAATCTGATCTATCAGGTCCGGCCGTCAAGGATGACAAACTGGTCCGTCGTCGGATACGGTGAGGGCCGGGGATATTCCAGTTCGGAGGCGTGGGCCGTTGTCGACGCGAATTATGCCGAAAACGACCGCGACGAATTTGCTTTTCGGGGCTTCTGTGAAGTCATTGTCGGCGATGTCCAGCCAATCAACTTTATATACATGAGGTCTGTCGGCGTCCCGGTCCGTTTTTCTTACGGGCCCCACATCCCGGGGGATCTTGTCCTGAGGCTCCGCGCTGGGGCGCCGTATTCGTCCTTCGCCTTCGACGACTTCGGGACGGGCATCACGCAGGGGGAGCACACGGTCACAATAGAGACGCCCGCCGACGTGTCCTTCGGTGACATTGTGGACTTCCCCGGAAGCGCAGAAATGCTCTCCCGTCTCCGGGGCATCCGGGCAACCGAAAGCCGGGGCTTTTCCGTCGATCTCCAAAATAAGTATTACGACATCCGCAAGGGCCTCGAATTTTACGACGAGATTTAACAGGAGGAAAAAATGGATATTTTCTACAACGTGACGCGGCAGTGCCGGGTGGACGCGGACAACTGCAGACTTGCGGGGAATCCCGTGCTCTACTTCGGCGCGAGCCCGGAGTGGGTGCTCCACCTCTACACCGGGGAGCCGGGGGAGACGCCCGTCCCGCTGGACGCGAGCGGGATCCCGGCATTCCGCGCGGCGGTGGACGTGGACTGGACCGCCTCCACCGAGCCCATGTGCCGGACGGTCTCCGGGATCGACGTCTCCGGCGCCGCCTCCGGCGTTATCGTCGTTCCCATCGACGCCAACACCGTGCGCTTCGGTCAGGTCCTCAACGGGGCGCGCTCGAAGGACGCCTATTTCGAGCTGCGGGGCCTCGACACCAACGGCGACGTGGCGCTGCTGATCCTCTTCCCGGTGACGTGCCACAACGTGATCGACCCCGAGGGCGGCGAGCCTCCCGAGGACACCCCCAGCGGCTACGCCACCGAGGCCTATGTGGACGCCGTGGTCTCCCGGGAGCTTTACGTCGAGTTCTCCGCCGACGGCGAGAGCTGGCACACCTCTCTCACCACGGGCGACCTTTACGAGCGGATCAAACACGGGAGCACCGGCGAGTGGTCCGACGCCTTCGCCATCCCCTACGGTCCGCAGGGACCGCAGGGCGATCAGGGCGCGACCGGGGCCACCGGTCCACAGGGCGAGACCGGGCCTTCAGGTCCGGCGCCGACCATCGACGCGGAGAACGGTCATTGGCTGATCGACGGCGTCGATACCGGAGTTGATGCAAATGCCCAGCTGCTGAGCGCATACACGAACGTCTCAAGCGTCTCCGCGACCAATACTTACCCGCTCCGCAGGATGCCCCTCGGCGTCGTCGCTCCCTCCGGACATTATTACCCGGTGGAGAAACTGAACGTCACGATCTCCGGGACGACGTATACGCTTGACTTCACGCCTTTCCTCGCCTATGAAAACATGCCGACGTTTTCCGGCACGTGGAAGGTGTACTATGCAGGGGGGCCGCAGGGGGACACGGCCATGCCGATATCCTCCCCGGACAGTCTCGCCATCGCTCCGGAAGACAATCACGTCTACCGTCACACGCTGGCGGCAAGCGACGTCATCACCTTCGACACGACGGGCCTTTCTGCCTCCTCGCAGATCACGTGGGAACTTCACCTGACCCAGCCCTCCACGGCGGTCTCTTTCACCCTGCCGAGCGGGGTCCTGTGGCCGGACGCGGCGGGGCTCTTCGCATCGGCCAACACCCCTCCCGACATGACGACGGGGGGCATGATCTACGTGATCGTCTTCCGCTGGGATGGGGCAAACCTCCTCGGCAACCTCGCTTATCGGAAGGAGGTCCCCAGTGCTTCCTGACCGATACAACCGCCTCGGAGTTGACCGTCCGCTCCGCTTCGTCTCTTACATCGCAAGCACCGGGACGCAATGGATCGACACCGGCGTCGCTCCCGACTTCGCCGAAGGAGATTCCGTGGAGATCGACTTTGATCTTCCCGCGTATTCCAACCCGACGCCCGACATCTTCGGCAGCAGGGGCGCTGGTATAAAAAACGGGTTTTATTTGACCGGGGCCGGATACGTTTCGTGCGACAACTACGGATATACCGTCACGCAGACTGTGACCGTCGGCCGCCACCTTTTTTCGGCGAGCGACGCGGGGATCATCAACAACGACGCCGCCTATCCCATGCCCCGCCGCGTCACGTGTGCTCAGACCATGTATCTTTTTGCGATCAACAATGACGGATCACCATCCGCCTCAAATCCGAACCTTAAAATATACCGCTGGAGATACTGGAGGAGCGGGACCCTCGCAAAAGACCTGGTCCCCGCGCTTTCCGGGGGCGTGCCCGGGCTTTGGGACACCGTCTCGCGGACGTTCCTCCACAACGCCGGGACCGGGACTTTCAATTACGCATAGGAGGGAAAAATGGAATACATCTTCACGAATTTGCCGCAGTACATCCGGCAGACCAGCCGGACGGAGTTTTCTTCCAGCGTGGTCCATTCCGGGCACGTGCTGCTCTTCTCCGAGGATGGCGAAAGCCTGACCGCCAAACTCCCCGACGGGACGTTCATCACCGTGGGAGGCTCCGGGGGCTCCGGCGGGATCGACCCCGGCGACGCCACCGCGACCGCCGGGGACATCCTCGACGGCAAGACCGCTTACGTGAGCGGCGGGAAGGTCTCCGGAACGATCCCGAGCAAGGCCGCGCAGACTTACATTCCCGGCGGAAACGATCAAGTCATCTCCGCCGGGCAGTACCTCGCCGGGGCGCAGACCATCTCCGGCGACGCGAACCTCACCGCCGGGAACATCAAGTCCGGCACGTCCATTTTCGGCGTCTCCGGCACGTATGCCGGGAGCGGCGGGGCAACTGTCTACAAGTGCGCGACCGTCACCAGCGGCGGGAGCACTTGGTCCGGATACGCGGCGACCGTCACCGGCGGCGCCTATTCCTTCGCATCGAGCGTCACAAGCGGCCTCTCTTATGGCCGGATCCCTCCGACGCCCGGTCAGGTCTATTTCTCAGACGGAACGACCCGTCTCGGGTACTACCTCTCCGCGGAGGCCGCCGCCATGATCGACGCGAACACCAAATTCCTCATGATGGACTTCCCCGTGGACGCCACCGGGACCGTCCCCGTCGAAAATCACGGCCTTATCCCTGGCGAATACATCGAGGCCGGGTATACTTCCGCCTATGCGCTCCTCCCGGCCGGCTCCCTTCCGTCCGACGTCATGGTCACGGATCACGACTGGACATTCGAGATTTGTTTTTATGCCCCGTCGGACTTCGCCTCCGCAATGCCGTCCGTCTGCGTCCTCTTCGGCAACGGGCAGGCCGCAGAACAGGGACGTTTCGACATCCTTCTGGTCAAGGGGTCCGGGACAGCAGGGCTTCAGATCGGCGGCGTTCTCTCCGGCGCCGGGAATATCGTCGCAGGGGACAATACTTTCGTTTTCCAGCGCGCCGCAGACGGTACGATCAACTGGACGCTCAACGGAACCACCGACGGCTCCCTCTCCGGCGACGTCGGCGACATCCGCGAGCTGGTCCAGCCGATCTTCTGGGACTACGACACCGAGGGCCGCCACGGCTGGCCCTTCCGGATCCGGTATATACGAATTTCCAACAGTTTGAGGATCGTCTGACCATGACCGACAAAGAGATCAACGAGATCCGGTTTC
Organism: Lentisphaeria bacterium; assembly: GCA_017450705.1. Classification (GTDB taxonomy): domain Bacteria; phylum Verrucomicrobiota; class Lentisphaeria; order Victivallales; family Victivallaceae; genus UBA1784. The sequence goes on along the minus strand of JAFSTC010000074.1, from coordinate 13,236 downwards.
TCGCGGAGAAGTGGCTTCTCGACGGGCGGGAGCTGCTGGCCGACCCGGAGGACGTCCGGCGCGACTGCAACGGCATCGGGGCCGAGTGGATGGGGAAGTATCTGCGGGGAGCCGTCTCGGCTTTGAACCCGACGCTGGGACCCGCCGCCGCGATCCACGACCGCCGCTACGCCATCGGCGGGGACGGCTGGGCACGCGCCGCCGCGGACATGGAATTTCTCGAAAACGGGCTGAAATCCGCCGACGCCCGCTACGGCTGGTATGACCTCCGCCGCTACCGCGTCCGCGAGCAGGCCCGGAAGTTCTACACGGTCCTCCGCGTCGCCGGTGGAGCCGCATGGAGGAAGGAGAAAGAGGCATGAGCGAGAACGTGTGGATCCTCGCAGTCGGTCTTGCGGCAAGCGGCGTCGGGGCGCTGATACTGCTTTTGCTGGGGATCATCATCCACGAGATCCGGCAGCTCCGGACGGAGCTCAAGGACTGCGTTCCGGACAAAATGTGCAAGATCATGATGGCCGAGCACGAGAAGGACATCAGGGAAATAAAAAAAGTGATCGGAAGATGAAAATGAAGAAGGAAATCGGAAAAATACTCGGAACGGCCGCCGCTCTCCTGGCGGCGGGGTGTACCAGCACGTCCGTCGTCATGGAATACGATGCCGGCGGGAAACTCCTCAAAAGGATCGAAACGCGGGAGGATCTCTCCAAAACGATCTCCGGCGCTCTGCGGGACAAATCCGTCCTGATCATCCGTTCGGGCTGGGCGGCGAAGATCCGGGCGACGCCCGCGGAGATGGAAAACGGCGGCGCGGCCAATGTCGAGATCAGCGTCGGCACCCGCAACACGGCTTACTCCAGCATCCCGGCCCGGGCGGCCGCGTCGGCGGAGATCGCCAGATCCCACGAAAGAACGATCTCCTCCGTCCTCAAGATGCGCGTTTCGGCCGACCCCTCCGGGATCAGCGGTTCTTCGGGGGAAAATGCCGCTCCGGCGGAACGGTAACGCCGTTTTCGGGCCTTTTCCCCCCGGGGGGCGCACAAAAATGCGTAAAACCGTGTGTTTTTGCTTCAAAAGCGGCTTGCAAAAATGCGATTGGCGGAGTATATTCCCGGCGTAAGGGAAGAATCTTTCACTTCTCGAATAAAATATTTGGAGGTCATCATGCCCGATTTGAAACAGGTCCTCAGCGACGAGATCCGACGGCTCGCCAGAAAAGAAGTCAAACTCGCGGTCCAGCCGCTTCAGGCCAATGTGGTCGCTCTCCGCAAGCAGATCTCCGAGCTGAAGAAGGCTCTGGCCGGGACCAGCAGGACCATCGAAGTCATCCGCAAGGACAGCGGCGCCCCCGTCCGGGAGGAAGAGGAGAAAGAGCCCCGTCTGCGTCTCAATGCGGCCGGCATCACCCGCATCCGCAAGAAGCTCAAGCTGACCCAGGGCGAATTCGCCAAGGTCCTGGACGTCTCCATGCACACGGTCAGCTCCTGGGAGAAGGGCCGGAGTTATCCCCGCGCCGGCGTCAAGGCCCGCATCTGCGCCCTGCGGTCGGCCGGGAAGCGCGAGATCAAGGCCCTGCTGGCCGTTCCCGAGGGAGAAAAGTAATCCGTCAACCACAGGTCCGTCAGAGGAGAAACACAACGTAATGAAAAGGTTATTTCTTCTGGTCGCGTTGGCCCTTTCCTTCAGCTGCGCTCCCGTCCGCGGGAACGACATCATGGAGAAGATCGCGCTTTACATCCCCAACCGGCTCATCGACGCGCTGGATATGTTTTCCTTCAGTCTCGGGGTCGGGCCGGTGCTCGAAGCCAGACTCATGGGAACGCGTTTCGTGGACGTCGGCGCCGGCGCCAGTCTCTACTGCTGCAAGATCTACAAAAATCACAACCGGCAGTACGGATTCGGTGCCGAAGAGGGCTGGTACTGGTCCTTCATCTTCATGGGTGAAGAGAGTTTCAGCATGCTCAGCAGCACCGGACTCGTCGCCAAGTACGTCGAGGACCGTGCGGGCGTCCCCGATCCCACGACCCGGACCTACGACTTCTTCGACGGTCCCCGGGACTACTGGGCCATCGGCGGCGCGCTGGGCGGTCTGGTCGACGGCGACGTCTACATCCACCCCATGGAGTGGATCGATTTCGCGCTGGGCTTCTTTTTGATCGACATCAAGAACGACGATCTCGTCTTCGACGATTTCCGCTGAGCGGGATCATCCCGGTATGACGTCCTTCCGCTGCCGCCGCTGCGGCGCCTGCTGCCGCTGGCCGGGATGCGTCAGGATCTCCGGGAGCGAGGCCGACGGGATCGCCGCTTTCCTCGGGATCCCGGTCCGGGAGTTCGTCGACCGGTATACGCGCCTCTCGCCGGACCGGCAGTTCCTCTCTCTGCTGGAGAAGAACGACGGTTCCTGCCAGTGGCTGTCGGAGGAGGTTCCTCCCGCATGTCTGATCGAACCCGTCAAGCCCCGGCAGTGCCGGGACTTCCCCGAAAAATGGAACTTCCCCGGATGGGAGAAGCTGTGCGGCGGGATCCGCGGAGAAAGCAAATGAAAAAAACAGGCAGTCTCATCGTCATCTCCGGCCCCTCGGGGGTCGGCAAATCGACCCTGATCGGCCGGGTCCGCGCCCGGATGCCGGAGCTGGAGTTTTCCGTCTCGTGCACCACCCGCAGTCCGCGGAACGGCGAGGTCGACGGACGGGATTACTATTTCATCTCCGAGGAGGAGTTTTCACTTCGGGAGTCCCGGGGCGAGTTCATCGAGACCGCCGGGGTCTTCGCCCACCGCTATGGAACGCTCCGGAGCGAGGTCGCGACCCGGCTCGAGGCGGGCCGATCGGTCCTGCTGGACATCGACGTCCAGGGGGCTTTGAGCATCCGCCGGGCGGCGGCGGCCGATCCGGTCCTGGCCGCCTGCGCCGCCTTCATCCTCATCGCCCCGCCGGATCTCCCGACGCTGGAGAAGCGTCTGCGCTCCCGGGCTTCGGACTCCGAGGACCAGATTTTGAAACGTCTCGCCGGGGCCCGAAAGGAACTCTCCTTTTTCCGGTCCTACGATTTTCTGATCGTCAACGACGATCTCGACCGCGCCTCGGAGGAGCTGTACATGCTCATGCGTTCCCTCGGCACCCGGGTGCCGCTGATAACAGAGGAGTTGTTCTCATGACCGAAAGATCCCGTTTTGCCGTTCTCGGCGTCACAGGAGGCATCGCCGCCTACAAGGCCGCCGAGCTGTGCAGTCTCATGGTCAAGGCCGGATTCGACGTCCATGTGATCATGACGGAGAACGCCCTGCGCTTCGTCGGGGAGCTGACCTTCCGCACCCTCTCGCGCAATCCCGTGACCGTCTCGCTGTGGGATCAGCCGGACTGGCGGCCGGAACACGTTGCGCTGGCCGACCGGGCCGGACTCTTCGTCGTCGCACCCGCCACCGCCGATATCCTGGCCAAGATGGCCTGCGGCATCGCGGACGACGCCCTGTCCACCTTCGCCGCGACCTACGCCGGTCCCACCGTCGTCGCGCCCGCCATGAATCCCGCCATGTGGAGCCATCCCGCCTGCCGGAAGAACGTCGCCGAACTCTCGGCCCGGGGCGTGATCTTCGCCGGTCCCGTCTGCGGCCCCGTGGCCTGCGGCGCCGACGGAACGGGCCGCATGATGGCCCCCGCCGAGATCATGAAGTTCCTGCCGCTTAACTGATACCGTAGAAAAAAGCCTCCGCTTTTGACTTGCAACTTGCGGAAATCGTGCTATATTATCCGGATGGAGTTTTTTGTAAAAGAACAAAACGACAACGGCGGGAAAAATGAACATCTTGGCAACCAACGGCAACATCAGCGCGCAGGATTACCTGAGACAGGATTATCTGCGTGAACTTCAACTGGTCCGCCTCGCGGGCATCGTGCGGCATGCTTACGAAAATGTTCCGTTGTTCCGTTCCCGGATGGACGAGCGGGGCCTCGGTCCCGACTGCATCAAAAGTCTGGACGATCTGGCCAAACTGCCGTTCATGATCAAGACCGACCTGCGCGACACCTATCCCTTCGGCCTCTTCGCCGTGCCCCAGAGCGAGATCGTGCGTCTGCACGCCTCCAGCGGCACCACCGGCAAACCCATCGTCGTGGCCTACACCCGTGAGGATCTCGACGTCTGGGCCGAGGTGATGAAACGCTCTCTCGCCAGCTGCGGCCTGAGCAAGAAGGACATCATCCAGGTCTCCTACGGCTACGGTCTCTTCACCGGCGGTCTGGGCGCCCACTACGGCGCCGAGGCCCTCGGCGCCACCGTCGTTCCCGCCAGCGGCGGCAACACCAAGCGTCAGGTCATGCTCATCCGCGACTTCGGCGTCACGGCGGTGTGCTGCACGCCCAGCTACTTCCTGCACCTGATCGAGGAGGGGCGCAAGGACGGCATCGATCTGCGTGAACTGCCCGTCCGCGTCGGCGTCTTCGGCGCCGAGCCCTGGACCGCCGGCATGAGACAGCGCATCGAGGAAGAGGCCGGCATCAAGGCCTTCGACATCTACGGTCTCTCCGAGATCATCGGCCCCGGCGTGGCCATCGAGTGCAGCGAGCACAACGGACTGCACATTTTCGAGGATCGCTTCTACCCCGAGATCATCGATCCCGACACCGGCAAAGTCCTGCCCGACGGCGAGACCGGGGAACTGGTCCTCACCACGCTGAGCAAGTTCGCCATGCCCATGATCCGCTACCGGACGCGGGACCTCACCCGGATCATCTCCGAGCCCTGCGCCTGCGGCCGCACGCTCCGGAGGATCGACCGCATCGCCTCCCGCAGCGACGACATGTTCATCATCCGCGGCGTCAACGTTTTCCCGTCGCAGATCGAGACGGCTCTGCTCTCCGTCAAGGGCACGAGTCCCCATTACAACATCATTCTCTACACCGAAAACGGCATGGACAACATCGAGGTCGATGTGGAGATCAACGAGGAGATCTTTTCCGACAAGGTCAGAAGCCTGGAGTCGCTCCAGGTCGAGATCACCCGCGCCATCGAGTCGCTGATCGGTCTGCGGGTCAAGGTCAAGCTCGTCGCGCCGCAGCTCATCCAGCGCAGCGAGGGCAAGGCCAAACGCGTCTTCGACCGCCGCGTGCGGTAGAAAACATATCGAAAAATACAACTCGGGGAGTCCGTGAAACGGGCTGAGAGGGGACTGGATGTCCCGACCCGGAGAACCTGATTCGGATCATGCCGACGGAGGGAAGCGCCGCTTCTGCGGCGGCGGACGCCTGCACCGTGACCCGGATCGAAAAGAAGAGAAAAAGAGGTCACGATGACACAGTTGGAACAGGCCCGCTCCGGGATCGTCACGCCGGAGATCGCCAAGGTCGCCGAAAAAGAACGCCTCGACGCGGAATTCGTGAGAGTGCTGGTCGCGGAGGGCAAAGCCGTCATTCCGTGCAACGTCAACCACCGCCCCGATCCCTGCGGCATCGGCCGGAAACTGCTGACCAAGATCAACGCCAACATCGGCAAATCCACCCTCTCCAGCTGTCCCGGCGCGGAACATTCCAAGCTTACCATCGCCACGACCTTCGGCGCGGACACCGTCATGGACCTCAGCACCGGGACTGACGTCACCCTCATCCGGAAACGTCTGCTGGACGCCTGCCGCGTCCCCCTCGGGACCGTTCCCGTCTACGAGATCGTCTCCCGCTGGGGCAGCGAGGACTTCAAGGAGGAGCAGATCCTCCAGGTCATCCGCGAACAGGCCGAACAGGGCGTGGACTACATGACCATCCACGCCGGGCTCCTCAACAGATACGTCGACATCGCCCTCAAACGCAAACTGGGCATCGTCTCCCGGGGCGGCGCCCTCATCGCCGCGTGGATGAAAAAAACGGGAAAGGAAAATCCCTTCTACTCCTGCTTCGACAAGATCCTCGACATCTGCCGGGAACACGACGTCACCCTCTCCCTCGGCGACGGCCTGCGTCCGGGATGCCTCGCCGACGCTTCCGATGAAGCCCAGTTCGCCGAACTGGATACCCTGGGCGAACTCGTGAAACGCTGCCGCGCTTCCGGAGTCCAGGTCATGGTCGAAGGCCCCGGCCACGTGCCCATGGACCAGATCAAGGAAAACATGGAGCGCGAGCAGCGCGTCTGCGACGACGCCCCCTTCTACATCCTCGGCCCCGTCGTCATCGACTGCGCCCCCGGCTACGACCACTTCGTCGCGGGCATGGGCGGCATGCTGGGCGCTTTCTACGGCGCCGCCATGCTCTGCTACGTCACTCCCAAGGAACATATCGGTCTGCCCAACGCCGATGACGTCCGCCGCGGCGTCGTCGCTTTCAAGATCGCCGCCCACGCCGCCGACATCGGTCTGCACAAACCCGGCGCCCGGGAGCGCGACGACGCCATCTCCGACGCCCGCGCGGCCTTCGACTGGGAAAAGCAGTTTTCCCTCGCCCTCGATCCCCAGTGGGCCCGGGAACTCCGCCGCCAGGCCGAAGAGGAGAGCTCCGCCCCCTCGCAGCACGGCTCCCCCTTCTGCACCATGTGCGGCCCCGACTTCTGTTCCGTCCGCCTCTCCCAGCGCCTCAAGAAAAACGACTGACGTTTTTTCCCGCTGAAAAAAAGGAGGATTCGGGGGAAGGAAAAAACTTCTTTTTCCGGAAAAAGAAGTTTTTTCCTTCCCCCGGACCCCTTTTCTTTTTCAAGAAAAACGAAGTATTTTGAGGCGTTTTTTTTGTCCGGGCGGGGCCGTTCCCGCGCTTTTCCAACTTGAAAAAAGGCTTGCGCGGACGTATATTACAGGAAATTTGTTCTTTTGCGTCCGAAACTGAAAGAGGGGTGTTTCCATGGATTACAACGTATCGAGCGGCGTGACTTCGACGGGGCTCTTTCTTCTGAACGGCGACGTCATGAATGTTCTGTACGACGGCACGGCGCGCATCACCACCGTCAACATCGGCGGGCGGATGACCGTCTCCGAGGGCGGTCTGGCGGATGATACCGTTGTCAATTCCGGTGGGGATATGATCGTTTCCACCGGGGGGATGGCGAACGTCACCACGGTCAAACTCGGCGGATCTCTGCGTGTCGCCTCCGGCGGGATCGCGCTGGCGGTCACGGAAAACGGCGGTTACGTCTCCGCCGGCGGCGTGGTGACCTTCGTGCCCTGCACTTTCAGCGGAGCGGCGCTGGTCGGCGGCTCCGCCACGCTGCACTCGGGGACGACCGCCGTCAGCGCTTCCGTCTTTTCGGCTCTCATGGAGGTCTACAGCGGCGGCATGGACGTCGGGACCGTCGTCGACGCCGCCGGCAAGCTGACGATCTCCAGCGGCGGTCTGACGACCTCGGCCGTCGTTTTCTCCGACGGAGCTCTGGATGTGCGTGAGGGCGGTGCCGCCGACGCCGCGCTGGCCAATTCCGGAGGCATCGTCCGCATAAGTTCCGGGGGCGTGGCGACCTCGTCTGTCGTCAATGCCCTGGGGCTGGTTCAGGTCCAGGGGGGCGGGAAGGCGATCGGCACCGTCCTCAGTTCCGGCGGCAGCATGCAAGTCCTGACGGGCGGCACCGTCTGCGGACTCCGGATCGCCGATACCGCGGTGGTCGTGATGGACGCGGGGACGGATCTCCTCTTCGACCTGACCGACCGCACCGCCGGGGATCCGGCTCTTGTCAACGATCTCTCCCTGATCGTCGGCGCGCCGTTTTTTTCCATCACCGTTCCCACGGCCCAGACGATGGGCGTCTACGCCCTCGCCGGCGGCGCAGCGGGCTTTGAAGAAGTCGTCACCATCCGCAACACGGCGGGTGCCTCCAACAGCCTCACCGTCGGCAAAACGGTCACCCTCGGCAACCGGGCTTACACCCTGACGCTCAATCCCGCGACCTCCTCCCTCTCCCTCTCCGTGGCCGAGGGGATCTCCGTCCTTCCCGACGACCTCAACGGCGACGGCCGGGCCGATATCGTCATGACCATCACCGAGTCCGGCCACGGCGCCGAAGGCGCGACGGGCGCGTGGCTGATCCAGTCCGATCAGACCCCCGTCTGGGGCGACCTGAGTCAGCGCAATGCGGGCTGGGAGATCTTCGGCATGGGCGTCACCGACGCGGGCAAAGCGACCGATGACGTCTATGTGAAAAGTTCCGACAACGTCATCGGCGCCTGGGTCACCGACGACACGGGCCACGTCACGGGCTGGGAAACGGTCGGCCAGTTCGACGCCGACACCCAGATCCTCGGTCTCGGCGACTTCAACGGCGACGGCCAGACGGATCTGCTCCTGCGCAACGTCAACGGCGCCGTGGGATGTTACTTCACCAGCGGCGAGACCACAGGCTGGAACTATTTCCAGAGCCTCGGGGACGAGTGGCACCTCGATGCCATAGGCGATCTCAACGGCGACGGCCGTTCCGACGTGGTCCTCTCCCACGACGCGGGCTTCGCCGGGAGCTGGCTCACGCAGGGGGACGGCACCGTCGTCTGGGCCGATCTCGACACCCTCGGCGAGGGCTACTCCATCGTGGGGTGCGGCGATTTCAACGGCGACGGCGTCGATGATGTGCTGCTGCAGAAAGGCTCTTACTTCGGCGCGTGGCTCGTCGAGGGCGGCAGCGCCACGAGCTGGTTCGGCCTCGGCGACCTCGGCGACGTCACGGTGGAACAGATCTCCGACTTCGACGGCGACGGCAGGGACGATCTGCGGATCCGCACTTCCGCGGGCGACCTCGGTTCCCAGCTCGTCAAGGGCGCCGATACCCTCGAATGGCACTACTACGGCAGCGTCGGCAAGGAGTGGAGCACCACGCTCGCCTCTTTGTAGGGCCCGCCGGGCGCCGGGCCCGGCCCGGAAACACCGGAGCGGGGAGCTTCAGATGCAGTAGTCGCCGATGCCGTTTTCGGCGTTCTGTTTCCGGTAGGCGTTGAGGATGTCGTCGAGGGTGATGTTTTTCGTCAGCTCCCGGATGCCCTCGTTGAGCTCCTGCCAGATGGACCGGGCGGGGCAGAGGGTCTGGCGGCCGCATTTCTCCGGCGAGCGCACGCACTCCACCACCGAGATGGGGCCCTCCATGGTCTCCAGCACCTCCAGCAGCGTGATCCCCTCCGGGAGCTTCGCCAGATGGAACCCCCCGTTGACCCCGCGCACCGAGCGGATGAGCTTTGCCCGCCGCAGATCGATCACCAGACGGCTGATGTATTTCTCCGATATCTGCTGCGATTTCGCGATGTCCTTGAGCATCCGCGGCTTTCCCGGATCGTGCATGGCAAGATCGATCAGTATCCGCAGTCCGTACCGCCCCTTCGTCGAGATCTTCATAGTTCCGCTTCTTCCTTTCCTTTTACGTTCGCGTCACGGAAAAATATATCCCGGAAAACGGCAAAATCAAGCACGGAAATTCAAAAACTACAAAAAAAGTAGAATTTTTCGATCCCGGGCTTGACTTTTGCCGGAAACGTGGTATTTTATAGATAGGCGACTAAAAAAGTAGTGTTTGAACGGTCCCAATAACAATAAGGAGAGAAGATCATGAGTATCGCGAACAACATTCTTGAAAAGATCGGCGGCACCCCGCTGGTCAGGATCAACAAGCTCAATCAGGGCGGCGCGGAGGTCGTCGTCAAGGTGGAGTCCTTCAACCCGGGCGGCTCCGTCAAGGACCGGATCGCCTTCGCCATGATCGAGGCGGCGGAAAAGGCGGGCGTCCTGAAACCCGGCGCCCTCATCATCGAGCCCACCAGCGGCAACACCGGCGTGGGACTGGCTTTCGTCTCCGCCGTCAAGGGCTATCACCTGATTTTGACCATGCCCGAGACCATGAGCATCGAACGCCGCAAACTGGCCGCCGCCTACGGCGCCGAGATCGTCCTGACCGAGGGCGCCCAGGGCATGAAGGGCGCCATCGCCAAGGCGCTGGAACTCCAGCAGCAGAACCCCGGGTCGTTCATTCCGCAGCAGTTCGAAAACCCGGCCAATCCGAGCTACCACAAGACTCACACGGGGCCTGAGATCTGGGCCGATGCCGACGGCAAGGTCGACGCCTTCGTCGCGGGCGTCGGCACCGGCGGCACCCTCACCGGCGTGGCCGAATATCTGAAATCGAAGAATCCCGACGTGAAGATCTTCGCCGTCGAGCCCGACACCAGCCCGGTGCTCTCCGGCGGCAAACCCGGTCCCCACAAGATCCAGGGCATCGGCGCGGGATTCGTTCCCAAAGTGCTGAATACGAACATTATCACCCAGATCATCACGGTCTCCGCCGACAACGCGGGCAAAACTGCCCGCGCCGCCGCGGCTCAGGAGGGACTCCTGGTCGGCATCAGCTCCGGCGCCGCCCTCTACGCCGCCCTCGAACTGGCGAAGAAACCCGAATTCGCGGGCAAGCGCATCGTCGCCCTCCTGCCCGACACCGGCGAGCGCTACCTCTCCACCTGGCTCTTCTCCGAATAGCCCCCGTTTCCGAGAAGGGAGGCGGGTGTTCCGGGGGAGGGGAAAACCTCTTTTCCACGTGAAAAGAGGTTTTCCCCTTCCCCCGGGCCCCCTTCCTTTTCGAGAAAAGCGGCGTATTTGGGGAAGCGCGCCGATCTGTGCGGGGAACGGAGCCATTCCAAGTACGCTGTGCCGCCCAACTGTGCAAATTTCAAATTCGATTTGAGATTTGCACAACAAAAGATCGCGGATACCGCCCCTCCTGTCCGTCAGGCTTTGCCTTGACAAAGACGGGGGGGCGTTCTATATTAGGAACAGTCGTCAAACCCGAAAGGAGAAAACGGAACAACGATCATTTGATTTGAAAACAGCATAAATTCCAGGCTGCCTCAACAAACTACCACATCGTTAAGCAATTTGCCTGATTTTACTCTGTCACAAGCAGGAGTTTTGTGCCGTGTACCCATACACGGTGCATTTCTGCTTTTGCATTGTGACAGGCGCTGTGGTAGGCGTGTTGAGGCGTGCAAATCGGGGATGCACCTCTTTTTTGCGGTGTCTCCCTCAAAACACGGAGATACCACAGATGGCCGGGAATGCCGATTTGAACAACGCCGGACGGGCGAGAAAAGACGAGTTCTACACCCAGCTTACCGTTATCGAAGCGGAATTGCGCCACTATCGAAAACATTTCGCCGGGAAGACCGTTTTCTGCAACTGCGACGACCCCTACGAGAGCAATTTTTTCAAATACTTCGCCATGAATTTCAATTTTCTGGGGCTGAAGAAATTGATCGCCACCTGTTACGATCCCTCGCCGATCGCGGGCGACGAACTGCCGCTCTTCGAACCGGCGGAAAAGCGGGCCTTCAAAATCGAGATCACAGAGGTCGCCGACGTCAACGGCGACGGAGCCGTCGATCTGGCGGACGTGGCCCTGCTGATCAAAAACCGCCGGAACACGCTGACCGTCCTCGACGGCAACGGCGATTTCCGGTCCGACGAATGTGTCGAACTGTTGAAGGAGTCCGATATCGTCGTCACCAATCCGCCCTTCTCGCTGTTTCGGGAATACATGGCCCAGCTGATCCGGTACGAAAAGAAATTTCTGATCATCGGGAATATCAATGCGGTGACCTACAAGGATGTTTTTCCTTTGATTGCCCGGAACCGGCTCTGGCTGGGCGCCAGCATCCACAGCGGCGACCGGGAATTCGCCGTGCCGAAAAATTATCCCCTGAACGCCGCTGGATGCCGGGAAGATGCCGACGGAAACCGGTTCATCCGCGTCAAAGGCGTCCGCTGGTTCACCAATCTTGATTACCCCCAGCGCCACGAGGAGCTGATCCTGTACAAACGCTATACACAGGAAGAGTATCCTAAATTCGACAATTACGATGCGATCGATGTCGACAAAACGACCGAGATCCCCTATGATTACGACGGTGTGATGGGTGTTCCGATCACCTTTCTGGACAAGTACAACCCGGATCAGTTCGACATTATCGGATTGGACAGATATGTGCCTGACAATCCCCGGTACGGACATCGTTTTACAATCGACGGCAAAGAGCAATACGCCCGGATACTGATCCGCAGAAAAGGAGGCGCCCAATGAATATCGAACTGCACGAGCTGACGGTGAGAGAGATCGCCGAAAACTACATCGACAATGCGGAGGACGGCGTCATCGGGTACGACGGCAGGCTGAATATCCGGCCGAAATACCAGAGGGAGTTCGTCTACGACGACAAAAAGCGGAACGCGGTGATCGAAACCATCATAAAAGGTTTTCCGCTCAATGTCATGTACTGGGTCAAAAACGACGACGGCACCTTCGAGGTGCTGGACGGACAGCAGCGGACCATCAGTTTCTGCCAGTACGTCACCGGGGCTTTTTCGCTGAACGACCGGGCGTTCCACAACCTGACAGGCACCGAGCAGCGGCAGATCCTCGATTACAAAGTGATGGTCTACTTCTGCGAGGGCAACGACCGGGAAAAACTCGACTGGTTCCGGATCATCAACATCGCGGGCGAAAAACTCACCGAGCAGGAACTGCGCAACGCCGTCTATGCCGGTCCGTGGCTGGCCGACGCCAAGCTGAGATTCAGCAAGCGCAACTGCGCGGCCTATCTCCGGGGGAACAAATATCTCAACGGCGAGCCCATCCGCCAGGACTATCTGGAGACGGCTCTGGGGTGGATCAGCGGCGGCCATATCGAGGCCTACATGGCAGAGAATCAGCACAAGCCCAGCGCCAACGAACTGTATTCCTATTTCCTCCGGGTGATCGACTGGGTGGAGATGACTTTCGTCAAATACCGCAGGGAGATGAAGGGCCAGGAGTGGGGTCCTCTCTACGACCGGTACAAGGACCGCGTCGTCGACACCGCCGCGCTGGAGGAAAGGATCGCGGAGCTCATGGCGGACGACGACGTGACGAGCAAAAAGGGCATCTACCCCTATGTTCTCACGGGACAGGAAAAATATTTGAGTGTCCGCGCCTTCGACAACCGGATGAAGCGTACCGCCTACGAAAAGCAGAAAGGTGTCTGCCCGAAGTGCGGCGGGACCTTCGAGCTGGAACAGATGGAGGCGGATCACATCACTCCGTGGAGCCAGGGGGGCAAGACCCTCGCGGAAAACTGTCAGATGCTGTGCCGCGACTGCAACCGCCGGAAATCCGACCGCTGACCGGCCGCTGCGATCAATCATAGCCCGTCACGGACGGCCCCTGCGATAAATAAAACCACGGCGGCGGCGCCGTCACGCAGCGGCTCCGCCCGTCTCCTCAAACCACCCCGCTTTTTTTGAAAAGAGGAGGGGGCCCGGGGGAGGG
>JAFSTC010000073.1 GCA_017450705.1 Lentisphaeria bacterium | reverse complement strand
GGAAAAAACTTCTTTTTCCGGAAAAAGAAGTTTTTTCCCTCCCCCGGTGCCCTCGCCCCTTTGTCGAAAATCAGGAGCGGGCGGCGAAATGCGCCTGGAGCGCGGCGGCGCGGTTGCTGGTCACGGCATCGACGCCGAAACCGATGAGCTTTTCCGCCCGGGGCTCGTCGTCGACGGTCCAGACGGCGAAGGCGAATCCGGCCTCCTTGACGGTTTTGACGTAGTCTTCGGTGATGAACGAGAGGTTGCCGTCGATGTCCACGCCGTCGGCTCCGAGATCCCTGAGTTTTTCCGCCAGCGCCTTCGCCGTCGGGCCCCAGGTGCCGTCGCTCTGCGCCCGGCAGCTGGTGAGCAGCAGGGCTTTTCGGTCGGGGTAACGCTCCTTGAAGAGCTTGACGATGGGCTCCCTGAAGGAGATCATGACGATCTGTTCCGGCGGGATTTTTTCCGCGGCGAGTTCGCGGATCATAGCGTCGATCACGGCGGGATCGTCTTTCTTTATTTCCACGTAGAAGAGGCGGTCTTTCCCCAGATGCGGCAGGACTTCCGAAAATTTCGGGATCCGTGTTGCGGCGTAACCGGGTTTGCCGCAGGAGACGTCGAGCTGTCGAAGCTCCTCATAGGTGCTCTCTTCGACGATCAGGCTCTTGCCGCTCACGCGGCACGTGTCGGAGTCGTGGATGACCACGAGGACGCCGTCTTTCGTGAGGTGGATGTCGCACTCCATGCCGGAGGTGGCGCGTTGGAACGAGAGTTCGAAGGCGGGGACCGTGTTTTCCGGCGCGTCCTTGCTCTCGCCCCGGTGGGAGATGAAGATCATGAGAACGGATCCTTCCTTTGTTCAATCTTTCGCCAGATGCCACGCCTCGAGCATCGCCCGGGCGATGGCCTCCTGACTTTCACCCGTGGGATGGGTCCCGTCGCGGGTCACGGCAAGTTCCGTCAGCGGTACGCCGTTCCGGAGCCGGTGGAACAGACAGTCCAGAGGCACGAGGGGCAGTTTCAATTCGTCGGCGGCCTCCCTGGCCGCCAGGGCAAAGGCGGTGATGCGGTCGCCGTGGGCCAGATAGGAAGGCCCCTCGAAGCCGAAAGGCGTGGCGATGGAAATTTTTTTGATGCCGCGCAGACGGCAGAGGTGGGCGATCCACACCAGATTGCAGCGGTAGGCTTCGGGAGAGATCATGGGTTCGTCGGCCCAGCAATCCCGGCCGACGGCGGCGTCGTTGGCGCCCAGCATGACGAGCACGGCGTCGGGTTTTGCCGAAAACACGTCCTTTTCGAGCCGGAGCAGGGCGGAGGGGGTCTTGTCGCCGCCGACGCCCGCGTTGACGATCTCGTTTTCGGGCAGGGCCTTGGCGAGGACGCCCGCGTAGGAGCCTTCCTGAGCGGTCAGACTGTCGCCGAAGCAGACCAGCTTGTCGCCCCGGTCGAGAAAAGGTTTCGTAAGATCGAGCATAAAGTGTTCCCTCCTGTTTCCGGCACGGAGAATCGCGCTTCGGGATGTTCCGCAGATAACATACACCGGAGGACCGATTTTTCAACGGTCGAAATGTTTTTTTCTTTCGGCGAAAGCGCTTGCATCGAAGGGGGACGGCGTGTATATTCTTTTTGTGGAAAGGAGTTCTGACGAAAATGAAAAGACTGTCCGTGTTTTTGGCCGCCGTTTTGTGCGGGGCCGCCGCCGTTGCCGGGACCGAAGGGGAGTCTGTCCCCCGGGTCGTTCCTCTTCTGGACCGGGCGTCGCGCATGCCGGGAAGTCTGTTCCACAGTACCGAGGAAAAGGTCGGGCTCAAAAGTTCCTATCCCTCGGCCATCAACGTGGTTCTGCTGAGTTACAAGGACGGGCGTTGCGCCCTGATCGATACGGGCTTCGGACCGGGGCTGCAGCGGGAACTGGCCGAAAGAAAGATCCCGTGCGGGAGCATTTCCGCCGTCTTCATCACCCACATCCACCCGGATCACGTGGGGGGACTTGTTGCGGAGGACGGCCGCCCCGCCTTCCCGAAAGCGAAAATCTACGTCGCCCGCCGGGAGTACGAGGCGTGGCAGAGGGATCCCCGCCGTGCGGCACTTGGGAAGTGTTTCGAGCCCTGCCGGGAAAGGATCGTCCTTTTCGACTTCGACAAAGCGTTGGAGAACTGGGGACTTCTGCCGCTGCTTTACCCGGGGCACACGCCGGGGCACACGGTCTTCAAAATCGCCGGGAAAGAGGCGTATTTCGTCGGCGACATCGTCCACGCCGTCGATCTTCAGGTGCCCCATCCCGGTTACTGCGCGAAATACGACATGGAGCCCGCCCGGGCGGTCGCCTCCCGCCGTGAGCTTCTGATGCGCGGCGGCGTCTGGTACGGTTCCCACATCCCGTTCCCCGGGTGCGTCCGCATCAGCCGCGCTCCCGACGGGACTTTCCGCGCCGTTCCCGTGAATTAGATCAGGCGGCTCAGTGGCGCGTAAAACCGCGGCGGCCGGGGCGTCGCCCGATCAAGCCCGCGCGTCTCTCCAAAATACCCGCTTTTCTTGAAAAAGGAGGGGGGCAGGGGGGAGGGAAAAACTCCTTTTCGACTGAAAAGAAGTTTTTCCCTCCCCCCTGTTTCCTCACCCTTTTCCATGAGAGAGATGGCGGTGGTATTCCTGGAGGGAGCAGACTTCGAAGCGGCCGAATTCCAGCTGGTCGCGGATGCCTTCGAGGGCGGCGGCGGTTCCGGCGACGGTGGTGGTGACGGGGATCCCGGCGGCGATGGCGCTGGAGCGCATGCGGACCTCGTCGGTCATGGCTTCGGCGCCGGACTCGCTGGTGTTGACGATCCACTGGACGGCGTGGTCGTGGATGAGGTCCAGCAGGTTGGGGCGTCCGCGGGAGATGCGGAAGAGGGCTCTTGTTTTGATGCCCTCGCCGTAGAGTTTTGTCGAGGTCCCCAAAGTGGCGTAGATGGTGAAGCCGAGTTCTGTCATTTTGCGGGCCAGGGGGACGATCTCGTCCTTGTCCTGATCCCTGACGGAGAGGAAGACGTTGCCGGACTTGGGGAGTCCGCCGCCTGCGGCGATCTGGCTTTTGAGGTAAGCGAGATTCGGGTCGCGGTCGATGCTCATGACTTCTCCGGTGGACTTCATTTCGGGGGTGAGGGTGATGTCCACGCCGGGGAATTTGACGAAGGGGAAGACGGCCTCTTTGACGGCGGTGTAGGGCAGGGTGACTTCGCGGGTGAAGCCCAGGTCGGCAAGTTTCTTCCCGGTCATGCAGAGGGCGGCCAGTTCCGCCAGGGAGACGCCGATGGCCTTGCTGACGAAGGGGATGGTCCGGGAGGCCCGGGGGTTGACTTCGATCATGTAGATGTCTTCGCCCTTGACGGCCAGCTGCATGTTCATGAGGCCGCTGACGTGGAGGGCTGATGCGAAAGCCTGAGCGTACTCTCTGATCCGTTCGAGGACAGTGTCCGAGAGGCTCCTGGGCGGGGTGATGCTGGCGGAGTCGCCGGAGTGGCATCCGGCGGGCTCCACGTGTTCGAGGATCGCGCCGATGACGGTGGTCTCGCCGTCGGAGATGCAGTCCACGTCCAGCTCCACGGCGTGTTCGAGGAAGCGGTCGATGAGGATGGGCTTCCCCTCCGCGACCCGGGCGGCCTCCTCGGCGAATTTTTCGAGATGCTCTTCGCGGTGGACGATCACCATGCCCCGTCCGCCGAGGACGAAGCTCGGGCGAACCAGAACGGGATAACCGATTTTTCTGGCGACGGAGACGGCTTCCTCCGGGCGGTGGGCGATGCCGTTCTCGGGCTGGAGGATGCCGATTCTGGAGGCCAGCTGTTTGAAGTAGTCCCGGTCTTCGGCGAGGTCGATGTCGTCGGGACTGGTGCCGATCACACAGGCGCCCGCCGCCTTCAGGGCCTGCGCGAGGTTGAGCGGCGTCTGGCCGCCGAACTGGACGATCACGCCGGAGCAGGCTTCCCGGACATAGATGTTCATGATGTCCTCCAGCGTCAGGGGCTCGAAGTAGAGTTTGTCGCTGGTGTCGTAGTCGGTGGAGACGGTCTCGGGGTTGGAGTTGACCATGACGACCTCGTACCCGGCTTTCCGCAGGGCGAAGGCGGCGTGGCAGCAGCAGTAGTCGAATTCGATCCCCTGACCGATGCGGTTGGGACCGCCGCCGAGGACCATGATGGACTTTTTGCCGCCCCGGGGACGCACGGGCTCGCCGTGTTCGGCGTAGCAGCTGTAGTAGTAAGGGGTGATGGCTTCGAATTCTCCGGCGCAGGTGTCAACGGCGCCGTAGACCGGGGCGAGACCGATTTCGCCGCGGGCGGCGGAGACGGCTTCCTCCGTGGTGTTCAGCAGAAAGGCGATCTGGCGGTCGCTGAAACCCAAAGTTTTGATTTGCCGGAAGAGACCGGGATCGAGCTTTTCGAGGGAGCCCGCGGCGCGGATCTCCTCCTCGAAGGCGGCCAGTTCCTCCAGATGCCGCAGGAAGTAGCGGTCGATCCGGGTCAGTTCGTACAATTTTTCCACATCCCAGCCGCGTTTGAGGGCGGCCCGGAGATAGAAGATGCGCTCGGCGTTGGGGACGGCGAGCTTTTCGGCGAGCTCTTCGTCGGAGGCGGACTCGTATTTTGCGTCTTTGCCGTCGGCGCCGAAACCGGCGCGGCCCGTTTCGAGGGAGCGCAGAGCCTTCTGCAGACTCTCCTTGAGGTTGCGCCCGATGGCCATGACTTCGCCGACGGACTTCATCTGGGTCCCGAGGGTCGGGTCGGCGGCGGGGAATTTTTCGAAGGTGAAGCGGGGGACTTTGGTCACCACGTAGTCCAGCGCGGGCTCGAAACAGCTGGGGGTGGTTCCGGTGATGTCGTTGCGCAGTTCGTCCAAAGTGTAGCCGACGGCAAGTTTCGCGGCGATCTTGGCGATGGGGAACCCGGTGGCCTTGGAGGCGAGAGCGCTGGAGCGGGAGACACGGGGGTTCATTTCGATGATGATCCGGCGCCCGGTGGCGGGATCCACGGCCCACTGGACGTTGGAGCCGCCGGTCTCGACGCCGATGGCGGCCAGGACGCGCAGGGAATCGTCCCGCATGGCCTGATATTCCCGGTCGGTCAGGGTCTGGATGGGGGCGATGGTGATGGAGTCGCCCGTGTGGACGCCCATGGGGTCCAGGTTCTCGATGGAGCAGACGATGACGCTGGAGCCCTTTTTGTCGCGCATGACCTCCATCTCGAATTCTTTCCAGCCCAGAAGGGACTCTTCGATGAGGACCTCGTGGTTGAGACTTGCGTCCAGTCCCCGCCGGACGATGACGGAAAATTCTTCGGGATCGTGGGCGATGCCGCCTCCGGTGCCGCCCAGAGTGAAGCCGGGGCGCACGATGAGGGGCCAGGAACCGATGGTCCGGGCGATGGCCTCGGCCTCGCCGGGACTGTGGGCGGAGCCGGAACGGGGAAGATCGAGACCTATTTTGAGCATGGTCTCTTTGAAAAGCTGTCTGTCCTCGGCCCGGCGGATGGCATCCGCGTCGGCGCCGATGAGCTCCACGTCGTAGCGGCGGAGGATCTTCTTGTCCTCCAGCTCCATGGCCAGATTGAGGGCGGTTTGGCCGCCGAGGGTGGGCAGAATGGCGTCGGGACGCTCCCGGCGGATGATCTCGTGGAGGATGTCGCAGGTCAAAGGTTCGATGTAGGTGCGGTCCGCCAGCTCCGGATCGGTCATCACCGTGGCCGGGTTGGAGTTGACGAGGATCACCTCGAAACCGTCGCTTTTGAGCGCCTTGCAGGCCTGCACGCCGGAGTAATCGAATTCGCATCCCTGACCGATCACGATGGGACCGGAACCGATCAGGAGGATCTTCTGGATATCAGTGCGTTTGGGCATGATCTTTTCCTTTCAGCGCGGCGGCGACGAGGCCGTCGAAGAGCGGATGGGCCTGCTGGGGCCGGGATTTGAATTCCGGGTGGAACTGGCAGGCGATGAAGTAGGGGTGATCCGGGAGCTCCACCATCTCCACCAGATCCCGTTCGGGATTGACGCCGCTCACCTTGAGACCGGCCTTTTCCAGATCGGCGCGGAAAGCGGAGTTGAACTCGTAGCGGTGGCGATGGCGTTCGCGGATCAGGGATTTGCCGTAGCACTTTTCCGCCAGCGAGCCGGGGGTGACGGCGCAGTCGTAGGCGCCCAGGCGCATGGTGCCGCCCTTGTCGGAGATGGCGCGCTGCTCGGCCATGAGGTCGATCACGGGGTGTCCGGCGGAGGGGTTGAATTCGGAGCTGTCGGCGTCGGCCCAGTTGAGCACGTTTCTCGCGAACTCGATCACGGCGCACTGCATCCCGAGGCAGATGCCGAGGAAGGGGATGCCCCGGGTCCGGGCGTATTCGACCGCGCGGATCTTGCCCGCGATGCCCCGGGCGCCGAAGCCGCCGGGGACGAGGAGGCCGTCCGCATTCCGGAGCAGGATTTCGGGATCTTTCGTCTCCAGCTCCTCGGATTCGATCTTTTCGATCTCCACTTTGCAGTTGCTGGCGATCCCGGCGTGGTGCAGGGCCTCATAGATGCTCTTGTAGGCGTCCTGATGGCGGATGTACTTGCCCACCACGGCGATGCGGCAGAAACGGGTCGGGTGCAGGACTTTTTCAAGCCACGCGCGGTATTCGTCGAGTTCGAGCTTGCCGGGATCGAGGCGCAGCAGCTCCAGCACCCGGAGATCCAGGCCCTGCCGTTCCAGCTCCAGCGGGACCTCGTAGATGGAGTTCTTCACGTCCAGCTCCTCGATGACGCAGGCTCTGGGCACGTTGCAGAAGAGGGAGAGTTTTTTGAGATGCTCCTCCTCCATGGGGATCTCGCTGCGGCAGACGAGGATGTCCGGCGTCACGCCGATGCTCCGCAGGGCCGCCACGGAGTGCTGGCTGGGCTTGGTCTTCAATTCCTTCGCGGCCCGGATGTAGGGGACCAGCGTGAGATGCAGGAAAATCGCGTCTCCCGGAGGCGATTCCAGCTTGAACTGCCGGGCCGCTTCCAGAAAGGGGAGACTTTCGATGTCGCCCGTTGTGCCGCCGATCTCCGAGATGGCGATGTCCACGTCATCTCCGTGGAGCGAACGCATTGCGTTTTTGATCTCGTCGGTGATGTGGGGGATGACCTGGACCGTTCCGCCCAGATACCCGCCCGCGCGCTCCCGGGCGATGACGCTGCTGTAGATCCGGCCCGAAGTGTAGTTGCTGGCCTTGGAGCAGGAGATGCCGGCGATCCGTTCGTAGTGGCCCAGATCCAGATCGGTCTCCGCGCCGTCGTCGGTCACGAAGACTTCGCC
The DNA here is from genome assembly GCA_017450705.1 of Lentisphaeria bacterium. Lineage (GTDB taxonomy): Bacteria > Verrucomicrobiota > Lentisphaeria > Victivallales > Victivallaceae > UBA1784. The sequence continues at coordinate 94,163 of JAFSTC010000073.1, read as the reverse complement.
GTGCTGGTAGGGGCTCATGGTTCCGGGATCCACGTTGAGGTAGGGGTCCAGCTTCTGCATGGCGACGCGGAACCCCCGCTTCTCCAGCAGAAACGCCAGCGCCGCGCCGGTGATGCCCTTGCCGAGACTGGAGACGACGCCCCCGGTGACGAAGATGTGCTTGGTAGTCATGATCATTTCTCCATCATCTGAATGAATTGGTCGAAAAGTTTCTGCGCGTCCCGGGGGCCCGGGGCCGCCTCGGGGTGGAACTGGACGCTGAAGGCCGGGAGCGTTTTGTGCCGGAGCCCCTCGCAGCTGTTGTCGTTGAGGTTGATATGGGTCAGCTCCAGCTCTTCCGGCAGATCGGAGAGGGCGTAGTTGTGGTTCTGGCTCGAGATGGCCACTTCGCCCGTGAGCACGTTCTTCACCGGGTGGTTGCAGCCGTGGTGGCCGAATTTCAATCGTCCGCATTTCGCGCCGCAGGCCAGACCCAGCAGCTGGTGGCCGAGGCAGATCCCCATGAGGGGGACCTGCCCCAGCAGGACGCGGATGTTGTCGATGGCGTATTTGACCGCCGAGGGATCCGCGGGACCGTTGGAGAGGAACACGCCGTCGGGCTCCATGGCCAGCACTTCGAGGGCGGGCGTCCGGGAGGGGACGACCGTGACCTGCGCGCCGCTTTCGGCCAGATTCCGGAGGATGTTGTATTTCACGCCGAAGTCGTAGACGACGACGCGGTGTTTCCCCGAGTCGTTCCATCGGTAACTGGCCGTCGTCGAAACGATCGACGCGTAGTCCTTGCCGTCCAGTCCCTCCCAGGCCCGGGCGCGTTCGACGGCGGCTTCTTCCGAGAGCTCTTCGTCCGAGACGTGGAGAAAGGCCTTCTGGGCACCGTGTTCCCTCAAGTGGAGCGTGAGCGCCCGGGTGTCCACGCCGGCGATGCCGGGCTTGCCGTGGCGGATCAGAAAATCCTCCAGCTCCTCCTCGGCGCGGTAGTTGGAGGCGCGATTGAGCTCCTGGATCACCAGCGCGTTGAGGAAGACCCCTCGTGACTCCATATCGGCTTCGCAGCAGCCGTAATTGCCGACCTCCGCCGTTGTCAGCGCGACGAACTGGCCCGCGTAGGAGGGATCCGAGAGGATCTCCTGATAGCCGGTCATGCCGGTGTTGAACACCGCTTCTCCCGTGCCGTCGACGGGACATCCGAAACCGTAACCGTGAAAGACCGTCCCGTCCGCCAGGGCGAGGAAGGCTTTTCTCTCACGCTGTTTCCGCCATTGCCGTTCCATGATTCAATACGCTCTCTCGTTGTTTTGTTCCATGTAATTGACCAGCGCCCGGTTGACCATGCGCAGGCCGCCGGGCGTGGGGTAGTCTCCCGTGAAATACCAGTCTCCCGTGTACTCCGGGCAGCAGGCCCGCAGCGCGGGCAGCGTCTGGTAGACGATCTGAAGCTCCGCCTGAAGTCCCGCCGGAGTCAGCAGCAGAGCGATCTCCCGCAGAAGATCCTCCTCGTCCACGGCGTCGTAGACCTCCTTCATGCGGTTTTTGTTTTTCCCCGAGGCCAGATCTTTCCTCGCCCGCTTGCAGGCGTGCTCGAGGACGTCGAGCCGGTCCTGTTTCTTCAGGACGGATACCGCCGCCTGAAAGGCCGCCAGATCCCCGGCGCAGGCCATGTCGATCCCGTAGCAGTCCGGATAGCGGATGACGGGGGCGGAGCTGGCGATGATGATCTTGCGGGGAGCCAGCCGGTCCAGGATCGGCAGGATGGCGCTCCGCATGGTGCTGCCGCGGACGATGGAGTCGTCCAGCACGACCAGCGTGTCCGTTCCGGGGCGGACCAGACCGTAGGTGATGTCGTAAACATGCATGCCCAGCTCCCGGCGGATGGCCGCATCGGCGATGAAGGTGCGGAACTTGGCGTCCTTGACGGCGATCTGGCCGAAACGGACGGTCCTGCCTTCGGAAAAGGCGGTCTTCATGAGCTCCTCCAGCATGCCGTGGAAACTCACCTGCGCGGAGTTGGGGATGTAGCTGAAAAACGTGTGTTCGTAATCGTGGTTCGTGGCTTCCAGCAGCTTGGGGACCAGGGACTTGCCCAGGAGCTTCCGCTCCCGGTGGATCCCCGCGTCGTTGGGCCGCGAGAAGTAGATCCGCTCGAAAACGCAGCTGCGGCGCGGCGCTTCGTCGAGGCAGTCGAGGATCTCCACGCCGCCGTTCTTGCGGACGATCACCGCCTTGCCCGCGGGGATCTCCATGACCTCCGCCGTCGAGCGGTTGAAGGCCGCCTGGATCGCCGGGCGCTCGCTGGCCGCCGCGAAGACTTCGTCGTCGAAATAAAAGTATCCGGGGCGGATCGCATGGGGGTCCCGGATCACGAAGGCGTCGCCCGCGCCGTTGATGCCGCAGAGGGTGAAGGCGCCGTCCAGATCGTTGAGGGCCTGCCGCAGGATCTTCTGCCAGTCGTGGGAGGCCGCGTGGAGATCGGAGTCCTGTTCCAGACAGTGGGCGATGGTCTGGGTGATGAGGTAGCCGTCGGCCCGGCTTGCGGGATGGTGTCCCAGCTCCAGAAAATGCTGAAAGACCCTTCCCGTGTCGGTCAGATTGAAATTTCCGGCCAGGAGAAGGGTCCGTGCAAGACAGCTGGAGTCGTGGACGAAGGGGTGGCAGGCGGAGAGTTCGTGCCGGCCGTAGGTGGCGTAACGCAGATGGCCCAGCAGAAGCTCCCCGCCGAACCGCGGATCCCCCGCACAGCGTCCGAGAAGATCCGCCAGCGGGTCTTCCGCGGCGGCGGATTTTTCCAGATGATACGCGGGGGAGCCGGGTTCCGGATCCAGGCGGAGCGAGGCGATGCCCGCCCCGTCCTGGCCCCGGTTGTGCTGTTTTTCCAGAAGCAGCGCCATCTTGCCGAATCCGTAGTTGGCGTCGCCGTACTTGCGGGCGTAATACTCCCGGTTCTTCCGCAGCCGCAGCAGGGCGACGGCGCATTCGTGCTTCACGGGATCCGACATGATGGCGTGTTCCTTTTCCCTGTGCTTCAGTAGATGAAGAGCATCTCCCTGTATTTCGGAAGCGGCCAGCTGGAGTCGGGAACGAGTTTCTCCAGCTCGTCCACGGTGACCCGCATCTGCTGCATGGCTTCGAGGATCTCTTCGTGTTTGCCCTGAAGCGCCTTGGCCAGAAGCTCTTCGCCGCGGGCCAGACGCTCCAGCCCGTCGCCGAGGAGGGAGGCGCGCTTCTTGAGACTGGAAGAACCCTTGGAGACGGTGACGGTCCTGGCCTCGCCCAGAGTCCGGACGGTCTTTTCGAACTCGGCGGCCACGGCGGGCTCGATCATGCTGCGGGCGATCTCGAGGGCGACTTCACCCTCGATCCGCACCTTGCGGTGGAAGTCCTCCATGAAGACTTCGTACCGCGAGGTGATCTCCCGGCGCTGGAAGACGCCGTATTTCTCGAGAAGCGCCATGTTTTTCTCTTTCGTGAGGACCTTGAGGGCGTCCATGGTGGTGCGGAGATTGGGCAGTCCGCGTTTGGCGGCCTCCTCAAGCCAGCCGGGAGCGTAACCGTCGCCGTTGAAGATGATCCGCTTGTGGGCCTTGACGATCCCGCGCAGATGGGCCTGCAGCTTGGCGTGGAACTCCTTTTTCGGGAAGGCGGAAATGCTTTCTGCCATGCGGTCGAAGGCTTCGGCCACGATGGTGTTGAGCATGACGTTGGGCGCCGAACAGGAGAGGCTGGAGCCGGGGGCGCGGAACTCGAACTTGTTTCCGGTGAAAGCGAAGGGACTTGTCCTGTTCCGGTCGGTGGCGTCCTGGGGCAGGGGCGGCAGGGTGTCGACGCCGATCCGGAGCATGCCGCCGTGGCGGCTGGACTTGTGTTCGCCCTTTTCCAGCTGGTCGATCACTTCCGAAAGCTGATCGCCGAGATACATGGAGATCACCGCGGGCGGCGCCTCGTTTGCGCCGAGCCTGTGGTCGTTGCCGACGCCCGCCACGGAGGCCCGGAGCAGATCGGCGTGGGTGTCCACCGCCTCGATGATGGCGCAGAGCGTGGTGAGGAAGATCGCATTCTGATCGGGATCGCTGCCGGGGTTGAGCAGATTGCGCTTGCCGTAATTGATGCTCCAGTTGTTGTGCTTGCCGGAGCCGTTGATGCCGGCAAAGGGCTTCTCGTGCATCAGGCAGACGAAGCCGTAGCGTTCGGCCGTCTGGCGCAGGACTTCCATGACCAGCATGTTGTGGTCGCAGGCCAGATTCAGCTCCTCGAAGATCGGCGCCAGCTCGAACTGGGCGGGGGCCACCTCGTTGTGCCGCGTCTTGGCGGGGATCCCCAGCTTCCAGAGCTCCCGCTCGACTTCGTTCATGAAGTTGAGCACCCGCATCTTGATGGTGCCGAAGTAGTGGTCTTCCAGCTGCTGGTGCTTGGCCGGGGGCGCGCCGAAGAGGGTCCGTCCGGTCTGCAGCAGATCGGGACGCAGCAGATAGAAGTGACGGTCGATGAGGAAATACTCCTGTTCCGGTCCGAGGGTGACGGTCACTTTCTCGTCGGGCAGGCCGAAGCACTTCATGAGTTTCTTCGTCGCGCCGGAGAGGGCCTGGATGGACCTCAGAAGCGGGGTCTTGCGGTCCAGCGCCTCGCCGGTGTAGCTGCAGAAGGCGGTGGGGATGCAGAGCGTCGCGCCGTTGCCGTGGCGCTTGATGAAGGCCGGGCTGGTGGGATCCCACGCGGTGTAGCCCCTGGCCTCGAAGGTGGAACGCAGTCCGCCGGAGGGGAAGCTGGAGGCGTCCGGTTCGCCGAGGATCAGGTTTTTGCCCGAGAAGCTCAGGATGGCCCGGCAGCCCTGGGTCTCGAGGAAGGAGTCGTGCTTCTCCGCGGTGTTGCCCGTGAGCGGCTGGAACCAGTGGGTGTAGCTGGTGGCGCCCCGGGAGATGGCCCACTCCTTCATGGCGTGGGCGACGTCTCCGGCGATCTCGGGATCCAGCGCCTTGCCTTCCTCGATGGTGGCCTGCAGTTTCTCGAAGACCGCTTTAGGCAGATGCTTCTGCATGGCGTCCAGATTGAAGACGTCCTCGCCGTAGCCTTCGATGTCCGCCGGGGCCGGAGGGCAGGGCCCCTCGACCTTCAGTTCCGCGATGGCCTTGATCGCATCGTACCGTTTTTCACTGCTCATTTTCTTACGACTCCTTTGAGTGGGGTTGAGGTTCTGTGCCCCCAACAGCAAAAACCGTGCCAAATGTTTTCGAGGCGGGACCGGCGGGAAATGTTTTACAAAAAGTGTAAAAAAAGATCATCTTTTACGTTTTTTGTAAATCAAGGGCCCGTTCCTGCCGCAGAAAAACCATTGGCACGGTTTTTGCTGGTGAAGATGAGGACGAATTCGATCGAACCAACAGGAAAGGTCAGGAAAAGCATGGAACAGATATACAGACCGCGGGCGTCCGCTCTCTACGATCCCGCGCACGAACACGACGCCTGCGGCGTGGGCCTTGCGGCCGATCTCAACGGCAGGGCGTCTCACGATATCGTCGAAAAGGGGATCACCATCCTCACGCGCCTGATGCACCGCGGCGCCGCGGGCAGCGATCCGGAGACCGGCGACGGCGCGGGACTGCTCCTCACGATGCCCGACGCCTTCTTCCGCAAAAACGCGGGCATGGAGCTGCCGGAGGAGGGCGCTTACGCCGTCGCCATGATCTTCGGCGGCGCGGGCAGTGAAAAGGTCATCGAAGAGGTGGTCTCCTCCGAGGGCGGCGCCGTCCTCGGCTGGCGGGAGGTCCCCGTCGTCCCGGAGGCCATCGGGCGCAAGGCCCGTGAGAACCGCCCCGTCATCCGCCAGCTTTTCATCGACGGGCGGAACTTCAGCGGGAACGACGCCTTCGAACGCAAGCTCTTCGTCATGCGCCGGCTGATCGAGAAAAAACACCTCGATCTCTACATCTGCAGCATGTCCTCCCGCACGGTGGTCTACAAGGGGCTCCTGCTGGCGACCCAGATCCGGGAGTTCTACCCCGATCTTTCGGACGAACTTTTCCGCGCCCGCTTCGCCATCGTGCACCAGCGGTACAGCACCAACACCTTCCCCACGTGGCCGCTGGCCCATCCCTTCCGCTGTCTGGCCCACAACGGCGAGATCAACACCCTGCGGGGCAATCTCAACGCGCTCAAGGCCCGCGAAAGACTGATGTCGAGCTCCCTGCTCGGCGACGATCTTGCAAAACTCCTGCCGCTGATCGACCCCGGACAGAGCGATTCGGCCTGTCTGGACAACATGCTGGAGCTCCTCGTCGCCGCGGGACGGCCCATCGAACAGGTGCTTTTGATGCTGATCCCCCAGGCCTGGGGGGCCAAGTACTATATGGGGCGGGACGTCCGCAGTTTCTTCGAGTACCATTCGGCCCTGATGGAACCCTGGGACGGGCCCGCCGCCGTGGTCTTCACCGACGGCCGCAATCCCGGCGCGATCCTCGACCGCAACGGCCTGCGTCCCGCGCGTTACACGAAATGTAAAAACGGCCTTTTCGTGCTGGCCAGCGAGGCCGGCGTGCTGGATATCCCGCCGGAGGAGGTGGAGAGCAAGGGCCGTCTGAAGCCCGGCGAGATATTGTTCCTCGACCTGGACCACCACCGGCTCGTGGAGGACTCCGAGATCAAGACCCGGCTGGCCCGCAGCCGTCCCTACCGGCGCTGGGTGGAGGAGAACCGCCTGTCGGTCCACGGGCTTTTCACCGACATCACGCCTTCGGAACCGGAGGAGGATCTGCTCCGCCGTCAGCAGTTCTTCGGCTTCAGCCGCGAGGACATCGACATCATTTTGAAGCCCATGGCCGAGCAGGGGAAAGAACCCACGGGCTCCATGGGCAACGACGCGGCGCTGGCGGTCCTGTCCGAGAAGCCCCAGCTGCTTTTCGCCTACTTCAAACAGCTTTTCGCCCAGGTGACCAACCCGCCCATCGACCCGATCCGCGAGGAGCTGGTGATGAGTCTCATGACCTATATCGGCAACCGGGGCAACATCTTGGAAGAGACGCCGGAGCACGCCCGGCTGATCAAACTGCGCCGCCCCCTGCTGACCGACGATGAATTGAACCATCTGCGGAACTTCGGGGCCCACGGTTTCCACTCACGGGTGCTGCGATGCGGTTTCGATCCCGCGGGCGGCGAACATTCCCTGCGTCAGGCTCTCAAAACTCTGGCCGCCAGCGCCGTGGAGGCGGCCTCGGGCGGCGAGCGCATCCTGATCCTCTCTGACCGGGAACTGCCCGCGGGTCAGGCGGCGATCCCGAGCTTGCTGGCCTGCGCCGCGGTCAACCGGGCGCTGATCGAGAACGACCTGCGGCCCGAGACCGGGGTCATCATCCAGTCCGGCGAGGTACGCGAGGTGATGCATTTCGCACTGCTGCTGGGTTACGGCGCGACGGCGGTCAACCCCTATCTTGCCCTTGAGACCGTGACGGCGCTCTCCCGCGCCGGGACCGTCCGCGTGGATCCCGTCACGGCGGCGGGCAACTACATCCACGCCGTGGAGAAGGGACTGCTCAAAATCATGTCGAAACTGGGCATTTCCACGCTGCGCAGCTACCGCTCCGCCCAGGCCTTCGAGGCCGTGGGGCTGAACCGGGCGTTCCTCGACGAATTTCTCCCCGGGACCATCTCCCGGATCGGCGGCATCGGGTTGGCCGAGATCGCTCAGGAAGCGGTCCGGCGGGCCCGGTCGGCCGACGGAGGGGCTCCCCTCCTGCCCGCGGGCGGCCAGTACAAGTACAGGAAGGACGGCGAAGCCCACCTGTGGACGCCTCAGAGTCTCGCCGCCTTCCGGCAGGCGGTCCAGCAGGGGGACTACGGGCGCTTCAAAGAGTACAGTCAGCTGATCGATGACCAGTCCCGGCACCTGTGCACATTGCGGGGACTCTTCCGCTTCAGGGAGACGCAGGGCATCCCGCTGGAGGAGGTCGAGAGCATCGAGAGCATCCTCCGGCACTTCGTTTCGGGGGCCATGAGTCTCGGCAGCCTGAGTCCCGAGGCCCATATGGCCATCGCCAAGGCCATGAACACCTGCGGCGGCATGAGCAACTGCGGCGAGGGCGGCGAAAACGCCGAACGCTTCGGCACCGAATTCAACAGCGCCATCAAGCAGGTCGCCAGCGGCCGCTTCGGCGTCACGATCAGCTATCTGCGCAACGCGAAGGACATCCAGATCAAGATGGCCCAGGGGGCCAAGCCCGGCGAGGGCGGTCAGCTGCCCGGCTACAAGGTCGACAGCTTCGTGGCCAAGATCCGCCACGCCATGCCCGGGGTGACGCTGATCTCGCCGCCGCCCCATCACGACATCTACTCCATCGAAGATCTGGCCCAGTTGATCTACGACTTGCGCAACGCCAACCCCCAAGCACGGATCTCTGTGAAACTCGTCTCGGAACCCGGCGTGGGCACGGTGGCGGCGGGGGTCGCCAAGGCCAAGGCCGACGTGGTGCTCATTTCGGGGCACGACGGCGGCACGGGCGCGTCGCCGCTCACCAGCATCAAGTACGCGGGACTCCCGTGGGAGCTGGGTATCGCCGAGGCCCAGCAGACCCTCGTGCTCAACGGTCTGCGCGGCAGCGTCCGGCTGCAGGTGGACGGCCAGATGAAAACCGGGCGCGATGTGGTGATCGGCGCGCTCCTCGGGGCCGAGGAGTTCGGTTTCGCCACAACGATTTTGGTCTGTCTCGGCTGCGTGATGATGCGGCAGTGCCACAGCAACACCTGTCCCATGGGCGTCGCCACGCAGGATCCGGAACTGCGGAAGCACTTTGCGGGCAAGCCCGAATACATCATCAACTTTCTGCGTTTCGTCGCCTCCGAGGTCCGGGAGTATCTGGCGCAGCTGGGGCTCCGCTCGCTGGACGAGGCCTGCGGCAGGAGCGATTTGCTCGAGATGAAGCCCGCGCTGGACTTCTACAAGGCCGAACATCTGGATTTCGGCGATCTCCTGCGCCCGGCCGAGGGGAAGGAGCGGCATTTCGACGCGGCCCGGCCCAAGGCCGAACTCGTCAACTTCGACCGCCGGGAGCTTCTGGGCAAGCTCAAGCTGGACGGGAAGCCTGAAGCCCTCGACTTGACCATCGCCAACGCCGACCGCACGGTGGGAACGGAGCTTTCGGGCATCATCGCCGACCGCTTCGGACCCGGAGGGCTGCCGGAGGACACGATCAAACTCCACCTCACGGGCACGGCCGGGCAGAGTTTCGGCGCGTTTCTGGCGCCGGGGGTGACGCTGGATCTCGCGGGCGAGGCCAACGATTACGTGGGCAAGGGCCTCTCCGGCGGCAAGATCATCATCCGCCGGGCGCGCAGAGCCGGATATCCGGCCGAGAGCAACGTGATCGCGGGCAACGTGATCGGCTACGGCGGCACCTCAGGAAAAATATTCATCAACGGCATCGCAGGCGAGCGCTTCGCCATCCGCAACAGCGGCATGACGCTGGTCGCGGAGGGCATCGGCGACCACGGCTGCGAATACATGACGGGGGGCCGGGTGGTCATCCTCGGGCACGTCGGCGTGAACTTCGCCGCCGGCATGACGGGAGGACTGGCCTACGTCTATGACGAAAAGGGGCACTTCGACCTCTCCTGCAATCCCGACGGGATCGATCTGGAAAGCATCGAACCGGGAACGGAGGCGGAGAAGGAACTCAAGGAATTGATCGAAGCCCATCACCGGGCGACCGGGAGCGTGCGCGCTTCCTCCATGCTGGCCGACTGGGAACGCTACAGGGCGAAATTCGTGCGGGTGTTCCCCGTGGAATACCGCAACGCACTCAAAGCACAGGGGAGTCACTGACATGCAGAAGAGAATTTGCGATATCTACCGTCCCGTCGGGGAACGGAAGCAGGATTTCAGGGAGGTCGAGAGATCTTTTTCGGAAGCGGAGATCCGGGCTCAGACGGAGCGCTGCCACAACTGCGGCATCCCCTTCTGTCACGGCGCGGGCTGTCCGCTCTTCAACCAGATCCCGGATTTCAACGCGGCGGCCTTCGCGGGGGACTGGAAAACGGCCTATGAGATCTTGTCCCAGACCAGTTTCTTCCCCGAGTTCACCAGCCGGGTGTGCCCCGCGCTCTGCGAAGGGGCCTGCTGCTGCGGCGTGGACGGCGATCCCGTCATGGTGCGGCAGTGCGAAAAAATGATCATCGAGAAGGCCTTTGCCGAAAACTTCGTCCGCCCGGCGGTCCCCGCGACGCGCCGGGATCTCCGGGTCGCCGTCATCGGCAGCGGTCCCTCGGGGCTTTTCGCGGCCGAGGGGCTGAACAGGGCCGGATTTTCCGTCACCGTCTTCGAAGCGAACAAAAAGCCCGGCGGTCTGCTCCGCTACGGCATCCCCGATTTCAAGCTGGGAAAGAACGTGCTGGACCGCCGCCTCGCGATCATGAAAGAGGAGGGGATCGTCTTCACGACCGACACCCGCATCGGGCGGGATATCTCCGGCAGCTACCTTCTGCGGAATTTCGACGCGGTCGTGCTGGCGGTGGGGACCCCCGCCGCCCGGGACCTCGTCATCCCCGGCCGGGAGCTGGCAGGGATCCACTTCGCGCTGGAGTTCCTCCAGGGCCAGAACCGGGTCAACGGAAACGAGAGCGCGTCTCTCCCCGTCAGTGCCGCGGGGAAGCGCGTCCTCATCATCGGCGGCGGCGACACCGGCAGCGACTGCGCCGGCACCGCCATCCGGCAGGGGGCGAAGAGCGTCCGGCAGATCGAGATCATGCCCCGGCCGCCGGAGAAGCGCTCCCCTTCCACCCCGTGGCCCGCGTGGCCCTGGATGCTCCGCACAAGCTCCAGCCACAAGGAGGGATGCGAAAGGGAGTGGTGCGTGGCCAGCGACCGCTTCACCGGGGAAAACGGTTCCGTCACCGGCGTGGAGGTCCATGAGGTGGCCTGGTCCTTCTCGCCCGAGGGGCGGCCCCTCAAGCCCGCCCCCGTGGACAACTCGGCCCGGATCATCGAGGCCGACCTCGTTCTGCTTGCCATGGGCTTCACCGGCGTCCCCAGGCAGGGGCTGGTCGAGGAGCTCGGACTCGAACTCACCCCGCGGGGCGCGGTCATTCCCGATCCCGCCCGGCGGATCTACGCGGTCGGCGACTGCGCCAACGGGGCCTCTCTCGTCGTCCGCGCCATGGCGGACGCAAGAAAAGTCGTCCGGCAGATCACGGAGGAGGCGGCATCATGAGATTCGGCAAATGGAGCGGACTGGGCAATGATTTCATCTTTCCGGAACCGGGCGAGGCGGTGGATATCTCTTCCGTGCCCCGGCTGTGCGACCGCCGCTTCGGCATCGGCGGCGACGGCGTGATCCTGATCCGGCCCCTGGGGGGCGCGGATTTCGAGATGAAGATCTACAACGCCGACGGGTCCGAGGCCGCCATGTGCGGCAACGCCACCCGGTGCGCGGCCAAATTCATCATCTCCCGCAAATTGGGGGAGGGGCGGGTCTTTCATCTGCATACCCTCTCGGGGATCGTCTCCCCGGAACTGCTGGACGACGGGCAGGTGCGGGTGGACATGGGGCTCCCGCGGGAGTTTCTCGGAGACGTCTGTCTCGCCGCCGACGGGCAGTCCTTTCTGGCCGTCACCGTCTCCATGGGCAACCCCCACGCCGTGATCTTCACGAAGGACGTTTCTGCCGTGCCGCTGGAAAAGTGGGGCCCCGTGCTGGAACACGATCCCCTGTTCCCCGACCGGTGCAACATCGAATTCGCCCAGGTCCTCGCCCCCGGCCGGATCCGCATGCGGGTCTGGGAGCGGGGATGCGGCATCACCGCCGCCTGCGGCACGGGCAGCTGCGCCACGCTGGCCGCCGCCCAGAAGCGGGGCCTCTGCGGGAAAGAGGCCGACATCGTCCTCGACGGCGGAACGCTGCACGTCGAACACACGCCGGGCCGGTCCGTCTTCATGACGGGGCCCGCCCGGGAGATTTTCAGAGGAGAGATCGAAAATGAAGACTGAACTGCTCAACGGCAATTACGGACTTCTGCCGGAGTCCTATCTCTTTTCGCAGATCGCCCGCAAGATCGCGGCCTGCCGGGAGAAGCATCCGGAGCGGGAGATCATCCGTCTCGGCATCGGCGACGTGACCCGGCCCCTCGTGCCCGCCGTCATCGAAGCCATGCACCGCGCGGTGGACGAGATGGCCTGCGCCGAGACCTTCCGCGGCTACGGTCCGGAGCAGGGGTACGCCTTTCTGCGCGAGGCCATCGCGGCGGCGGAATATGCCTCCCGGGCCATCGACATTTCCGCCGACGAGATTTTCGTGAGCGACGGCTCCAAGTGCGACGTGGCCAATATCCAGGAGCTGTTTTCGGCCGACTGCCGCGTCGCCATCCCCGACCCGGTCTACCCGGTCTATCTGGACAGCAACGTCATGGCCGGCCGCGGCGGCCGCCCCGGTCCCGACGGCCGGTATCCCCGCATCGCCTACATGCCCTGTACCGCTGAGAACGGCTTCCAGCCCGATCTGCCCCCCGCGGATGCGCGGCTTATTTATCTCTGCAGTCCCAACAATCCCACCGGCACGGTGCTGACCCGTTCCACGCTGGAGAAACTGGTGGATTTTTCCCTTGCCAACGACGCCGTGATCCTCTTCGACGCGGCCTATGCGGACTATATCGGGGATCCCTCGCTCGTCCGCTCCATCTACGAGATCCCCGGGGCGAAGAAGTGCGCCGTCGAGTTCCACAGCTTCTCCAAGAGCGCCGGATTCACGGGTGTGCGCTGCGCCTTCACCGTGATCCCCCGCGAGATGGAGGAACTGCGCCGCATGTGGCTCAGGCGGCAGACCACCAAGTTCAACGGCGTGAACTACATCGTCCAGCGGGCGGCCGAGGCGGTGTACACCCCCGCGGGCCGGGAGCAGACCCGCGAGGTGATCGCAAGCTACATGCGCAACGCCGAAGTCATCCGCAAGGGCCTCAAGGAGAGCGGATACACGGTTTTCGGCGGCGAGCACGCGCCCTACATCTGGTGGCAGCTCCCCGACAAGATCGGCTCCTTCGACTTTTTCGATTTCCTGCTGGAAAAATGCGCCGTGGCGGGCACGCCCGGCAGCGGCTTCGGTCCCGGCGGCGAAGGCTTTTTCAGGCTGACCGCTTTCGGCGACCCCGAAAAGACCCGCGAGGCGGTCCGCCGGATCGCGGAAATGCCGCCGATCCCGGCTTGATAACCGGGAAAAAAGCGTGTATATTACGTTCCCGTCATGGGAACGGAAGTACAGCCGCAGATTCTGGTGATCCAGAAGATCAGTTCGGTGCTGATCCACGGCCGCGACGTCGGGACGATGCTGGAAAAGGTGTTGGAGATCATCGACCGCGAGCTGGGGATGCGCCGGGGGACCTTTTCGCTCCGTTACGGGGACACTTTGCGCATCGAGGCCTCCCACGGCCTCACCGAGGCGGAGAAGAAAAAGGGCTTCTACAATCTGGGGGAGGGCATCACGGGCCACGTGGCCGAGACCGGCCGCAGTCACGTGATCCCCGATCTGCGCAAGGACCCCCGGTTCCTGAACCGGACGGGCAAGCACAGGTACGACGGTCCGACGGCCTTCATCTGCGTGCCGCTGTTCCACCACGAAAAGCTCATCGGGACCTTGTCGGTGGACCGCCCCATCACGCCGGAAACCAATCTCGACGGCGACGTGGCCTTCCTCGAGATCCTGGCCAACATCACGGCGGACTCCGCCTCGGAGTGCCTGCTTCTGCATCAGGAAAAGCAGACGCTTCTGGACGAGAACCGCAAGCTCCGCAGCATGCTGCAGAACGCTCCGGGCAAACTCATCGGCAACTGCCGCGAGATGCAGCAGGTCTACACCGAACTCCGTCAGGTGGCTCCCACCGACGCCACCGTGCTCATCCGCGGCGCCAGCGGCACGGGCAAGGAGCTTCTCGCCCACGCCATCGTCGAACTTTCCGGCCGCCGGGACAAACCCTTCGTCACGCTCAACTGCGCCGCGCTGCCCGAAAATCTGGTCGAAAGCGAACTCTTCGGGCACGAAAAGGGCGCCTTCACCGGCGCCCTCGCACGCCGGATCGGCCGGGCCGAGGCCGCCGACGGCGGGACGCTGTTCCTCGACGAGATCGGCGACCTCACCATGCAGACCCAGGTGAAACTGCTCCGTTTCCTTCAGGAAAGAACTTTTTCCCGGGTGGGCAGCAACGAGGAACTTCATTCCGACGTCCGCTTCCTCGCCGCGACCAGCCGGAATCTGGAGGAGCTCATGGAGAAGAAGCTTTTCCGCGAGGACCTCTTTTACCGGCTCAACATCTTTCCCATCATGCTGCCGCCGCTTGCCCAGCGCTCCAGCGACATCATCCTGCTTGCGGAGCACTTCATCGAGCGGCTCAACGTCAAGTACAACAAAAAAATCACGAAACTCTCTCCCGCGGCCACCCGTCTGCTGATGACCTACAGCTGGCCGGGCAACGTCCGGGAGCTGGAAAACTGCATGGAGCGCGCCGTGCTCACGACGCCGGACGACTGCATCCACAGCGGCAATCTGCCGCCCTCCCTTCAGGCGGGGGCGGAGACCGCTCCGGAGATACCCCGGGGCGGCACGCTCCGGGAGAAGCTCGAGAGATGCGAAAGGGAGTTCCTCACCGACGCCATTTCCCGGCACGACGGCAGCCTCTCCGCCGCCGGCCGGGAGCTGGGGCTCTCCCCCCGCATGATGAATTACCGCATGAACCGCCTCGGCCTCGCCGGGAAAAAGTGACCGCAAAAGTCCGCCGCTCCCCGGCGCCGGATGCGACGCCTGCGTATTAATAATTCAAACAACCTCCTGAAAAAATGTCTTTTTTTTCAAACGACCGGTGTTGACAAAAGGGCCGTTCTGTGGTATAATTTCCCCGGGCAATCGAAGTTTTTGAAAGGCTCGGTCCCCTGCGCGGGCAGGCGGCCGAAGACAGCTTCTGTTATGAGACGGTTAAAAATATCCGCCCTGGGACCTGTGCCGCCCCAGGAGATCCCGGCGAAAAACGAGTCGGTCCGGCTGATGAGGGAACACTGGGAACGCCAGTTCGATCAGGTCTTTCCCGACCGGCCCGATGTCGTCGTCCTTCCCGAGTGCTGCGACAGGTTTCCCCGGATGTCTCTGCGCGACCGGCTGGCGTATTATCATGAACACGGTGCGGAAATGCTGGCGTTCTTCCGGCAGAAGGCCCTCGACAACCATTGTTTCATCGCCTTCGCCGCCTGCCGGGAGCTGCCGGACGGCACCCGGCGCAACTCCACGCGCCTGATCGGCCGCGGCGGGGAGGTGCTGGCCGTCTACGACAAGAATTATCCCGTGATCTGCGAGACGGAGCAGCAGAACATCCTGCCGGGAAAAGCCGAGACCGTGGCCGAAACCGAGCTCGGAAAAGTCGGCTTCGTCATCTGTTTCGATCTCAATTTCACGGAGCTTCTTGAGCGGTACGCCGCGAAAAAGCCCGATCTTCTCCTCTTCAGTTCCATGTACCACGGAGGCCTGATGCAGTCGTACTGGGCCTACCGCTGCCGCAGTTATTTCGCCGGCGCCGTCGCGGGAAACGAGTGCGCGATCCTCGACCCGCTGGGGCACAAGGTGGCCTGCTCCACCAATTATCACGCCTTCGTGACGGCGGATATCAATACCGATTACGAGGTCGTCCATCTGGACGGCAACCGGGAGAAGCTCCTGCAGGCAAAAAAGAAATACGGCCCGGGGATCACGGTTTTCGATCCCGGGCGCCTCGGCTGCGTCCTCGTGACCTCCGAGATGCGGGAGATCACGGCGGCGCAAGTCGTCGAGGAGTTTTCCATCGAGCGGCTGGACGATTATTTCCGCCGGTCCGCCGATTTCGCAAGATCGAGATGAGAGGAAATATCGGACAAAAAAGTTCGTTTCCCGAAACCATAATAAGGAAAGGAAGAAAAATGAGAAGAGACCGTTCCGTCCGCGGAAAAGCGGCAAAGAGGTTCACCCTGATCGAGCTCCTGGTGGTGATCGCCATCATCGCCATATTGGCGGCCATGCTGATGCCCGCCCTGGCGCAGGCCCGGGATGCGGCGAAGACTTCGTCGTGCGTCAACAATTTCAAGCAGTTCGGCCTGTTCAACGCCCAGTACTCGGACTCCTACGACGGCTATTTCCTGCCCTTCCGGATCCTGGGGGTCAACCGGTATCCCAGCGGCAAGAACTGGCTGATCCTGCTGACGGCCGAGGCGACGGACACGGGCAACGAGTACGTTCCGGAATCCCGGGCGAGAATGGGCTTCCCCACCTTCAAGAAGTCCCAGATCTACTGCCCGCTGGGGCTGGGAAAGGCCAGAACGCCCGATGAGTCCCAGCTCGTGGGGACCAACGGCGGCAAGATCGCCTGCAACGACAGGATCCGGGGCAAGGACGGCGGCAACGGCAAATCCGCCGTGGTGGACACCAGCAACGCCAAATATCCCTACAGGATCTTCAAGCGCGGTCAGCTGCGCAAGCCCTCGAGCATTTTCGATTATGCTGAGTGCTATCCCGACAGTGCCGGGCTCGCCTGGGTCTCCTACATCCAGTACCGCCATGCGGGCCGGGCGAATATCCTCTGGGCGGACGGGCATGCGGCGCTGGCCAATTATCCGTCGGTCACAGACGAAAACATGATACCGGAAATATGATGCCCTCCGTCCGACTTGAAAGACTTTTCACCATGAAGACACTTTTCTTTCTTTCGGCGCTGTGCGCCTTTTCGCTCGCGGCTCTGCCGGTGATCGTCGTCCCCAAGGACGCCAAGGTTCCGGAGAAGAAGGCGGCGGAGGAGCTGGTCCTCCACCTCAGGGCCGCCACGGGGAAGGCCGCAAAGATCGTTTCCGAGGAGTCCGCTCCGGCTCAGGGCAAGCGCATCTATCTGGGGGAAACCGCCTTCGCCCGGAAGAACGGCGCGGATTTTTCGAAATTCGGCGAGGAGGAGCACTTCGTCAAGGCCGTGTCCCCCGAAACGCTGATCATCGGCGGCGGCTTCCCCCGGGGGACCCTCTACGGCGTGTACGAGTTTCTGGAGAACACCCTCAACGCCATGTGGCTCGATGAGGAGAATCTCCACATCGACAAGGTCGGCTCCGTCACCTGGAAAAGCGGTCTCCTGCTGCGGGGAAAACCCGCCATCCCGTGGCGCTCCATCTACAGCAACTTCGGCAAAAATCACGAGGCCTACAAGATCCGCAACCGGCAGAACTGGTTCCACGCCAAACTGGACAAGGCCTTCGACGATTACCCCATCCCGCCGCTCTTCGGCCTGCCCCGGTTCAATCACACCTTCTGCGACTATACGAAGGACGTGCCCGACGCGGATATGGATATCCTGTCGCTCAACGGGGGCAAGCGGGTCCGCTCGACCACCAGTCTCGGGCCCGGCCAGATCTGTTACAGCAACCCCAAGACGGCGGAGTGGTTCTGGAAGAAGTTCGAGTCCTACGTCGAAGCCGACCGCAAGGGCCGCGAAAAGTGGGAGTATCCCCGCCTTTACACCCTGGCCACCAACGACAACCGAAACGAGTGCCAGTGCCCGGGCTGTCAGGCGCTGGTCAAAAAGCACGGCTGGAGCGGTGCGAAGCTGTATTTCGTCAATCAGATCGCCCGCCGGGCGGCAAAGAAATACCCCGAGGTCCGTTTCACCACGGACTCCTACGGCATGCACGGCTTTCCGCCCGAAAACGGCATGGATCCCGAAAAAAACGTCTGGATCGGCATCGCCTACGGCTCCACGGTCCCCGGGCGGGAACGGGACTATTTCCGCCCCTACGCGGCTCCCTGCAACAAGGTGGTGCGTGATCTGCACCTCAAGTGGGCAAAGATCGCCACGCTCATGATCGCCGACTACTGGATCGACTACAACCGGCCCCAGTACCCCAGCACCAACGTCCGGACCATCGCGGAAAATCTCAAGTTCTACAAACAGCTGGGCGTCCAGTCCGTGAAGCCCGAGTGTCAGGGGGCCCACGTCACCAGCTTCTGGCGGATGCGCACCTACATCGGCTACCGCTTCATGGTGGATCCCAGCCGTGACATCGACGCCGAGATCGAACGCTTCTGCAAGGCCTACTACGGCAAGGCCGCTCCCCAGATGCTGGCGCTGCACAAGCTCCTCGAAGAGGGCATGGCCAAACTGCCCCGGTGCATCGACAGCTACCCCCTCGCCGCCCGCACAGATCTGGACAAGGCCTTCTTCGAAAAGGCCGAAGCCCTCATCAAAGAGGGCGACCGTCTCACGAAGGACGACCCGCTCCGTAACGACCGGGTCACCGACGAGTGGGCCGCCGTCGCCTGGGCGAAGATCGAAAAATTCAAAATTTCCGACCGGGACTACATCGAGAACTTCCGCAAAGTCGCCATGCGCCGCATGAAACTTCAGGGGCCCTACCACCAGAGGAAGCTCATCCCGCGGATCAAGACGCTCTGCGACGCGGCGCTGGCCGCTCTGCCGCCGCTCAAAGGCTTCGAGAACGCGGCGGTGATCTCCGACTACGGCTGGCCCCAGCTCGCGCAGCAGCGGTACAACAAGATCATCGACGATCCCGACGCCGCGGGCGGCAAGGCCGCCGTCCCGAACCATCCCTACATGACGCCGCAGAAGATGACGGGGTCCGGGATCGTCATGGGCGTCCACGATTCCGCCGCGCGCAAGGCTCTTCTGCGGGGCGCGATGATCCCCGACGGCGCCGTGGTCAAGGACGGCAAATATCACTGGTATTATCTCGGCCGCTGCCGCCTCGGCGGCAATCCGCTGCTGTACATGCACAGCTCCTGGACCCTTCAGCTTTTCGTCAACGACGCGATCCGGCCGCCGGATCTCTACGACAACGACGTGGGCGTTTACGTCTCCCTCAAGGTCTCCGACACCGTCTACGCCGTGGACCGGGTCGTCATCGTCCGGGGCGACACGAGCCGTGACTGCCCCGGCGGCTATCCTCTGCCCGCAGGCATTGAGAAAAAGCGGGTCATCGCCGATCTGGCGGGGACCGCGCTCCACGGCAAAAAGGTCCTCGACGCTTCCGCCGTTTCCGGCTGCGCCGCTTCGGGGGGCGAGACGAAAAGCGGCAAAGTCCGCGTCTTCTTCACGGACAGGACGGGCCGCGAAAAGGCCCTCTCCCGGGTGCTCGTTCCGAAGGACACGTATCAGACCTTCCCGGTCCGCACGGGGCTCCTTACGGCCGATTGTCAGCTCAAAGTAGGCCGGTTTTCCCTCGATCTCGGGGATTATTTCGAGCTGGCGAAGCCGGAGAGGAAGTTCGAGATCGTCGTTTCCCTCCGTCTGGCCGAGGGCAGCAAGATTTTCGTCGACCGTGTGCTGCTGCTCGAGGCGAAGTAGGGGAAACGCCTTGTGATTTCCCTTGCAGACTGTCCCACGCTCCAGGCCGCCGTGGATGCGGCGCAGGAGGGCGATTTGATCGTCGTGCCGCCGGGGGACTGGCATTGCGGTCCGGCGCGGCTCAAGAGCAATCTTTCCCTGCGCCTCGAAAAGGGCGCCCGTCTGATCGCGCCGGAACGACTGGAGGCATATCTCCCGGCGGAGCGGCTGATCCGGAAGAAGCGTACCCAGACCCATTTCTTCCTCGGAGCCGCCGATGCGGAAAACATCGTCGTCGAGGGGGATGGCTGCATCGAACTGGAAGGGCACCGTTTCTGGTCCGACTGGGACGGTCTTCCCTGGACGGATGACGGACTGGAACGGGGGAAGGACGGGTTTTTCAAGGCGAAACTTTACAAACCCTGTCCCTTCCGTCCCGTCGGGCTCTGGCTGGAAAACTGCCGGAACGTCAGGATTTCCGGGATCACGCTGCGCAACAGCGCCGCCTACACGGTCTGGCTTCTGGGGTGCGGCGACGTCGAGATCGAGCGCATCGCCATTTGCAACGACCGCCGGGGGCCCAACACCGACGGACTGGATATCGACGGCTGCCGGAACGTCCGGATCGCCGACTGCCGCATCACCGCGGGAGACGACTGCATCGCGCTCAAAAGCGACCGGGATCTGCTGGAGGACGACAGGCCCTGCGAACACGTCCGCATTTCCGGCTGCACGCTGTCAAGTCACACCTGCGGGGTGCGCCTGGGTTACGAGGGCGACAACCCCATTCGCGACGTTCAGGCCCGCGACAACGTCATTTGCGACGCCAACGTGGGCTTCGATCTGCTCTCGGTCATCCCGGCGGGGCATGCCGCGGGCATTCTTCGGGGCACGCCCATCGAAAACGCGGTCCTGACGGGCTGTGTCATGCGCAACGTCCGCATGCCGTTCAAAATCTGGAGCGGCGCTGTCGATCCCGCCGACGCCTCCGCCTATACGGGATTTGTCCGGAACGTGCGTTTTGCCGACATGGAGATCGACGCGACCGACGCTTGTTTTCTCGGCGGAACGGCGGTGTCCGACATCGCGTTGTCGAAACTGACGATCCGCGTGGTGCGCGATCCCCGGGTCTATCTCGACGCGAAACCCGCAAAGATGCCGACGCTGTGGGGCAGGGGGTATCTGCCCGAAGTTCTCACCGTGCGGGGCGTGCGCGATCTGAAACTTGACGGGGTGCATGTCACGGAGCGATATTCCGGGCACGGCGTCATGGATTTCGAAAAGATCGCCTGCGCCCGGGCGGACGGCGCGCCGGACTGGGCCATGTACCACCATGAAGGGGAGGGGAAAGACTGCGTCGTCCTGCTCCACGGCCACGGCTCCACCGGCATGCAGCCCCTGGTGAGAAAGGATTTGAAGCCCTGGCTGGAGATCCTCGGAAAGAACCGGCTCAACGTGCTCTCGCCCGATCTGCGGGGCAACGCCTGGATGTGTCCCGCGGCCGCGGCCGATCTGGCGGAGCTGATCCGGAAAGGGAAAAAGGAGTACGGCTGGAAGCGGGTCTTCCTCATTTCCGGCTCCATGGGCGGGACCGGCGCGCTGATCTTCGGCATTCTCCATCCCGAGCTGACCGACGGCATCGGCGCCCTCGGCGCGGCGACCGATCTTGCGCGTTACGCCCGCTGGTGCGCCGCGCAGCCGCTGCCCCTCCACGGGGCGATCCGCGAGGCGATCGAGGCGCATTATTCCGAAGCGGACTATCCGCGCCACAGCGTCTGCCGGAACGCGGGACTTCTGACGATGCCGCTCTTTTTCGCCCACGGCGGGGCGGACGGGATCATCCCCGTTTCCGAAGCCCGGGCCCTGCGGGATCTTCTCGGGGGGAAGGTCCGTTTCAGTTACACGGAGATACCCGGGGGGGACCACGACTCCCCGCTGGCCCTTTTCGGGGAGGCGCTGGCGTACCTGCTTTCGTGCGGTGACCCGGGACGGGAAAGGAGAAAACCATGATAAAACAGAAGCATCAGCAGCTGTTCGACATCCTGATGCAGCAGTTCAATTCCGGGCGCTGGGGCAACGGGGCCCGGCTGCCCTCCATCCGCGATCTGGCGCGGGAGTACGGCGTGAGCATCAACGTGGTCTCCCGGGCCGTGGAGATGCTCAAAGAGGCCGGCATGGTCTCGGTCAGAGCGGGAGAAGGCGTCTTTTCGACGGTCAGCGGGAGCGCCGTCAGCCAGGCGGTCCGGTACTCCGCCAACCGGCTTTTCGGGCAGTACGCCAGCGCCAAGCGCCTGCGGGTCCTCGTGGAGGATTCGACGGCCCGGCAGCTGGCCTTCTGGAACAGGTTTTTCGAGAGCACCGCCGTCCGGCACCGGGATCTGGATATCGAGATCACCTACGGCGGCTGCGGTGAAGGGCCCTTCGACGTCGCCTTCGGCGGGCTGAATTTCCTGAAGTTCCACGGTTTCGATCCCGCCCGGACCCTGAGCGTCGCGGAACAGCGGATCTTCGCCCCCCGTCTGTACGACGGCATCCCGCTGACGCCCGAGCACTGCTCTCTCGGCGCGCACCGCAATTACTTTCCCTACGGCCTCGTCACCTACTGTCTCGTTTCACGGGATCCTCTGCCGACGCCGGTCCGGGGGGAGGGGATTCTGGATTACATCGAGCGTCTGGCCGCCGCGGACCCGCGGAAAAAGGTCGGCTACGCCCTCTCCAGCGGACTGGAGCTGCTGGTCAACTCCGGGGTTTTCTTTTTCGACGGCGAAAGCGGCGCTTTCCGCATGCCCGACCCCGCGCTTCTGCGCAGCGTCTTCGAGCGGACGGCCGCGCTCTATAAAGCGGGACATCTGCTGTGGGAGCACGGGGCGACCCGCGACGAATCCAGCCTCGCGGCGATCACGGAGGTCACCTTTTTCAAGGCCCACAGCTTCAGGGAAGAGCAGGAGATCACGCCCCGTCCGGAGGGGAAGCTCTTCCTTCCCGTCATCGACGCGGCGGCGATATCCTCGAAAACCCTTTTCCCGGAGGAGTGCTTCCGGCTGATCTCAAGTCTGCTCGCGTGCGACAGCCAGACGCGGGCGGAGACGGAGCACATCTTCAACGCGGTGCGGCCGGTCTCGCCCAAGCGCGTGATCGGCGGGGCCCATCCCGACATCCCCCCGGGCTTCTGCAATCTCCGGGGCGCGGGTTTCCAGCTGGAACTTCAGTATTTCGTCACCTGGGAGTTCTTCCACTACATCACGGGCCAGTGCGATTTTTCCCCCGGACGTCTCGAGGCCAAGATCCGCTGGTACCTCGACCGGATGGCGGAACGCAGGGGCTCTCCGGAGCCCCCGGGGCGCGGGACGGACAGGGCCGTCAGGCGTTGATGTGCCAGCGGAGATTCTCCCGGACGTTTTTCATCGAGGCGATGGTCGGCTGCTCGAACGAGGCCAGGGGGAAGTGGTAGTCCGCCACGGCGAACTCCACGGCGACGCCCAGCTGCATGCCGAGATAGCGGTGGAGCCGGCTGAAAGGTCCCGTTCCGAGGTGGATGAAGGGGACCGGCATCTTTTCGTTGAGCAGCATGG
The DNA here is from genome assembly GCA_017450705.1 of Lentisphaeria bacterium. Lineage (GTDB taxonomy): Bacteria > Verrucomicrobiota > Lentisphaeria > Victivallales > Victivallaceae > UBA1784. Next base: position 71,292 of record JAFSTC010000073.1, on the reverse strand, counting down.
TGGCCCGGATCGCTTCGAGCAAGTGCTCTTTTGTGTTGATCCCGGCCACGATTTTGACCATGTCGGCGCCCCGGTCGAGCTGGATCTTGACGTGTTCCAGCACCTCCTCCGCCGTCAGGACGTCGCTGGTGTGCGAGGAGATCACCACCTTCGCCCCCCGGTCATGGATCTCCTTCATGAGTTTTTTCTGCCGCCGGACGGCGGCGGGACTGCGCGTCAGTTCCCGGGGCGAGGGGTCGAAGAGATCGCCCATCACGTCGATCACCTCGGCTCCCGCCTCCGCCGCCGCCAGCAGGCCGGGCTGACGGGCCGCGTCGTCCCTTCCGAGCCATGCGTCGTTGCGGTAGACGCAGAAGAGAAAGGGCAGTTTGACCGCCGCCATCAGCGCGGCAAAGTTCTCCCTTGTCCGCTGCTCGGGCGGGAGAAGACAGAGCTCGGCGGCGATGGCGTCCGCTCCGGCAAACTCCGCGTCCCGGGCCTGATGGATGAAGCTGTCTATGGTTTCGGCCTTGAGCAGGGCGGCGATGACCGTCTGCCGCGTCCCGAAAAAACTGTTTTTGATCATCTTTCGCCTCACCGGGGATACTCCTGCGCGCCGCAGGCCCTTCCGCCGTCCACCAGATAGTTGACGCCTGTGATGAAACTGGCCTGATCGGAGGCGAGGAAAAGGATGACGTCGACCACCTCGCGCACCTCGGCGGCCCGGTTCATCGGCGTTTTCATTGAGGCCATGCCGGGCCGGGTCAGGACGGGCCCGGGCGAGACGCAGCAGGCCCGCACGTTGTGCTCGGCCCCGATCAGCGCCAGAGACTTGGTCAACCCGATCAATCCCGCTTTGGCCGTGCTGTAATCGACGGACATGGGGGAGCCCGTGACGCCGTCGATGGAGCCGAGGAGGATGATGACGCCTCTTTCCTGTTTCAGCATCGTATTGAGGACGGCGCGGGCGAAATAGAGGGGGCCCTTCAGGTTGACGTCGATCCCCCAGTCCAGCACCTCATAGGGCCGTTCGGCGAAGGGGCCCGGCGCATTGCACATGCGCTGGCTCGCGCCGCCCGCGGTGTGGACGAGGATGTCCAGACTGCCGGTCTTTTCGAGGGCAAAATCCCGGACCTTTTCCACGTCTTCCCGAAGCCTGACGTCGCAGGGGATGCCCCACGCGCAGCTCCCGGAAGCGCGGAGACTTCCGGCGGTCTTCTCCGCGGCTTTGCCGTTGACGTCGGCGATGATGACGCGCCCGCCCTCGGAAGCGATTTTTCGGGCGGTCAGCTCACCCATGCCCGATGCGCCGCCGACGATGACGGCGGTTTTGTTTTCGAATCTCTTTTCCATGACTAAAAATTCTCCTGAAATGTCAGAACGACTTTCCCGATGTTCCCGTTTTTCTGCAGGAGCGCGTGGGCCTTCTCCACCTCGGATATCGGGAACTGGGCGTGGATCCGGCAGACCAGACGGCCGCTGGAAAAATGGGGCCACAGCTTTGTTTCGAGCTCGTGCAGGATGCGGCTCTTTTCCTGAGAAGTCCGGCTGCGCAGCGTGCTGCCGACAAGTTTCAGGCGCTTGCGCCAGACTGTCTCGAGGTCGATCTTCGTCTCGCCCCCGGCCAGGGTGGCGATCATGATCCAGCGTCCGCCGAAGGCCATGTTGCGGAAACAGTCGCCCATGAGCGGCCCGCCGACACAGTCCAGCGCGACGGAGGGATTGTACTCCTCCAGGACTTTGCGGAGATCGCCGCCGTGACGGTCGACGGCGATGTCGGCGCCGAGACGCCTGACGAAGTCGGCCTTTTCCCCGGAGCCCACGGTGGTGATGACTTTTGCCCCCATGAGTTTGGCCAGCTGGATGGCGGCCAGTCCCACGCCGCTGGCTCCGGCCTGGACGAAGAAGATGTCTCCCGGCTTGAGGCCGCCCGCCTCCAGCTGGATATTGAGATACGCCGTGGCCCAGACCTCCGGCAGAGCGGCGGCCTCGACCAGCGAGAGGTTCTGCGGGACCGGCAGCACCATGCCCTCGGGCGCGGCAACGAGTTCTGAGTAGCCGCCGCCGCCCAGCAGGGCGCAGACCCGGTCTCCCTTCTTGAACCGGGAGTTTTCCGGGGCTTCGGCGACGATGCCCGCCGCCTCCAGACCGCACCACGGGGGCCAGTCCGGGGGAGAGGCGTAACAGCCCGCCTTCTGCATGAGATCGGCCCGGTTGACCGCCGCGGCGGCCACCCGGATCAGGACTTCGTCGTCCTTCCGGACCGGATCGGGCACGTCGGCCCATTTGAAATCGCGTTTTTCGTCGAGGATCATCGCGTGCATGAGAAAAACTCCTGTTGTTGCGGGAAATACCGTTTTACGCTTTCTGACCGTTGTCGAAGTAGCGGATCAGCTCCTTCCGGAGCGGGGGGATGTCCTGCGGGGCGCTGCCGTTGCGCATGGAAAAGTGCCCCAGAACCCCCGCGGCGACGGCGTTGCGCGCCGCGACGGGGGAGACCGCCGGGACCTTGCCCTTGCGGATGAAGTCGAAGAACGCCTGGATGATCGGAGCGTCCGCGCCGCCGTGGGATCCGTCCCGGGGCTTGATCCGGTAAATGATGTCGGGCTCGCTCCGCATGCCGCGCTTCGTCCAGACGTGGATGAAGGTCTCGCCGTGGTAGTCACCGATGTTTTCAACCCGGCCCTTCGTGCCGATGAAGGTGTAGTTGCGCTCGCTGTCCGGCGCGTACATGCACTGCTCGTAGGAGGCCTGGATGCCGTTGTCCAGCTGCATCAGGAGCATGGAGTGGTCCTCGACGTCCATCTGGGGATTGAGCCCCTTGATCTCCAGCGGGGGCCAGCAATCGTCGCGGAAGGAGGCCTTGCGGTCGGGCTTTTCTCCCGGTTTCAGACGGTTTTTCGTGCGGTTGTAGACCGAGAGCCGGCCCATGGCGACGACCCGTTTCGCGTAGCCCCCCGTCAGCCAGTGGATGATGTCGATGTCGTGGGAGCCCTTTTGCAGGAGCAGCCCCGTACAGGTCTCCCGCCGGGCGCAGAAGTGGCGGAAGTAACAGCTGCCGTAAGCGATGAAGTGGCGGCACCAGGCGCTCTGGATCTCGCCGATGATCCCGGAGTCGATCACCTCCTTCATCTTGAGGACGAAATCCATGTAGCGCATGTTGTGACCGATCATCAGCTTCTTCTTCGTGCGGAAAGCCGCTTCGAGGATGCGGTCGCACCCCTCGATGGTGATGGCCATGGGCTTTTCGAGGTAGACGTGCTTGCCCGCCTCAAGGGCGGCGACGGCCATTTCCTCGTGGAACTGGTCGCGGACCATGACGAAGACCGCCTCCACTTCGGGGTCGGCGAGGAGTTCCCGGTAGTCGGCGTAAGTTTTCACGTCCGCCATTTCGGGATAGGCTTTTTTGAAGGCTTCGATCGAGGCGGGGTCGACGTCGCAGAGGGCGACGAGCTCCGCCTTTTTGCGGTCGAAGTTGGCGAAGACGAAATTGGCCCGCAGCGCGGGATTGGCTCCGATGACGCCGAATTTTGTTTTCATATTTTTTCCTTTCCTCTGTGTCGGGGTTCAATCTTCGAAAAGCGCCGCGTCGAAACCGCCCTGCGGAGGCAGTTCGGCCTGACGGACGATCCAGTCATCTTTTCCGGGGACGGCGACGGCCAGTTTGACCGGTCCGGGCCAGCGGGAGTCCATCGTGCCCGAAAACGCCTCGCCCTTTGCGGAAAAAGCCGCGATCTCGGCGAAACCGTAATGGCCGTCGCTGCCGACGGGCACGGCGTCGGCGCCCAGCGGCGTGACCGCCGCGACGGCCGCGCCGTGGGGCGGCACGCAGCCGAGATAAAATTCCTCTCCCGGGGCATAGACGCCGATGAGTTTGTTGTGCGTCATATCCCAGACCATGTACCGTTTTACCGGACAGGGGAGGATCTTTGCGTCCAGAACGAAGCAGGGGTGCAGATTTTCCTCCGTGACGTTCATCACGCTTATGATGCTTTGGGCGGGCAGTCCGTTCCGCGCCGGGAGCCGGGTGAGGAAGCGGGAGGGGCAGAGCGTGTTGAAGGGGTCCAGCAGACGCGCCGGGATCCCGCAGGAGGGGACGACGCGGCGCATCATCCTCAGGCGGTCCTCCTGCAGTTCCTGCAGATTTTCTCCCAGCGCGGGGACGCCGCCCGCGATGAACTGGTGCAGCACCATGAGGCGCGCCTCGTCGTCGGTAAGGTCCCCCAAGGCGAGGCGGCCGTGGGGCGTGTCGGTGAGGGGCTTGCCGCAGAGGCGGATGGCGGCGGCGTCGGGGTCGTTGAAGCGCCACGCCCCCTGCCAGGCGCGGAACATGCCCTGCCGCACCCGGTGCCACGCGGGCGTGGGGTTGGAGGACTGCCACCGGGCGTAGGTGTCCGCCCCCGTACGCTGGGAGTCGGCGAGACCGACGAGGCACCCCGCGTGCCCGCCGCAGACGTTGAGGAAGCTTGTCTTTCCGATCCCCCGCCGGATCGCCTCGACGGCCTGACGGTAGCTCAAGGTAAGATTGCTCTTCCTGTCGGCGATCCGGCTCGTTTCCTCATCGGTGAAGTAGCTGCGGGTGAAGTCGATCTTGAAATAGCGGAACCCCGCGTCGTACATCGCGCGGAAAGTCTCTTCCAGGTACATCCGCACGGACGCAAGCGAGAGATCCAGCACATGACAGGCCTGGGAGACCCTGTAGCAGACGGGGGAGCCGTTCTCCTTGCGCAGGATCCACTCCGGGTGGGCTTTTGCGGTCTTGGACTCGGGATTGACCATGAAGGGGGCGAGCCAGATGCCGGGCGTCATGCCGTGACGGGCGATCTGATTTGCCATGGCCGCCAGTCCGTGGGGAAAGCGCTCGTTGGTCTCCAGCCAGTCGCCGAAGAGGGTGTGATACCCGGCGTCGACCTGATAGACGTCTCCCGGGATCCTTCTTTCTTCCGCCGAGGCGAGCTCGGCTTCGAGGATCTCCTCGTCGATGTGGGGGCCCCAGTAGTGCCAGCTGCTCAGGACGAAGGGCGGTGTCTCCCGGCGGGGGGGGATGCCGTAATGAGCGCAGACGGCTGCGGCGTGTTCATTCAAAAGATCGTTGTAATCGCTCCCCCGGCGCACCGCCAGCGTCTGGGTGAAAAGCGTCTCCCCGGGGGCGATTTCCTGACCGTGGAGATCGGCGTCGGCGGAGAGGATCTGGTTTTCGAAGTAATTTCCGGCACTCGGATTGTTCCGCATCCGGATCATGGCCGGGTGGAGATGGGTCTCCACCCAGCTCAGGAGCATCGTATAGCCGGGCCGTTGGATCAGCAGATCGGGATCGGCGGAAAATTCCTCGCCGTGGTGGATCGTGCTGTAGGGCTTCTCGTGCTTCAGGCGTTTGCCGCAGTGCAGGGCGGCCCCGTCGAGATTGCACATGACGGCACAGACGGAAAGGCGTTCGACTGCGAGAACGGCATCCCCCGTGTTTTTCAGCGCCGCCCGGCAGAGCATCAGCCGGCCGTCGTCGGAAAAAAAGGTCTCATGCGCAAGTTCCATACCGGGGGCCGTGCGAATTGTCCGGGCGAGCTCCCCCTTGCGGCCCTCCCTTTCCGCGGGGGCGCTGGTCTCCTGCGGCGCGCTCCACTGCGGCGTTGCTCCCCGCAGGAGCGGCGGCGCAAAACAGGGCGCAAAGGGCATCTCGTCATCCAGAAAAATTGTTTTCATATCGATCACTTCACCTCATTGAAACGGATATCACAAAAAAAGGAACGGCTTCTCATGTCGAACGGAAACGCCGCGGCCCCGAAAAACCGGGCGTCACTTCTGGACGATGCGGAGTTTGCGCAGATCCCCCTGGAAATACTCCGGCCGCCCCGAGGGGATGCCGAAGGCGGCGGTGTGGCCGCCGAAACAACTGGCCGAGTAGATCACCTGACGGCGGGTGAGGGGGAAGGACTCCTCCTGCCCGTTGCAGTTGATCGTGAGCGTCTTGAGGTCGTAGCGGACGGAGATCTTGTTCCACGCGCCGGCCTTCGGGACGAGTTTCGTCTGGAAGACCCGGAGTTTCTCCGTCTCGCTGTACCACCCGGCGCACAGCGCCCCCTTGCGGGTCGAGAGCGAGAAGCTGTTGATCGGGTAGATCCCCTGCGCGCGGAAGAGCATCATCGGCTTCTCCGAAGCGGGGCGGAGCTCCATCTCGAGGGTAAACGCGCCCCGGGGCAGGGCCTCCATGGGCAGGGCGATGTAGTCCATCTCGCCGTCGAAACGCAGTATCCAGGAGCCGTCGGCCTCTTTGATCCACTTGGGCGCGCGGTCCCGGACCTTGGCGGCGGGACGGCGCGCGATGTAGTTCATGGCGCTCCCGTAGTGGTAGCCGCCGCCCAGCGTCGCGACGAAATCGGGGCGGCCCGCCGCCGTCAGCATCGCCCCGCAGGCGGGGTCGAAACGGTAGTCGATATTGACGATCCGGTCCTTCCGGATGTCGATCCTGACGGCTTTGCGCTGCGTTTCGCTGTAGACGGTCAGCTTTTCCTTCAGGGAAGAGAGTTTCTTCGGCAGAACGGGCAGAGAGTGCCATACTTTGCCGCTTTCGGTCAGCACACGGAGCGAGAAGACGGGGAAGAGGTTCCGGCTTTGGACGCGGAAACGGAACTTCGCCTCCCTGCCCGTGAGTTTCAGCGGGATGTCCGGCTGGTTGCGGACGATGTCGAACTGGAAGAATTGCTGTCCCCCCAGCTCCACCGCGTAAAGCCCGCCGTTCTCAAGCAGTTTTTTGACGGGGAAGGAGAATTTTCCCTGTTTGAGATCGGCTTCGAAGACGGCCCGATCCGCCTTGTCCGCGTCGAAGGAAAAGAGGGCCTGACGGTAGTTGAGGCCGATGCCCGCACTCCGGGGGGCGAGGCCGTCGTCGAGGGTCTTGTAACTGTAGAACTCGGCGTTGCCGTCGTTGAAGGCGCCCCGGGCCTTGACCTTGCCCGCGTTGAGGATGCGCATCGTGCCCGTCATGCTCACGGCGGGCACGGAGGTCATGCCGACGCGAAGGACGATCTCCTTGTTCTGATCGAACTCCGGCGTGTCCTCGACGGCCCGCATCTCATCGCGGTTGTCCAGCAGTTCCACGTGGCGCAGCTCCTCCTTCGAGGAGACTTTGCCGGAGACGATATAGCCGTCGCCGTCGGGTTCGACCTGCCAGTCGGCCGTGACGGGGGCGTCGTCGCGGATGACGTGCCGCACGTACTGATAGAGGTTGTTGTAGCTGGGCAGAAGCCTGATGTAGAGCATATTGGCGATGCGGCGCTCCTTGCCCGACCGGTCGGTGAGCCGCAATTCGGGCACGAGGACCTGATAGGGGGCGAGCTTCTCGGTCGCAAGTTCCACGGTCTGGGCCTTGTACTCTCCGTTGCGGAAACGGAAGGGGATCGTCTTTACGACTTGCCCCGTCGCGCCGTCTTTGAGGACGAGTTCGGCTTTGCCCGTGAAGGCGGGTGAACCGTCCGGGATCGTCAGCAGTTCGAAGCGGAGGATCTCCCCCAGCTTGAGCTGGTAACGGTAGCTCAGAACGGCGTTGGGCAGCGAAAGATCGTCGCCCTCGCGGGGCTCCAGCGCCTTGCCCGTGATCCGGGAGTTGAAGTACCTCATCAAGCGCTCGATGCAGCTGCCCTTGTAGATCGTCGGCATGAAACAGGTGTTTTCGTTCCACTCGTTCCACTCGAAGGGGACGATGTAGTCGGGATCGAGAGAGAGGCACTCGTCGAAACTCTCCCGGAGCGTTTCGGTGCCGTATTCCCCCGCATTGACTCTTCCCGAAAAGTTGTTGACGTAGCCGAGGGCGCAGAGGATGCCGAAGATCTTCCCCTTGTTGCGGGGATCGGTCATGATCTTCCACGCCAGCGGGCGGTAGTGCTTATGGAAAAATTCGGCGTCGATTTTACTCCCGTACTCGCCGTCGTAGTCGTAGCACCGTCCCAGCCCGTAGAGGTACACGCCGCCGCAGACGTCGAGATAGGACTGCACGGTGTCGGTGTACCACTTGACGTCCTCCTCCTTGAGTTTGCGGCCGTTGCGGAGGAACCGGGCGTAGAGCCGCTGGCCCGGGATCTTCATGCAGGCCGAGAAGAGGAAGGTGTCGCCGAATTTTTGGCGTGCCTCCTCCAGGACCTCCTTCAGCCCCGCGGGGGCGAGATACGTCGCCTCGTAGCTGTTGATGACCGCTTTGCCGTTGACCCGCCAGGCGCTTTTGGACTTGACCGCCGCCTCGATGATCTTGAAAAAGTTCTCCTTTTCGGAGGCGTTCATCTTGTCCACGTTGCCGCGCTTGACGAGGTAGACCCCGGGCAGGACGCGGAACTCGGGCGTGTAATGGTTGTCCGCCGCGTCCAGCACCAGTTTGAGGACGGCGTACCGGGCCAGCGGGCAGAGCCCGGAAATGCCGTAGCGCCGGGCGATCCTGATATCGGTGAAGAGACTTGCGTCGTTGTTGTAGACGAACTTGTTGCCAAAATACCTGTGGGCGCGGTCCACGTAGAGCGGGCGGTCGTTCCAGTAGTGGAGGAAATTCTGGAACGTGCCGTACTGCACCTCAAGCTCCGGAAAGATGGCGATGGTCTTCGTGACTTTTCCGGGACGCCGGGGGATCTCCGCCGCCCCGGCGGAGAACAGCGAGGCGAAGAAGAAGAGAAGAAAAAGCGTTTTTTTCGTTTTCGGGGCGCAAAAATCGATGCACATGAGTCTTTCCTCTCCTGTTTTGTCTTTTTCTTCCGATCGGATATTTTCGTTCGCTTGTATCGTCTTCGGGACGGCCGGCGTCTTACTTGAGCCAGGAGGAGACGGTTCCGCCCATGACCGCGTCGCGAAGCTCCTGCGTCGCGCCGATCTTGCGCAGGATCTGCTCGTAGTGGAGCTTGCCGTCGGTCTGGATCTCAGGCAGTTTGACGTAGCAGTCGGAGCCGAAGACCAGTTTCGCAAAATGCTTCTGCGGATCCTGGCAGAGCAGGACCCACGGGTGGAGAAGCTCCGCCAGCTTCTCGGCGGAGAGCCCCATCCAGCTGCCGGACCCGGCCAGATCGGCGTAGACGTTGGCGTGCATCTTGATGAGCTCCGCCGCCTGAAGGCGCCAGAACCCCGTCCCCAGATGGGCGACGACGATTTTGAGTTTCTGGAAGGAACGCGCGGGCCGGTCGAGATTGAGGGGATCCATGTTTTTGAGGGTGGGCCGCCGGGCCCGCATATCCTCCGCGTTGGGCCGGTAGTTGCCCGTGTGGAACAGCATGGGCATCTCCAGTTTCTCGCACTCCTCATAGAGCGGCATATAAAGATCGTGGTCGTAGGGGTAATAGGGGTAGATGCACTTGACGCCCTTGGCCCCCATATCCCGCCAGCGTCGCAAAGCGGCCAAGTCCGGAGGCGTGTCCCACAGTTCGACCTTGACGAGGGGGATGAGCCAGTCGGAATACTGCTTGCAGAAGTCGATCACCTTGTCGTTGGGGACCATGTCGTGACCGCCGTAATGGAGTCCTCCGGACATGGCCGCGCGGCAGCCGTTCTTCTCGCAGTTGGCGACGAATTTTTTCACCAGTTCGGGATCGTCCGAATTGAAATGCGCGTGAAAATCAAGATCCATAACTCTTTTTCGTCCTTTTTTCTCTATTTTTCGGCGTTGTGGAAGATCCGAAGGCTCCGCAGATCGCCCCGGAACATTTTCGCACCGGCGGGCGTGCCGTAGTTCCCGACGGGGCCGCCGAAGCACGAGGCCCGGAACATGCCGCCCAGGCCGATGTTGTCGAAGGTCTGCGTTTTGCCGTTGAGCGTGACCGTCAATTGCTTGATGTCGGAGACGATCTTGAGCGTGTTCCACTCACCCGTTTTGACGGCAAGTTTAGTGGGCAGATAGCGGAACGCGGTGGAGGGCTTCATGAAGTTGAGGAAGAGTTTTCCGCCGCGGATGAAGACCCCCAGCGACCCGGGGTTGGAACTGCTGTGGCGGAAGATGGCCATATCATCCGCCGTCTCCGGACGGAACTCGCACTCGAAGGTGAAGGCGCCCCGGGGGAAGACCTCGGGTTCGAAGGAGATGTTGCTCATGACGCCGTCGAAGTGCAGGATGTCCCGGCCGGTCTCGTCCTTGCGCCACTGGGCGGCGGCGGTCTTCGCACCTTTGACGACGAGCTTGTGCCCGGAGAAGGGCTGGGCGTAGCGGTAGCCGCCGCCGATCTCCCCGTCGAAACGGGGGGCCCGGGTGTTCCGCAGGATCCCGACGGGCTTCGGGTCGAAGATGTAGCGGGCGTCGGGGATCCGGTCCGCGGCGACTTGCACTTTCACGAGTTTTCGCTCGGTCTCGGACCACAGCGGGAGGGAAACCATCTTCCCCTTGGCGGATTTCGTCTGGATCGGCTTGGAGCGGAAGAGTTTTCCGTCATCCATGATGACCCGCAGGTGGAAGACGGGGAACTCGAACTCCGAGAACACCCGGACGTCGAAAGTTGCGGTCTTCTTGTTCAGGCGCACGGGGATGTCCGGCTGGACCTCGAAACGGTCGAAGCGGAAGAAGACGCAGGGCTCGAACTCCCGCGCGACGGAGCCGTACTTCATGATGTCCGCCACGGGGACGGCAAATTTGCCGACGTTGAGAGCACCCTCCAGCACCGCCTTATCCGCCTCCTTGCGGGGGATGGCGAAGAACACCTTGCGGGTCCCTTTGCCGATGACCTGCCCCCGGTACTTGATCCCGAATTTCGTGACGTCGAACCTGAAGTTCTCGTTGTTCCCGTCCTGCTTGACGCTGCGGGCCTGACAGCGGGAGACGTTCCGCATCTCCACGGGCCCGACCAGTTTCGGGGCGGTCTTGGAGTTGAGGGCGGCGTGGGTGGTCATCTGGATGATGACCGTTTCGTTCTGATCGAATTCGGGTTTGTCCTCGCCCAGCGCCCGCATCTCGTCCCGGTTGTCCAGCAGTTCCACGGAGGCCATCGGCGCGTCGGCGCTCACCCGGCCCCGGACCCGCCAGGAGCCGTCGGCTTCGGGAGAAACGGTGAACTTTTCGACCTTCACCTTCGCCGCCTCCCGCAACGCCGTCCGGACGTACTGGAAGATCCGGTTTTCCGTCGCCGTCAGGCGGATGTACAGGTTGTCGGCATAGACCGTTTTGCGTCCCTTTTCGTCCGTCACGGTCAATTCGGGGAGAAGCACCTGCTGTGTCGTGAATTTCTCGCTGGGCAGCGTTTGCGTCACCGCCTGCATCACCTTGCCGTCGAGGGCGACTTCGTCGAAGGTGTGGACGACTTTGCCCTTCACGTCCTTGAGCGTGATCTGCGCCTTGTACGCGCCGGTGGGTCCGCCGTCGGGGATGTTCAGGAGTTCGAAGCGCATCACATCGCCCAGTTTGCAGGCATACCGGTAACTCAGCAGCAGATTGGGTACGCTAAGATCGTCCCCGGGCAGGGGAACGAGTTTTTTGCCGTCGATGAGGCTCTGGTAATAGCGGAGCATCCTGCGGTAGCCGGAGCCCTTGTAGACGGAGGGGCAGAAACACGTGTTTTCGTTCCACTCGTTCCACTCGAAGGTCACGATGAAATCGGGGTTGAGCGAGAGGACCGACTCGAAGTTCTTGCGGAACGTCTCGCTGCCGTACTCCTGACAGTTGATCATGCCGCTGAAGTGGTTGACATACCCCAGCTGGCAGACCGCTCCCATGATCTTGCCCTTGTTCCGGGGCCGGGCAAAGAGTTCGAGGATCAGGGGTTTGACGTGATCGAAGAACGCCTGATCCCAGCAAGTCCCGTACTCCCCGCCCTCGGCGCCGACGGTTTTCTTGCCGATGGTGTAGAGATAGAGCCCGTCGCTGACGTCGAGATAGGCCTGCATCTCGTCGACGAATTTTTTCGTTTCCGCCGGATCGGGGTTGCCCTTGGAACCGTCGTAGTGACGATAATAGTACTGACCGGGGATCTTCATGTCGGCGATGAAGAGGAAGCCGTCGCCCTTGGCCTTGCGGGCCCCGTCGAGGATGGTCTTCAGCCGCTCCGGTGTGAGGACCCGGCTGGCGGATTCGTAGGAGTTGATCACGACTTTGCCGTTGATCCGGAAGACCTTGTTCGACTTCATCGCACGCTCGAGGATGGCGTGGAACGTCTTGAAAGTGGCCGCGCTGGAGTAGGCGATCCCGGGCAGATAGACCCCGGGCATGACCTTGAATCCCTGCACGTCGGTCTTCTCGGCCAGATCCATCAGGCGGCCCATGTTCCGGATGCCCCCCAGCGGGGAGAGCCCGGCGATGTTGTAGGACTTGGCCAGCTCGATGTTTTTCTGCATGCTGGGATCGGTGACGTAGTCGAAATCGTTGCCCTCGTAGCGGTGGGCCGGGTTGACGTACAGGGGCCGGTCCTTCCAGTAATGGAGGAAATTCTGGAACGTCCCGTACTGCATCTGCCACTGGGAGAAGACCAGAATGTCCTTCGTCGCCTTGCCGGGACGCCGGGCGATCTCCAGCGCGGGCGCCGTCACTGCCGCGAACAGGGCGGCGGCCAGCAGAAAGTGTTTCATCGTCATTGTTCCTCCTTCATAAAGCGGATCGGGGTCTCCGCCGCGTCACCGTTGCACTTTTGCGTCGAAATGTTTTTGACGCATCGACTGTGATTTTTCCCCGGAAAAGTCACGAAAAACCATGTTTCGGGGCATAAATCCCCCCGCCGATCGCAATCGGCTTTGTTTTATCGGCATTCCCATCCGGTAAAGGTTGCCGGTCTCCGCGGCGTCATTTGTACGCAGGTTCCCCGTCCGGCTTGTTGTAGAACCAGGACGGGGCGAAACGCATGTCGATGGGGGGATACTTCGCATCGGCCGTCGATATGAACGCCTCCTTGCCGCCGATGAACTCCGTGTGGCCGTCAAGACAGACGAACCCCATGCGGCTGTTGTGGCGGAAAGACAGGTATTCGACCTCGGCCGTGCCGTTCTCGGGGCATTTCCGCAGATTTCCCGCGGATCCCGACGTCCACAGTTCGGAATCGTAGAATCCCGCCAGGCGCGACGGACGGCGGATCGCCGTGATCTTGTAGTATTTTCCCGGCTTCGCCGCTTCGCCCGCTCCCATGACGATGCTGTTCTGCGCATAGCTCCACGCCTTGGGCTTGCGGGAGGAAAGCAGAGAAGCGTCCGCGGAGCGCCAGCGGTAGGACCGGGAGGGGCAGCCGTTGAAGGACTCTCCGGCATTCCACTTTTCCTGAGTGACTCCCGGCGCCAGCCGCCCCTGAAGCCACGAATTGAAGTTGTGCCAGTACTGGTTGCCCGTGCCGTCTTTGTTCAGGCAGTACTGCGGCAGCAGGAAATCGTAGTATTCCATGGAGTACTGATGGATCCCCCCGCCGAGCTGTTTCAGATTGGCCGTGCACGACGCCGCGCGGCCCGACTCCCGGGCCTGCTGGAGCGCGGGCATGAGCATGGCGGCCAAAATGGCGATGATGGCGATCACGACCAGAAGCTCGATCAGCGTAAAATTTTGCGTCGCATGAGGTTGGACCGTATCCCGATATCTCATGATCCTCTCCCTTCCCATTGATTTCCCGCAGTGTTTCGTTTTTCGCCCCCCGGCGCCGCCGGGAACCAGGTCACGTTTACGGCATATTATACCCGTCCCCGGGTAAAAAAGGAATAGTCAAAAACTGTTTTTATTTGATAAAACCGATTATCCGGGGGGATCACCCCGCGGGCTGGCGGACCCGTCTGCGGAAGGCGGTGGGCGCGAGGCCGGAGTCTTTCTTGAAAGAACGGCTGAAGGCGCAGACGTCGCCGTACCCGCATTTGCGGGCGATGGTCTGGATCGGCAGATCGGTGTGCCCGACCAGTTCGTAGGCCCGGTAAAAGCGTAGATGATGGAGGAACTTCCCGAGGGAGATCCCCTGCAGCTGCTCCCTGAATTTCAGTCGCAGGTGGGACTCCGAAATGGACATCAGCCCGGCCAGATCCTTGATGCTCAAAGAACTGTCCGGGTTGTCCCTGACCAGACGCATGATCTCGTCGATGAAAGGACTGCTGAAGGGGATCGCCTCGGAGGCCCGGGGGGCCTGCCGCAGTTTCCGGCTCAGGAAGAGCCGCAGGGCGCAGACGGCGTCCTCCGGTTCGTATCCCGGCTTCTTCTGATAGGCGCAGACGATGGTTTTGAGGAGGGGGATATCCTCCCCGCCGATCCTGAAAGGCTGGTTCATCAGCGGCAGCAGGGAGTCCCGGCCGTTGCCCCGGTCGCTGAAGGTGATCGTGAGGTAGAAACGGGAGGAGCGGGGCGCGGCGAGATCGACGTAATGGACCTGAAAGGGGAAGATCACGATCCCGCACTGGGTCGGGAGCTGGAATTTCAGCTCGTCCAGCCCGAGGAACGCCGTGTCCGCCAGATTGCACTTGATCTGGTAGCGCTGGTGGTACCATTTATGCCCTTTGTCGGCCTCCTTCACCGGGAGTTCCGCGGAGAAAAAGGCGATGATGTTCACGGGTTCGATCCGGCAGGGATCCTCCAGCCCGCCCGAGTGAAAACTGACGGGCCGCGTTTCGAGATCGATCCGGCTCTCCTCAAGTTCCTGCAGCAGCGTCTTGCGGGGCATTTTTCCTCCCGTTCCCGTGATGTTCCATTTGACTGCCAAAAAATATAACCGCCCATCCCTCGAAATACAAATCCCTTTTCCGGGGAAGGGCGGTCTCGAAAACGCGGCCGGATGAATTTGCGGCAGTCATCCGGCGGACGCGGTCAGTCGCGGGGAACGGCCAGCTTTTTCAGCAGGAGATCCGCGTCGGCGCCCCACCTGCCGCCGGGGGACTGTTGAAAGAATCCGGTGACGGCTTCCCACGCGACGGTCTGCCCCGCTGGAAATTCGGCGTGATAATAGTCGCACAGATAGTCTTTGCGGTAACTGCGGCGGTCCCACAGGTAGCGCATGGGGGCTTTTTTCCCTTCGATGTTTCTGATGAAGGTCGCAACGCCGATCCCCGTTTTTGAATCGTACCATGCTGCGGACGGAACGAATTTTCTGTTGGGGAAGGAGTTATCGGACTTGAACGTCACATCCAGCGTTTCCCCGTCCGCCCCGACTGCGCGGAACCGGTCGAATCGCGGGGACCACGGGTGCATGAAAACGTAAAGATGATCCAGTTTTACGGTTTTTTTCGCCGTGATCTGCGTTTTTTCCCGAATGACGTCGTTTTCGATGATGGCGGTCGTTTGCGACGAAAGATCCGCAATGTCGGAGATCCGCTCGATCTTTATTTGATTCCCCCGTATGACCTTGTCGGAAGGAATGAATTCTTTGCCGTCGGCGTAAATTTTCAGGGACAGCAGTTTTTCGCCGACGCCCGATTCGTCGTGTCCGGTCCCGATGGGGAATCTGCTGTCGATCGGACGGTAGACTGCCCCGTAATGGGCGCCGGGCGTATCGACGCCGCAGAGAGTGTTTTTCCATTCGATCCGGTTGATGTTCCAGCGCTTTTTTGCGTCGAGACGGATCCTGATATTGCCGGATTCGACGGTGATCGACTGCGGGAGTTCCGCGAAGGCCGAAATCACGGTGAATGCGGCAGTCAACAAAAGAATTCTTTTCATTTCATGTTTTCGGAAACACACGTTGTGCATACACATTTGAAAATGTCAGCGCGCTTTCTCCGGCGTTCCGATCAGGAGAAAAGCCCGGGGCGGGACGACGACTTCCGTTTTTCCCCCGGAGATGCTCACGTCTTTTTTGTAGAATTCCTCCCTCGCGGAGAGGTTTTGCGGGATCGTTCCGCCAAAGTTTATCACCGCCTTCTGCGGCTCCTTCGTGCGGTTGCACAGGGCGAAAAGTTTGCGGCCCCGGGGGCAGTCGTACCAGGTGATCTGAACATGGGGGTTGTCGCTCGTCACCTCCTTCTGGCGGTAAAACTTGTGTGACTCGACTTCCGGAGAACCGAAATCGTAGTTCTGAAAAATATCCCACAGCCGGAAAGTCTGCCTCCACGCGGTCCATCCCCGGGAGAAGTCGATGTCGTAGAGCAGCATCATGGTCATCGACGCGATGGTCGCTTCGGGAATATCGTAATTTTTGCGGTTGAGCTGGGCCAGCGCCAGACTCATTTCAAGACCGGTCCCGATGACGTCGCGGTTGTATTCCGAGCGGAACAGCCGTTCGTTCACCGTCCCGTCGATCAAGGCGAAGGGGTTGTCCTTGAGGACGGCGCAATGCTGTTCTCCCGGCTGCCAGAGGTCGCCCAGACCGTGGAGAACGGGGCAGAAACGGTCCTGTGCGTGGAGCGACAGCGTGATGCCGCGGGAATGACACAGACGGATGGTCCGTTCGAAAAGTCTGCGTTTTTTGAGGACGACGAATGTCTTGATGAGCCGTCCGAACCGGTCCCTGAAGGCGCATTTGTGCAGCGGATTGCCGCACAATGTGTTGTGGGCCAGATCGTAATTGAGCTGGCCGATCTTGCCGCCGTACTTGGAGTCCAGCAGTATCTTGTTGTTGCGCATGAGGTAGTCGGTAATGAACGTGCCGTTGCAGAACGAAATGGAATTCTGATATTCCCGGACCTGTTTGCCGGAAGCGTCAACGACGCGCCAGTAGGGCATGCGGTAGCTGTATTCACCGGGGATCTCCGCGTATTTGCGCAGATAGAGCGCTTCGGGCATGACGTCGCTTCCGGAGTCCGCCGCGTTGTAGGGGCGCAGACTGCGGGGTCGGGCCTTGTCCCAGAATCTTCCGGCGTTTTTTCCGGGACGCAGATCGAAGACTCCCGTATAGGCCCCCGACGACTGATCGGCTCCCGTGTAGTTGATGGACTGAGGATAGCGGGGCGCGCCTCCGAAAGCGTTGAAGCGCTTGCGGACTTTCAGCGGCCGGGTCGGCGTAGCGATAAAAAGAGAGGTGTAGGTCACATCCTCCGGCAGTTTCACCT
This sequence comes from Lentisphaeria bacterium, assembly GCA_017450705.1. GTDB lineage: Bacteria > Verrucomicrobiota > Lentisphaeria > Victivallales > Victivallaceae > UBA1784. Next base: position 54,429 of record JAFSTC010000073.1, on the reverse strand, counting down.
GCCGGGTTATCATCCGTACCGAGCACTTGCCGGAATCCGTGTCGCCGAAAAGAACTTTTTCGCGGTCGCCGTACACCCAGTTTGCGTCGTTTTCGGCCGTCCAGCAGAAGCCGCCCGTTCCTTCTCCGGCCAGCCACAGCTGACTGTCGAGTTTGCTTATGGGGAAGGGAAAGGCGCAGGCTCCCGCCGGCTTGAGCTGTGGCGTCAGCAGGAACTCCGCGGCATCCTTGCGGACTTGCCAGTCAAGACGCATGGAGCGAACCTGCGGCTGCCCGCCGATGGAGAAAGAGAGGTCGATGAGCCCGTCGTATTCCACCTTCGTCCGGTAGCGGATGGTGCAGTCTTCTGCCGTCCCCGTTCCCGTATAGGTGACGGAGCAGGGGGCGGTGACGGTCTCTTCTGCGCGCCAGACGATCTTCCGGCCGTCCAGCGAGAGCACGGGAGCCTGAGTCAGAAGGGGTTTCCCGTATGCCTCGATGTGCTCCGGCAGAGGACCGTCCCCGAAAACATACACTCTGTTCCACAGGTGGACCTTGCGTCCTTCGGGCCGGAAGCCTTTGAAAATTTCGGGGACGGTCTCCTCTTCGCCGATGCCGTTGCCCAGAAATGTAAAATCGGGACGGACCACGGAGAAGGAGCCCTTGTGATTTCCCACCGTGACGGCGAGCGTGTATTTGCCGGGCCTGTCCACGCCTTCGAAAATGTGACTTGCGCCGGTGCGGCGGATGTCAAGTTTCCGCGAACTCACCACTTTGCCGTCGGGCCCGGTGAGGACGCAATGGATCGGCAGTTTTCCTTCGTTCAGCTGTGTCCGTTCTTCGTTTTCGAGACCGGAGAGGTCGAAGACGGCCTCCAGCTTGTCGATCTTTTTTTCGCCCGTGTCGACGCCGTTGAAATTGACGGTGAAGGGACGCAGTTCCACGCCGCCGCCCTTGACGAGTTTTGCGTAACTGTTGGCGATCTCGATATCCGTGAGCGCCCGCTTGAGGAGCACGTAATCGTCGATGCCCGCGGCGTACCTGTGATCGTCGTCGTAGAATTTGCTGCGGATGCCGATGAAGGAATCCTCCTGTTTCATGCGGAGACCGGCCGTGAGACGGTGTTTCGCCGGCATGCCGGATCTGGCCCGGAGCTTGCCGTTGACGTAGAGGGCGATATGTGTCGGCGTCCAGGTGACGGCGACCTGATACCACTGGCCGCGGACGAAGTCGATCCTCGTGTCGCATACGGCGATGGCGGCCAACCCCTTTATTTCGGGCGCGGCGGAACTGCTCCACAGAGCGCTGAGGCCGCCGTTGTACTCGTAGACTTTTATGGAAATGTGATCTTTGCCGTTGCCGAACCGCAGTTCGGAGAGGGCGATATTGGTCCGCTTCTTTCCGTCTGTGAGCCGGTCGCCGGGATTGTGATCCAGTCCCGCCGCCCAGAAGATCATGGTCCCTTCGTGCGGATCGACGTTGCCCAACGCGGAATATTTGAGGTTTTCGTCGGGTTCCGCCCGGTAGGCGCCGAGGGTGTCGAAGCCCCGCAGCCCCCGCAGGGCCAGATTGATGTCCCTGACGCCCTGCGCCCGGCCCCGCCCCCGGCACCAGTCGGAGTTGAGATGGAGTCTGTCGAAAGTCACACCGAAGAGTTTTGCGTCGTCGAAGCCGCCCGCTTCGGTGAAGCGCTGCAATTTTTCTTTATAGCTCAGAGTTTTGTATTCCACAGCGGGAACCGCCGCCGCAAGAAGTGCCGCGACGGCAAGGGACAGACGTTTCTTCATCGTTTTCCTCCGCAAGAAAAATTTATCTTTCGCCCACGGTATCCGTCGCGGTGTATCTGTAACGGTAGCCTTTGTAGCGCGAGACGAACCGTTCGGCATGAAAATTCTCCACATGACCGTCGACCAGAACGGCGTTGATGGATGTTCCGGAGGCGTGGCGCGGGTCATGATTGCCCTCCCGGTCGCCGCCCCAGTCGGGATTGCACGAACCGCCTCCCTCGTAAAACCGTTTGATCTCCGAAAAATAGAGGATGCGCGAAGGCCATTTCATCCGCGCCGTGTGGAACTGTCCGTCGTTCAGCCGCGACCAGGGGGCGTAAATGCCGTTTTTTCCCAGACACAGGTTGGGGCCGTAGTCGGTCAGGACCGAAGTCCATACGGCCGCTTCCACCGAGGTCGGACACCTGAGCGTTCCTCTGGGCACCCCGTTGAAAGAAGTCCCCGCGATTTTTTTGCCCTCCAGATTAAGATAGCCGCAGAGCTGGTGCCAGAAGGCCGTGCGATGGGCCGAACGGTCCCCGGCGTAAAGCCACCCCTCGAAAGTCGTGTTGTACATGCCGTACGCCGTCCCGATCTGCCTGAGATTGCTTGCACAGCTGATGGTCCGTCCCCGCTCCCGCGCCTGCTGCAGGGCAGGCATCAGCATCGCGGCCAGAATGGCGATGATCGCAATGACGACCAAAAGTTCTATGAGCGTGAAACGGGCGGGCAGGACAACGAGGGATTTGCCGGGGCGTTCGGGGGACCGCATCCTGCCGCCCGGATTGCGATCCCGGCGGATGGGGCCGTCAGAATATTCGATCGATGCTTTCCGCTGCTCCGAAATGGAAAAAAGAGTTTCGGCCTTCATACAAAAATCCTTTCTGTTGCGGGGATTGTTATCTGTCGGTACTGTTTCTGTATATGATATTCGGGACGACCTTTTCATGATGAATGCCGCCTTCCTCGATGATCCGGAAGGCCCGGGCACAGAGTTCGTCGGCCATCAGGGACATCGTCGTGATCTTCGTTTCGAACCGCGAACACCAGGGGGTGTCGCCTTCTCCGGATACCAGCAGGTCTTCCGGAACACGCACGCCCAGCGTACCGGCGAACCTGATCAGCGTATATGCGAAAAAGTCCACGGTGCAGATGATTCCGTCATATCGGGTGATGAGGCTTGTCAACTCCTCCTGAGTTTCCCGCGAGAGCGGTTCGCCCATATTCGGCGGGTTCTGCATGAAGTGCCGTTCCGGGGGGGGAAGTCCCGCCTCTTGCGTCGCACGGGAGACACCATTCAGACACTGGGTCGAAACGTGGTTTTTCCAATATTTTTCGTTTCTCGGGACGTCCGGCGGAAGGTAGCTTCCCAGAACGGCCAGACGGCGGCAGCCTTTTTCGATGAAGTGCCGCGCCAGTTTTTCCGCCCCTGCCTCGTGGTCCCTCAGGACGGAACTGCCGGGCGGATCGGATTCACTGTCGAAATTTCCCAGCGCCACCGACCGCAGATTGCGCCAGTTGTCGAGAAAAGGTTCGGTCCGATACCCGCGGCCGTTGTAGATTACACCGCGGATGGGAGCGCGCAAAATTTGCGTCAGGGTCGTTTTTTCGAGCAGGGAGAGCTTCACATATCTGTCCGGCATGGGCAGATTAATCGGAATAAGTCCGCGGCGGAACGCTTCCAGCCGCAGCGTGTTGTAGGGTTCATCCTCGAAGATCGAGCACGCCGGCATCAGCGTCAGCACAAGGCGCGGCGTGAGATTGTGGACATCCTTGACAACGGTATTGACGAATATCCCCGTTCCTCGAACACAGCGGATGAGGCCTTCTTCGCGGAGGCGGTTGAGCACCGTCTCCATCGTGCGGTGACTGACGCCGAAGTGCGCCGCAAGATCCAGCTTCGACGGGAGCTGCCCCTCGGCGAACTCGCCCCCGACGATCTCGCCGCGCAGCTGGTCGGTGATCGTTTCCGCTTTCGTCTTGACCCGCTTCGTATTCATTTTATATGGTTTGATGATGTGGTTAGTCCTTCGTTGCTAAAGATACACCAGGAATCATGCTTTGTCAAGAGGTGTTCGGAAAAAAGTTTCTTTTTCGCCTCTGAGACGGTCCGGCGCCCCCCGTCGCGCCGTTGTTTGCGTCTACCCGCGGAGGGCGGGAGGAGAGGAGACGCTGGCCGCAAGCATTTCAGCAGCGGATCCCACGATCTGGCCGAAGCGCTCCAGCAGGAGGCCGCTGAACTCTTCCCGGGCAACACCGGGGAACAGAGGGAAAAGAACGTGCTCTTCACCCTCAAGGTGATGATGATGGTCTCCCGGGCGCTCCGCGAGAGCCGGATGCCCGACGCCCTGCTGCGGATGCTGGATTACATCTCCTCCCATCCCGGGCAGCGCATCACGCTGGAGACGCTGGCGTCCCTCTCCGGGACGACCGTCGTGACCGTCATCCGGCTTTTTTCGGTGCATCTGGGTACGACGCCGGGGGAGTACATCCGCAAAAAGCGTCTGGAGTCCGCGGCCGAACTGCTCGGCATGCCGGAGTATTCCGTCAAGGAGGTCGCCGCCCATCTCGGCTACGCTTCCCCCCAGTACCTGGCGACGGATTTCAAAAAATGCTACGGCGTCTCCCCGAGGGCGTATCAGAAGCGCCGCGGGCAGGGGATCGTCGGCGGGGAGGGAAGCGGAAAAAAGCCGCACCATCCCATGATTTGGCAAAACTATTCCATCCGCGCCGCTTGAATCCCGGCTGTTTCGGTGGTATAATACGGGACCGTTCGAAATCATGGAGAGATGTATGAAAAAACTGCTGCTGGCTTTGCCTTTTCTGCTGTTTTCGCTGAGTGCGGAGACCATTCCGTTTACCCGCACCGGGAGTTCTCCGCTGCCCGCCGCAAAAAGGCGGCGCGTCGCCGAGCGCACGCTGATGTACCCGGAGATCCAGTACAAGTACGGTTTGTTCCAGAATTTTCTCGGCGGCTACATCGACCGCCCGCTCTTTTTCGACCGCAATACGCGGTACAAGACGGATTTCGCCTTCATCACCGAAGAGTCCTTTCTCCGCGACAGTCTGATCCGGCTGCGCTACGGGTTCGACGGCGGCGGCAGTTTGAGTTTCGTCGGCGGGACCTCCAAAAGCAAAAACCGCGCGCAGGCCCTGGAATATATCGCCCGCGCCCCGCAACTGAAGGATTACAAGGAATTCCTCCAGTTCTCCTTCGGCGACGGGCAGCGTCTGACCGTAAAAGGAAGCAATGCCCGCGACGTGCTGAAACAGGCCCTCGCCTCGCCGTACTCGCCGAGGATCGACGGCCGCATCCCCATTTCCACCTACAACAGCAGGCGCGTTTCGCTTTCCGTGATGGAGAAGTTTCTGAACGACCTCAAAAAGGAGTTCGGAGACACCTTTGCGGTCTTCGGCAGTCTGGTGATCGACCCCGCCGACACCGGCGTCTATTACAAAACGGGCAAGTGGGACGACGCGATGCGGGCCAAATACCGGAAACGCATCGCCGACATCCTGCGCGTCTACGGCGCGATCCAGCTCCATCCGGGCACCCGCCGTTTTGAGGCCGGTTACATGCAGATTTTGGATTGCCGGCTCTGGGATGAGGAGATCGCGCCGCTTCTGCTCGAGGAACTCTCCAAACCCGAAAACCGCGGCAAACTCGTCGCCGGGGTCGCGCAGCACGGCTACATCAACCATATGAGCGGGGTCAACTTTACCGAAGACGGCACGGGGAGCGCCCGCGAGATCCTCAACCGCCTGCTCGTCTTCGATCCCGACATGGTCTTTTTCTTCGAGTGGAACGAGTTCAACGAAAACACCTGCTGGCAGCCGACGCTGTACAATTCCCTCGTTCTGCAGCGTCTCGTCCGTTATTATGCCAGCGTGATGCGCAAGGAAAAACCTTCTCCGAATCCCGGCGACGATCTCAACGTCCCGCCCATGGCGCTTTCGTACCGGGAGACGCTGAAACTGGGCGAAAGTCTGGACTTCGAACTGCTGAACATCCCCGACGGCACTTCCGGGACCTACACGGCGGAGCTTGAAGTCCGCGATCTCGCGGGAAAGACGCTGCTCCGTCTCCCCGCGGAAAAGTTCGACCGCGATTCTCTCCGCGCCGTGACGTTCCGCGTGCCCAGCGAAAAACTCAGCCGGCACGTCGTGCTGACGCCGCGCCTGACCGTGACGGGCGCCGACGGGAAAAAGCTGACTTACGAAAATCTGCAGTACGTGCGGCTGCTGCCGACGTTCTGCTACAACTACAAATCGGTGCGTCAGAGTCTGCGCGACTTGCTCTCCCCCCTTCGCTGGGAGTTCGACGCGAAAATGAATGCCGACGGCACGGTGCAGCTGACGGGCTCCGTGGACGCCGGGGAAAAACTCGCCTCTCTCGAAGTGACCGATTTCGGACGGGAAGTCTTCGCCGTCGATCCGCAGCGGGAGTTCGACCCGGAAAAATATGTCAATATCACGGGAGCGTTTTCGACCGACCGCAGCGGTTTCCGTCCGATCCGGATCGAAGTTCCTGAAGGGGGAGACTGGAAGTCCCGCGAGTGGGGCTTCCCCAATGTCACGCTGGGGGCGTTCACCCGTACCGGCGACGCCGTGAAAAGCCGCTCCCTCGTCTGGCGCGCCGTAAGCCGCTTCATCCTTTCCATCCCCCGGGCGAATGCGGAAAAGGCGCAGATCCGCGTCACCGTCGACGGAGAGACCTTCACGTCTTCCGTCGCGGACGTCCTCAAATACGGCAGCGTGGCCCACGCTTTCCCCAGGTGCCGTCTGAAACTTTCGGACGACCGGAAACTGCTGGATATCCCGTTCCCGCTGGACAGCGACCGGGCGTCTTTTTCGGCGAAACTCCGCTCTGAGCGGCGTTATCCCATTTGCCAGATGCGCGCGGTCACCGTATCGGGAAAGATCTTCCGTTCGACCCCGGTGCTTCCCAAAGCGATCCCTCCGAAGATGGAAGAGCTTCCGCTGCACAGCGAAACGTATGATGCCGTTTTTCCCGTCCCCGTGTACAGCGCCCTTGTGCCCCGCCTTGCGTGGAAATTCGATCCGGCGCCGGGAGATGCGATGCCGCTCAACGGGTTCGATCCTTATTTCATCTGCGATCTGGGCGGCGGATACGAGTACGCGGGCGCGATGCACAACTTCAAACTCCCCGATGGACGCCACGCCCCGCGCTGGATCGTGGAAGACGGGAAAAACGTGCTGGATTTCGACGGCAAAAGTTATCTCCACTTCCCGCAGGAGACTTTCCCCCGCGGCTGTTTCACGCTGAAGTTCCGGATCAAGCCGGAACCGCTTCCCGATACAGGTGTCTACACGCTCTTCCGGCACTTCGACCGGATCCTCGGCTCGGTGACCGTGTATGCCCAAAACGACCGGCTCTGCTTTACTTTCGGCGACCGGAAACTCAAAACCTCCAAATTCGCGACCGGGCTGCCGCTGGAACCGGGCAAATGGTCCGACGTCGAGATACGCTACGACCTCGATGAACTGGTTTTCAAGGTGAACGGCAAGGAAAAACGTTTCGCTTTCCCGAAGCACCTGGCGCTGTACTTCAAACCGGCGGTCTTCGGGGGACACGTCAAGCATGAGTTCGGTCTGCCTTCCGGAGCTGAGATGTTCCGCGGGAAACTGGCGGCGATATCCATCGATCACACGGCGGCGAAAGAAAAAAACTGATCCGGCATCCGGATTCATTAGGGAAAGGAAGTTGTGTTATGTGTACCTGGTGTGCTTACACGGGAGCCCGTCCGGCGGCCCCCGTGCTCTGGGAGAGCGGCAAAAGGATCGAGGGCCTGTGGAGCGGGATCTTCACGGGAATGGTGACGCTGGACGATGCCGGTCTGCACTGCGCCAAACTGCGGGGAACCACCCTCGACTGGGAGAAGCGCTTCAAGCTCGAGGATTTTCCGGGGACCACGGGCTTGTGGCACAGCCGCACGGGCGGTTTCGGAGACGATGACCGGGCGCATCCCTTCACGAGCTCCGACGGCGAAGTCGCCCTTGTCTCGCAGGGCCACTCCGGCGTGTTCGCGGGGGAACCGCAGAAGAGCTTCATCCGGTACGGGGAGATGCTCTATGAGAAATCGTGGCGTTTCCCCAGCGCTAAAACGGAGGACCCCAGCGGCAAATATCCGCTGCTTTTCGGCAAGTTCAACGTCCACGTTTCGGAGATCGTCTGCAACACCATCGCGTACTTTTTTGCGCAGGGCATGGCCCCGCTGGATGCGGTGCAGAAGGCGCTGAGCGAGCTGCCCGAGGAGGCCTCCAGCATCGTGATCTTCCGGAAGCATCCGGGGAAGATCTTCTACGCCACGACCAACCAGTCGGTGGCGGCCGCCCGGGACCGGGACGGCATCGTGCTCTCGGTGAGCAGCGCCGCATTCCCGGACCGCCGCTTCCACCAGCTGCCGGTGAACTCCTGCGGCATGATCTCCCCCGACGAGTGCGTCATCAGAAAACTCTCGGACCGCTACGTCGTGGACGAGACCATCCCGGAGGGACTTGAGCGGCAGTTTTTGCAGACGCTTGCCCGGATCCAGCCGGCCAATCTGGCTCAGATCTGCGATCAGGGTCTGAAACCGCTTTTCCCCAAAGGCGTCATGCAGTGCTGCGCCATTTCGACCTACCGCACCATGGAGAATCTCCTCAGGGAGGGACGGATCGAGATGGAGACGAGCCTCGTCCCCGAATACAACTGGATGCGCTCCACTTTCCGGATCGCCGAATGATCCGGGGCGTGCCCTTCGCTTTCTAAAACTCCCACAGGCGGCAGGTGCGGGGCGCAAGGTCGACCGCTTCGGGAGAAGCCGAGACGGCGTCGGTCCAGAAGTCCCTGACTTCAGTGGGGCGTCCGCCGCAGCGGTCCCACGGGACGGAGATCCTTTTCGGTTCGTCCTGCCAGTTGACGAGGAGCAGGCGGCGGCCCGTCGCCGTTTCCTGAAGGAAGACCGCGGGGTGCTCGCTCTCGAAGAGATCCAGCGGCACGGCGGGCTGACCGGAGGGCGCCGAGACCACGCGGCGGGCCAGATCCAGCCCCGCGTCGTTGAGCAGATACATCTTATCCGAGAGGTTGACCGCGCCCGCGGCCATGAGCACGACGGAGAGCAGAACCCGGGCCTCGTCGAGACTCATCTGGGCCAGCGGAGAGCTCAAAAACGGTGTGCAGGGCGCGTCGGGCCGGACGAAGACGTGCCGGGGGGCGAGGCGGCCCAGATCGGGATCGTTCGAGGTCTCCGGCCCCCGGCAGAGGGCGAAATCGGGGTCGTTCAGCCACAGGGTCTTCCCCGCCCAGAACATGTAGGCGACGGACCGGGCGTTGCGCTTGATGCAATCCCATGCCGCCTGGATGTCTGAGCCGGTCCGGACGGCGGCAACTGGCACGTTCCCGCAGGCAAAGGGGTAATTGCACCCCAGGATCTCCGCCCGGCCCGCGATCCCGGCGCGGACACTCTCCAGCAGTTTGCCGATGAGGCGGCAGCGGGGGACGCTTGTGTCGTGGAAGCGCTCGGCGTTCAAAAGTCCCGCGAGGAAGTCGAGTTTGAAATACCGGTACCCCATGGCGGCGTAGCGGTCGAAAAGTTTTTCGAGGAATTCTTGGGACTTTTGCACGGTGGGGTCGAGGATGAAGCCGTGCCGTTTCATGCACTCGAAGGCAAGGCAGGGCTGTCCTCCGCAGGACATGGCCAGCATATCGGCCTCCAGCTGGGCGATGCGGCTTTGGGGCTCGATGATGGCGGGAGCCAGCCACAACCCGGGAGTGAAGTCCATCTTTTCCAGACGCTCCGCCAGACGCTTCATGCCGGAGGGGAAGAGGCTGTTGGGCTCCCATTCGCCGTAACAGTACTGCCAGCCGTCGTCGACGATGATGCGCCTGACGTGACGGCTCAAAACCGGATCCGCGGCGATGAATTCGGCGTTCCTGATCACTTCGTCTTCGGTGATGGTCCAGCGGTAGTTGTCCCACGAGTTCCAGCCGTACACGGGAGGCGCGGAAAAATCTTTTGCCTGTTCGGCGTTGTTCTTCGCATAGTCCCGCAGCAGGCGGACGGGGTCCCCCGCGGCGATGGTCACGGGGTCCAGCTCCAGATCGGTGAGACTGCAGTGCCTGAGCTCCCACGTCAGGCGGAAGTTCAGCAGGAATTCCCCCGAGGCCCGTCCCGTGAAGAAATTGTCGAATTTCTGATGCAGGGGCGTGGAGAGGACGACGCTTGTACCGCCCGAGGTGAGGACGCAGGTGCCGCAGCTGCGCAGAGGCGTTTCGGCCGCCGGGAAGCGGACAAGCTGCGCGCGGCCCATCTTTTCGCCGCATCCGGCGTAGTGGTCGATCGTCAGCGCGGGGAACCGCAGCAGGTCAAGCCGGAACCGTTCGACGGGCTTTTCGAGAAAAACGCGGCAGCCGATCCTGATGCCGCCCGCGGCCTTTTCGACGCGGCACGAGAGATGCACGCCGGGGGCTTCCCCCGAAAAAGCGTCGCCCTCCCGACGCCAGAGGATGGCGGATTCGACGCCGTCGATCTCCACGGAGGATTCCGCCCGGGCCAGCGCCAGTCCCCCGATCTTTTCCTTCGACCACGGAAGAATTGCATTCATAGACGATCCCTCATTTCTCCTTTGCCGGTCCCGCGGGGCCGGGCTGTTTTTTCACCAGAAGCATCATGCCCTGACCGGGGATGACGGCTTCGGCCAGTCCCTGTTCGGTATAGGTTTTACCGCTCCAGAGATCCAGCAGGGGACCGGGGGAGGCGGCAAGTCTCTTCCAATCCACGGCGAGCCGGCTTTTGACCGGCTCCCGGCCGATGTTGACGGCGCAGAGCAAAAAGCCGTAAGGCGACGGTTTCTCCCAGGTGTACCACGAGACCTTGACGGGGTCCGCCGCGGTGCAGACGCTCTCACGCCAGTAGGGGTGGAAATCGGCCGAGGCGAAGTGTAGATCCTGCCTCAGATCGAAGGAGCGGAAGATCGGGTGGCCCTTCTCTTCGGAGCAGAAGGTCCGCGCCGTCAGGTCGTAGAGGAAGAGCGCGGCAACCATCCTTTCGGCGAAAACGAACTGCCGCAGGTATTTCTTTCTCGCCTCGGAGAGGCCGGGGAGGGAGCGGGCCACCCGCTCGTGCTGGCCGATGATGTTGAGCGGCACGCCGCGGACGACGCTGTTCCAGGCGGACTGCCACGCTTCGGGTGCGATCTTTTCGTGGTAGCACCATTCCGGATCGCCGGCCACGTGGATGAACATCTCTTCTCCGGGCATCCAGAAGTCCCCCATGTCGTGGACGAAGGGGAAGTAGGCGTTGTGGGCGTGCAGTCCGAAGAGCCGGGCGTATCTGCGGTGGAGCTTGAGCACGCGCAGCACGTAACTGCGGATGTGCAGCGCCTGAGAGGTCCTGAAGCTTTTGCCGAAGGCGTCGGTTCCCCCGCAGCCGTGGCGGGTGTTCCCGCAGTCCCGGCAGTGCATGAGGTCGAAGTACAGCCCGCCCAGATGGGGATTGTCCCGGTAGAGGGCGTCGATCCTTTTTGCGTGGAGATCGGCGATGGGCAGATGCATGCACGTCCCGACGCAGGTGTGCTTCTGTTTCGTCACGCCGTCGAAGGCCTCCCAGCCGATGGCGGGCAAGGTGGCGAAGGAGGGGTAGAAGTATTTGTATTCGTCATCCAGCGTCGACAGGTGCGCCGGCATGGCGTACATGAAGCTCTTCCAGTTTCGCTTTTCCGCCGCCCAATCGGTGTATTTGCGGAATTTGACGGGATCGACGGGGACGAGGCTGACCCAGTTTTTGATGCTGTGGTCGTTGACGTAGCCGGAAGGCGTCCCGTCGTTGACGTCCACGTGGGTCATGCGCATATATTGTTTCTTCTCGAACCGGGAACGCTGGCTGAAGGCGTATTCCCGGAAGTCGTTCCGGGGCCGCCGGGGCGGCGTCGCCTGAAAGACCATGGTGTAATTTGCCTTCGTCTTCAGCACGGCGGGCCTGGCGAAGAGGCTGATCTCGACGGAAGTATTGCCCCCGTCCCGGCGGGCGACGATGTTTTCTTTGTTGGGGTCGATGACCCAGTTGGCGTCGGATTCGCACCACCAGGCGAGGCCCGCCTCGGGTCCCGTGAGCCAGAAGAGGGAATGGTATTCCCGGGTGTCCCACTTCTGTTTGAGCACGTCTCCCTGCCACGGCGTCCAGGCGGGGAGCAGGGGATACTTCGTCTGCGCCTCGGGCATCGTCCAGCCGAGGACGAGCGAACGGACCGCAAGCTCTTTGTCGGGCGCGAGGGCGAGATCGAACTTGTACATGCCGTCGAACCAGAGCTCCCCTTTTATTTCGGCCCGGCCTCCGGCAAATTTCCCTTCGGAGGCAAGTTCGATATAGTCGCCGTGATTTTTCCCCCACTTCACGGGGCCCCACGCGACCGGCTCCCCGTTCAGCAGGAAGCGCGGCGGGGCGATGAGGAGCTCCTTCCCCCGGGAAACGATTCGGTCCGGCAGGGGACCCGCGGCAAAGGTGTAGACGCGGTCAAGCACCTCCACTGTATCGCCCTTGCGCACCACGGGCTTCCACGGCGCGGGGACGGTGTGGTCCACGGCTGTGCGGGTGTCGAGAAAATTCAGGTCCGGGACCCGGAAAGCGTCTTCGACGCTGTTCCCCTGACAGGCGGCGGTCAGCTTGTACCGCGCAAGGGGCGTCAGTCCGGGCAGGGGGATCGTGAAATTGCCGAAGACCCCCGGCACGGGGAAGTCTCCCCGGTAAAGGACTTTCCCCGTCTTCTCCTCCGTAAGGGTGATCGTCACGGGTTTTTCCGGGCGGCCCATGCCCGAAAAATCGATGCCGATCCCGACGGTCTTCTCCCGGGGGTAGATGCGGGACTCCATCACAAGCGGCGGATTGACGGAGAAGGGACAGCTGAAATCGAAGACCTTCTTCTTCCCCCGGTGCCCCGTGATCCGCAGTTCCGCGTTCCCCGCGGGGAGCTGGGCCCGGGCGGCGGCGACGGTCCGCCCGTCGGCGCACGCGATCCGGATATCGGTCTTCACGTCGGGCGGTGCGGCAAGTTTGATGTCCGGTTTCCCCGCGCGGAGGTCGCCCAGAGAAGTCAGCTCGACCTGAGGCCCCCCGGCCAGCTCGACGGTGCCGAAATAGTCCTTGCCCGCGAAACCGGCTTTCCCGGCGATGTAGCCCCAGGAGTAGTTCCGGTTCTCCCCCCGCTTGTCGGAGATGCAGAAATTGGCCTTGAAACTTTTCCCGACGTCGATGTCGGAAAAAGGGATCGCAAGTTTTGCCCGCCAGAAGCCCTTGCCGCGGGAGACTTCCGTTTCGATGCCGGAGTTCCATTTCGCGTCGCCCTCGAGGGCGTCGTACACCGCCCCCGCGGGGTTGACGATGAACTGCCTCCGGCGGCCGTCCCGGCCCAGCACGTGGAACTCCGCGGCGTCGTCCAGATAGATCTCCCCGTCCCGGCGGGTGTACCGGCAGCGGGCGCCGGGGTTGTCCACGAAATAGTCCAGATAAAGTTTTTTGTCGTCGCAGCTGATCGCGACCCGGGAATTCGAGGGCGCGGTCCATTTGTTGTTGTACGCGGGCACAGCAACGGGGACCGTCGCGGGGGCGGTGACACGGAGCGCCCGCTTCACGGCTTTTGGGGGCCGCACCTTTTCGTAGTCTTGTGCGATCTCCTCCGCCGAGCGGGGGCGGCGCCATATCTTCAAGCCGTCATAGGCCGTCTGCCACCCGGGGACGACGAGTTTTTCCCAGCCCCGGTCGCAGAGGTTGAGCCCCATCTCGTGCCAGCGGATCGCGGGGCAGGTCAGCGGTTCGGGGAACTTCTTTTCCGCCGCGGGCCGTCCGTCGACGTAGAGCTTGATGCCCATGGGGGTCCAGACGGCGTCCAGTTTGTGCCACTCGCCCGGATTCCAGCGCCCCCGGTGCTCCGCAACGAAGGCTTTCCCCCCGATCCGGCAGTGGAAGCAGATGCTGTCGGCCCGGTTGATCTTGTAGAGGATCAACCGGTTTTTGAAATCCATGCTCCGGTACTCGAAGAAGATGCAGAAGTGCTTGTAGTCCGAGGTGTTCCAGTTCTGGGGCCGGACCCACAGCGAGAGACTGCCCCGGGCAAGATCGATGTTGCCCCGGGGAGTGTAGCGGATGCTCTCCCGGTTGCTCAGCACCACGGCCCCCGTCCCGTCGGGCCCGGGGAATCCCCGCAGCTGCAAGTCGGGGTGGATCCCTTCGGTCTTCGTCTCAGGGCCCGCGGCAAAGTCCGGGATCGTCGTGAACTTGTCGAAGGAGGCCGCAAGCAGCAGATCCTTCTCCTCCTGTCCCCAGGCGCAGAAAAGGGCGGCCAGAAGGAGCGCCGCCGAATATTTTTTCGCCGTTTTCATCGGGCTTTTTTCTCCTATTTGTAGAGCCATTCCTGCTGGGTCTTGCGGGTGATGTGCTTTTTGTTCTCCCAGGCGACCTCGGGGTAGCGCGCCCGCTGGGATTTCGTGACGTGCCCGTCCACCATGAGGATGTTGCACGTGTCGTTGTGGCGGTAGGCGTTCCGTCCCGAGCCGCCTTCGCTCTCCAGCTTGACCCCCGCCGCCGTGGCGTTGACCGTCGTGCCCTTGACGGGATTGCCGTCCATGAAGAACGTCGTCCGGGTCGGCTCCTTGATGTTGACCATCGGCACGCCGTAGAGGACATCGATGTTGTCGGCCATGATGCTGCTGTTGGCCAGATAGTTGGTGTAGGCGTGCCCCCCGGTGGAGTTGAACTGGATGATCAGCCGCGTCTCCGACGGGCAGATGAAGAGGGTGTACTTCTTTATCTGCTTGGCGAACCATGTCGTCGTGGCGTCGCTGCCCGGATTGTTGTTCAGCATTTCGGTGACCGAATTGAAGATCCCCGCCGTCACCGTGAGGTGGGTGATGTGGTTGCACCAGGAAGTCCCGCGCTTCTCCCGGTAGGGCGGGAAGGAGTCGTAGATGTTGTAATAGCTCGCTACAGCGAATCCCAGCTGCCGGAGCTGCGAGGCGCATGTGGAGGCCTTCGCCGTCTCCCGGGCCTGCTGCAGAGCGGGCATGAGCATCGCGGCCAGGATGGCGATAATGGCAATGACGACCAGGAGTTCGATCAGCGTGAAACGGTCGTGACGGCGGCGGGACGATCTTCGTGCTTTCATGGACATACCTTCCTTTTTCATTTTGAGGTGCCGAAATTTCTTCGACGGAAAACGGTCACAGACTTGCCCCCTCTTCGAAACGCCCTTCGATAAAAACGTCGTCGGTTTCTCCCGTGAGGATCTGCTTTCTGAGACTCCGGCACAGCTGACGGCCGATGGCGCAGAAGTCGATCTGTCCCCGGGCGACCTCGGGATAGAGGTTTGAAAACGTCATGCCCGATGCGTAGCCGAAAAGTCCGAAATCCCGGCCGGGGAGGAGCCCCTTTTCCCGGCACCATGCCCAGACCCGCGGGATGAAATCGGTGTAGGCGCAGTACACGGCGTCCCGCGGCGTCAGGGTCTCGAAAAACGAAGCCCCGATCGCGGAAGCGTCGACTTGTTCGATCCGCAAAAAGCCGCCTTTTTTGGCGAGCGTGCGGAAATGCCCGATCTTGGCCGCGTTGGACCGGCCGGAAAAGCCGATGGAGACGTTCGCCGCTATGATCACGATGCGGGCGTACTTTTTTTCCTTCAGGCGGGAAACGATCTTTTCGAAAGGTCCCGTCTGGTCGTCGGTCACCGTCGAGCACCCCGGGCGGGGGCCGTGGAGAGAGGTCCACGTGGCGCAGGGGAAACGGTACTTACCCTGCGCCGCGTAAAAGGGGTCTTCCCCGCCGCGGACGACCACGCCGTCGAAGTCCCTCACCGCCCGGAGCCGGAACCACGTCTCCCATTCCTCCGGGGATTTCCGCGGCGAGTATTCGCTGGCGACCTCCATCCCCAACGCCCGGGACTCCACGAAGAGGCCGTGGAGAAGCAGCTGGTTGATGGCCATGTCCTCGTTGAAGTGCACGGGGTCGAACACGGCCTGCGCCTCGTTCCACACGTAGAGGATGCGCAGCGGCCGCTTGAGGACGTAGGTCCCGCTCCGGGGCCGCCGTTCCAGACAGCGGTCTTTGACCAGCAGATCGACCGCGGCGTCCACGGTCCCCCGGGCGACGCCGAACTCCGCTGCCAGCTTGCCGCTTCCCGGCAGTTTCTTCCCGTCCGGCCAGACGCCCTCCGCGATGCGGCGGCGGATCGTCTCCGCCACGTGCTGTATCAGCGTCGATTCCTTTTGCCGCGAAATCATCTCGAAAACTCCTGTGTCGTCAAAACTGCACTATACCAGTTTCGCGTATAATATAATCCCCCTTCCTTTCTCTGTCAAGGGGATTTTTTTGTCAGTCCCAGGCGGTGTTGCCGAGGATGCCTTCGGTGAAGAACACGGGCTCGCAGCCGTTTTCGCGCATGACCCGGGCGGCGCACGCCAGCCGCTGCATGTGATCCGGCAGATAGTTGGGGTAGCAGGGGAAGGTGTACTGCTCGTGGGAGGCGTTCCCGAAGATCTCCACGCCGCGTTTCGCCGCGTTCCCGAAGGTCGTGCGCAGTCTGGGTTCGATCTCGTCCAGCGGGACGAGGTTGCAGCAGACGCCGTTGGTCCGGAAGAAGAAGAGTTTGAGCAAAGGATCGTAGTAGCAGTGGTGCTTCTCCAGATACCCCGTCTCCTCGATGCGGTCATAGTGCATCTTGAAGCCCAGCGTCCCCGCGTCCCTGTCGGCGCCGGAGAGGGAACGCTGCGTCACGCTCTTCATGTCGCCGCCCTTCTGCCGGTCGGCGAGGCTGGGGCCGCCCATGATCCGCATGCGCAGCGCCGTGGAGTAACAGGTGGTCCCCCGGCGGATCATCTCTTGGGCCACCGCCGGGTGGATGTTGGCCCAGTGGATGACCACGGGGGCGATGTAGGACTCTTCCCCCGCGAAGCGGACGATCTCGTTCTGCACCTGATCCCAGTCGCGGCCGAACTCCTCCGCCGTGGCCTCCGCGTAGAGGCGGTCGGGGAATTCGCTCCGGGCATGGAAGGAGAACTTGAGCCAGTCGGAGTTGTCGATGAATTCGCTCTTCCAAGTGTCCGGCATGTCCTTGAGCAGGAAACCGTGGTGGGCGTTCTCATAGAAGGCGTTCAGCGTGAACTTGGTGCCGTAGTTTTTGTGGATCTCCTTCAATCCCGCGAGATAGAAGTGGTCGAAGGCGCTCTTCGGGCGGTCGCGGGCCAGCTCCGTGAAGAGGAAGCTGTGGTCGTCGATATAGAAATTGCTCCGCTTGAAGGACTTCTTGTCCCAGACGGCGACGATCTCCTGCGAGAAGACGCCGAAGGGGGTCACGGTTTCCGCCTTGACGACGTTGAATTTTTTGGTCAGGCCGATCCCGGCCGAGAAGCGCCGGCCGTCCATTTCGGCGGGAACGCCGTTGACAGTGACGGGCATGCCGTCCGAGGAGAATCCCTCGACGGTGATGCGCAGTTCGTTTTCCGTTTCCACTCCGTGGTTGTGATTGAGCACAACCCCCTGCCGCAAATTCGTGATCTCGACCATTTTCCAGGATCCCTGTTTTTTTGGATATGCCGTGCGGAGGAAAATATAACCGCGATTCCGCCAAAAATCAAACCTCCGGTGAAGCGCCGTCCGCACAAAAAAACTTTTTTGTCGGATTTTTCCCCTTGCAAATGGGGAGATCGGGGGTTAATTTATCACGGCGGATATTCGGTTTTCCAAAAATAGGAACAGGTGAAATTATGCGTACCACACAGGTTTTGAACGGCGTCTGGGAGTTTTCTTTCTGCGGGGCGGAAAAGCCCGTTCCCCCCTTCGGGACGCGGGAGTTCACGGCCGTCCCCGGCTGTTTCGATCTCATGGAGCCCCATTGCGGCAAGCGGGGATACGCCGTCGTGAAACGCAAGGTTTTTGCCGGAGGGTTGGTAGAGCTCTTCATCGACGGACTGGGGATCAAAGGCGAGATCTTCTGGGACGGCGCACCCGTGGGAAGCGCCCCCTACGCCTACATGCCCGAGAGCTTCGTCTTCGACGCGGGGGAGGAGAAGTCCCACGAGCTCGCCGTCGTGCTGGACAACCGCTTCTGCGAGGACTTCGATCCCTTTTTCGACTTCTACGGCTACGGCGGCATCTACGGCGACGTGACGCTGACCCTTCTCCCCGCGACCCACATCGAGCGCGTCCTCATTTCCACCGAGGATTACAAAAAAGGGACCATCCGGGTCCGCACTTCCGTCTCCGGCGGCTTCTCCGGCGAGGCGAAAATGGTTTTCGACACCGGGTTCGAAAAGACCGTTCAAGTCGAGAACGGCCGGTACGACGGCACGTTTTCCCTGCCGGATTTCCGGCTGTGGAGCGTGGAAGAGCCCTCTTTGCACACCCTTGATTTCTCCATCCCCGGCGACGAGGTCATCGAGAGCTTCGGCATCCGCGAATTCCGGACGGAGGGGCGGCGCATTTTGCTCAACGGCAAGCCCGTCAAGCTCCTGGGGTTCAACCGGCACGAAAGCCACCCCGAAATGGGGGCCGCCATGCCGGTCCAGCTCATCGCCTCCGATCTGCGCCTCCTCAAAGAGAACGGCTTCAACTTCATCCGCGGCAGCCACTACCCCCAGCGCGCCGCGCTGCTGGAGCTCTGCGACAAAATGGGGATCCTCGTCTGGGAGGAGACCATCGGCTGGGGCGTCAAGCCGCCGCTGCTCCACGACGAAAAATTCCTCGCGCGGCAGCTGGAACAGGTGGAAAGGCTCACCCTGCGGAACTTCAACCATCCCTGCATCGTCATCAAGGCGTTCCTCAACGAGAACCGCTGCGATGTGGAGGAGACGCGTCACGTCATCCGGGCACTGTACGACAAAATCCGCTCCGTGGACGAGCACGCGCTCATCAGCTTCGCCTCCAACCGCTACGAAAAGGACGTGACGACGGACATCGTCGACGTGGTCTCCATGAACCCCTATCCCGGCTGGTATGATTCGACGACCGAGACCATCAATACCAACGGCCGGGTGAAGCCCCGTCTGCAGGAGCTTTCGGATTTTCTGCCCAAGGACAAGCCCTTCCTCATCTCAGAGATCGGCGCGGAGGCGCTTCTGGGGTTCCGCGATCCCCTCAAAACCTACTGGTCCGAAGAGTATCAGGCCGAACTCCTGCGGGAGTGCTTCGAGTACGTCCTCGGTCACGACGACTGCGCCGGCGTCGCCGTCTGGCACTTTGCCGACACCCGGTCCTACGTCTGCGGCAATCAGATCTACGGCCGGGCCCGGGGATTCAACAACAAGGGCATCCTCGACGAGTACCGGCGGCCCAAACTGGCTTGGACCGCCGTCACTGAACTTCTCGGGAAAGGGAAAAAATGATGAAACTCAAACGGTATCTCCTGTTCGCCGCCGCCGTCGCCGGACTGTCTTTCGGCACCGCCTGGGGGAAGGACAGCCGGCCTTTCGCGGCGTTCCGCGAGAAGGCGAAGCAGGTCGTTCCCAACTCCCCCGAGGACTTCCGCCTCGGCCGGGAGCTGATGAAGGAGATCCGGCGCCTCGCGGCAAAGAAGACTCTGGCCGACGGGAAGCGGCACTTTTACACGGAGCCCGTGATCTACCGCTCGGGCAAGCTCTATTACAGCCCCAAAAAGTGGTTCGACCGCAACATTTTCGTCTCCCGTGACATGTGGGACGGTACGCCGAAGGAGTTCCAGACGGCCAGCCTCCTCAAGAGCATCGAACTTGTGCGGCAGGCCGGGTTCGACGGATTCTCCCCCCTCATCGGCGGCGGCCGGGCCCCGATCATCTACAGTCAGGCCGCGGTGCAGGGGGCGCTGGCGGGGGAAAAGTCCTCAGTGGTCCCCGTGTTCTGGTTCGGGCGCAACGGACTTCAGGCGCTCCACATGGAGCAGATCAAAGCCTGCGCCGAGGGGCCCACGTGGCGTTTCAAGGGCAAACCCGTGGCCTTTTCCTACAACTCCGACAACTACTCCCCCTCCCGGGTGGCCGCCGCGCTCAAGGAGGTCAAAGCCAGGACGGGGATCGACCTCGCCTACGTCCACGGCGTGGGCTCCCTGTGGGGGACGGGCGGGGATCCCTTTCACAACTACATCGATCACGGCGAAGTCTCCGCGGTGATGATCCTCAAGTGCTTCGACCGGCTCACCGCCTATCTGGACGCGGGGGAGGGCATCCAGTTCCGCAACCGTCTGCCGGACCGGGACAGCAACCTCTTTGCCCCCTTCTACGACGAAGTGCTCCTGCCCCTCTACGCCGCCGCCTGCGCTCAGGATAAGTTCAAAAGCGGCAAGATCC
The DNA here is from genome assembly GCA_017450705.1 of Lentisphaeria bacterium. Lineage (GTDB taxonomy): Bacteria > Verrucomicrobiota > Lentisphaeria > Victivallales > Victivallaceae > UBA1784. Next base: position 34,381 of record JAFSTC010000073.1, on the reverse strand, counting down.
TCGGCTTGAGCGTCCAGGCCGGCTACAGCTATTACTGGGGCAGCCAGACCCTGGACCGCCGGGGCACGAAGACCTTGCGCACCTACCTCGAACTATGCCGCAAGCACAACGTGGACTTCATCCACGGCGTCGAGTGGGACGAGACCAACGAGGACACCTGTATCGACCCCACGGTGTGCAAGCCCGGGTCCTCCTCGCGGATCTACCGCTACTACAGCGATCTCATGCGGGGGAACGACCCCGTTCCCTTCCCGGGGGACGATCTTTCGCTGCCCAACCTGATCGTGAGCCAGCGGCGGCAGGCCATATTGGGCGCGCCCTTCGAGGTGGAGCTCCTCAACGTGCCGGATACGAAAGCAAGCCGCCCCTACACGGTGGAAGTCCGGCTGTTCGACGAGGAGGGGAAATGCTTTTTTACCTCTCAAAAGTACGATTTCGACGCCTCGCGCCTCACCGACCACACCATCGTCCTGCCCGCCGAAGAGATCGCGCCGCACCGGGCGGTGTATCCCCATCTTGTCATCGACTTCGCGGGGAAGAAGCGCATGATCGACTCGGGGCTCCCCGCCTCGGTGATCCGCGCCACGGTCAGCCGGGACTACAGCTGGTACTGCACCCCCCTGCGGAACCTGATGTTCCCCGCCGGGGAAAAGGTCAGTTTCACCAGGGAGGGCTTCCTGGCCGAGCCCATGGTCCGGAAAATCGCCGCCGACGTGGAGCTTGAGTTCCCCGGGCACAAGCTCAACGCGGTGGAGGCGCTCCAGAACTCCATGGAGATCTTCGCCCATGACCCGCAGAACGAATTCCTGCAGAACGATCCCGACCGGCGGCTCTTCCGCATCTCCTCGCTTTACATGAACAAGCGCGGCACCGATTTCGGCACGCTCTCGTTCGATCTTGTCAACGCCCCGGGAGCCTGTTATTTCGAGCCGGTCAGGCACAAGCGCAACAGTTCTCTTGTCGTCGCCAACAAAATGTACCGGCAGATCCCGTGGCTGGAACCGGTCGCGAGGAAGCGGACGCGTTTCTGCCGCCATCAGAACGTCACGCTGTTCTCGGTCCCCGCAAAAGAGGTCGCGAATGCGGTCCTGACCGTTTCCGGCGTCCGGACGAGCGGCCCGGACGAGGGGCGGCCCTTCTCGTGGAGCCTCCCCCTCCGGGAGCTGGGGGCGTGGGGCGTCCGGATGAAGACCTTCGAGGACGGTCTGCACTTCGGCGTGGAGACCGCCTGCAAGCCGGAGCTCCTGCCGCTGCCCCTCGACAGCGAAAAGGCCGCTTTCAAAACCGTGCTGGCAAACGATCTGCCCGAGGGGATCCTGATGTTCCGCGCCGTTTCCAAGGACGGCCGGGTCTGGTGGAGCAAGCCCTTTGCCCCCGCGCTCCCCGCGGGACGGCGGTGCCGGATCAGCGTCTACGATCCCGCCCGCGCGGCCTTCGATCTCGAAGTCGATGCTCTGCGCGTCCCCCGGATCGTCTACAAGTTCGATCCCGCCTTGGGGCCCGACGTGCTCTCCTGCGATGCGGGACGGGAGTTTTTCGGCGCTCTGGGGGCCCTCGGCACCATCCCCTCGGGCTTCGAGGGCGCGGCGCACTCTCAGAACGCGGTGAGCTTCTCAGCCCAGCTGGCTCAGGATCTGCAGAAGGACCGTCCCAGCCGTCCCCGGCCGGACTGGGAAAAACTGCCCGACGGCAAGTGGGCCTTGCGTTTCGCCCCGGGCCGGGGGCAGTTCGTGACCTTCCCCCCGACCACCGTGCCCCAGCGCGCGGGGTACTCGATATCGGCGGAAATCAAGTTCGACGCCCCCGACGACCAGCTGATCTTCAGTCAGTGCGGTCCCGGGTACCTCGCCGGGGCCCAGCTCCGGCTGGAGAACGGCAAGTTCGTCATCGACTTCAAGAACCGCCGTCCCCACGACATGAAGAGCCGCTACAGCCAGACGGACACCCACAAAAGCGCGTTGTCCCCCGTCCCCGGGGAGTGGAACAAGGTCGTCCTCTCCTATGACGGCAGGGGCTTCACGCTTGCGGTGAACGGGAAAAAGGAGTACTTCCCCCAAACGGGATACGCCCTCTGGCTCTGCGTCTTCACCTTCGGCGGGACCGATCCCCGCGATAAAAAGGAGCTGAAGTGCTTCTCGGGGCTCCTGCGGAGTCTGGAGATCCGGCACACGACGGAGTGAAAACTTACCCCAGCAGCTTGTCGTGACGCCGGATGTAGGCGTCTTCCCAGTCCAGATTGAAGTGGATCCACTCGCGGCCCGTGCGCAGATCTTCCCGCAGGGCTTCGAAGTACATGGCGATCCGGTCGCGGACGAAGACCCGGGTGTCCTCGAAGGAGCCGATCCAGTCCAGAAAGGCCTGGAGCTCCTCCTCGGTCAGGCGCTTTTCCTGCGCCTTGTCGAAGAGCTCCTTGAAGCGCGTCATGTACTGCGTCCAGATGACGAGGTCGGCCCGGAACCGGTCCCGCGGCGCTTTGGCGGCGAGGCTCTGCGCCGGTCCTTCCAGCGCCCGGAAGTCCGCAAGCTTCGTTCTGCGGAAGAGCGACCGGGGGTAGGGAATGTGACAGCGGCCCATGTTTTTCAGCATCGACTTGATCCGGCCGTAAAACGCCTTGGCCTCCTCCGCGTCCGGGCCGAAGAGCATTTCAAAGAGGGTGTCGATGGAGGACGCCTCCTCCTCGCCCCGGGCGGCCCGGGCCATCAGGCAGTAGTTCATGCCGTAGACGCTCCAGTGGGAGACGTGGAACTGGGTCAGGATGCCGTCCACGCCGTTGTCGGCGTACCACTTCATTTCATGGAACATCTCTTTGAAGTGGATCATGGGCAGCATGAGGTAGAAGTTGACCCCCATGTAGTACTCGTAAATGTTGATCTCGCCGCCGTGCTTCACTTCGGCCCAGCGCCGGATGTTCTCTGCGTAGGGCGCGGTGAAGGGGCAGTTCGGGTCGTCGATGGTGTGGTTGATGCACCGCCAGTAGGTCGCCGCGTGCACCATCATGCCCTTCTCCAGCCGGAAACCGGGGGAGGGGACGCCGTAGTTGCAGTAGGCGCAGAAGCTCAGGGAGATATCCGGCCGCACGCGCCGCAGCTGCGCGGAGACGTCCCGCAATAGATCGTGATAGATCCTGTCGGCCTTGTAGACGTGTTCCGACAGGCTGTAGAGATCGCCCCTCTTGGACTTGTCGTAAAATTTGGAGCAGTTTTCGCACTCGCACCAGCCGAAGCCGTCGTTGGGGATCAGCGAGATGACCTTGACCTCGGGATGCTTTTCGCAGTAGGAAAGCATGTTGCGGACGATCTCCCGCCGGAGTTCGGGATTGGTGGTGCAGAGCTGTTCGCTGAGGAGAAGCTCCTTCTTCCCGATGGAGGGGGAGATCCGCTTGCCGCCGATCTCGGCGAAGAATTCGGGGTGGGCCTCGGCGTACTTCTCCCCCGGGATCCAGTAGTTGAAGTTGTGGTGTCCGCTCTCGATGACGATCCCCCGGACTTGGGCGTATGCCTTGAGTTCGTCGGAGAGGTGGTCGTAATACTTCATCCACACCAGGAGATAGTTGAGTTTGTTTTTGGCCATCCAGTCGAAGAGGTCCCGCGTCTCGCTGTCGAAGGGGAACTCCTGGATGAATCCCCGGCGCTTGAGCAGCGGCCGCCGGGCCGGGAAGAGGACGCCCTCCTCAACAGGCGCGATCCGCTTTTCGTCGAACCGGTCCCGTCCGGGCTCGAAAAAGCACCAGCCGCCGAAGCGCTCCGCCGCGTCGTAGACGCCGTAGAGCAGTTCGAGGGAGTCCGGCGCGGCGATGACCAGCTCTCCTTGCCGTCCCCGGAGTTCGAAAGAGGGCAGTCCCGGTTCGATGACAAGTTCCCCCCTGAGACCGTATTTTTTCATCTCGTTCTGCGCCAGTTCCAGCGTCGGATCGTTCATTTTTTTGCCTCCTTCTTTCCGGTCGGTCGTTTTCATAATATAGCACGCCGATCTCTTTTTTTCCTCCTGCCCCTCGCAGTCGCGGCGCAGGCCCGTGGAGTCATGCGGGGGCGCTTGCGCCGCCCCCCGCACCCCCCGGCGCCCCGTGGCACGGGGAGGCGAGCAGGCCGGAGGCACGCGGGCATCGGGCAGAAATACGTGTTGCAAAATAAATGTGCGGTCTTCCCGCTTTTCTGCGGAAAGACCGCACACATATTTTGCAACGGCTTGCCGGAAGGGGCAAGACAATCGCGTCGTACCTCCGCGATTTTCTTTCCCCCTTCACCCCCTATCTTCTCTGTTACTCGTGCGAGGTCCGTATGGTGACAGTCATGCCGCAGTTGTTTTATTTGCCGCTGGGCCGTCCGACAGCGGCCCTCTCGGCGGTTTCTATGCCCGCGGGCAGTGGTAATTCCTCCCCGGCCCGTCGCCTGCCATCTCATCTCTCATCTCTCATCTCTCATCTCTCCTGCCTCCTGCCTCCTGCCTCATTTTGGCGTCGGCGTCATCTGTTCCCGCATGAGCCGGTAACGCGTTTCCAGCTCGTGGAAACGTTTCCCGTACTGGGCGAGGGCGGGGATTATCAGACGCGCGAGTTTGTTTTCGCGGACGGGCATCCCCTCCGGCGGGAGGGCTTTCGTCAGGTCGTCGACCAGAAAATAGCCGATCAGGGACTTCCGGTTCCGGGTCATGGTCTCCCACGCGGCGGGGAGGAGCCAGCGCAGGGGATACAGTCCCGGCAGGTATTTTCCGGGGGCGAGCCGGCGGCCGTGGGCCGCCCCAGCGCAGTCGTCCAGCGCGAGGACGGCTTCGCCGTAAATGCTCTGCCGGTGGACCCTTTGCAGTTCCGCGAGGGCCTGCGCGAGGGATCCCCGCTCCCGTTTCAGATCGTCTTCGGTGAGAAGACGGGAGGCAAGAAGCGTTTCCAGCCCCGCGAGGCGGCACTTTTCGCAGCCGATCAGGACGAGTCCCGGGAGCACGCTATGGACGCGGCCCAGGTAGTCCCGGACGGGGGCCATCCGGTGCAGCGCCTCCAGCGCGCGGGACCGGTCTTTGTCGAGGACGGCGAGGCGGATCTTCGCCAGCTGCAGACGGCAGAAGTCGCGGCACGGGGCGTACTCCGGAAGAAGCATACCGGCGATCCCTCCCGGCCGGTAGTCGCGTTCCGCGGGGGGCAGGGGACGGGCAAAGCGCGCCTCCCACTCTTCCAGAGCGCGGGAGCGGGTGAGGAAGTCCCGATAGGTTTGCATTTCCTTTTCGGGCAGGGCCTTGAGTTCCCAGTCCGTTATTTTTCGGAATCGGTCGACCCCGATCTCCTTTTCCGCCTCGCCTTTGAGTTTTTCGATCTCCTTCCAGAATTTGCCGTCGGGTTTTTCCCCGCGGTAAAAGCCGCGTCTCAGAGCCTCCGCGGTCAGCGGGGCAGAGAAAAACTTTTCCGCTTCGGCGATGCTTTTTTCCGTTTTCCGGCTTGCGGAGACGGCGGACGCCGCCGAAAAGAGATAGAGCCCGACGAAAAGAAACAATATAACCATCGTTCCGCGGCCGAAGACCTTGCGGAACGGAATCCCCGTCAAGGCGGCCGCGGCTTTGGCGGCGAGCAGTATCATCACCGGCACGGCGGCGGCTCCGGCGTAAACCGGGACGACCGACGGCTGTTCCGAAAAAAGACAGATGTTTTCCGCCCGCGTGTCGAAGACGTCCCAGGCGATCAGCATCGCGGCCGTCGTGAAGAGGCCCGCGAGAAACAGCGCCGCGATCGGCAGGAGGGCGAGTCCGATCCGCCACTGGCCGGGGAGTTCCCTGCGGTAAACGCGGACGGTGCGGACCAGCTGAACAGCGAAGAAGATGAAAAAAACGAAGGGGAGGACGAAATTGGCCGAGTAGATCAGGCGCGAATGCGGGTCCCACAAATCGGTCCAAAACATGAAACCCGTCAGCACGGGGGAGAACTCCCCGAGCATGGCCGTACAGGTCCACACGCACCAGCTGCCGAAGAAGAGAAGCACCAGCGCAAAGACAAGCTCCCGCGCCGGATCATCCCGGCAGAAGATCTTCTTCAGCAGACGTTTCAAAGCGATCCCTCCCGCGGCTAATATATCCTCTCCCCGGGAAAAGTCAAGGACCGCGGGCCGGGCCGGGGCTGTTATACAGGGTTGCGGTTGAAAAAGGTCATGAGCCGGGCAAAACGGTCGTCCAGCCGTTCCATTTCAAAACCCCGGACGACCTTCGAGGTCGCTGATTCGGGCGTTTCGGAGGTGAGAAGCACACTGCCCGGATGCCCCGGATCATGGATTTCGAATTTCCGCCCGCTGGTTTTCTTCTTTCCCCGAAGGCAGAACGGCAACTTTCAATTTCAGATCGAATTTGCCGCCGGCGTTTTTTCCGTTCGTGTAACGCAGACGATTCCGCAAAATGAAATCCGACGACTGTCCTGTGCGGGGATCCCGTCCTCCCATGAGGAACCAATGGAGATCGCGGGGAGTCTCCCCGGCCGGAATTCCCGCCTCCAGTTCGAAACGGATCCTCTGACCTCCGGGCAGTTGAACGGTCAGACGTCCGAGGTGGTGACGCAGCACGTCCCGCGTGTATTTCCGGCCCTTGAAACAATCCGGAGACAGAGGACTGATTTTCGGGAGGGGATACCCGCTCCCGTCGCTTTCGACGATGACCGCGTTGGAATAAACCCGTTCCGGGAGAACGGCCGTCCAGGAAATGGTGTCTCCCGTTTTGCATTCTCCGGATACGGCAAGCTGAAACTCGCCGGGTGAGACCATGGTGCAGACTTTGCGGATCGTCATGCTTTCGTCGGTCGTCGAGAAGGTGACGGCTTTTCCGTTTTCCGAGACGGTTTTCCGCGGGGCGGGCGTCCGTCTCTGCCAATCGAGATATCCCCAGCCGGCGATCCCGCGTTCCGCAGGCACGGTTTTCAGGACGCCGATGCCGTTGGCGTCGTTCAGAATGACCTCGTCCCCCAGACGCAGGATCACTCCGCCCTTGGGGTCATATTGGGGACAGAGCAGATTTTTGTGCGGCTTGCCATCCGGGATCCCCCACAGGGCGCGGGCATCGGCGGCCGCCAGTTCTTTCCTGCCCGGCGGATTGACGGCGCTTTTGCCGCGGGAAAATCTGCCGGGGGGAGAGATCCTGTTCCCCGCGAGCCGGACCTCGCCGGACTGCTGGACGCACAGACCGTAACCCGCGACCAGATCGTCCGCGTATCCCCGGGCCTCCGTGGGAGCAAGATCGTAGTTTTCGATCGTGTTGTTCTCGATCCGGACATTTTTTGCGCCGACCAGAGAAATGCCGTCGGCGAAAGTGTTTTCGATACGGTTCCCGGAAATGACGATGTTTTCATGGCAGTGCGGAAATTTCCCGGGACGGTATCCCCGGTATTCGACCCGGGAGGCGATCGCGCCCATGTGATCGTTTTGGACGGGGTGCTCGTTCACGCTCCTGATCGTGTTGTCGCGGATCGTGATATTTTTCGACCAGCCCGACTCCCGCCAGATGCCCATCGAACAGGCCAGTTCGACGGCGCCGAAGGCGATGTGTTCGAAGCGGTTGTTTTCCACCAGACCGTCTTCGCCCATAAGGCGCAGTCCCACGGCGCGGTGATCGTGAAAATAATTGTTCCGGATGACGTAGCCGCGGCCGTTCATATCGGGAAAATAAACGCCGTCGCCGACTTTCACCGCGGAGGGCAGATCCTCCCCGAGCGTCAGCAGATAGAAGGCCTGTCCGCCCGTCCGCAGCTTCCAGCGTTTTCGGAAATCTTCGGAGATCGGCGGCTCTTTCCCCCGGAGGGGGCTTACGGCCAGCAGACGGGGGGACGCCGTGATCCCCCAGTCCCCGAACGCGGCGAAGACGGCGGTGCTTCGGGTGTTGAGGACATCGGAAAGAAGTTCCAGTCTGCAGTCCGGATAGCGGGCCGCTATGGTGACGGTACGGCCTTCGATCTTCACAACGGGGTGGATATGACTGCTGATATTGACCGAATCGTCCCCCATGAAGGAGAATTCGCTGTTTTCCAGAATCGGCCCGTTCAACGCGTAGCGATGGGTGAAGGCGTCGGCGACGGCGGAAAGAAGTCTTTCCTCCGTTGCGCCGTCCGGTTTCTTTCCGCGGACGATCCTGATGTTGCGGTAACGGTGGTCCCGGGAATACATGGAGTAGTACCCCATGCCCGGCGCGGAGTATACGGTCAGATTTTCGAGCAGAAAGCGGCTGCAGCGCTCCATGCGGAAGGCGCAGATGCTCCGGAAGCCGAAAGCGGCAAGGTCTCCGGGACGGATGCGGTCGATGTTCCACTCCGCGAAAGCCGCGTTCGTGCAAAGGTAAGTGTCTTTGTCGAGGATCGTCTGCCGATAATAGTTCTCGTAGACTCCGGGTTTGAATCTGCGGCTTTTTCCGTCGAAGATCAGGACGCCGGAGACGTTCCCCCGGGTGTAGAATTCATGAGCCCGCGGATAACCCTTGTGCAGCTTGAGGACGAATTCTTTCCCGCCCTTGCGGACTTCCGTGATCGTCCCCTGCACGAAGGGCAGGGGGTCGAAATCCACCGAGAAATCCCGGAGCCGGAAATCGGAACACTTGTCCAGAAAAAATCCGTGGGCCGGGGCGGAGGATTTCGTCTCCTTCCCTTCCAGAATCGGTTTCAGGTGCTGAAAAACGATGACCGTTTTTTCGGTGCCCGAACCGGCGATCGTGAAGTTTTTTCCGCCGACGACGGAAACACCCCTGTCGGCATGATACCGTCCCGAGGGCAGGGAGATCTCCTTCTCCCCGGCCTTCAGACAGGCAGTCACGTAGTCGTGCAGCGAAAAGATCTTTTTGTCGCCTTCCTGACGGATGAACCGCGCGGAATCGACCGAAGCCGACAACGCGGAGACGGTCAGAAAGACAAGGGAAATCGATGCGAGCTTCATTTCTCGTTTTCCTCGGGGGAAGAACTGTCAAACGCCCTTGAGGTAACGTTCCCTCTCTTCCGCGTAGAGCGTGGCGTTCCTGTGATTTTCGATGGAACCGTTGGCGACATGACCGTCCAGGAAAAGCACGTTGATCGTCATGTTGTGCCGCAGAAGGGGAAGCCCGTAATCTTCATTGGTCCGGGTCCAGATGATCGCCTTTGTCGCATTGGCTCCGGAAACCTCGTTCGGCCAGATGCAGCAGTCGGCGATGTAGCGGGTCGCTCCCGGCTGGGGGACTTTGACGTAATTGAGACAGCGCCCCTCGGAGGGAAGAACACTTCCCGCGCCCCACGTCGGAGGCGCAACTCTGGCGCTTATGCCGTAACCGGTGTTGAGATAATTCTGGGGGGTCCAGGGCGAACGGGGATCGTCCACCTGGCTGGGACAGCGGAACACAGGCAGACTGGCGTTGACGGTATCCTTTTTCCCGGAAGCGCCGCCCATTTTCGAAAGAAGCAGTATGAAGGTGGTGTTGGGATCGGAGAGGTAATATCTGTAGGCGGGAAGATAACCGTATGCATCGCCGTAAAACTGGCACAAATTGCCGATCTGCTTCAAGTTGGAGGAACAGCTGGCCGTTCTGGCCCGTGCCCGAGCCTGCTGGAGGGCGGGCATCAGCATCGCGGCCAGAATGGCGATGATGGCGATCACCACCAGGAGCTCGATAAGGGTGAAAGTCCGTTTGCAGGTACGGGAAATCCCGGGGCCGGTTGCTTCGGCTCCGGAGCCCTGCGGCCGGAAACGGACATCACAGCGGTTGGAGACTGCGGTTTCGGCGTTCGGTGTTCTTTTTGTCGTTTTCATTTTTCTGCTCCTTGAATAGGGGGTTGAGGAACTTTTGAGAATACTCCGTTATTTTTCACGATTCATGCATCGAAGACTCTGCTCCGCCCTTCTTTTGACTTCATCCGGGGAGAAAGGTCTTTCCAACAGCCGGAACATGGCGACATCTCCTTTGAAGGCTTTGTCCCATGCGTCCCTTCGCCCTGTATAGGGCTCCGTGACGCCGCAGTTGACGCCCAGCGTCATTTTTTCGTTGCTCCTCAAACCGATGCAGGGAGCACTGCTTTCGAAACTGCCGTTGAGATAAAGCTTCAGGTGTGTTCCGTCGAAAACGGCGGCGACATGGTGGAAGCGGTCTTTTCCCAAAGGGGTTTTGCCCGAGAGCCAGACGCCGGAGCGTTCCCGGTCCTCCCGGAGAAGACTCAGCCGTCCGTCTTTGTCCAGACCGAGGCTGAAAGCGGCGCCCCACATATCCATGATCGTCTGCTGCCGTCCCGCTTCCAGAGGACGTATCAGCATTTCGAGCGTTGCCGGTCCGGGCGGAGAGGTCAGACAGCCCCGGACCAGACGGTTGCGGACGCCGTCGAAACGAAGATAATACCACCCGTCCGGAGCATCCTTCAGGATCTTCGGCCTTTCCTCCGGTTTGACGGGCAGAGGCCAGTGCAGGCGCAGCGGACCCATATCCGGCAGCTGCGCGGGGCCCCCTCTGCCGTTCAGGCCGGCGGATCGAGGCGAGATAAGAAGATCCGTCACGATCGACGCATCCGGGCGCGGCGCGGGAACCACCGCCGGGCGGGCAAATCCGATGGTGTCGTCACGGTAGCGGATCACCGCGGTATAACGGTCTGCCTTGTCGGCGTAACAGCGCTTGATCCAGAGGTTGCCGAACCGGTAAACGCTGAAACTGGAGTAATCGCTCAGAAAATCGTCGAGGGAACCGTCCCTGAGCGTGGAAAACGGCATGCTGCTTCTGAAGGGATGACCGGCCCGTTCGATGATCCCGCCGGTGATTTCCCGGTCATGGCTCGTGTTGACCAGCCGGACGCGGCGGGGCATGTCGCCGGAGGGGGCGTATTCGACGGCTACCTCCGCAGTCTCATTTCTCAGCCGGTGCAGGGGCACGTGCAGATATTTCCGCGAAAGGCTTTCCCCGTCATCCACGACGGCAAAGGGAGCGGTACGTCCGGCGGGAAGCGGGATCACTTTGCCGTCCTTTTTCAGAACGACATAAAACTCTGCGGTTCCGGAAAGCCCCGTCAGGGCAGGACCTTTGAAATTCCAGACCAGATGACCGGGCAGGAATTCAGCCTGAACCGGCGGCAAATCGATGTTTTTTTCTCCATTGACTTCGACGCGGCATGCCGCGGTGTACCGGGAGAGGTCTTCGGAAGTTGCGTCGGGCGTCAGCAGGACCAGTTCCGCTTCGAGGGGTTCTCTGTGACTCAAGATCTTCCGGTAACTCAAAAAGGCCATGTCTTTCTTTGTCGCGGGCCATCGGCCTTGTTTCCACCGGGTGCCGAAATACCAGTTCAGGTCGATGAAACTGAACGTGGAGTTCGAGGTCACTTCCATTTCGGTTTCTGTGTAATCGTTCATCGTCGTCAGGTGGACGAAATCGAAGCGGCCCGTGTTGATCACGTCCATCCACGCATAGCGGAGTGCCAGCGTCCCCCGTTGGGAGAGAAGCGTTCCGCACCGGCCGACGCCGACATATCCCGGCGCGATGCCGGCGCCCAGGAGTTTCGGCTTCCCGAAAGAGTTTCTGAAATCCAGCAGCGCCGGGCAGATGCCGGAACCGCGGCGGCCGCGCCAGATCGTCGAATGGCTGTTGAAGAAGTACATGCCGTCGGTGATGTCGCACAACGGCCGTGCCGCCGGGCGGTAAAAATCCAGTTCCGTCATCATGCCCCGTGCCTGAATGCCGGTCAGAAGCACGTATTCCGCGCCGACGCGATGATAAGTTTCGATGGCTTTCTTCCACTCCTCGACCCGGCAGAGAGTGCCCCGCACGCCTCTTTCGGGGGAGATGAATACGACGGGACAGCGGCCGACCTTGAGATAGTTGGGGTGATCCAGAACGCTTTTGTCATACCAGGCATCCCGCAGGTAAGTCGCGTGTTCGGCCTTGATGTTGTCGAAGAAGATGCCGACCTTGATGCCGGTCCCGCTGAGCCGGGCCGCCTCGCAGTTGTTCCACAGGTGGGAGGTTCCGAAATTGTCGAACATACAGAAAACCACGGCATCCACGCCGCTTTGCTTCATGTCCTTGAAAAACTGCACCTGAGCCGCGACCGTTCCGAAATCGTTCTGAGGAAAATTCCCGGGGGCGTCGGGGATCAGCGGCGCGTTGCCGTAATATTTCCCCTGATAGTGCGGAACAAATCCGGGGATGAAACAGCACATGGCATTCGCGTAAACGCCCCTGGGGAAATCTTTCACGTCCGGTTTTGCCGGCGGTCGTGGAATGGGCGCGGATCTGACCGGCTCCAGTTCCAGCAGTCCGGTCTGCTGTTTCTGCCACCAGTCGAAACGCAGGGAAAACGATGGAAATGTTTTCTCCGCAGGGACCTTGATCTCCTTGAAATGCCGTTTGAGCGTCGTGCAGAGATATTCGTCACAGCTTGTCCTGACGAAGTGAAATTGCCATGGCCTGCTTTCCGGCGGACGTCCGGTCAGTTGACGGAAACGGTCGAACTGCGTGTGGATGTAATAGTTTTCAGGACTGACGCAGAATCCGAAATTCATTTTCCCCGCTTCGTCGCTGCAGAGAAAACGCACCCGTCCGGTTTTGGAAAACCCCTTCTGCTCGAACCGGCGGATGGTGAATGTCGTTTCCGTACCGGGGGCGTGAATGACGGATTTCAGGCGCAGTTCCCCCGCCGCATTGTACACAACGGTCAGCGCGCCGTCTTTTCCTTCGACGACGAGAAGCTTTCCCGGAATCGCATCATCGAGGGCGATCTTTCCGGGATCGCCCTTGCGAAGAACGAATCTCTCCGCATTTTTCACAGGCTGCCACGTCCCACCGGAAAAGGCGGAAAAAGCGCAAATGACCGCAAGGGAGACGAACCGGATTTTTTCTGTGTGAAAGTTCATGACATCTCCTGATCTATTGCGGATGAGCGTCACGCGTATCCTTGAAAACCCTTCCGTCGTCAGTGGGATCGTTGCGGCTCAGCTCGAGGTCATGAAACAGCCGGCGCAAATCCACGACGCCGCCCCAGAAGAACCAGACGGATGAAACGATCCCGACAACCGCTCCCACCACCAGAGAAGTGAAGAAAAAGTACTTGCTCCACCACTCCGCTGGCCATGGAGAAAACAAGTTCCAGATCAGCACGCCGAAAAAGCAGAGAACGATGTTGTAGACGAAAGCGTAAAGGAACACGCTCCACGCGATGATTTTGTCGCCCCGGGTATATTCCGGCGTGATGCCGATCAGTTTGCCGAAGATATTCCGCAGAGTCCACCGGGTCCGCAATTCGATCTTTCCCGGTTCCGCGTATTTTCCCCTGTGCAGCATCTTGTCCAGATCGAACGGAGCCCGGCCGGTGAGCAGCGAGCCGATACAGTAGGCGGCAATGCCGATCATCATGGACAGAAAATATATTTCCATGGAGTTGACGGGGAACTTGACCGGGTCCATTTTCCAGCATATCCACGGATTGAACGGAGAGGAGACCGTTTCGAGAAAACCGCCGATCGGTTCGGCAAGGCCGCAGCGGGCAAGAAAGGGATAGACCGTTTCGGCCCAGTTGCGCTGCAGACAGAAGCCGGTAAGCGAAAATCCCGAACCGAATATCAGCGAACAGAATGCACCGACCGTATTGCCGAAACGGCTGTACAAACCGAAGAGCATGATCGGCCCAGCGCCGCCCAGCCACAGCGACGTCATGATCGTGGTGAACATGTTGAGGTAGTCCAGATGCACGAGGAAGAGGGAGCTCGTCAGAAAAAAGACCGCCACGCCGACCGTGGCGAGTTTCAGGTACAGCACATGCTTTTCGGGCGTCAGAGGCTTTCTGCAGAAGGGCAGGACGACGTCCTGGATTATCGTCGAGGAGGCGTTGAAGATCCGGCTGTCGTCGGTGGATATCAGCAGCATGACCATCAGCAGACACAAAATGCCGGTCAATCCCGCCGGCAGCAGGTGACGCATGACCACGGGAAGCATCATCTGCTGGTAAACGCTGCGGAACCGCTGGAAGAGAAAATTTCCGCGGGCATCATTCCCCAGCGTCCTTCTGACGGTATCGAAATAGAGTGTTTCCATGTTCTTTTTATCCGACAGTGGCGCGTCCCGACCGATAACGTGACGCTGGACAGGAAGGGTCGCGACCGCCTCCTTCAGACGCCGTTTTTCGGGACCGGAAAACAGTTCTTCGGCCACTCTGCCGGAGAGATCCTGCCGGACGGCGTGGGCTTTTTCGGCGTAATTCCGATGGTTCATCACCGTGATGACCATCACGGCAAAAAGCGTGCACATCAGAGGCGCGATGCTGCCGCGCAGCGCGCCGAGCAAGCCGGCCATCTTCTGCTCGTGGGCATTGCGTCCCGCATTGCTCGAGTCATTGCCGAGCCAGCTTGCCCGGTTGAGAATGGAGCCGGTGATCATCACGACCAGAGCGAAGATATTGAAATCTCTCAACGCCTCGATATCGAAGGGATTGAGAAAGTTCTGCCCCGACACCCGATCGAGCATCACGGGAGAGATCTCATTTTCCCAGCTGAAACGGAAAAGAACATACCCCGTAAGCAGAACGAATATGGGAAAACTGATCAATCCCTGGAGACAATCTGTTATGACCAGCGCGATCCTGCCGCCGTTCCAGATGATGAATACCGCCGCGCAAAGAAGTATGAACAGCAGAATGGAAAAACTGGGTACCGCGATCCCGCATACTTGCACGCTTCTGGGCAGTCCCAGAAAATAGATGAAGAAATTCGCGGCAATGGCCGGACCGATGGAATTGGCGAGCATCTCCGAGAGTGTCCGCAGAGTTGCGCAGACGATCCTCAGCGTCTTGTTGTAACGCATTTCAAGAAACTGTCCCATCGAGAGGGCCTTCGTTTCCCGCCAGCGGTAGACGCAGTATCCGGTCAGGGCGATGACGATGCTCACGGGGGCGATGATATTTTCCCAAAAGCCCAAGGCAAATCCGGTCTGGTACTTGACTTCGACGAGGGCGACAAGTGTGATCACGCTCAAGCCCGCCTGAATATCGCCGACGGCGATGGCGTATCTGCCCGCCACGCGCCCGGCGGCGAGGTAGTTTGCCACGCCCTTGACATAACGCCGCGAACGCAGGGTCATGCCGAAGACGAATGCCAGCGGCAATGCGATGATGAGGTAATCCGCAACAGTCATGTCAATCGACGTCTTTCATGGCGACGATGCGCTTTTCCGCCCGGCTGATCACGGCGGCCCGGGTGATGCGGGCCGCCGCGAGGGCGTCTTCGGCGGTCGCGGCCTCGACTGGAACGCCGTCGAGGATCACATCCGCAAAGTGCTCGATCGCGCCGAGCCATCCTTTGTCGACGCTGTAATTTATATGAGGCAGACGGTGATCCAGAAAGTCCCGTCCGTTCCGGTATTCTTCGGAATCATGATCCAGCGCCTCGACCTTGCGCTGACGGTCGGCAAGCATCCGGCGCAGACCGACGATTCCGGCAAGACCCGCATCGGCGATCCAGCTTACGTGAGACTGTTCCTTTTCGACATGACTGTGACCGGGATATTTTTTGTTCGGGACCTCGCCAGGCATCCCGTAAGTGTTGAGTTCGCAGAATTCGTCCACGGTCAATACGCCGACTTCCGCCACGGCTTCGAGATGTTCCTTTGGGGTCTCCCACGGGGCGTATCCCGAGCTCAGGATCATGGCCGTCGCTCCGGACTCGAACTCCAGAACGATATTTTCCTCGTCGCGGCGTGTACTCAGACAGTAGACGCTCCGGACATCGGAGCCTGTCAGAAAGCGGCAAATGTCGAAAATATGGCACACTTCGTGAAGCAGACGTTTGCCGGGACCGAAATTTTTTCCCCAGTCGATGGCGTAGGCGTCGGCGATACGGTAGAAAATCGCTCTGGCGCCGCCGTTGCGGTTGAGAATTTCTCTCGCGTTTCTGTAGGCGGGGGCCATGCGGCGGTTCATGCCGACCAAAAGTTTTTTTCCGGAAACCTTCTCTGCAGTGATGACTTTTTCACATTCTTCGGGTGTTTCCGCCAGGGGCTTTTCCACATAGACATACTTGCCCGCCGCCAGGGCCTCGACGGCAAGGGGAACGTGCATATCCTCCCGGGTCGCGATGACGACGCCGTCTATTTCCGGATCGGTCAGAACCCGCCGGACATCCGTACAGGCGGCCGTTCCCGGGAAACGTTTCGTCAGATCTTCCAGGACCTTCGGATCGAGGTCGCAAAAGGTGTGCAGACGGGCATTTTTGCTCTTGATGATGTTAGAGATATGCTGGTTTTGCGCCAATTTGCCGCAACCGACGACTGCAAGGGAGGCTTTTCTCATGGTGAAACTGTCCGCGCGCCCTGATTGTTGATTTCATACTCTGCCAACTAATGTAGCTTCAAAAAAACGAAAATCAATGTCCGATTTGTTTGAAAAAAGGGTAAAAATCGCATATATTAGGGAAAAAACAGAGGATTTTTCAAAAATGGTGGATGAAAAAACATTAATTTTACCCCAGATGAGAGTGCGCCGCCTGATTCTGCGGCAGGCCGGATTCAATAATCAGCCTCCCGGTTGGAAGCGTCCCCTCGTGCGCCACTCGCACAATTTCTGGAGTATGGATTTCTGCAGCGGCGGCATCGGAAAAGTCGAGCTGGAAAAACGTCTCTGTAACGTCAAGAGGGGTGATATCATGCTGATCGCTCCCGGGAAAGAACACCGTTTCATTTACGGGCGGGAGCCTTTCAGCTGTTATTCCTTCAAAATGGATATTCCCGGCCTGGAAAATCTGCCGGGAAGTTCGATTTACATTGGCGAGCCGGAGGGACTGAACGCGCGCCTGGGGATGCTCGAAGCCGTCAGGAGTTGTCTTTACGGCTTCTGCCCCGAAAAATTGCTGAGCATGAATCTGCCGTTCTCCATCAGCAGAAGTTTTGCGGGTATCCGTATTTTGGAGGAGCTGCTCTACGGAATTGCCTGCTATTACATTCTAGGGGAAGATTCTCACGGCGGGAAACACGAGGAAGATACGCTTCTCAAAAAAATCTCGGAGTTTATCTACCTGCACAACGGCAAACCCGTTACGGTGGAGGAGGTTGCGGAACACCTGGGGTGTTCGGCGGGGCATCTGCGGACGCTCGTCCGCAATCTCACGGGGCGCAGTACAAAAAACTTCATCGATCAGGAACGTGTCAAAATCATGAAAGATCTGCTGTTGTATTCCGACGTCCGGATCGGAGAACTGGCGCAGCTCATGGATTTTCGCGACACGAAATATTTTACCCGGTTCTTCCACAAATACACGGGTGATGTTCCCCGAGACTGGCTGAAAAACAACACCCGCTGAAGTCTCCTCTCCGAGAAAGGAGCCAAAAAAAGAGCCGTCGCGGAAGGGCGGCGGCTCTTTTTGAGATGACGCTTGCGTAGAACTTAACGCGCGTAGTACTCGATCACGCTCATGATCTTGACCTGGACCGGGATCTCCTCGACCTGGGGAGCGCGGACCAAGGTCGCCTTGAGGTTGTCGAGATCGACTTCCATATAAGGCGGGGGATTGGTGTTGTTCTTCTTGGCCAGTTCGGCGATGGCGGGGGACTTCTCCGCGTCGATGGAGATCACGGACCCCTCCTTCACGATGCAGCTGGACCGGTCGACGCGCTTGCCGTTGACGTACACGTGACCGTGGTTCACGATCTGCTTGGCGGCGAAGATCGTCGGCGCGAATCCCGCGCGGAAGACCATGGCGTCGAGACGCTGCTCGAGGCTGCGGAAAAGTTTCTCATGGGTCTGGCCCGTTCCGGCCTTGGCTTTGGCGTAGGCGATCCGGAGCTGCTTCTCGCTGATGGCGTAGTAGTAGCGGAGTTTCTGTTTTTCGAGCTGCAGTTCCCCGTAGGTGGAGAGCTTGGCGCGGCGGCCCTTGCCGTGAGGTCCGGCAGGATACGGACGCTTGACGCTCGGACATTTCGGATCGCCCCAGAGGCACTGGCCGATCCGGCGGCAGAACTTGTGTTTCGCTTGACTTGCGGTAGGCATAACCTGATCCCTTTCCTTATGTTTTTCTGTTTTTTTCCGCGGACCGGGTGTCAAGCCTGAATCTCTTCTGGGGCCCGTTCCGCGATGACGTTCGACTAATATAACCCCGGGACGGCGATTTTTCAAGCGCGGAACTGGCAAAAGTCGTTCCGGACGGCTATATTAATGACGAAATCGATGAGAAAAGCAAATGGAGCCGCGGAGAAAATGAAGTCCTATTTCCGTCCGGAGATCGACGCCATGGCGGGGTATGTTCCCGGTGAACAGCCCAAGATGGCCGACCTCGTCAAACTCAACACCAACGAGAACCCCTTTCCGCCCAGTCCGGAGGTGGAAAAGGTTTTGCGCGCCTTCGACTGTTCCCGGCTCCGCCGCTACCCCGACCCCATGGCCGACGCCCTGCGCGACGCTTTCGCCTCCCGGTGGGGCGTTTCCCGCGCCAATGTCATCGCGGGCAACGGTTCCGACGATCTTTTGACCATGATCTTCCGGGCCTTTTCTTCGCCCGACCGCCCCGTCGCCGTGCTGGATCCCAGCTACTCCCTCTATCAGGAACTGGCCGCCATGCAGGGCGCTCCCGTCATCCGCATCGGACTCGAACCGCGCACCTTTGCCCTGCCTGCGGATCTCCTCGAACAGGCCGCCCCCGCCAATCTGCTTATGATCGTGCGCCCCAACGCGCCCACGGGGACCCTTTTCCCCCGGGAGACAGTCAAGGGCATCTGCGAAAACTTCGACGGCATCGTCGTCATCGACGAGGCCTACGCCGATTTCGCTCCCGACAACTGCGTGGACTTTGCACGGGAGCTGCCCAACGTCATCGTCATCAGGACCTTTTCCAAGAGTTACTCCATGGCTGGGATCCGCCTCGGGTACGGCATCGCGGCGGAGGAAATCATCACGGGCCTCATGAAGCTCAAGGACTCCTACAACCTCGATATGCTCACCCAGACGGCGGGACTGGCCGCTTTCCGCGACGAAAAGTACTTCACCGCCCGGCGGAACGAGGTCGTTTCCATGCGGGAAGCGCTGGCAGGGGAGCTGAGGAAACGGAACTTCTTCGTCGCCGACTCGGCCAGCAACTTCCTCTTCGTCTCCCCCCCGGGAGGCGACGCCAGACGCGTTTTCGACGAATTGCGCCGCCGGGCCGTCATCGTGCGCTATTTTTCCGCGCCCGTCACCGCAGCCTATCTGCGCATCACCGTGGGAACCCCCGCGGAAAATGCCCGACTGCTCGCCGCGATCGATGAGATATTCTCTTAAAATCCTGACGGCGCTTCTGCTGGCGGGGCTCTTTTCTCCGCTCTTCGCGGGGGGGGCTCTGCGGATCGCGGACGCCTCCCGCGCCGGGATCCCCGCCCTCAACGCCCTGGCTTTGCCGCTGGCGCTCAGGGAGAACTGGAGCGTCATCATCGACCGGGTGACGCCCGACGAGGCCAAGTCGCGCCTCGCCGCGGGCCGGGCCGATCTCGTCGTGCTGGAGCACGGCAATCTTCCCGCCGCGCGGCCCCCGCTGTGCCGGATGTTCGCCGCCGAGGTGCTGGCGCTCTGCGTGAACGCTTCCAACGGGATCGTCTCCGTCGAACTGCGGGATCTCAAAGCGCTCCTGACCTCTCCCCGGCCCAACTGGCGGCCGTACTACCCCGTGAAAAACACCGACATCCACCGTTACGGACTCAAGTCCCGGGCTCCGGGACACGGTCTTGCGGAGAGTCTCCTCGGCGTCGAGGAGCTCGCCAAGGATATTTTCTGCGTCAGCTCCACGGCGCAGGTGGTCCTGATGGCGGGGGGCGATCCCGAGGCCTTCGGCTTCGGTCTGCTGACGCCGAATGTTCCCGCCGGCGTCAAGATCCTCGAGGTCAACGGCGTGCCGCCGACGCCCGGGAACGTCGCATCGGGGAAGTATCTTCTCTGCTGGCGTTATTACGTCCTCGCGCCCGGCAGTCCGACGTCCGCGGCGCGGCGTTTTCTCGACGAAATGAAGTCCGCTTCCTTTTACAGGGAGCTGGAGAACGTCGGGTTCCTCCCGCTGTAAGGAGATCCGGTTTTTCGTCCGGCGGCTTGCATTTGCGCGTAAGAGGATGTACCTTAGAAGGCGTCGGCCGCGCGCGGCCGGGCCGTACGGGAACGGCCGAAAACCGGTGCGGCACACCCGGACGGGAAAGAAAGCCAGCGGGAAAATGAAAGTCTCTTCGGTAAAAGCGAGCATGATCGTGTGGGTACGGGGCTGCACGGCCGCCTTTTGGCTGTTCATCGGTATATTTCTGCTTCAGGACGGCCGCCGTCCCTGCGTGTCCCCCGCGGGGGAGCTTTTTCCCGACTGCGACTCGTGGGAGCTTTACTCGGAACCGATCGGCGGAAATCTCGGCAATCCGGCCCGGGTGCGTCTGAAATTCACGCCGCAGCGCACGGGCGAACTCCTGGCCGTCGTCCGCGGCGGGGAGACTGCCCCGCTCTTCGCACTGCACGGACGCCGGGAGGGGCTTGCCCTCAGCTCGAAGGCGGGTCCCGGTTTTTATCCGGCGCAGAGACCCGGCGGCGCGTGGCACCTTTCCCTTCTGCAGCGGGACCGCCTGTTTCACGTCATGCTCAGACCGGAAGACAGCGACAGGACGATGATCGTGAAAATGACGCTTCCGGAAAGGCCCTCTTCCCCGTTTTATCTGCTCTGCTTCCGGCAGAACTGCACTCTGATGGGACTTGAGGCGGCCTGTGTCCGCTATTCGCCGCTGCTGCTGATCCTCGGGGGCGCGGCGGTCCTGTTCTGGCTCGGCTGCGAGGAATACGTCTTTCTGCGGCGCACATGGAAAACCGAAAACGATCCGGCGTCGCGCAGACTGAAGACGGCCGCCTCCCTGATCGTCTGCGGACTTTTCGCCGCCCTGGCCGTCGTGCTGTTTCACCGGTGCTGCGGGCGCACGGGATACCCCTACGGCACCTATCTCTACTGGCCCGAGGTCCGGTTCGGGGATTTTTACGACGTTTTCGCCCGTGTCTCGCCGAAGCTGAATGTCTATCTGCCCGACGTCCGCGGCGGGAACTACTTCCCGCTGATCTACTGTCTGCTCGTCCCCTTTTCCTTGCTGGCCCAAACCGATGCGCTCCTGCTCTATCTTCTTCTGGGAGCGGCGTTTTATCTTCTCTTTCCCTATTGCGCGTTTTCCATTTCCGGCGGCCGCCGCGTCTGGCTGGCGGTGCTGCTCTGCGCGGCCTATCCGGTGCAGTTCGCCATCGACCGGGGCAATCTGGAGCTGATCGTCTACGCCCTTGTCGCGCTGTTCGCCTTCTCCTACGACAGAAAGCATTACACCGCGGCGGCGCTGCTGCTGGCGATGGCGATCAACTGCAAACTCTATCCCGGCGTGCTGGGCGTCCTGTTTCTGGCGGACCGCCGCTGGCGTGAAGCCGCGTTGACCGCGCTCTTTTCCCTGCTGATCTTTCTGGGGAGTTTTGCCGTCGTCCGGGGGTCGCTGCCGCTGCTGCTGGAGAATCTGCGCCAGTTCAACGCGTTTGCTTCGGCTTCATACAACGGCATCAGTTTCAACCACACCCTCTACGGGGCGGCGCGGGCGCTGGGGCTGGGACTGTTCGGATTCCCCGCGGAACGGGGAGGCGAACTGCAGGGCGTCTTCACGGCCGCGGCGGTCGTCATTTTTTCCGCAGTCGCCGCGGCGGTCGTCTTCCGCGTCAGGGCGTACTGGAAGCGGCTGTTCCTGCTGATCGGCTGTTTTCTGCTGTTGCCCCACTTTTCCTTCGATTACACGCTGATGCACCTTCTGATACCGCTTCTTTTCTTCATTTTCCGCGGCGGGGGCTCGCGATATGACGCGCTTTGGACGGCGGGATCCGTTCTGCTGCTGATCCCGTTGAATTTCTACCAGTTCGGCTGTTATCCGGAGATCCGGATCGCCGTCATCGTCAAGCCGCTTCTGCTTGCGGCCATGATGTGCGGGCTCATCCTTTCCGAGCAACGCGCCGGGGAAACGGCATATCCCCCCGAGCGCTCCCCGGACAGCAAAAACGGCTGACCGGGCGCAGCCGGGGGGGAAGTGTTTTTTGCGGAACGGGTTTATTTCCCGGCCCGGCTTTTGGCGGAGAGGGCGGCCGCTTCGGCGGCGGTCAGCGCCTTGCGTTCGATGACGATATCGGCCATTTCCCCCGTGAACATCCATGGACCGCCCCAGCCCTTGCCCAGCTCCACGGGGCCCTTGCCGGCGGCGGGAGAGAGCCCCTCCGCGGTTTTTTCATGGACCAGTTTCCCGTTGACGTAGATGCGCTGGATCCAGGCATTTCCCTTATCGATTGCCGGTTCGAAGACGAAGGCCAGATGGGTCCACTCTCCGGCTTTGGGCAATGCCCAGCATCTTTCGACGTGGTACTTTTTCGTTCCCGCGTCCATGACGCGGGCGGAGAGGATCCCGGCCCAGCGGCAGAGAGTGAAGGGCGCTCCTTTCTTGGAGAAATAAGAGTCCATGATCTCCCCGTCTTTCCCCTTGCGGGCGTCGAATTTAGGCTTCACGGCGCAGGAAAAGGTCACGCCCGGGGCGGCAATGGCCACATCCTCCGTGCCGGGGATCGTCGCATAGGCCTTTTTCCCGTCCAGCACGAGGACGCCGTTTTCGACAGCCGCGCCCTCGCAGAGGGTCAGCTGCTTCACGTCATATTCAACTGCAAACACGTTTCCCAGCACGGCGGCCGACAACAGGGCAAAAAACTTTTTCATGGAATGCTTCCTTTCTTGATATTGCTTTATGTGCGGGCCTTACCCTTCCGCGCCGTTCAGGAACAGCAGATTGACTTTCCGGAAGGATTCCGCCCTCATGTTCCATGAGATATCCACGGGGGCGCTGCCCGTGCGCACCACCGTGCCCCAGAGCCCGTTTCCCCGCAGCAGAAGCGCTTGTTCCTCCAGCATCTTCCAGAACGCGTCGCTGTGCTCTTCGAAAAGAATTTTGTCGCAGGTGCAGCACGACGTTCCTTCGCCCATGACGACGGGGGCCCCCGGCAGGATCTCGTCGCGGATCTTCATCACGATATCCAGCCCCTCCTTGAGTTTCCCCATGAAGGAGGCGCGGTTTTCGTCGAAAGAATCGGCGATGCGCTTTTCCACTTCCGGGATCTTTGCCGGATCCAGCCCGTTGAAAAGCATCATGCGGGGCGTCCACTCGAAGCCGGCGCGGATCTTCCCCCAGCGGGACCGCGCCCGGACGATGTCTTCACGGCTCGGGCGGTCTTTCCGCAGAAAACAGGCGATCTCCGGCGGGAACTCCGTGTCTTTCAGACGCCCGGTGGCGAGGGATCTGTCGAGCCAGCCGTACAGCGCGCCCCACATGTAGTAGTGATGGTAGTTCAGAACATCCGCGTTGCGGGGGATCAGGTCTTTCCTCATCCACGGCGTGGAACTGTCCCAGGCGAACAGGATTTCCGGATTTTCGCGCTTGAGGCACGCGTAGGCGTCTTCCAGCAGGGGGCGCCATGCCGCGGCTTCCTCCGGCGTGATCTTCCCCGCCTCTGGGGTCAGGGTGTATTTCAGATTTTCGAATTCGTTGAAGAGCTCGACAAATGCAACCACGTGGAGCAGACCGTTCTCCCGCAAAAGCCGCAGGATCCTGTTGTGCTCTTCCGTGAAGTAGGCGATCCTCCCGGCGACGGTGGGGAGCCCCTCGAAAAGCTCCGCGTTGACGGACTCCTCCAGATACCAGTTCGTGTGCATGTAGTACCAGCTGGAGAGGATCAGCCGGATCCCGTGCCTCGCGGCGGCCCGGCAGAAGATCAGGAGCCGTTTCGGGATCAGCCCGCATCCGTCTTCGGAGGTCTGACGCGTCGCCTGATAAGGCCGGGCATAGCGGTGCCAGCGGACCGGACCCCGGGGGACGCCGCGGATATCGCAGAACAGTCCCGCGCCGTCATCCATGCGGACGCAGTTGAAGCCGCGCTCGGCGATCTCGCCCAGGACTTTTTCGGCGTAGGCCGGATAATCCTCGTCCGAGGGGGCGTTGAACAGCGCCCACATCCAGAAGCAGATCGCAAGATGATCGGGTTTGCCCGCAAAGCGCGCCTTCGATTTTTCCGGGACGTTCGAGACGCGGAATACGTCGGCCATGATGTTCCCCTCCTCTCTACAGCGCCTTTTTCCCGTCGTAGGTCCAGCTGGGCAGTTTGGCGGAACCCTCGTTGCGGCTGCCGAAGGCGCTGTCGTTCCAGGGATCCAGAAACAGCGTGGACTTGACCGAGCCGATGTGAGCGTCGAAAAACACGATGTTGCCCGAACCGCCGTGGCGGATCAAGTTGGGCATGCCCTGATAAGAGGGGCTGCTCGGCATGGCCGCCCGGACGAAAAAGTAACTGTTCGTCGTCGGCTTCGAACAGCTGGCGCTGTCCATGAAGGAGTAGAACCGCGATGGGTACTTGATCATCGACGGCTTGATGCGCAGACTTTCGTCCATGTCGCCCGAGCCCTTCTTGGTGAGCCGGATCCCTTCGGCGTTGATCCCGTAGCTCACGTACGACGGATCCACGACGTGCTGTCCCGCGGAGCCCTTCCAGGCGATGGCCTTTGCGGCCGCCGTGTCCGAGGGGCAGGCGTAGACCATTTTGCCGGCTATGAGATTTTTGAGCAGGATATCGACCCAGTAATTCTGGGTCGTGCTGGTTCCGGGGTAGCTGGGGTGTTTGCGGGAGACGTCCATCAGACACCAGCCGCACTCGTCCACGTAGAAGGTTTGTGCCATGCCGATCGCCTTGAGATTGTTTTTGCACGACGCGTCGCGGCCCCGCTCCCGGGCCTGCTGCAGAGCGGGCATGAGCATGGCGGCCAGGATCGCGATGATCGCGATCACGACGAGGAGCTCGATCAACGTGAAACGGCATGCGGGGAAGACCTTGCCCCGGCAACGGACGGAACGGGAAAACTGTTGACTCATATTTTGTCTCCTTTCTGGTTGTTGGAAGTTACTTTTTGACCGGGGTCAGGACAAATCCCGCGAAACGGAGGGATTTGAGACCCGATTTTTCGGTGAACACGGGTTTGAGGTAGAAGTAGGAATAGGCCGTGCGGGCGTGGACGGCTTTTGCGATGGGGATGTCCGCGTATTTCCCCTCCGGCAGGTCCCGGCAGACGATGCCCTTTTCCATGCCGTCGGGCTGATTGCGGAAGCCCGGCTCCCACCCCGCGGCGAAGGCATGCCCCGCTTTGGCCGCGCCGGGAGCGAATTCGGCCTTGACCCGCACGGAAACGTCGTAGCGCATGCCGGGATCGGCCGTATAGTACTGTGCCGAGTAGCTCCGGAGGATCCTCTGCTTTTCCGGGCGGGTCATTTCGACGACGCTCTCATTGTTCTCAGTCAGCTTTTTGCCGCCGCTCACAAGATCGGGCGGGACGAGGAAGGGCACACCGGGCTCGATGATGACCTGTTTCGCCGCCGCGAGACGCTCCTTGATCCATTTTTCCATGGTGTCGCCGCGGACGTTGGAGCGCTTGGTGACGCCGAAACGGCGGCAGGAGGCGGCCAGTTCATGGAGAAGGGCTTTCTGCTTTTCCGCGGGATAGGAGGAAAACAGCGCTCCGCTGCTTGCCTCCATGAAGCGCAGGGAGACCCGCTCCCTGGCCGTCCGGGAGGCGTAGGGTTCCTTGCCGCCGCAGAGCTTCCCGGCCCGGTCGAAGATCTCCGCGGCCTTCTCCTGGAAATCCCGGTCGTAGAAGGAGGGGAAGAGGAAGAAGCATCCCGTCTGGTAATTGTGCTTTTTCGCGGCGTTCCGGATGAGTTCGTAATAGTCGTTCATGGCCCCTTCCGCCGGACCGAAGTAGAAGCGGAAAAACTCCCGGCGTCCGGTTTTCTCGTCGAAGGCGGGATCCCGCATCAGCCGCGCGGCAAGATAATAGCGCCACGCTTCGAAATCCACGCCCCGCACGTGCCATGAGCTGTGGTCCTGAAATGCCTGCGCCCCGTGCTTGTGATAGAGCCGCAGGTTGTAGGGGAAGGTGTCGTAATCGTTGATGGGGTAGAGGAAGCGGGTGAAATCCGTGGTGTAGGTCGTCGCGTAAAGTTTGCCGCCGATCTTCCCCCAGTTGTTGATGTCCCTGAAGATCCCCTTGTTGACGGGATCGACGGGGTCGTCCAGTCTGCGGCTGAAAGTCCCCTCGATGTCGCAGAATTTCAGATAGACATTGGCCGCGGGGCGGGTCTTCTGCGGCGTCCTCCGGGTGGTCCAGTAGGCGTTGGCGAGGATTTTGATGTCGGGGTACTCCTTGCTCATCTCTGAGGCGATCCAGTTGATCACCCGCAGATAGATGCCCGCGTGACTGCCCTCCTCCTTGTTGACGGCCGCGCACGCTTCGCACTGGCAGATCCTGTCGTTGTCGTTGTTGGTGATGCGCAGAAAGGCGTCTTTGGGCGCGCCGCGTTTTTTCCAGTAGGCTCTGACCTCCGCGAGGAGCGTCTTTCGCAGTTCGGGGTTTGAGAAGCACACCTGAGGCTGGGCCATGCCGCCGCGGCCGGCGGCGTTCTGGCGTTTGCCGTTCCGCAGCGCGAAGAATTCCGGATGGTCCTTGTAATACTTGGAGGCCGGGACGAAAAGATACATGGAGTCGCCGTCTTCGGGCACGGAGCGCCAGACGGGGCCGAACTTGGCGTCGACCTTGCCGAAACCGTACACGGTGTTGATGCGGGATTTGGAAAGGAAGTCATTGTACTCTTCTTCGCTCATCCCCTCCGGCGCCGTCAGGCGGAGGATGTTCCGGCCCAGCGGAAAGGCGGGGGCAAAACGGAAATCGACGTTTCTCAGATCCAGTTTTTCCCTGTGCGGGACCTCCTCTGCGAGGGGGGTGTAAAACCGCACACCCAGCTCCCGCTCCAGAAACTCGTACGCGGCGTAAAGCGTCCCCCGGGAACTTTTGCCCGCGCCGGTGAGAAAGAGCGTGTTGTCCCGGCTCCGCCCGAGGGATTCCTCCTCCGTGAGGGCGGGGAGATTGCCCAGACCCTTTGCCGCAAGTTCGGGGCCGACGCAGATGCCGCCTTTCACGGGAGCGGCGGACTTCACAACGGCGAGCTTTCGCCCGGAAGCAAGATCGATATATTTCGCAAGGGTTTCGGCGGCATATTGTTCGACGGGGGACGGATCCTCCGGCAGAACGATCTTCTCCGGCTCGAAGGCGACGGCCGCCGCCGCCAGAAAAAAGGCGGTCAAAATGGAAAAACGATGCGGAAATTTCATGGACCAATCCCCCGTATTTTCGGATCCGTCGCCCGGGGCTCATCCCCGGCGATCTATGGCTTAATATACCACGGGACCCGGTGTTTGGGAATACCCGGCGCAGGTGACGATGTTGCACAAGAAGGAGACAAAAACGTACATCCCCCCGGTCTCCGGCGTTCCGGGGGGGGGCGGGAGGGCGGTCTACTGGGTGTTCCACGTGCCCGGGAGCCGCTGGCGGCGGTACGCGCCGGGGGTCATGCTGCAGTAGCGGCGGAACTGTCTCCGGAAATAGGCCATGTCGTTGAAGCCGCAGCAGCGGGCGACCTCCTTGATGGAGAGACTGCCTGTGGCCAGATACCACTTGGCCCGGGAGATGCGCATCTTGTTCAGCGCCTCGATCAGCGTCTCTCCGAATGCCTTGCGGTAGAGCCGGCTCAAATACTGGGCGTTGCAGTGCAGATGACCGCTGATGCTCTCCAGCGTGAGGTCCTCGAAGAAGTGCGTGCCGATGAATTTCTGCGCCGCCACGGCCAGCGGCGTCGCCAGTGCCTGATCCCGACGCGTCGGGGAGGGGCGGCGCATCTCCTGGATCATCAGGGCCAGAAGCAAGTCCAGGATGTCCCTGTCGGGTTCCAGACGGCTCTGCTCCGTGAGGAAGGACTGGGCGTAGGTCGAGAAGTCTTCGGGCTCCCGCAGGACGCCGTGCCGGGGCAGCGTCTCCATGACGGAGCCGTCGTCCATGAAGTGGAACCAGAAGAAGGAGAGGTTGCCGGGGTAGGGCGCAAGGCCGCCGTGCCGCCGCCCCCGCTTCAGGAGGAGCCACTCCCCCGGCCGGACGCGGAATTGCCGGTCCTCCTCGAACATCTCGAGTTCTCCCTGCAGGACGACGATGAGTTCGTCGCTCTTGATGACCCGCGTCACGTGACGTCCGTTCCCCGCGCAGATGAACTTGCCTGCGAACAGTGCCTTGACCGACATGCGCTTTTGTCTCCTTTTTGTTTAATATAGTCATTGCCCCGGAGATTTACAAATCCGTTTCGCGGGCTATATTAAGGGTGGAACATTTTGATTTTGCCTTTTTTCGGGAGATCCCGTCATGAACATGTATGAGAGTCCGGCCTTTTCCGATGTGAGACCGGCCGATCCCGTCCTCGCCGGACGCATCGCAAGCTGTATCGAAAAAACCATCCCCTCTTCCGCGGCCCGGGCCGTGGAGACCGGGAGGATCGCCGCCTTCGATCTCGATCATTACCACGGGGAGCGGCACATCTACTGGGATTCCGATGTGGCGAAGATTCTGGAGGGGATCGCCTATGCCCTCCGGCTCCGGCCCGACGAAAAACTCGCCGCGCTCTTCGAGGCATGGACGAAGAAGATCGTCTCCTGTCAATGCCCCGACGGTTATCTCAACAGCTATTTCACCGCCGTCAAGCCGGGAGAACGGTGGAAGACCCTCAGCACCCAGCACGAACTTTACTGCGCGGGGCACCTGATGGAGGCCGCCGTCGCGGGGCGGGATCTCCCCGGCGGCAAGGCGTTTTTCGACGCCGTATGCCGGTACGCCGACCTCATCTGCGACACCTTCGGACGGGGAAAAAATCAGCGTCGGGGCTGGCCCGGACACGAGGAGATCGAACTGGCCCTCGTCAAACTTTACCGGGCCACGGGAAACCGCCGCTATCTCGATCAGGCGGCTTATTTCATCGACGACCGGGGGAGTCTTCCCAACGTCTTCGAAGCGGAGGAGGGCATTACCGAGCCCTTCCTCGTCAATGTGCAGGCCGACAGGCCCGTCCGGGAAATGACCGAAGCCTGCGGCCACGCCGTGCGGGCGGTCTATCTTTACACAGGCATGGCCGATCTCGCCCGCGAGACGGACGACGCCGGCCTTTTGAACGTCTGCGAAAAACTCTTCGACAGCATCTGTTCCCGGAAAATGTACGTCACGGGAGGCATCGGATCCAGTTTCCAGGGCGAGCGTTTCACCCGCGGCTACGATCTGGCCAACGGCAGTCTCATGTACGCCGAAAGCTGCGCCGCCATGGGCCTCTGCCAGCTGGCCTCGCGGCTCTTCGACATGACCGGGAAGACCCTGTACATGGACGTGCTGGAGACCGCGCTCTACAACGGCGTGCTCTCGGGCATCAGTCTGGCCGGGGACGATTTCTTCTACACCAACTACCTCGAAGTGGACGAAAATCTCGTCTGCTACAACAGCGGTTCCCCCGTGCGTCAGAAGTGGTTCAGCTGTTCCTGCTGTCCCACCAGCTTCTGCCGTTTTCTGCCTCAGATGGGCCGCTTCATCTACTCCCTCGGCGACGGCGAGATCGCCGTCAACATCCCCGCGGCCAACACGGCGGAACTGAAACTTGCCGACAGGACCGTCAAACTCAAAATCGAGGGCGATTACCCCTATTCGGGCAAGGTGCGGATCGTCGTGGAAACTGCCGGCGCTTTCACCTTGCGTCTGCGCATTCCCGGCTGGTGCCGCGCGTGGCGTCTCGCCGCCGGGGGAAAAGCGTACACGGAGCCCGTCATAACGAAAAACTGGCAGGCGGGGGAAGCCGTGGAGCTGGATCTGGACATGCCTGCGGACTTCCTCCACAGCGATCCGCGGGTGACCGGCAATCTGGGGCGCGCCGCCCTGCGCCGGGGCCCCGTGGTGTACGCGCTGGAAGAAATAGATCAGACCTGCCCCGTGCGGGAACTCGTCCTTTGCGCGGACCGTCCCGTGACGGTCGGAGCCGCGCCGGGGCTCCCCGCCGGGACGCCCGCCCTCCGGGGAACGGCCCTGCGGGAGATCTTTTCGGGGAGCGGCCTCTACGCCGTCGGCGCGCCCCGGTACGAGGAGACGCGTTTCACCGCGATCCCCTACGCCCTGTGGCAGAACCGGGGGCGGACCAGCATGTGCGTCTGGAACCGGGTCCGTTACGAAAAGGAACCGCCTCCGTCAGCGGCAGGGTGTGAACACGGACGAACACGGACAATCACGGACGGCCCCGGCGGTCTCGCCTGTCCCCCCAAAACACCTCGCTTTTCTTGAAAAGGGAAGGGGGGCTCGGGGGAGGGGGAAAACTTCTTTTCACGCGAAAAGAAGTTTTCCCCCTCCCTCGACTCCCTCACACCCGCCCCTTTTCAGGCAAAGGGGGTGAAGACGCTTTTGATGACGGGGAGGGAGCCGGAGAGGTTGGCGGAGAGGATCTTTTGAGCGTCGTCAAAGCCGAAGGTATGGGTTTGGAAGAGCGAGGCGTCGATGGCGCCGCTGCGGATGAGGTTCGTGGCGGCGGCGAAGCCGATGGCGGGTTCGGCGAAGACGGTGTTGATCGAGGTCTTGTTGAAGATGGCGGCATTGACGTCCAGAGGGATGACGTGGTCGTCTTTGAAGCTCAGGCCCAGCAGGGAGATCGCGCCGCCGAAGCGGATGATTTTGAAAGCGTCCACGGCGCTGGCGGGGGGACTGGTGACGATGACGCGGTCCACGCCTTTGGGAAATTTTTTCCGGACTTCGCCGACGAGGTCCTGTTTTTTCGTGACGACGATGAGGTCGCAGCCCAGTTTCCCGGCGAGGGCGAGGCGGGCCTGATTCATGGGGCTTTCGTCGGAGCGGGCGGAGATGCCGACGAATCCCGCGCCGCGTTTGCGGGCGAGGGCGGCGGTGAGGAGTCCGATGGGACCCGCGCCGAAGATCATGACGCTGCCGTCGAGAGGGATGTCGGCTTTGCTGACCGCCGCGAGGGCCACGGCCAGGGGTTCGGTGAGACAGGCGTGGACGGGGTCGAGTCCCGTGTAGACATTGAGGTTGCCGGCGTCGACCATGACATACTGGCCCATGCCAGGGAAGCCGTTGAGGGTGTGCATGTTCCGGCAGAACTCGGGGCGGCCGCTCTTGCAGTCGAGACAGTTGCCGCACATGGAGCAGTCCTCCACGGTGACGGTCATGCCGGGGGAAATGTTCTTCACTTCGCTGCCGCACAGGACCACTTCGCCCGCGATCTCGTGGCCGAGGGGCATACAGTCCTCGTCGTAGTCGCGCAGAAAGTTGAGATCGGTGCCGCACACGCCGCAGGCGAGGACCTTGACGATCACGTCGCAGGGTCCGGGGGAAAGCTCCAGTTCACGGGTTTCGATGTCGAGATATTTCTTGCCGAAAAGGGATTTCGTTTTCATGGGCCGCCTCCGCCTGTACCGTTTCCTCCCCGGCCCGACTGCCGGGGGCTCGCCGATAATATACCACATCCGCCCTTCTTGTCAAGAACGGCCATTTCCGGGACAGGCGGCTTCGGACAGCTGCGGGCGGCTTCGTCCGTCTCCCAAAATATCTCGCTTTTTTTGAAAAAGGATGGGGGCCCGGGGGAAGGGAAAAACTTTTTTTCACGTGAAAAAAAGTTTTTTCCTTCCCCCGGACGACCGCTCCGAAACCGCGTCAGCGGTTGGCGGGGATGTTCACGAGGGGGGGCTGGAGGCAGTCGGGGTAGATTTCACCGCCCTCCTGAGGAAAGATTTTTTCCCGGAGTTCGAACATGGCGTCGGCGGCGGTGTTGAGCAGCATCAGACCGCAGCGGGCGGTGAAGCGCTGGGCGCCTCCCTCGTAGCCTCCGGCCACCATGAGATTGGCGGGGACGAGGTAGCTCAGGTAGGCGGTCGAAACGTAGGCGATCCAGGTGCGGCGGAAGGGGCTGTGCCACTTGATCTCCTGTCCCAGTTCGCAGCAGAGTTCTCCGGGGACGCCGACGAAGCACACGTCGCCGATGGAGACGGCCTGGATCTCGAGATCGATGGCGGTTTTTCCGTCGTAGAAGGCCGGGATGGTGCCGATCTTGTGCTTGCGCAGGGGGACGGTGACGAACTTGCTGACGGCGCCGACTTTGGCGTCGTCCATGCGGAAGCGGGCGGGGTTCCGGGTGCAGTCGACCAGACCGCCGATGGCGGCTTTGGCCAGATTTTTCCCCATTCTGTCGATGGCGTCGGCTCCCAGTTCATCCTCTTTGGGGACGAGATCTCCGGCGGCGCCGGAGATGAACATGCTTTCCGCGCCCGTCTCGGAGGTGACGTAGCGCCGGAAGGCGCCGGGGAAGTCGGCGGAGATCCGGCGGCCGCCCAGACCGGGGGCGTGTCCGGCCAGCGGATGGGCCGCGTAGTTGCCGACAAGATAGAGGGGGAGCCCCGTTTCCTTGTCGATGAAGCAAAGCTGCCCCAGCTCCTTGTCGGCGTATTCCGACACGGTGGGGACGACCTCCCGGCGGTGGGGAGTGAAGCTTGCGTGATTGCATGCCGTGACGTAGCGGCGGCTGCGGTTTTCGTCGCACTTCGAGGAGTAGAAAAAGACGGAGCACTCGCGGAAATCCTTGAGATTGCGGACTTCGTCGAGGATCCACGTCTTCAATTGTTCGAGATAGGGCTTGTTCAGCTGCTGAGGGGCTTTCGCCAGGGCCCGGCACTCGGGCCCGGTGTGGGTGTGGGTGCAGGAAAACATCACCGCGCACTCCTCGATGCCGAGGATCTCCGCGCAGGCGCGGCGGATGTCGCGGGTGAAGAACTCGTCCAGTCCGATGAGGTCGAAACTCACGATCAGAACTTTGTTTTTTCCGTCGTCGGCGCAGAGACCGGTCATGTAAAGGTCGTCCAGTTTGGCGACGGATTTGTCCTTGAGGCTGTAACCGGCGATGTAGGCTCCGATCTCGGGGGAGATGATTTTTTTGAACCAAGCGATCTTCATGAACAACACTTCCTTATCCTGTCAGGCGATCCTGCGGTCATTTCTGCGCCGGATACGCCAGTATTTTGATGTCCTCGAAGGCGACAGGGCCGGTGGAGGCGATGACCAGCGTGGCCTTTTTTGCCTTGGGCAGAACGTCGATGGTGCCGCCGGCCGTCACGGGCTCCGTGCCCGCGTAAACGGCCTTGACGTTTTCGAAGGTGTCCCGGGGCCAGTGCAGGCGGACAAGGGTTTCCGAGGGGATCTCCTTTTTGAGCGGAGAGGCCAGATCGACCCGGTAGTCGCCGCCAATGAGCTTGACCGCCGTGACGGGGCCGATCAGGTCGCGGTTGGGCAAGTCGGAGTCGTCTTTGGCCGCGTTGATCGCCACCATGCCCTTGGGTCCCCATTTGGAGGCGTCGAAGACGAGCAGGTATTTATCGCCCTTTTTCGCCACGTGGGAGAGCATGGAGCAGCTTCCGGGCGCGGTGTTGACGTGCACGCCGTGGATCCGGCCTTTGGCGTCATACTGCACCATGCCGAGGCTCACACGGTATTTTTTGCCGTCCAGACTTCTGAACTTGCCGGAAAGATAATAACACTTCGCGGGATCCAGCTCGAAGAATGACGAGAAGATGTGTCCCTTCTGCTTCGTGCCGTCGGACTTCTTCCACTGGACCTTGATCTCTTCGAGGGGCTTTCCCGCGGGGCGGGAGCTTTTCCTGTCGACGAGGGAAAGGATCTTTTCCTGCAGTTTCTGGGCAGGCTGCCGGACGAAACGGGGCATGGTGACGAACTGCTGATCGGCATTGCTGCCGTTTTTGAAGTCGACGGCGACGGTGACGAAGATGAATTTCCCGGCGTATTTTCCCACGGGGACTTGCCACGTCCGCATCCGGTTGTCGAAGATGTTGTGATTTTCATCTCTCCGGCCCTTGCCGGACCACCGGGCGCAGTCGAAGGACTTGATCAGTTTCCCGTTGAGGAAAAGCTCGACGATCGAGCCGTCACCGTAGACCTTCTGCAGATTGATCAGCGAGAGCTCCACGGCGGAATCCGCGGCGGGCACCTTCATCAGCATGTTGACCGTCATTTTCTTGGCGGCGCCGATGGAATACATCTCCTTGCCCATGATCTTCCGGGGGGCGGGCAGGCGGCGGATCCCGCCTTCGCGCTGGCCGGTGCCGGCGTTGACGAAGATGATCTCCCGGGGCGGGACCTCCTTCCCCGTGAAGAAACAGGCCGCAAGCGGCATCCTGCTCCGGATCGTGAAGTCGGCAGTGCAGTCCTTTTCCTCTCCGTTCACGAGGACCTTTTTGAATTTCCCGTCGGCTTTGACGCGGATCTCGTACTCTTTGTCCCTGTCGGCGGAATCCAGTTCCAGCCAGGCGTATTCGGGCATTTCGTAGTAGCTCTTGACGGCGATTCCCTGCGGGAGTTTCCCGACGCAGATCTTCGTCGTGTTCCGGTCCGTGCGGGGATACAGCGCGTAGTATTTGCCCTTGTCCAGACCGTAAATGCCCTTTTCATCCCACGCGGGGTGGTTGATGATGCAGAATTCGGGATCG
>JAFSTC010000072.1 GCA_017450705.1 Lentisphaeria bacterium | reverse complement strand
CCGCAGAGAACTCCCACGTCCCACGGGCAAAGAAATCGCCGAGACCGTCGCCGTCACCTGGCCCCCGCGGCAAATGAAATCGCGCACGGTTTCATTGTCACCATACGGGTTTCGAGCGAGTAACAGTACAAGCAAGGGGGTCCGGGGGGAAGAAAATCGCGTGAGCGACTTTTCGTCCCCCCGGCGGCAAGCCGTTGCAAAATATGTGCGCGGTCTTTCCGCAGAAAAGCGGGAAGACCGCGCATTTATTTTGCGACATGCCTTTCTGCCCGCGGCCCGCGTGCCTCCGGCCCATCCCGCTCCCGGTCGCACCGGGCGCCGGGGGGTGCGGGGGGCGGCGACAGCGCCCCCGCAGACTCCCACGGGCTCCGATCGCTCACCGCGGCCGGGAGATGTCGGCGAAGGCGGCGGGGAGGAAGCGGGCGAGAGCTTCGGGATCGATGGAGATGTTGGCGCCGACGGCGCCGGCGCTGACGCAGATGTGGTCGAAGAGGCAAGCGGTCTCGTCGATGAAGGTGGGGAAGAATTTTTTCATGCCCACGGGGGAGCAGCCGCCGTGGACGTAGCCCGTGAGGGGAAAGAGGGTTTTGAGGGGGATCATTTCGATGCTCTTGACGCCGGCGGCGGAGGCGGCCTTTTTCAGATCCAGTTCGGCGGAGGCGGGGACGACGAAGACGAAGAAGGACTTTTTGTCCGAGACGGTCACGAGGGTTTTGAAGACCTGATCGGGACTTTCGCCGAGTTTTTCGGCGATGGCGAGGGCATCGATGCGGCCGTCGGAAATGTCGTAAACGCGTTCTTCGCAGGGGATCCCGGAAGCGTCGAGGAGCCGGACGGCGTTGGTCTTTATCGTCTTCACGCGAGGGCCTCCGCGAGGAGGGAAAACTGTTCCGGGGTGACGCGGTCGGGGCGGATCTCCCACACGATCCCGGCGGCGGCAAAGGCGTTTTCCACGGGAACTTTGCCGTAGCTTGCGGCAAGGACCTTGCCCATCTGCTTGCGGCGCTGGGCAAAGGCGATCCGGGTGAGACGCGAGAGGCGGCGGACGGCTTCGGGAGCCCTTTGCCGCACCCGGGTCAGGGAGACGATGACGGACTCGACTTCGGGCTCCGGGTAGAACACATCCGCGGGCACGAGCTTTTCGAGGCGCACCTCATGGTCCAGGGAAGCCCGGACGGAAAGCGAGCCGTAGGCTTTGGTCCCGGGCCCCGCGGCCAGGCGTTCGCCCATTTCACGCTGGAGCATGAAGAGCATGAAACCGGGACCGCAGGGCAATTCCAGCATGCGGGAAATGAAAACGGAGCTGATGGCGTAGGGCAGATTGGCGATCGCGCGGAAAGGCGTCCCGCCGGGGAAGAGCGCGGCATAATCGACCTTGCACGCATCGGCCTCGACAAGGCGCAGGGAGGATGTCGGGAATTTTTCCCGGAGATAGGCGGCGAGACGGCGGTCGTATTCGACGGCGGTCACCCGGGCGCCGGAGGCGAGCAGTCTTTCGGTGAGGGCGCCGAAACCGGGACCGACCTCGAGGATCTCCTCGTCCGGGGCCGGGGCGGCCCGGCGGACGATCCAGTCCAGCAGATTGCCGTCGAGGAGAAAGTTCTGTCCGAGTCCGCGGCCGGGGCGCATGCCCAGCTTTTCCAGTTCGGACAGAAGTTCTTTTTTCTTCACGGTCAGCCCAGATCGATATCGGGAAACTTCTTGCCGGGCTTCTGAGCGGGCGGCGGGGGCTGTTCGCCGGCGGCGGGCTGTTCCCGGGGCGGCGCGGAGGCGGTGACGACGGGCTCCTCGACGATCTCGAAGTCCCCGGTCATCTCGGCGCGCTTGAGCTCCAGAAGTTCGCCCTGCTGGCGAAGGAGACGGCGCTGCTCGCCCAGCTGTTCGCTGAGGGTCGTCTGGAGCTTTTTGAGCTGCCCGGCCAGACCGATCATGTTGGTCTCGTAGTCCTTGCGGGCCTCCTGGAACTTGGCGTAAAAGTGCGAGATCTGAGCCACCATGACGAGCAGGATGACGCAGATCATGATGGCGACGATCCAAAATGACGACAGCGATATTTCCATTCCGAGCATTTCCCGTGTCTCCCGTTGTTGTTTGCCGTATCCGGGCGTTTCCGTGTAATATACCTCCTCCCCCGGGGAAAGTCAAACCGGAGTTCCCCGGCGCGTGTTGAAAAGCAGAGAAAGGCGTGCTATTGTATGTCGGACAAAAGAAAGACAGCCCCGATAGGAGGAATGAAATGAATTTCGAGCTGACGTATCAGAGTTCCCTCGCCAAAATCTTCCCCGACCGCGCGCCCGCGGAACCGCCGCTGCGCCTGCTCACCGCCTGGCAGGGGGAACGGGTGCACTTTCAGGTCGCATTCCGCCCGGATTTCAGCTGGGGGAAGGCCCGGGTCGAGGCCGACTCCCCCCTGCGGGAGTTCATCCGCCTGCGGGCCGTCGGCCTCGTTCCCGTGGACTACCTGCCTCCGGAACGGGATCCCGACTGCGTGGACGACCGCATCGGTCTTTATCCCGACGTGCTGACGGATCTGCCCGACGGGAGCTTTTCCACCATCTCCAACCAGTGGCGGAGCATCTGGGTGACAGTCGCCGTGCCCGAAGACCTCCCCGGGGGGGATTATCCCGTGACGATCAGGTTTCACGTCCACGACATCGTTTCCCGTCAGGACGCGGTTTATCCCGGAGCGGAACTGACGCTCCGGGTGCTGCCCCGCAGGCTCCCGGAACAGACCCTCATCAACAGCCACTGGTTCCACTGTGACAGCATCGCTTCCCACTACGGCGCGGAGATCTTTTCCGAGCGGCACTGGGAGCTCATCGGCAATTTCATGAAGAGCGCCGCGTATCACGGCATCAACATGATCCTCACCCCCATCGTGACGCCGCCGCTGGATACTGAAGTCGGCGGTTCCCGGGCAACGGTCCAGCTGACGGAGATCGCCCGCGAGAACGGGCAGTGGCGTTTCGATTTCTCCCGGCTGGAAAGGTGGTGCGCCCTTGCCCGCTCGTGCGGCATCCGGTACTTCGAGGCGGCGCACCTTTTCACCCAGTGGGGCGCGAACTGCACGCCGAAGATCGCCGTCACCCGCGACGGGAAAAAAGAGAGTTTCGGCGGCTGGGAGCTGGCCGCGGATTCCCCCGAGTACGCCGACTTCCTCTCGGCCTTCCTCCCGGCGCTGTGCCGCTGGATCGATGCGCACGGTCTGCGGGAAAATTTCTACTTCCACTGCTCCGACGAGCCTCATGCCGAACACTGCGAAAGCTACGGGCGGGCCTTTTCGCTGATACAAAAATATCTGCCGGGGATGAAACTCTTCGATGCGCTCTCCCGGCCCGAGGTCTATGCTGCAACCGGCCGGCGGACGATCCCCGTCGTCTGCGAGCGCAGTCTCGACCTCTTTGCGGAGGAGAAACTGCCGGAACGCTGGACCTACTACTGCTGCGAGCCCTTTTCACGCTACCCCAACCGCTTCATCTACATGCAGTCGTGGAAGAACCGCGTTCTCGGCGCGCTGCTGTACCGGCATGAGATGGAGGGATTCCTGCACTGGGGGTTCAACTTCTATTTCTCCCGGCTGTGCCGATTTGCGACGGATCCCTTCCGGACGACCACGGCGGGCGGCGCCTTCCCCGCCGGAGACGCCTTCATCGTCTACCCCGGTCCCGACGGCGTCCCGCTGGACTCCCTACGGGCCGAAGTCTTCCACGACGGTCTTCAGGACATGCGCTGTCTCCAGGCTCTGGAACAGGAATTCGGCAGGGAAAAGGTCTGCTCCTTCCTCGACGGTTACGCCCGAAGCGGCGTCTTCTCCATGACCGATTTCGCCGTGCCGCCGGAATTCTTCCCTGCCCTCCGGCTTTTCAGCTGAAAAAACCTTGACAGCTGCCTCGTTTCGTGGTATATTAGCGGCTTGATGCCATACGATAAGTGCGCGTCTGAAAAACGCGGTGAGGGAGAGAAAGTCATGCGGATGAACGGATCGATCTGGCGGACGGCGGTCTGCGCGATGCTGGCCGCCGCCGGCGCAACAGCCGACGATCATCTTTTTTCCAGTGTGTCCAGCGAAGGGGTGACGTTTCACGCCTCTTTCGACGCCGGGACCGCAGCGAAAAAAACCGTCCCCGCGGGGAAGCCGGCCGAGCGTTTTGCCCCTGGATTGAAGGGGAATGCGCTGGTCGCGGGGCGCGACGAAAAAGGCGCTTACGGTCTGGAGCTCCCCGCGGAGAAGACCGTTTCTCCGGAACGGGGAAGCCTGATGTTCTGGATGAAGGCCGAAGACTGGAAAGTCACCGACAAAAGTTTCAATCTGCTGTTTTCCATGCGTTCGCCGGACAACCGTTACGGCCTCCTGGTCTACCGGCCGGGGGCGAACACGCTGCAGCTGCTCTTCAACGACCTGAAAGACAAAAAAAACGACTTCGTCCGGTACCCGCTGAAGTCGAAGTTCACGGCCTCGTGGCACCACGTGGCGGCGGTGTGGACCCCGGAAGAGCTGACCCTCTACGTGGACGGGCTCCCCGTCGGGAAGAAAAAACGCACCTTCTCCTGGCCTGCCGACCGGCGTCCGAAAAGTTTCCGCATCGGCTTCAGGGGGTGGCAGGTGGAGAAGGGCCTGACCCGGATCGACGAACTCAAAATCTTCGACCGGGCGCTGGACTCTTCCGCGGTCCGGGGAGAGTTCCGCAAACTGAGCGCGGCGGGGCCCGCCGGCAAGTCCCCCATGCTGACGGTCGGGAAGAAAAAGCCCGTGACCGACGGCCGCATCGCGCCCGGCGAGTATGCTTCCTCCGGCACGGGTTTCTGCGGCAGGGGCGGTTATCTGGCCCTCCAGCAGAGCTTTTTTCACCTCTCCCATGACGGGGAATACCTCTACCTCGGCGTGAAGTCCCCGCAGAAAACGCCTCCCCGGGCGGAGGCCGCCGAACGGGACGGCAAGTGCTGGGAGGACGACTCCGTCGAGCTGTGGCTGGAACTGCCCAACCGCCACTGGTACCAGTTCATCTTCAACGCCCGCGGCACGGTCTACGACGCCCGCTTCACGGACAGGACCGACCCCGGCTGGAACTGCGAGGGCGTCAAAACGGCGGGGAAAATCCACGACGGCTTCTGGGAGTTCGAAGCGGCGATCCCCCTTTCTCAGCTGGAAAATTTCAAAACCGCCCGGATCAACATCGCCCGGACCTTCCGCAATGTCAAAGAGTTCACCGCGCTGGGCCTCGGCAAGACCGGCGGCTACGGCGACAGAAGCCATTTCATTCCCCTGACGCTGACGGACCGGGAGGACTTTTACGCCGTCAACGCCCTCGGCGATCCGGCCAGGGGCAAGATCGCGGTCGACATGCTTTCGGCCCTCCCGGCGGAGATCTGCTACGCCACCCGGGCGATGACGCACCTGCGGGAAAAGATCGCACCCGTCAACGGCCGGATCCGCTGCCGCGGCGCGTACGAACAGGACGGGACCGGTGTTCTGACCATCGACATCCCCGGTGTGTACACGGGGGTCTTCCGGCCCCGGCCGCAGACACAGGTTCGCCTGGAATACATCTGCACCGACACGAAAAAGAGGATCCTCGAGACCGTTCTGCGCAACGACTCGGGCGTCAAGGGCACGCTCCTGCTGAAACTCGCGGAGCGGGGCCGTCCCGACGGAAAGGTTTTCACCCGAAAAGTCCCCGTTACCGGGCAGGAGATCGTGTGGACGGTCCCGTGGGACGTTTCGAAGATCCCGCAGGGGGACTATGATTATTCCATGCGCTTCACGGATCTTCAGGGCGAAACCGGAGCCGAATTCGTGCAGTGGTACCGGATCCCCGGGGAAAAGAATCCGTGGGACGACACGCCCGTCGGTCTCTATCCCGGTGAAGTGCCCGCTCCCTGGGTCCCCCTCAAAACAGGCAAAAGATCGGTGGAGGCCCTGACCCAGAAATACGAACTGGGCGACTCGGGCCTGCCCCGGCGTCTCTGCGCGCTGGGCCATGAGATCCTGAGCCGTCCCGCCGTCTTCATCCTGAACGGGAAACCCCTGAAATTCACCGATATCGCCCTTGCGAAGGCGGCCCCCGACCGGGTCACCTTTTCCGGGACAGCAAAGAGCGGAGACATCCTGGCGAAAGTCGACGTTTTGGCCGAATACGACGGCATGCTGTGGTTCGACTTCACCTTTTCCGGCAAAGGGTCGATCAACGATCTGTACGCCGTCTTCCCGCTGAAAAACGAATTCGCCCGGGAGGTCCACGGCTTCGACCGGGGAGCCTACAGGAGCCGTTATCCTTCGGGCCTCGTCCCGAAGACGGGCTGGCGCAAAAATCTCTACAGCCGGCCGGCCTTCTGGGTCGGCAGCGAGACGGCGGGGCTCTCCTGGTACGCGGAGGACTTGAGAGGCTGGCGTTTCTCCGATCCGGCCCGGACCCTCGAACTGCTCCCCAATGATAAGGAGACGGTCATGCGTCTCAACATGATCGACCGCCCGGTGAAGCTCGAAAAACCGCGGCGCATCGCCTTCGGGCTCCACGCCACCCCCGTCCGGATCGTGGACCGGGAGGCCCGGGCCTCCCGCTTCAATCAGGAGTGGGGCTGGTCCGACGGTTCGCTCTATTACAATTACCTCGACTCCGGCAAGGAGTTCTTCGACGCCAAACGCCTGAAACACCACCAGAAGCGGTACCAGCGCAAACTTAAAGAGGAGAAGCTGGACCACTCGCGCTTCTTCCTCTACATCGGCTCCAACGGGGCCTCGCCCTACTGTCCGGAATGGGGCTGGTTCGGACGGGAGTGGGCCGGAGGCAAAGTCGGCAACTACATCGTCGAGTACAACATCCCCGACCTGGCCGCCCGCAACAAGTGGGTCTGGACCTATTCCTGCCTCAACTCCAAGTCATTCCGGGAGTTCTTCCTCCACCAGCTCGCCAACATCCTCCGCGATCCCCGGTGGGACGTGAAGAACCTCTACTGCGACCTCTGCGGTCCCCGCATGTGCGACAACCGGGAGCACGGCTGCGGCTACACCGACGACGACGGACGCTCGTGGGGAACATTCAACGTTCTCGGCGACAGAGAGTTCCACAAACGGCTTTATCATTTTCTCCAGAAGACCCATCCCGGCGGCAAACTGATGCTCCACGTCTCGGGACAACCCGCCGTCATGGCCGTCCACGCCTTCGCCGCCGGGGGCAATCTGGGCGAGACCTGGTTCGAGAACGATTTTCAGGCCAGAGGATTTTCGTACATCGGCATTTTCACGCCCGACATGTTCCGCACCCAGTGCTGCGGGGCCAAGTGGGGCTATCAGATCTTCTACACGCCCCAGTTCCACCGGGCCAACAAGCAGCTGGGCACCGGGCGGGACAAGCTCTACCGGGTCCCCGATCCCCTGCCGGAGATCAGGCGCGCCTACAGGCATTTTCTGGGCTATCTTCTGGTCCACGACGTCAACACCTTCATGGGGGCGGGAGACCGTTATCTCGACGACCTCAACAACCTCTGCTGGAAGGCCCGCCGGGAGTTCTTCGGGAACAATTACGACTTGGAATTCATCCCCTACTGGGCGGAGAAGAAGCCTTTCTCCCATGATGCGGCGCTGCCTGTCATGGTCTCGGCCCACGTCAAGGGCGGCCGCTGCATGCTCTCGGTCATGAACGACACCGATCAGGCCCGCAAGATGAAGATCGATCTTGCGGGCTTCGGGAGGAGCTTCTGCCTGGCCCCCCGCCCCGAGGGCACGACCGGATGGATCGAAGGCTCCGTGCTTTCGGACACGGTCCCCGCCCGGGATTTCCGCGTGTATTTTCTGATCCCTGAAAAAGATACAAAATCCAACACTACAGGAAAGGAATGATTGCATGAAAAGTATGATCCGTTTTTCGAAGCGGCACGCCCATGGGGAAAGACGGGCGGCCTTCACCCTGATCGAGCTCCTGGTCGTGATCGCGATCATCGCCATTCTGGCGGCGATGCTGATGCCCGCGCTCAGTCAGGCACGGGAGCGGGGCAAGGCCGTGACGTGCATGGGGGCCATGCGCCAGCTGGGGCTCGCGCTCATCACCTATGCGGACGCC
Source organism: Lentisphaeria bacterium (assembly GCA_017450705.1). GTDB lineage: Bacteria > Verrucomicrobiota > Lentisphaeria > Victivallales > Victivallaceae > UBA1784. The sequence continues at coordinate 51,194 of JAFSTC010000072.1, read as the reverse complement.
TACGAGTACTTTCCCGCCTGCGAGGATCAGCGCTACCCGGACAACAAACTGGCGTGGCTGCGTCTTCAGCTCACCAACAAGAGCATGTCGGCCAAGTTCTTCAAGACGGGCTGTCCCAACATCGGCGACCGCGAGCGCTACGCCCGGACGGTCCTCAACAAGACCTACATGACCGACGGTTCGCTCTACTGCTACGGCTACAACGCCTACCTGGGGCGCTACGCCTCGGACGGTTCCCTCGACCCCAGCAATTCCCAGAGCGCGGTCATGGGCAAAAAATACGGTTACTGCAAGCCGGGGAACGTCCTGAACCCGTCAAAAAAATTCATCGCCATGGAGACGGCCTCCAACTACACGGGCCGCATCGTCCGGTGGTACGTCTCCGTTGCCGACCTCTACCGCGAGCCGAATTTCTGGGGCCACTCGGATCGCGCGAACTTCGTCTGTTTCGACGGCCACGCGGAAAGCCACGGGTACAACGAGTTTTCCGCCGACGACAGGAAGGCCCAGGCGTCGACCTACCTCGCCCCCGACGAGCGGTGACGGCCCCTTCCCTGACCGCAGCGAGGACGAAACATGTTCAGTTACACCGGATATTATCTCGATGACGAGGTCGTTCCCAACCGGGCCTTCGACCTTTTCATGCCGGAAAAAGTGACGCAGAAAACGGTGCTTTTCTTCGTCCACGGCGGCGGCTGGGGCGCCGGAACGCGGAGCGAATACCACCCCATCATGCGCGCCTATTGCGAACGGGGCTTCGTCTGCGGATCGGCGGACTACCGGCTTCTGGCCCCCGGCCGGCCGGGCAAGCTCTCCTCGGTGGATCAATTGGGCGACGTGCGCGAGGCCTTCGACGGTTTCGTCACCGTTCTCAGGAAGCACAGGATCCCGCCGCGGATCGCCGTCTTCGGCACCAGCGCCGGAGCGCATCTGGCCTCGCTGCTGCTCTGCGCACTCCCCGGGGAGTGCGGAGAAAAGTGCACTTTGAAACACCCCGAAGTCCGGCCCGCCTGCGGTCTTCTGCAGTCCCTGCCGGCCACCTTCGAGCCCTGGCCGGAAGCCTATCCCGCCATGTGGGGCATGATGGAGCGCGCCGCGGGGGGCGTCTACGAGGAAGAACCCGAAAAATTCAAAAACGTTTCGCTCACGCGCTTCATCCGTCCGGACAACCCTCCCCTGTTCCTCATGCAGTCCGGGTTCGAAGGGATGTTCCCCAACTACCTCAATTCCCCGCTGCTGCGCAAGCACAAAAAGTGGGGCATCCCCTCCCGGGTCAAAACCTACAGGTGCGCCGAGCACGGTTTCTTCTACAGCCTCGCCCGGCCGGTCCAGCGCGAAGCCTTCGAGGACATCATCGATTTCGTGACCTCCCTCGAAAAAAATTGAGCCGCGCCGAAAATAAAACGCGCCGCCTCTCCGTTAAGTGAGCAACGGGATGTCCGCAGCCGGACATCGGAGAAAACTTGCCCCGCGGGCGCCGTTTGCGGCACCGTGGAAAAACGGAAGATCCCGGCCGGAGCGTCCGGACGGTGTCGGAAAAAATTTTTCAAAGAGGAGACATTTGTCATGATTTCTCAACCCGGAGACAAACGCGCGGCTCTGATCGCGGCTCTGGTCGCCTTTCCGGCGGCCTGTCTGGTGACGATGGTCGTTCACACGTTCGTGCCCATCCCCAAACAGAACGTCATAACGGGGTACACGTTTTTCGAGTGCATCGACGCCCCGGCCGTCGATCCCGCGTCCGAAGATGCGCCGAAAGGGCCCGGTTTCCACAAGAAAGGCATGCCGCCCAGGGGCGAGTTCCGCAAAGGTCCCGGGCCCCGGGGAGCGCTTCACAAAGGTCCCGGACCCAAGGGCGAGTTCCGCAAGGGTCCAGGGCCCCGGGGGGCGTTCCGCAAACCTGCCGGGGGTGAAGGCCCGAAGGCTCCCGCCGACGGCGCCGCTCCCCGGACCGAGCTGCTGAAGAAGATCGCCAGCCTCACAAAACAGCGTCTCGAACTGCTGAAGAAAGATCCCGGAACGGCGCCCCGCGAACTGATCCGCGCCGAGGCCGACTGTCTGCTGTGCGAAGCGGCCATCCTGCGCAGCGGGAAGAGGATCCGCACTTTCGGGCCGGCGGCTTCCGATCTGGCCGTGAGAGCCGTCGCCGCGAACAAAATCGCCGAACTGGACAAGGCCGCACTGGCCGCGAACAAGGTGAAGCCCGACACCGCGCTCAAGAGCGAGATCGCCTCTCTGATGCTGGCTCTCCAGCTCCAGAACAGCCGGATCAGCAGAAATCCCGACTGGCAGAAGGCTTTCGAAGCCTACGGCAAAAATCCCTCGGCGGAGACCCTCAAGGGCCTGATCGAAGTCGAGGGCGCTGCGATGGCGGCTCCCCGTCACCGCTGAGACAAGGCTTCCGCCTCCCGGGCGGAGGGGGCATCACAGTCCCCGCCGCCCGGCCTCCCACGCGCGGATCTCGCGCATGATCCCGGCATTAGCCGAGGGACGGACCTCGAGAAGACAGTCGTTGAAAAGCTGGAACGTGTAGCGTTTCGCCCCCGTGGCAAAGGCCCGCTGCCGGATCTTCTCCGTCAGACCGTTGAGATCGGCGCCGCTGAATTTTTCCGTGACGGCCGCCGTCCTTTCCAGAAGACCGCTGTCGATGGGGTACTTGACGTCCCTGAAATTGGCCTTGAGGATCTGGAGCCGGGCCTCCGCGTCCGGCAGATCGACGAAGATCTGCACGTCGAAGCGGCCGCTGCGCAGAAAGGCCTCGTCGATCATGTGCGGCACATTGGTCGCTCCGATGAGGAGCAGATGGCTGTCGTCATGTTTCCGGACCCCGTCCAGCTCCTGGAGCAGGATGGAGATGACCTTCCGGGTGGTTTCGTGGAGTTCATCCGTCCTCTTGTGGAACAGGGTCTCCAGTTCGTCGATGAAGAGGACGGCCAGTTTGTTTTTCCTGATCTCGGCAAAGATGTTCCTGATGTTCTGCTCGGATTCGCCGACGTATTTCGAAAACACATCGGCGGCGTCGAGGGTGAAAAAGGGGATCTTCAGCTCCCCCGCCACCGCCCGGGCCAGAAAGGTCTTGCCCGTTCCGGGAGGCCCGTAAAGCAGCATGCCGCCCCCCGGCGTGATCCCGTGGCGCGCCGCCTCCGCCTTGTCACGCAGAGGCCGGATCATCCGCAGCATGATCTGCTCCTTGGCCTCCTTCATGCCCGCCACGTCGCGAAGCGTGACATCGGGGATCTCCATGGCCTTCGGAGCCTTCGGTGAATCCGGATCCCCCGGTTCCCGGCTCCCGTCCGCGGCGTTCGCCATGACCTTATCCACATCGGAAGCGCTTTTTTTCCACGTCTTGTACGCGAAACAGAAGGGCAGCAGCCAGACGAGAGCGCTCAGGCCCGCGGGAAATGACAGCTTCGTCAGCAGCCAGCGCAGCGCGAACCAGCAGACCGCCGCCCAGAGAAGCAGCAGAAGAAAGCGGACACAGAAGACCACGCTCTTGTGCAGTCCGACGGACATTTTCATCTTTTCCGGAAGCAGACCGGCCAGTTTGACGGCGAGGACCGAAAGAACGATGAACCCCGCGGCGAAGACGACGGCCCCGGGCAGCGTCATCCTTTCGGGAACGACGAAGAGGGAGCAGAGCTTGTTCAGAGGCGTTCCCCCGCCCGCCGGTGCGAGAAAAGTCGCGACGATCCGGTCCGTCAGGACCCTGTGGAACGGGATCCAAAAAAACTGGGCGAACAGCGCCGCGGCGTATCCGATGCTTTTCGCAGGCGCATTGGCGCACAGACCGGAAAGCACGCCCACCGGCAGGAAAGCCAGAAAAAAGGCGTAGACCCAGTTGCCGCGGCCGGCGAAGTAAAACAGCGCCGCAAAAAGCAGAAAAAACAGCCCTCCGCCGGGAAAAAGCGCGGGAGCTTCCTCCCGCACGGTCTGAACGTTGTTTTCTTCCATGGCCTCCCCCCTGTAAGCAAAACTTTTTTCGGAAAAACACCGACTTAAAATAGCACGGAACTCCCTCCGTTGCAAGCGGCTTTCAGGAGAGGATCCCTCAAAACGCGGGGGTGCGGCGGCGGCTGGAAACGGATTCCTCCGAGGTGCCCGCGCTGACCAGTTCGTAGAGAACGGCCCGCGCCTTGCCGGGCGCGGGGCGCAGGATGCGTCCCAGACGCTGGACATGCTCCCGGGCGCTGGCGGTCCCGGAGATGACGACGCCGATGGAGGCTTCGGGCACGTCGACGCCCTCGTTCAGCACCTGGCTGGTGACGATGATCCGGCAGACACCGCTCCTGAATCCGTCGAGAAGTTCCTTGCGTTCGGCACTTTTCGTCAGGTGGGTCATCACCGGCAGAAAAAAGGTCCGGCCGATGTCATAGGCCGTGGCGTTGTCGGCGGTGAAGACGATGATCCGTTCATCGGGATTGCCGCTGAGGATCTTCCAGAGGACGCGCATCTTGGCCCGGCCGGAGCGGGAGATGCGCTTCTGTTCCAGATAGGCGGCGAAAACCTCCCTGCCGCCGGGCGTCCGGGCGGCGAGCCCGATGAACCGGTTCCACCCGCCCGGGAGAGAGAAGGAAATGCGCCAGCGCTTGAGAAAGGCCGTGTAGACGGCGCGGTTCCTTTTGTATTCGGCCTCCTCGTCGGGATCCAGCGCCGTCCGGATCTGGCGCACGTCGTAGGAGGAGAGGACCTTGCCCTCCAGCTCCCCGATCCCGACCCGGCAGACGACGGGCCCCATGAGATCTTCGAGGACCGCGGCGCGGTCATCCGGCAGGTCGGGCGTGGCGGAGAGTCCCAGCCGGAAGGGCGCAAGAGACATGGCCGCGGCCAAACGGGTCTCGGGCCCGGGCAGATGGTGGCACTCGTCGGCGACGAGAAAGCCGAAACGGCCGCCGATGAACTCCATGTTCAGGACGGCGGAGTCGTAGGTGCTGACCGTGATCTCCCGGATCTCCCGGGAGCCGCCGCCCAGCATGCCGATGCCGCGGCCGAAAAAACGCTCCAGCACCCCGGCCCACTGGGTCATGAGGTCGATGGTGGGGACCATGACGAAGGCGGGACGCTTCAGAAGAGCGATCGCGCTGACGGCCAGGATCGTCTTGCCGCTGCCCGTGGGCAGGGCGGCGACGCCGCGGCAGCTGTTGTTCCGCCAGGCGGCGAGGGCTTTTTCCTGATGGGGCCGGAGCGTGATCTTTTCCCGCAGTTCCAGGTCGTCGACCGGGGAAAAATCCTTTGCCCGGTCTTCGAAGGGGATCCCGGCGCGGCAGAGCGAAATGACGATCTCCGCGTAATCGCAGGCCCGGGCCCGGAAGGTCCCCGTCCGGGGGTCGGCTTTGACGAACGGAAGCAGAACCTCCGGCGGACCGCCCGGTGGCAGACCGTCGAATCCCAGGGTCCCCGCCTGAAAAAGGAGCCTCATTTCTTCGCCGGACGATAGGCCGCTGCAAGACCGGTGAGAAAGGCCCCCAGGAGGGCGAAACAGACGATCAGCGCGACGGCGAGATACCCCGAGGCGATCTTGAGCAGCGGCAGCCCCATGGCGCCGAAAAAAAGACAGCCGCAGGGCGCGAAACGCACCCCGCGGCGGCAGTCCGGAACATCCGGCGTGACATTTTCCTCAGCCTGAAGCAGTTTCAGCCGCAGCTGCGGATCGTTTTCCGGATCGACGGACGGCATGGTTCTCAGATGCCGAAGTTGAAGATGGGGAACACCGGCAGGAACCCGTCTTTGATGTAGTTGATCAGACCGAACTGAACGCCCTTGCCGTGAGACACGTTGACGATCCCCAGCTGGACGCCGTTGCTGTCATTGACCTGACCGTAAAGATTGCACTGGACGCCGGAGAGCTTGCCGCCGTTGACGCAGACGCCCGCGGCCTGGAAGCCCATGACGTCTTTGGCCCGCGCGAAGGCAAGTCCGGCCTGGAGCCCGTAGACGTCGGAGGCGAGACTGACCAGACTGCCCTGGATCCCCATGAGGTCGCCGGTCTGGGAGTAGACCAGCGTGGCCTGCAGGCCGCGGAGCAGCTCCCTGTTGATGCAGATGACGAAGGAGGACTGGAGCCCGTCGCAGGTCTTGTCATAGCAGCAGACCCACGACGCCTGGATGCCCTTGGCCTGTTCGGTGCCGGAGTAGAGCCAGGAGGCTTCCAGACCGTAGATCCGGCCGATGCCGCAGGTGATCGGCCAACCGGATTTGATGCCGTAAACATTGGAATTCATGGCCGCGCTGGGCACGTGGGGCAGGAACGCGATCTGGAAAAAGGTCCACTGATCCACGGGTCTGAGGCCGTCGCCGGCGCTTTCCCGCACCTCTTCGGGGGCGGCCTTCACCGCTTCGGCTTTCTCGCCGGCGGCGGAAACGACGACCGTTCCGGCAATGACGGCGGCGAAGATCAGAAACAATTTTTTCATGGCGATGTCATCCTTATGGGTTTTGTCCGTTCAGAAACGGCAGTTGATGATGGGCATGAACTTGACCGGACTGTTCTTGATGATGTTGACCAGTCCGATCTGGAAGGCGGAGTCCTGCGCGACGTTGACGATGCCCAGCTGAAGGCCGCTCATGGCGTCGATGAAATTCACCAGAGCCAGCTGGAGACCGCCCGCCTTGGCGCCCCCCGAGGCGATGAGGCTGCACTTGATTCCGTAGACCTCCTCGCTCCCGGACCAGAAGAGGGAGCCCTCGATGCCGTAGACATCCGCACCGCCGCACATGGGCGCGCCGACCTTGAAGCCGCAGACCGTGGTCTTGGCGCACCCCTCGGGGATGCCCTGCGTGAACATCAGGGAAAAAATATCCCATTCTCCGGCGGAAACGCTGAGTGCACTCAGGACCGTGACCGCCACGACTGCCAGAAATTTTTTCATACGTTGTTCTCCTGTTGTTTTCCCATGACGGGAAGAAATCGGCCCGCATCCCGGAACCCCGGCCATGCTGCGCCGTTCTGCTTGAAATCACTGCCGCGGCATGGCGGCAAAACCCTTCTGGAGCGCCTCCTCGGTCAGGGGCTCCTCGGAGAGGGTCCCGTCATTGAACTTGCCGTAGGCGACCATATCGAAATATCCGGTCCCGGTGAGGCCGAAAACGATGGTCTCGGCCTTGCCGGTCCGCTTGCACCGCAGAGCCTCGTCGATGGCGACCTTGATGGCGTGGCTGCTCTCCGGCGCGGGCAGGATGCCCTCCACCCGGGCGAAAGCCGTGGCGGCCCGGAAAACGTCGTTCTGGGTCGCGGCGACGGCTTCGAGCAGTCCGTCATGGTAGAGCTGCGAGAGGACGGGGTTCATGCCGTGATAGCGCAGACCGCCCGCGTGGGTGCTGGCGGGCATGAAGCTGCTGCCCAAAGTGTACATCTTCGCCAGCGGGCAGATCCGTCCCGTGTCGCAGAAGTCGTAGGCGAACCTGCCGCGGGTGAAGCTGGGACAGGAGGCGGGTTCGACGGCGACGAGCCTGCAGTCGGACTCGCCGCGGAGCTTCTCTCCGGCGAAGGGTGCGATAAGTCCGCCGAGGTTGGAGCCGCCGCCCGCACAGCCGATGATGACGTCCGGTTTGATCCCGTACTTGTCGAGCGCGGTCTTGGTCTCCAGACCGATGATGCTCTGGTGGAGCAGCACCTGGTTGAGGACGGAGCCGAGGACGTAGCGGTACCCCTCGCGGGTCACGGCGGCCTCGACGGCCTCCGAAACGGCGCAGCCGAGACTGCCGGGGCTGTCGGGGAATTCGGCCAGGATCCGGCGTCCCACCTCGGTGGTGTCCGAGGGCGAGGGCGTCACCTGAGCGCCGTAGGTGCGCATGATCTCCCGGCGGAAAGGCTTCTGCTCATAGGAACACTTGACCATGAAGACACGGCAGTCCAGTTTGTAGAACGCGCAGGCCATGGAGAGCGCGGTGCCCCACTGCCCCGCGCCGGTCTCGGTGGTGATGCCCTTCAGCCCCTGGCTCTTGGCGAAATAGGCCTGGGGAATGGCCGAATTGAGCTTGTGACTGCCGGAAGTGTTGTTGCCCTCGAATTTGTAGAAGATCTTCGCCGGCGTATCCAGCATCTTCTCGAGGAATTCGGCGTGGATCAGCGGTGCCGGACGGTACATGCGGTAGAAGTTGCGGATGTCCTCCGGGATCGGGATGAACCGGGTCTCGTTGTCCAATTCCTGCCGGACGGCTTCGTCACAGAACACGTGCCGGAGCGCCTCCTCCGTGACCGGTTCCATCGTCCCGGGATCCAGCATGGGCGCGGGTTTGTTCTTCATATCCGCCCGCATGTTGTACCAGCTCGCGGGGATCTCGTCCTCGGACAGGATGATCTTGTACGGGACCTCTTTCCTATTTGCCTTGTCTGCCATTTCGGATTTCCTTTTTTGCTGCGGACACCTTATTTCAAATTTTTCGGCACACGACAACGACGATAATTTAATATCCGATTTTTCAAAATCAAGTAAAAAACGGAAAATTTTTTCAGAAAAACTCCCGGCGCAGAGCGGATACGATGAAGGAACCGATCTTTGCGGCGAGCATGCCCCGCCGGCGGACCTCCGCCCGGACGAAGCGGCCGTACTGACAGGGCAGTTCCCGGTCGGGGATCACGTCCACGGCGTAAACAGGCCGCAGGGAGTGGATGTCCTCCGGGTCGTCGGGATCGGCGTCCACGGGCAGTTCGCCGCCGAAACACAGCAGCGCAGGGGAGTCCCGCAGCAGGGACGGGATGGGATGCACAGCGCCGATCCGCCCCGGGATGCCCGACAGACGGTCCTTGAGGTACAGATCGACCCGCTGACCGGGCTTCAGAAAACGCACCTCCTGGTCGCCGGCATAGGCGCGGACGATCTTCTCTCCGGAGCAGAGCGTCCCCAGGACCATCCCCGTCCGGACCGGGAATCCGGGGGAAATGCGGTCCGACGCGGGAACGAACGTACCGTCATTTTTGGCCGACTGCGTCCCCGAAGCGATCTTGCGGTCCAGTTCGGCCGCGGCAAAGAGATCGCTGCTGATCCGGCGGTCGGTCAGAAGACTGTCTCCGATCGTGGCCCGCGCGGCCCGCTGCTGCTCGAAAAGCAGGCGGTCATGGAGAAGCATGTACTCGATCCGCTCCCGGGCGAACCGCAGGAGCGGGTCGTCCAGGACGAACATCTTTTCCCCCTTCCGGAAGTGCCGGCTCCCCTCCCCCGGAGACACGACGACGCGCCCCCTCTCCCGGGCGACCAGACGGTCCTGGACCGCACAGCGGACCTCGCCCGGCAGAACGATGGCCCAGCGGAAGGGGAAAAAAAGGAGAAACGCCCCCGCCGCCGCGGCGGCGAAGGCACAATGTTTTCTCTCCCGGAAACGGGAAGCACCGAAAAGGATCTCTTTCATCGGGAAGGCCCGGAGCCGGGCGCCGTCTTGACCAGTTCCCCCGTCATGCCGCAGATGAGCGCTCCCTCGGCGTTGGATACCAGCGCCTTGATCTCGATGGTCCCGGACCGGTGGTCCGCCTGGGGGGAGATCTCGTGGATCCGGCCGGTGTAACGTTTTTTGTCGAAGACGAAGGCCAGTTCGGTCCCGACGGGCTTGAGGTCGCCGAGGGGAATGTTCATGACGGCCAGGAGCTCCCGGTCGTAAATGATCCGGAAAAGGGGCTGCCCCGTCCTGACGGTCTCGTGTTCCCGGCACATGATCTGTTCGATCCGTCCGGCGAAGGGGGCCTTGCGCCGGCAGTACCCCACCCGCAGGGCCGCCTCGGCACAGTCGGCCTGAACGCCCTTGAGCCGGGCCTTCAATGTCTCGACCTCGGCCTCGCGCTTCTGGATCTCGAGCTTGCTCTGAAAATCCTGCTCGAAGAGCTTTTTCTGGGAGAGGTAGGTCTCCTGCGCCAGTTTGAGCTGGACTTCGATCTCCTGCCGGCGGGCGGTGACGCGGTCCAGCTCCAGCCGGAACGGCGTGTCGTCGAAGGCCAGCAGGCAGTCACCCTCCTTGAAGTGCTGTCCGGCCCGGAAGAAATACTGACGGATCGTCCCGTCGATCTGCGAGACCAGAATGGCCTCCCTGTAAGGAAAAAGGACGACCTTCACCGGATGGTCGTCCGCGGACGCGCAGCACAAAAAGGCAGCGCAGAGGAAAATGATCCCGAAAAAACGCTCCGTCTTCATGACGGTCTACTTTTTCCCGGCATCGGCATCGTAGATGGCGATGAAGTCGATGTCGCCGAAGGCGCTCACGGGTTTTTCGGCCACCTTGAAATCGTCGCCGGAAGCGTTCTTGGCGTCGGCGGCAGCCTTTTCCAGCTTCGCCTTGTTCTCATCGGCGGCCTTGCCGAGCTCCTCGGCGGCGCGCTGACGGGCCGCCACGAGCTCCGCACGCAGCGCGTTGAGGTTGCCGACATCCAGATCCTTGATCCCGATGCAGTTGAGGATACGGAAATAAGCGACGTACACGTTGCCGAGGGACATCAGACGCTCGATCTCGGTCTCGGCGGTGGCCAGACGCATGTGATCCAGTTCCAGGTTGGAGAGGTCACCGGTCAGTTTCTTGCTGGCCAGCGCCCACTTCAGGTTTTTGGAGTAAGCCGTGTAGACCTTGTTGTCGATCTCATAACGCTCCTTGACGGAGATGAGATTGGCGTGGGCGATCCGCACCTGCGCCATGATGCCGATGGCCAGCGAGAACGTGCGGGTCTCCTCGGCGTCGACCTGGGCGCTGTAGGCCTGATACTGCTTGATGTGCTGGGGCAGCTTCAGCAGATTGTAGGCGGCGCGGATCCCGAGTTCGTACCAGCTGGCGTGATAGAGGAAGCTGTTGTTGCTGTTGACGAAATCGTAGAAGAGCCGGACGTTGGGGAACATCTTGACGATCTCCTTGCGGCACTCCAGCACGTTGACGTGCTTCTGCATGTCGATCTCGTAAAGCTCGGGACGCTCAAGCAGGGCGATCTGCTCCATCAGCTCGATCTCGGGGAACTCGAACTTGGGGACCTGATTGAGATAGGCATCGTCGACGAGGATCTTGCCGCCGGGATGCATGCCCAGAAGCGAACGCAGTTCGACGCAGCTGTTCTCGTAACTGCGGATGTAATTGGTGAGACGCTTTTCCATCTCGACGAAGCGCTTGGTCTCGTCGAAGGCCCGGAAGGGGGTGATGGACCGGGATTTGCTCAGTTTTTCGATCAGCTGGTAACGGCTGCGGCAGTCTTCGAGGAGCCCCGTGGTGATCTTGATGGCGCGCTGGGCGGCAGCCACCTGGAAGTAGGCCTTGACCACGTCGAAAGTCAGATTCTGCCGGGCGCGGCGGGTGCGCTGTTCGCGGATCATCACCCGGTCCCGGGCCTGCTGGGTGTTGAAGTAGGCCAGTCCGAAATCCACGACGCTCAGCGCGAGATCGACGTTGAAATAGTTGACGTTGCGGTCCTGACTGGTACTGTAGCCGTAGGTCATGCCGCTGTCGGCGACCTTCTTGCTGCTCGACGCCGGGGTGTTGCTGCGGCCGGTGAAGCTGTCGGAGATGTTCAGTTCGGGCAGCATGCCAAGCATCTCGGCCGTGCGCATCTCTTTGGCCACTTCTTCCTCGATGCCCATGACTTTGAGCTCGAGGTTGTTGTCGAGAGCCATACTGATGCACTCCTTGAGGGAGAGCTTCTGGCCCTCCATCATTTCCCGGTAGCGGGCAAACTCGAAGTGCTTGACGGCATATTCCGCACGTTCGTCACGATAATCCTGCGCCGTCTTGCAGCCGCCTGAGATCACAGCGGCCAGCACACCGAGCGCGACAAGTTGACAAGTTCTTCCGGACATCTTCTGGAGTCTCCCTCTTTTTTGAAATATCTTCAACATTCCCTTGTTGTTTTTCAGTCAGGATCCGCGGCGGCGTCAAAGCCTTCCGGCGTCGTTCTGTTTTTTCTCAAGGCGCTGCATGGCCTCCTCGGCCAGCGGGAAATCGTTTTCCGCCGACTTCTGATACCAGCGCAGAGCCTCGCGCTCATCGACGAAAACGCCGACCCCCGTCTCGTAGCAGCGTCCCAGCAGATACTGCGCGTAGCGGTTGCCGGCATAGGCGGACTGACGGTACAGCGCGGCCGCCTTCACAGTGTCTTTGGGGACCACCTCGCCGTACTCGTAGAACGACGCGAGGAAATACATGCCGTAGGAGTTCCCCAGATGGGCGGATTTCGTGAACCAGTCGAAAGCCTGCTTGCGGTCCTTGGGCACGCCCTCGGCCCCGTTGTTATAGATCAGGCCCAGCTGGTACATGGCGTCGCTGCTGCCCAGCTCCGCGCCCTGCCGGAAGAACCGGAAAGCCAGCTGGGGATCGCGTTTGACCCCGGTGCCGTCCAGGTAGCACAGGCCGACGTAGCAGCACGCTTCGGGCCAGCCGTTGGAGGCGGCGCTGCGCAGCGTGCGGAACCCGGCGGCGGGATCGGCCTTGCACCCCAGACCTTTGAGACGGCAGAGCCCGTACCAGAATTCACCCTCGGGCGAACCCAGTTCGGCGGAGCGGCTGAAATTCTCGAAGGCCGCCTTGAGGTCCTTCTTCACGCCCGTCCCTTCGAAACAGCACCGCCCGAGGTTCAGGAATCCCGCGGCGCTTCCGAGTTCGGCAGCCGCCTTGAAACACGCGGCCATCTTCTCGACGCTCCGTTCGCCGGCGATGCCCCGGGCGTGGTAGACGCCCAGCAGATTCAAGGCCTCCGGATGCTTGGCGGCAGCGGCCTCTTCGAGGTACTTCCGGCCCCGGTTGTAATCGCGGGCGACGCCCTTGCCTTCGGTGTAGATCTTGCCGAGGAGATACTTGGAGTTGATGTCGCCCTCTTTCGCGGAACGCTCCAGCAGGGCCAGAGACGCTTCGTCGTAAACTTTTTCACCCGCGGCGGCGCTGCGGCTGATGTCCAGCTCGGCCAGCGCGGCCCGGGCATGACGGTTGTCCTGAAGCGCGGACATCTCGAAGAAGCGGCGGGCGCGGGCCTGATCCTGCTTCACGCCGATCCCGTCGCGGCAGTAGACGCCGTAGAGGAGCTGACCGTAACTGTTGCCCGCATCGGCGGAACGCCGGGCCGCGTCGGCGGCAAGGGCCGGATCGTACTTGGTCCCGTAGCCGTTCCGGTAGCAGAGAGAGAGAAAATACAGAGCTTCGATGCTGCCGGCGTCGACGGCGCGTTTGAGATAGGGGAAAGCCTTGTCGCGCTCCCGGGGGGAGAGCTGTTTCAGGTAGAATCTGCCAACCTTGAGCTGAGAGGAAACGTCCCCCATGTCCGCGGCGCGGCGGAGGAGGGAAATGCCCTGCTCCACACGCTTGCCGCCCCGGAGGTATCTGTCGCCCAAACGGCCGAGGGCTTCGACGTTGCCCGCGTCGGCAGCGCTCTTGAGATACGCTTCGGACTTGGCCTCGTCGCTCTTCTCGTAGAAGCGCCCCAAAGCCAGATCGGCCAGGACCGGATCCGTTTTGCGGGCTTTTTCGTAGCACGCGACGGCCTTTTCGCCGGACTTGGCGACGCCGGTCCCCTGCGCGTAAAAATCGCCCATGAGCACCAGCGCTTCGGCGTTGTTCCGTTCGACGGGACGCTTCAGAAGGGCGATGGCCTCGTCTTCATCTTTCCTCACGCCCCGGCCGGCGGCGTAACCCCGGGCCAGAGCCACTTCGGCGGCGGCGATGCCGCCGTCGGCCGCGGTCCGGAACATCCGGACGGCCTCTTCCTCGTTCTGCGGCAGCAGTTCTCCGTTGAGATAGCAGTAACCGAAACGGCAGACGGCCTGAAGATTTCCGGCCAGGACGGCGCGGCGGAGCATGCTCAGCGCCGCGGCGGGATCGCAGTCGCCCGCCCAGCCGTTCCGGTAGATGTTGAAGAGCAGGAGCATGGCGTCGCTGTTGCCCCCGGAGGCAGCCCGGTCAAGGTAAGTCACGGCGGCTTTGCAGTCCCGTTTGCAGCCGGTCCCGGTGGTGAGGCAGTACCCGACGCCGAAGCAGCCGAGGAGATTTCCCTGAGAAGCCGCTTCGCGGAAGAGTCGGAAGGCCCGGGAAGCGTCCTTTTTCACGCCGATGCCGCGCAGGGAGAAGAGCCCCAGATGGGCCTGAGCCGCGGCGTTGCCGGAGGCGGCCTCCTTTTCGAACCGGGCCAGAGCGTCTTTCGCGCTCGCGGGGGCGGGAGAGCCGAAACAGGCGGCCGCCGCCTTTTGAACGACATCAACATCTCCGGCAGACAGAACGCAGCATGCGAAAACTGCCAGGATCGCACCGAAACACCGATTCCTCATGGTGAAAGTCCTTAATATTGCGATACCCAAAATACCGTCACAACGGCAAAATCACACAATTCAACGTCATTTAACTTAACGCCACATCGTCCAAATGTCAATAGAGCCGACCGTTTATTTTGCACAATTTTCAGACATTTCCCGGGCGCGGAGCCGTTTCGGAGGGCGGGGCGGACCTACTTCTCCGTGACGGGGATGAATTTTATCTTCCGTATGTACGACCGGGAAACGGGATACCTGATCCCCGCGGTGGGGCTGTAGAGGACGTCGGTCTCCGTCTCGCCGTAGATCATGCCCGATTCGACCCGGCCGTCCTTGAATGTGATCTCGCAGTTGGCGACCCAGAGTTCGACCACCTCCCGGGCCACGTAGCGGCTGCCCTTTTTCACTTCGAACCTGATGCTGCGCTTCAGCGGCCGGGCCCGGGGATGGGTCACGGTGAGGAGATGGGGACCCGGCGACAGGTTGTCGATGACGGTCTCCTTCGTCTCCGTCGCGGAGCTCTTCACGGCCTGGACCGTGCCCCGGAGTTTCCCGTCGACCAGATAACTCACCCCCGCCGGACGGATCTTGAAACTGGCGCTTCCGGTACTTTTTTCAAGCGTGAAACGCACTTTTTCGGTCCTCGACGGGGCGACGGCCACCACCCGCTCGACGGTGTCGTATCCGGGACAGACCAGCTTCACATTGTAATTCCCCGGCCGGAACGGATCCGCGCGCCAGGGCGTCACGCCGACCTTCCGCCCTTCGATGAAAAGCTCGGCGCCTGCGGGCTCGCTGGCGATCTCGACGGACCCCGGAGAGGAGGAGAGCGCGAGATCGACGGAAGTCTGTTCCCCGCTGACGATGGTGACCTGTTCCTCGCGGGGGTCGCAGCCGTCACGCTCGACGCGCAGCGTGTAGACGCCGGACTCCAGTGTCCCGTTGTAGGGAGAACTCCCGACCTGCCGGCCGTTGATGAAGACCCGCGCCGCCTCGGGACGGGTCTTGACGAGGAGCCGTCCGGAGGTCATTTTAAGCTTGACGAAAAGAAGCGGCAGAGGCCGTTCGTTGGCGATCTTCCACGAAACGCGCGCCTCGGCGTAGCCGGGACGGACGATCTGGGCGGAATACTCGCCGACCGCCAGATCGGAGATGACCAGAGGCGTCGCCCCCTGGGCCTTGTCCTGAAAGATCACCTTGGCGCCCCTGGGCTCGCTGTCGATCATGACGGAGGAGACCACTGGCTCCAGCTCCACATCGACCCGGACGGTCACGCCCGGCTTCACCGTGACGCTGCCCACCCGCGGATAGAATCCCGGCGCCGAAAAACGGAAGTTCCGGACGCCCGGTCTCATGCTCAGCACGATGGGATTCCCCCGGAAGGTCTTTCCGGCGCAGGTCACCTCCATCGAAGCCGGTCCGGAAAAATCGATCCTGCCGGTCGCCGGCGCTTTTTTGCGGCACCCGGCGGCGGCGACGAAAACGACCGCGAGAAGCACCGCGAAGATCCGCATCATCCCCTTCATCTCGAACCTCCGCCTTTTTTGAGCCTGACATCCAGGATATGCAGACGCTTGCGCGCCGCGTTGTACTCCTTCGTTTCCGGCTCCGTCAGCTCCATGGTCTGCATGAACACCCGGCGCAGGGCGGTGAAATCGCGGACGTTCTGAAGACGGACCCGCTCGTATTCGAGCTCCTCCAGCTTGGCTGTCCGCAGCCGTTCCGCCTCCGCGAGACGCTCTCTGGCCCGTCTCCACATGGGAGGGGGCGGGGCGAACTGCCCGAGGTAGTTGACGACGCTCCGGTAACGGGAAATGGCGTCGCGCAGATTGGCGCCGTCCGACTCCCGGTTCGCGTAGAGGTCCTCGGCTTTGTTGAAATTATCCTCGGCCATGCGGAGGATCTCCTCGCCGGACATGGACACGGTCTGCATGCCGCACCCTTCGGCGAATTCGTACACGGCGTTCTCCACGTCCTCGAATTCGGGAGCCGCGCGCCGGCCGTCGATGACAAGATCCGCCGTCCGGGAGCCGAGGATGATCCCGAGGCGGCGGCGGAGACCGCTGCCGTCCCGCCCGACATCGCCGGCGCGGACCTTCCAGATGCCGGACTGGCCGATGCGGCCGCGGAGGACATCCAGTCCCGGGGGATCCGTCACCACCAGCGCCTCCGGATGGCGGCGGCTGCGGATGTCATCCACCTGGAAGACGGCGCGGCCGTTCTCGAGCAGCAGGGAGAATCGGAACACGTTGTCCGGCCGGACGTCGGTCTTTTCGAAGTAGAGCGTGAGCGGAGCATCGTCGGCATCCTTTCCGGCGCCGGCGGCCTTGCTCTTGCCGGAACGGGCGGAAAACATGTTGAGACACGAGACGACGGCCACCGCGGCCATGAGCACGACGAGCGTGTAGAAGAGAACGGGAGACATCGCCCGCTTGCCCGGAGCCGCCTTTTTTTCGGCCCCGGTCCCTCCGGAAGAAGCGGGAGCGCCGGCCCCGGAAGCGGGATTCCCGGAGAAAAGGGGACCGGCGGCAATGGCATCCAGACCGTCTCCGGTCGAGGAGAGATCTTCGAGGACGCGGGTCTCGCCGCACGGCGTGACGGTCTCCCTGACGGCCGCGCCGGGCGCAGGTCCCGCCGCGAGCCCCGGCGAATCGGAGTTGACCGGATTGAACACGATCTTCGGCGGCTCCCCGGAGAGGTCCGAAACGATCAGCAGCTGTTCGCCGATCTCGACCCGGTCGTTCTCGGCCAGCAGACGCTCGCCGGAGATCCGTTCGCCGTTGACCTTGACGCCGTTGGTGCTGCCCTGATCGGCGACGACCCAGCCGCCCCGGAGCAGATCCTGCTTGAAGTCGGCGTGATAGCGCGAAACGCCCTCGGAGGGGATCCGCAGATCGTTGGCATCCTCCCGGCCGACGGTGATCCGGGGAAGCACGAATTCGCACACCCGTCCGGCATTCTCACCATTCGCAAAAATGATCTTCATTTCTCACATCCCGCAGATTGACCCAATCATCGACCATCGATCAATAAGATAGCATCGGAAGAAAATTTTTCAATCCCGTCCCGGCTGAGCGTCGCATCCAAATTGATGACATGCCCGGGGAGAGTCCCGGAAAACGCCACCGCGCCCGGCGGCAGTTCGATCACCGTGACGGCTCCCCGGCCGCCGAAGGAAAGGCGCCAGGGGGCAAAACTCGTCTCCGTCGAGACCACCTTGCGGTCGCAGTCGAGATAGACCAGGTCCAGCGGATACCCCATGAAGCAGGTGTGCACGGAACTGCAGTTTTCGAAGACCAGCGCATCCATCTTGCCGCAGACGAAGCGGCGGCCGATCATGCCCCGCAGCCGGGTGAAAGGGTCCCGCGCCCAGCAGGGATATCCCGCGAGATATTTTTTCGTGTCCAGATTGAAAATCATACTTTACTTGAAAAGCCCCGCGGTCTGAAGCAGAAGAGGTCCCAGCAGAATGATGAACACCGCGGGCAGGATGAACAGCACCACGGGGATGATGATCTTGACGGAGGCCTCGTTGGCGATCTTTTCGGCCAGCGAAAACCGCTTCGCCCGCTGCATGTCGCTCTGGATCCGCAGCTGCTGACCGATGCTGACGCCCAGTTCGTCCGCCTGACAGATGGCGTTGACCGTCGCGGTGAGGTCGATCTGCCGCACCCGTTCGGCCATGGCCCGCAGGGCTTCGCTGCGCTTGCGTCCCAGCTGGATCTCGCGGAAAGCCAGCATCAATTCCTCGCCCAGGGCGTCGGGGCGCCGGCGGCCGAGGATATCGCGGAGACTCGAGAGAAGATCCCTGCCGGACTCGACCGACAGCGTCAGCAGATCCAGCAGATTCGGCAGCGCCTTCATGATGGAGAGCTGCCGGGCCTTGATGGTGGACGACATCCAGACGCCCGGATAGACGGCGATCAGCACCCCCATCAGAAAGGGGATCATGATCCGCCCGGAAAGCGCGCCGAGGAACAGCAGAACGAGCGCGATGCCGGCGAAAAGGATCCTGATGCCGATGAAGTCCTCGGGAGTGAAGACGTCGGCGTAGCCGGCCATGTTCAGCCGGACCTGTTCGGACTTCCGCCACAGAGCCGTCCCCGAGGACGAGGCGATCCGCCGGGTGATGCCGGAAAAGGGCAGCACGAGCCGGAAGACGAGGGGGACCCGCTTCTCGCCGAAATCCCGCTTTTTTTCCACGCCGACCTCCGAAATGCGCCGTCCGAGGAAGCAGACGACGCATCCGCAGGAGATCCCCGCGCACAGCGCGGCCACCAGTGAGAGAACGGGCATGCTACACCTCTATGTTCGTGATCTTGCGTATGGCGAGAAAGCCGCAGGTGACCAGCACGACGACGGCGACGACGGCGACGATCCCCAGGGCGCTGTGGAAAAAAGCGGACATCATCCGGGGACTGATGTAGTAAAGTCCGACCATCAGGACGAAGGGCATGGCCCCGATCATCGCGGCCTGGAGCCGTCCCATGGCGGTGAGGGCCCGGACCTTTTGGCTGATGCGGACACGCTCGCGGATGAGCATGGCCACCCGTTCCAGGGTCCCGGTGAGTTCGCCGCCGGTCTGGCGGGCGGTGATGATCGCCGTGACGACGAGATCGAAATCGTCGGAAGTCAGGCGGCGGCTCATGTTTTCGAGAGCCTGATCCAGGGGAACGCCCAGCCGGAGCTCCTGGACCAGAAGCCGGAACTCGATGGAGACCGGGTGCAGATCGCAGTCGGACACCTCCTCCAGCGCCTGATTGATGCTGAATCCGGCCTTGAGCGCGCCGGACATCATGCCGAGGGCGTCTTCCAGCTGAAAGTTGAACTTGTCGAGCCGGCGGCGGCGGATGTATTTCAGGACCAGCCGGGGCACGGGGAAGAGCGCCGCCGAGATCGCCAGCGCCGCGGGCACGCCCCACTGCCACGAGAAGGAGTCGAGCTGGAGCGCCATGAAGACGACGGTGATGATCCCCCCCGTCGCCGCCGAGGCGATGGAGAGGTCGAGGACCCGCCCCGGAGGCATCTGGATCAGCACGTCGTCCAGCTCGGTCTTGGCCTCCTGAAGATACCGCTCCCGGTAGCGGGAGGCGACGTACAAGCCGAAGTCGATCAGCACCAGCATGGCCAGCGTCACGGCCGCGAGGGCGAAAAGAGCGGGCCAGAATGCTCCCGTAAACATGATGTCACATCTCCGCGGACTGAATGGTTCTGAAACGGACGTCGAAATCCCTCATCGAGGCGTTTTCGACGCAGGAAGCCTCCACGCCGGGAGGCACGGACACGGCGATCTCGATGTTTCTCGCCCCCTCCCTGCACCACCTGAGACGGACCGGACCGCAGGGCGTCCACCTGACCCCGGAGGCCCAGTCGAGGGAACGGACGAAGGGGCTGACGTCGAACTTGCGCCCCCCCTCCCTTGCGCGCAGTCCCAGAACGGTCCGGGGCAGCGCGAAAAGCGGCAGTTCCGGCGGACACCCCGAAGCCCCGCCCCGGCGCAGTTTTTCCATGAGCGGCTCGAACATCTCCAGAGACTCCAGCGTGTCGAACCACGCCCCGCAGAGACAGGGCTCGATGGTCCCGTCGATCCCCTCCCGGGGCGAGACCGTATTGACCCCGGCGGAAACCCGCCACTTTTCCGGGACGACGTCGAAAAGCAGGGCCAGCATGCCGGTCGTCACGCCGTATTTTTCCAGAGGCCGTCCCTCGGGATCCAGACCGTCGCGGTAGGCCAGACGGCGTTCGTCCCACAACCGGTTGGCGGCGGCGGAGAGCCCTTCGGCCGCGGCGCGGAGCCGTCCGGCCGTCTCCGGAGGAGCGCCCGCGGGCTCCGCCAGTTCGCAGGCCGCATCCAGCGCCCCTTTGAAGAGCAGCGTATCGCGGAGCAGGACGGGGCGGGAAGGCTCCCTCAGAAGTCCGCTCCCGCCGTCGATCTTCCGGACCGCCGCCTCCAGGACCCGCAGGATCCGGGGGTACTCGGCCCGCAGGAAGTCGGAATCCCCGCACTCCCGCAGCAGATCGCGGAACGTCAGGACCCACAGGAACGCCGCCGCGAAGGAAGCGCCCTCCGGGCCGGGGGGAAAGGTATCGGTGCCCTCCGGGGGGCGGGTCAGACACTCGCCCGCGAAACGGAGACTGTGCTCCGCCAGATCGGGCGCGCCGCAGACGGAGAGGGCGCCGAGGATCTTGTTCCGCAGATCGGCGACCCGGAAATGCTCTCCGCCGAAGGAAAAGTCGGTGAACGTGTCCGCCATGCCGAGCTTGAGGGCGCGCAGCCCGTCGTCGTAGAGGGCGGTCAGCACGCCGTCGGAACAGCGGAACTCCCCGCAGGAGACCACGGGATAGGTGGACTCCACCAGCCGCACGGACTGGATCCTGACCTCCCCCGTCATCCGCCGCAGGACCAGCCGCAGGACCCGGCCGCACCGCCGGATCCGGCTGGTGAAACGGTTCCAGCCGCCGCGGCAGACGCAGCGGACCGCAGGCTCTTCATCGCAGGTCATGTCGACGACCGTGCCGCCGGGAGCGCGGAGGACGACATTCCAGTACCCCGCGTCGGGCGCGCCCAGATCGCAGCACAGTTCGATGTCGCCCCCCTCCGCAGGCCGGATGACGGCGCAGCGGTCGTCGGGGTAGATCAGAGACTGGACGCCGGACACCGTTCCCGGCGGGAGGGGACCGATCCGGCGGATCGGCGCGACGGTATTTCCCTGCTGCCGTTCGACGAGATAGGACTCCGTCACCCGGCGGATGAGGGCTTCGCGGCGGGAGAGCGGCGGGGTCGTCCGCGGCCCGATGTCGCGCCAGGGCCCCTCTTCCGCGCCGCAGATCACCGCCGCGGCGGCAAAGACCGGGGCGGGCGACGAGGCGTCGAAAAACTCCGCCGTCTCGGGCGCATCGGCCCGCCGGACCAGGGCGGCCAGCCAGGTCTCATCGGTCACGACGGCGTCCCCGCTCCCGGAAGGATCCGTCATTTGGAGAGAAGCGAGGAAACCGCCCCGGGGACCGGATCCCGCGTAAAAAACTTCCGCTTCCAGACGGTTCAGACCCCGCCGCAGCAGATGGGAGCACTCCATCATCTCGCAGGAATAATGCTCCGGCCAGGAGCGGCCGGGACCGTCGGCGCTCCACTGGCCGTTGATCCTCAGGCGGAAAGAGGTGGAAGCCGTCACGGCGAGGACCGCCTGCTCCGGCGGTTCCTCCAGCCGGAAATCCCGCTGGAAAAGCACATGCCGGACGCCGATGCCGTCATCGCCGTCCAGCCAGATCCAACGCGCCGATCTCCAGTCCATGACACGCTCCCCCGTTGACAAAAAAAGACGCTCCCGGTCTTCTTTTCAAAAGATACATCGCCCGGCGGCTTTTTTCAAGCGCGCGGGGCGGGAAAAAATCACTCCCCGGACGTCCAGACGCCCGAAACGGCGCGGCGCACCGCAGCGTCGGGCGGCGCGACCAGATAATGGCTCGAAAACAGCACCGATCCGGAGGCCTCGGGACGGGAACGGACCAGACGCAGCTGCGAAGCCAGTTCGTCCGGCCCCCACCCGGGCTTGCCGCACTGGTACAGCGCGTGACCGATGTAAAGTCTCACCCCCGTCCCCCGCACCACGGTGCACCACCAGTCGAGGAGGACGGTGAAAGGCGCCTTTTTGTGCGCCCGGTTCCAGTAGATCTGGGGCGCGATGTAATCGACCCAGCGCTTTTTGACCCACAGCCGGCTGTCGGCGTAGAGCGTCGAGTAGGACTCCTTGCCGCCGGTCAGCGACCCCGCCGGACAGGCCGGACTGCGGTTGCACCAGATGCCGAAGGGGCTCACACCGAATTTCACCTTGCGCTCCTTCCCCGCGTTGATCCGGTCCAGCGCCTGCCGGACGGCGGATATCATCCGGTCGACGTTGTTCCGCCGCCAGTCCGCGAGGGAGAGCCCCCGGGGATTGTTCCGGCGGAAGCTCTCCCCGTCCGGGATCGTTTCGCCGTCGTAGGGGTAGAAGTAGTCGTCGAAGTGGATGGCGTCGGGACGGTAGCGCGAGGCGACCTCGGAAACGACGGCAACGATATGCCGCGTCACCGCGGGCTCCCCGGGGTCGAGCATGAGGGCGACCGCCCCCGGCGCCTGCGGCACGGCCAGAACGCAGCCGGGATTCTTCCGGGCGAAATTGCCCGGGGCCAGCCGGGCGAGACAGCCCTCCTTCGGAAGCTTCGTCAAGCGGACCACCCGGTAGGGATTGAACCACGCGTGGAACTCCATCCCCTGCCGCCGGGTCTCGGAGATCATGTAGGCCAGAGGATCGAACCCGGGAAATCCCCTTCCCTCCTTGCCCGCCAGCCACGTCGACCAGGGCGCGTGGGAGCTGGGGTAAAAGGCGTCGCAGTTGGGCCGCACCTGAAAGATCACCGCGGTACAGCCCTTCCGGGCGAGACGCGCCGCAAGTTCGCTGAAATTCTTTTTGAAGAGCTGCGCCGAGGCGCAGCGGGGAAAGTCGATGTTGCCCACCGTGGCGACCCATACGCCCCGGAACTCCCGGACGGGCGGCCGGTTCGGGACCGGCCCGGCCTGCGAGACCGCGGCGCCCGTCAGCGCCGCCGCAAGTGTGACCGCCGCCCCCATGTTCATCTTGACCGCCGCCCGCGTGATCTTCGGTTCCGGGAACCGCGCTCGGGCGGGATCTCGGGCCACAGGCGCTCGAGCTCGCCGGGATCTTTTTTATCCACGGCGGCGAGGATGAACGCCAGCTCCCGGGCGTGGCCGTAGCTCCGGCTGGAAAAGATGCGCCGTTCCATCCGGCTGTCGCGCATCTCCATCAGCGGCAGAAGAGCGAGGATCCGGCAGGCGGCCTCCCGCACACGGACCATCAGGTTCTGAGGCTGGAAAAGCGTGCCGACGATCTGTTCGACCGTCTCGTCGGCTCCGTCGCCCGGACTCCACAGCGTCCCGGCGGCACGCCCCAGCGCCGCTTCGACGAAGGGCAGGGCGATCACCGCGACGGCCAGAGACAGGCTGTTGCGGAAAAATCCCTCCTCCATGCGGCAGTTGCGTTCGAAGAGAAGCGACATGGCCCGGCGGCCCGTCTCCTTTTCCCAGACCTGGTCGAGGCGGGGAAGGAAGAGGCTCAAAAGTCCGTAATCGTGAAAAGCCTCCAGCTGACGGTCGCCGTAACCGGACTGGAGGATCTTCTCAAGCTCCAGCGCCCGGCGGCTGGGACTGGCCAGCTCGAACAGCGGCAGTTTGGAAAAAAGCGCGTTCTCCGTCGCGCTGTCGAGGGAAAAATCGTACTGCCCCACCAGCTTCAGGGCCCGGAGCAGGCGCACGGGATCCTCTTCGAAGCGCAGTCCCGGGTCGCCGATGGCCCGGACGATCCCCCGCTCGATGTCGCCCAGCCCCTGCCCCGTGAAATCCTTGATCTCCCGCTTGCCGGGATCGTAGAAGAGGGCGTTGACGGTGAAATCCCGCCGGGCGGCGTCCTCGAAGCTGGTGCCGAACACGTTGTCCGACACGATGAGGTTCCCCTCCTCGCCGGAGGTCTGGTCGTTTTTTCCGGGCGCGCGGCGGAAAGTCGCCACCTCGAAAAGCTCCCCGCCGCAGTAGACGTGGGCCAGCCGGAACCGCTTGCCGATGATCCGGGCCGAGCGGCGGCCGAACACCTGACGGATCTCCTCCGGCGTGGCGGCGGTGGAGATGTCGAAATCCTTGGGGGTCCGCCCCATGAGCATGTCGCGGATGGCCCCGCCCACGATGTAGGTCTCGTACCCCGCTTCCTGGAGCCGGGAAACGACGTTTTTGGCGTTGGCGGAGACGGGAAGCTCTTTTTTCATCGTCACCTGCCGAGTTTTTTCGAGATCACCGTGTCGACGCAGGCCAGGGCCGGATCCGGCTCCGGATAGTCCGCGTTGTAGTGCAGTCCGCGGCTCTCGTGACGCAGGAGCGAACAACTGATGATGAGCTCGGCCACCGTCGCGATGTTGCGCAGTTCGATGAGGTCGGCCGTGACGATGAAATCCCGGTAATATTTGTCGATCTCCTTCTGGATCAGACGAATGCGGTTTTCGGCGCGTTCGAGCCGCTTGTTGGTGCGGTAGATGCCGACGTAGTCCCACATGAAGCGGCGGATCTCCTCCCAGTTGTGGGAGATCACCACCAGTTCGTCGGAATCGGTGGCGTTGCCGTTGGACCAGTGCATGCCGGTGTGCTCACCGGGGCGGCTCCGGCTGAGGTCTTCGAAGGAGCGCTCCACCTCGCGGGCCAGGAACCGGGGCACCACCATGGCCTCCAGCAGACTGTTGCTGGCCAGCCGGTTGGCGCCGTGGAGCCCCGTGCAGGCCGACTCGCCCACGGCGTAAAGCCCGACGATGCTGGAACGGCCGTCGATGTCCGTCGTGATCCCCCCGCAGGAGAAATGGGCCGCGGGGACCACGGGGATGAGGTCATGGGCCATGTTGATGCCCGCCTCGAGACATTTTTCGAAAATGTGGGGGAACCGCAGCCTGAGCCGTTCCTCGGAGGGGTGACGGATATCCAGATACACGCATTCCTCGCCGGTGCGCTTCATCTCGGAGTCGATGGCCCGGGCCACCACGTCCCGGGGGGCGAGGCTCTTCATCGGGTGATACTTGTGCATGAACTCCACCGGCTCGGCGTTCTTGGAGGGCCTGACCTTGAGCACCGCCCCCTCGCCCCGCAGGGCCTCGCTGATGAGGAACGACCGGATCTGCGGGTGATGCAAAATGGTGGGATGGAACTGGATGAACTCCATGTTGGAGATCTTCGCCCCCGCCCGGTAGGCCATGGCCACGCCGGAACCGCAGGCCACGTCGGGATTGCTGGTGTAGAGATAGACTTTGCCGACGCCGCCGCAGGCGATGACCGTCACGGGCGCCAGCATGGTGACGACCCGGCCCCGGCGGATGTCCAGCACGTAGGCTCCGGAACAGCGTCCCGGAGACGACGCGGTGGGACGGGAACTCATCACAAGATCGATGGCGATGTGGTACTCGAAAATGCGCACGTTGGGCAGGGCGCTCACGGCCTCCACCATGACTTTTTCCAGCTCGGCGCCGGTGATGTCGCCCGCATGGAGGATCCGCCGCTTGTGGTGGCCGCCCTCACGCCCCAGGTCGTAGCCGTCGCGCTCGTCCTTGTAGCCCAGATCGCCCCGGGTGGTGAACTTGGCGCCCAGAGAGATGATCTCGTTCACGGCGTCCGGCCCCGCCTCGACGATGGCACGGACCGCCCGCTCGTTGCAGAGCCCGGCGCCCGCGGTCAGGGTATCCTGAACATGCTCGTCGAAAGTGTCCAGCGCGTCCATCACGCAGGCCACGCCGCCCTGAGCCAGACGGCTGTTGCATTCGTCGATCTCCCGTTTCGTCACCACCGCCACGCTCCGGCCGCTGCGGGCCAGGTGCAGGGCGCTGGAGAGTCCGGCAAGTCCGCTGCCTATGACGATGTGGTCAAAGTGCAGGACCTCTTCGCTGTTATCCGCCATGGTAAGACACCCGTCAAAATCAATCGTCAAATTTATGCGGCTTCAACTTGCGTTGCGCCGACTGATGATGTAAATTACACTGAAAGCATGTTTTTTTCAAGTTCGACAGAGAGGATACCGGCAAAAACCGGACGTATTTTTTCGAAAAGATGGTCCTGCATGACATTTTTTCTCCGGAAGACCGCCCGGTCCCGGCAGGGATCCGGCGCCTCCGGACGGCGCTGAAGTTCGCCGCGTGTTTCGCGGGCGGGATGCTCTATGCCGCGAGCCTGCCGCCCCTCAACCTGACGGTCCTTGCCGCCGTGTGCCAGCTGCCCCTGCTCCTCCACCTGAAGCGGGCCGGATGGAAAAGCGCCGCCGCCGCGGGATGGGTCTGGAGTCTCGGCTGGTCGCTCTTCGCCTTCCGCTTCCTGCGGGAGATCGACCCCGCCGTTCCCTTCCTTCTGGCCCCCGTCGTCTCGCTGTGGGCGGCGGTCTTTGCCGCGGCGGTCCCCTTTCTGCGGGACCACACGCTGCTCCGCAAAGGGACGAAGGTCGCCGACACTCAGCCCTTCGGACGGCTGCTGCTCTTCTCCGCCGGGACGGCGGCGCTCTTCGTGCTCGTGGAGTGGACCCGCTCCCGCCTCTTCACGTGGAACGATTTCTCCGTGACGCTGTGGCGGGTCCCGGTGCTGCTGCAGATCGCCGTGCTCACCGGTCATTACGGCGTCAACTTCCTCGTCGCCCTGGCCAACGCCGCCGCCGCGTCTCTCGCCGTCTACCGGAGCCGGAGCGTCTGTCTCACCCTCTCGGGCGTCATCCTCCTCGCCGCCGCCTTCGGTTTCCTCCGGCTGAAAAATCCGCCGCCGCAAAAAACGTTCACCTTCTCCCCGGCGCTGATCCAGGGCAACCTCTCGCAGCGGCGGCACGCCTCGCTGGCCCGGGCCCGGGAAGCGCTGGATACCTACGTCAACGCCACGGAAAAACTCCTCGAACAGGGGAAAAAGCCGGATATCGTCATCTGGCCCGAAAGCGCCGTTCCCCTGACGTTTTACAGCGCCTACGATCTGGAATACACGCTCCAGCGCTCCGAGTTCGGGCGTCTCACGGCCTCGTACCAGCGCCGGGTGAAGGAGCTCTGCCGGAAGTGGCGCCTGCCCCTTTACATCGGCGCGCTGGATCTGGAGGATACCTTCTCCCCCTCTGAGAAGGCCGGTGCGACCAACAGCGCGCTCCTCATCGACGAAAAGGGCGCCGTCCGGGCGAAGTACGACAAACTGCACCGGGTCCCCTTCGGGGAGTACATCCCCTTCCGCAGTCTGCTGCCCGGATTCGTCATCCGGCGCATCGACATGGGCCGGGACCTGACCCCGGGACGCAACGCCAATCCCGTGAATGTGCTGCCGCAGGTCCGCGCCGGGACGGCCATCTGCTACGAAGGCGTATTCTCGTACGTCATGCGCCGTTTCGCCGCCCGGGGAGCCAACATGTTCATCGTGCTCTCCAACGACGCCTGGTATCCCCGCAGCAGCGAACCGGAACAGCATCTGGCCAACGCCGTCCTGCGCGCGGTGGAGACGGGCCTGCCCATGGTCCGCTGCGGCAACAACGGGGGCAGCGGCGTCGTTTATCCCGACGGCACCTTCCGCATCGTCGACCCCACGGGCCGCCACCCCCGTCCGGAACTGCTGCGGTGCGCCGCGGCCGAGATCGTGTCCGTGGCGGTCCCCGTCGATCCCCCGCGGACTTTTTACGTGAGATACGGCGAATGGTTCATCCTGCTCCTGGCCCTGGGCGTCGCCGGGTGGACCGTCTTCGCCGCGGCGGACTTCATCTCCGGAAGAAGGGCCCTCGCGGCCCGTCTCCTGCCCGGAGAGGCGCCGGAAAATCAGGAAAGGAAGAGCCTATGAAAATCCGAACCCTCGGCACCTGCGCCGGGACCGAACCCATGCCGACGCGCCAGCACGCCTCCTGCGTTTTCGAGATCGACGGACACCCGTACTGGTTCGACGCGGGTTCGGGATGCTCCCGCACCGCCGCCCTCGGGGGACTCCCCCTCACGGCCGTCGACACAGTCTTCATCTCCCACCGCCACCGGGACCACACGGGCGGCCTGCCGACGCTCCTCTGGGACATCCGCAAGACCAAGGCCATGACGAACTCCCCCGTCCCCGAAAAGATCCACCTCTATCTCCCCGACGGTCTGATCTGGCAGGGCGTCTCCGCCATGCTCGCCCTGGACTGGGCGGACATCGCCGTCGAGCCCCACATCTTCACCGAGGGGAAGATCTTCGAAAACGCGGACCTCACCGTGGAGGCCCGGCACAATTTCCACCTGGAAGCGCCGGACGCCGCCAAATTCACCTCCTACAGCTTCCGGATCGCCGCCGGGGGCAAGCGCATCGTCTACTCCGGCGACGTGCGGAAATACACCGACATGGGCGACTGGCTGGAAGACTGCGATCTCCTGATGATGGAGACCGGCCACCACAAGGCCTCCGAAGTCTGCGCCGGGATCCGCCGCGACAGGCTCGGCGTCAAAGAGATCATGTTCGTCCACTCGGGCCGGGAGATCCTCAACGATTATGCCGGCGCCAAAGCCCGCGCCGAAGCCGCCTGGGGAAGCCCCGTCCTCATCGCCGAGGACGGCGCCGTCTACGACATCTGAGAAAAATATCCGCCGACAATACGAAACTCCCCCGGCAGGGCCGATGCCCGCCGGGGGATGTTTTTGCAAGACGCGGGAAGCGTCAGATGTACTTGGGCAGCATGTCGCCATGGGCCTCGATGAGGTCGTCGCACATCTTGACGATGTCGTCGATGGAGAGCTCCGCAGCGGTGTGGGGATCCAGCATGGCCGCCTGATAGATGCGCTCGCGGTCAAGGGTGAGCGCCGCCTCGATGGTCAGCAGCTGGACATTGATGTTGGTCATGTTCATGGCCGCGCACTGGGTGGGCAGTTCGCCCACGTAGGCGCCCTGGATGCCGGAACCGTCCACCAGACAGGGGACTTCCACCACGGCTTCGGCGGGCAGGTTCGGGATCAGCCCGCGGTTCAGCACGTTGCCGCCGATCTGGCTGGGCTCGCCGGTGAGGATCGAGTTCATGATCTGCGCCCCGTACTCGCTGGAACGCTCCTGCGGCTTGACGGTGGGATCCTTTTTGAGCTGCTCGTACTCCTTCTTCCAGCCCTCGATCTGCAGGACGCACCGGCGGGGATATTCGTCCAGCGGGATGTTCCAGCGGTCGAGGAGTTCGGGCTAGTTTTTCTTGATCCAGAAGGGAGCGTACTCGGCGTTGTGCTCGCTGGACTCGGTGACGTAGTAGCCGAAGTGCTTCATCATGGCCACGCGGATCATGTTCCGGTGCTTGTCTTCCTTCTTCGCCCGGAGCCAGGTTTTGATCTTGCGCTCACCGGCTTTGCGCAGTTCGGGGTAGAGGTCCTTGCCGTTCTCGGTGATCTCCAGCAGCCACGCCATGTGGTTGATGCCGGCGATGCGGGACCGGATACGGGCCAGACGCTCGGGGGAGGCGTCCATGTCGAGGCTCTCCAGAAGGGACTTCACGCAGACCTGGACGGAGTGGCACAGACCCACGGTTTTGACCCCGGTCCCCCGGAGCATGGCCCCCGTCAGCATGGCCATGGGATTGGTGTAGTTGAGGAACCACGCCTCGGGCGCGACCTCCTCGATATCCCGGGCGAAATCCTGCATGACGGGGATGGTGCGCAGCGCGCGGAAGATGCCGCCGATGCCCAGGGTGTCCGCGATGGTCTGCCGCAGGCCGTACTTCTTGGGGATCTCGAAGTCGATCACCGTGGAGGGCTCGTAGCCGCCGACCTGGATGGCGTTGACGACGAAATCCGCGCCCCGGAGCGCCGCCTTGCGGTTGCGGGGTCCGAGATGGGTGGTGATTTTGAGCTTTCCGCCGTTGAGCTGTTCGTTCATGGCGTTGAGGATGAATTCGGACTCCTTGAGGCGCTCGGCGCTGATGTCGTACAAAGCGACGTGGGAATCCTTGAGAGAATCGGTCAGCATGCAGTCTCCGATGATGTGGCGCACGAAAACCGTGCTGCCCGCTCCCATAAACGTGATCTTCGGCATAAACTCTTTTCCTTTTTCTTTTTTTCGGGGGAAACCGACGTTTCCCCGGCTTGACGCAGTTATAAGATACCGCCTCGGCGCAAAAATGTAAATCGGAATATCATGCCATTTATGGTAATTTTGTGCCGTTCCGCCCGCCGCCGGGGCAAAAGCCGGTCTTGCCGGACAGGTCCGCCAGAGGGCAAAAAACGGCCGGTCCGCGGTGGACCGGCCGTCGTGATCTTACTTGTCGTCGTCGCTGTTGTCGCCGAGCTTCATGATCGCCGCTGTCAGCGGACCGGGTTTCTTGCGCGGTTGTCTGCTTTCGTACCACGCCCCCAAGATGAAGAGAAAAGCAACAAGCAACCCTTTCCAACCGAAGATATACCAGAACAACAAAGTCGCACAAATGAGACCGAACAGATGATTGTCCATGGCCACCTCCTTGGTTGACGCTGTATAAAAGTACATCATGTTTCTGTTTTTTCAAGGCTCTGTTCCCCACATGGGCAGGTTTAGCGCGGACCGCCGTTTGAACGCGAGCCGTCCAGCCGGGAGAGAGACAACCGCTTCGCGGTTTTCCCTCCCCGGACCCCTTCTTTTGTTCCCTCCCGCGGCGAGCGCGGGCCTCGGGGTAGTTTCCTTTTGAAGTTGCGCGCCTGCGTTCGGACGGGCTTCGCCCGACCTCACTCGCGGCTTAATGCTCGACCTACGTTCATCTGCGCTCAAAAAACTTGAGCGCATCCGGCTGCCCTTCGGTTGCCGGTTCATTCACATGCGGTCTGCGAGAAGAGGCGGCGACCGCCTCGCCTCCCGTGGGTAAAGTGTGCCGTCGAGACATTCTTTGCCCGTTACCGACCCGCATGGGGAACAGAGCCTTTTTCAAAGGGGAAAGGAGGGAGGAGAGGGAAAATGTTTTCGTTTCCGCCTTTTCCCGACCGGGGTCACGGGGCGGGGTCGTGACCGTCCCGGAGGGCGGAGACCTCGATGACGCGCATTCTGGTCCAGCGGCCGCCGAGGCAGCGCAGGAAGAAAAGGGTGCACAGCAGCACGATCTCGGCTTCGAGGGCGATCCACAGCGTCCACCAGGGGAAGCCCGCAAGATACAGCACGAGACAGGGCACGGCGAAGAGGCCGATCCCCACCCCGGTCATGGCCCACATGGTGAAGCGCGTGTCCCCCGCCCCCCGCAGGGCGTTGCTGAGCACGATACTGCACCCGTCGATCAGCAGATAGCCGCTGATGAAATACAGCATGTACCCCGCGATGCGGATGGACTCCGCCTGCCCGGCGTCGCCGGGCCGCATGAAGGGGTAGAGCACCAGATCCTGAAAGACGGAGAACAGCAGGACCATGAAAAAGGTGTAGGCCGTCACGATGACGAGACAGTTTTTCAGCGCCTTTTTCGCAAGACCGATCCGCTCCGCGCCCACGGCCTGCCCCACGAGGATGGAGGCCGCCATGCCGATGCCGATGGCCGGGCAGAAGGCGATGTTGTTGATGCCGAAGGTGATCCCCGAGGCCTCGTGCACCGCCACGCCGTAGCACCCCAGCAGCAGCCCGAAGGTGTTGAAGGCGATGAGGTCCAGCGCCAGATGGATGCCGTTGGGCAGCCCGTAGCGGATCATCCGCAGGAGCAGTTCCCCGTCGAAAGAGATGCGGTGGGTCCCGAAGTGCCGCCGGGCCGAGGGGGAGAAATAGGCGGCGGCGTAGACCAGAAGTCCGATCACCTCGGCGCCCACGGTCCCCCAGGCCGCGCCCGCGGTCCCCATGGCGGGGAGCCCCCATTTGCCGAAGATGAAAAGGTAATTGAGCGGCAGATTGAAGAGCGTCATGACCGCCGACACCGCCAGGACGAGGTTCGTTTTGCCCCGGCCGTTCCAGAAGCAGCTGAGCACGTTCACCAGCATGAAGGAGAAACTGCCGATGCTGAGGATCTGAAAATAGATCACCTCCTGTTTCGCCACACCGGGATCGTGGCCGAAACAGGAAAACAGGGGCTCCGCCCACCAGAAACCGCTGGTCATGACGACCGTCCCCAGCAGGGCAAGATAGATGCCCTGCCACATGGCCCGGCCGATGCGCTCCCGGTGGCCGGAGCCGTCGTACTGGGCCACGAAGGTGCCCGTGTAGCCCACGGTCCCAACGAAGACACAGGAGAGCGTGAAGTGGGTCAGTCCCCCCGTGAACGCCGCCGCCACCGCCTCGTTGGCGTACCGCGCCAGCATCAGCCGGTCGAAAAACATGTTCGCCGCGTGGCAGGAGTTGGAGAGGATCAGCGGCAGCGCGATTTTGAAAACCGCCCCGAACCCCGCGTCCGCCGGCAGGGCGCCGGACTTGCTCCGATCGATCTTCATGGACGGGTCCTCAGAGAAACTCCTCCGAGAGTTCCGCGGCCAGCCGGACGCATTCCGCGCAGGGGAATTTGCTCCCGGTCTTTATTTCGCGGCAGGTCTCGGCGCCGGCTCGGGCGGCGAAGTCCCGCCGGAGCCTGTCGTGGGCGCTTTCGGGGGCCAGTTTCAGCAGGGCGTACAGCGCGCCGCACAGCCCCCCGGGGGCCCGGCCGCCGCCGCAGGAGGCCAGTTCCGGGAGCAGATCCTCCCGGCCCGCTCCCGCGGCCACGCTCTGGGCGCAGTTGTGAGTTTTGGGGACCGCCCCGAAATACGCCGATGCCTGGTTCTTCATCCGCCGCCTCCTTGAAAATGCGTTTGTCCGTCCGGGTAATATAACCCTTTCCCGGCAAAGATTCAAGGCGGGAAGAAGAGACCGGGCTACTTGGAGGTCACGCCGCGGTTGAAGAGGGTGTACTCCAGTTCGTCCTTGGTAAGGCTGGGGAAGCTCTCGCGGCAGGGGATCTTCATTTTCTCGACCGCCTCGCCGTGGCCGTCGAGGAAGGTCACCGACGCCCGCTCGTTGTGGCGGAACAGGACCGCCCGGTTGTTCCCGTAGGAACTGCCCGTGGCGTGCTTGCCCAGCGGATTGGTCACGTCGCAGTAGTAGCACAGGTGCCCCGTGTTCTCCACCAGCATCCCCGTTTTTGAGGCGTGCTTGAAGCGGGTCGTTTTGATGCCGATTTTGTTTTCCGTGGCGATGAGATAATTCAGCCCGTAGTTGGTCGTGATGTCCTCCGTCACGGTCTCGTTGGGGCAGAAGAGCAGTTTGTAGGGCTCCGTGGAGGCGTTCAGCCGCCCGAGGTATTTTTTGACGAGCCCGTTCAGCCAGGTCTTGGGCTTCAGGACCTCCCCGTCGGCGTTGACGGCGTTCTCGCCGCCCATGCTGTCCAGACAGGGCAGATAGCTGTCGTAGTCGTCGGCGTAAAAGAGATAGACCCTCCCCAGTTCCCGGCTGTTCGCCAGACAGTTGATGCTCTTGCCCCGCTCCCGGGCCTGCTGCAGCGCGGGCAGCAGCATCCCCGCCAGAATCGCGATGATCGCGATCACGACCAGGAGCTCGATCAGCGTGAACCGGGTTCCCCCGCGGGACGATAAAAGTTGACGTGTCATTTCTTTCATTCCTTTCTTTTTTAGGTATTACGTTTTTTGTTTTCGTAATACTCGTTGCCAAAAAAAATTTATTGCGGCGATGGTGCCCCAAAAAGTTGCCTTCGGCCCCGTTTGAGGGGCCTCACCCGCTCCGCGGGCTTCGGGTACTTTTCGGGGACCCCGCGCTCCGTCACTCCAATGCTCGCGCCTGACGGCGCTCCGCGTTTCATGACTGCGCGAGAGGTCGTTTTTCACCTCATACCTCATACCTCATACCTCATACCTTTTCCCGCACGCGGCGGGGGAGGTGATGACGAACTCGGTCTGGACGACGCCCCGCAGTTTGCGGAGTGCGTCGGCCAGAGCGCGGATGTCGGATCCCACGCCCGCAACGGTGATCATGGTGGTGGAGCACCCCTGCCCCGCGGCGAAGCGGGTCGCCCCCAGCACCTCCGGCACGGCGGCGTCGAGGACGGCGTTCAACCGGGCCTCGACGCCGGACCGGGAGAGGTCGCAGAGGACGCTGATCGTGCCGATCACCCGGCCGCTGTAAGCGCACTGGCGCTTGGCCAGCTGCTTGCGGATCATGTCGCGGACGAACTCCGACCGGTTGCCGTAGCCGTGCTCGCGCACAAGGGTCTCCAGTCCGGAAAAAAGTTCCGGCTCGATGGAAAAACTCATCCGGACGAGAGACGACGGCTTCACTTTTCTAAAACTCCCAGCCGCAGTCCCGGAGCAGTTTCTCGAAACGGCGGCCGTATTCGACGTAACTGGAATACTTCACGGCGTCCAGAGAGGCGCTCCGGGGCTGGGCTTCGTGGAAGACCGCGGCCACATGGGGCTCCATGGAAAATCCGCCGTCGTACCCGGTCTCCCGCAAATCGATGACGATGGCCCGGACGTCGCCGCTGCCGTCGCCCGCCCAGCAGTATTTGCACGAGGGCCGCTTGCCGTCGGTCCGGGGCAGCGCGGTGCCGTCCTTGATGTGGACGTAGGTGATGAATTCCCGCACGTTGCGGTAGAACTCCCACGCGGACTGCAGCGGATAGGGCCCCTGCCCGATCCTGCGGTAATTGAACACGGGGTTGCCCGTGTCGAAGATGAGCTTGAAAGCCGGACTCTTGACGTGGTCCAGCAGTTTGAGGGTGTGCAGATACGACAGCCCGCCGTAGTTCATGCAGTTTTCGTGGCCGTAGACGATGCCGTTGTCCTCGCAGATTTTGACCAGTTCGTTGACTTTGGCAAAGATGATCTTCTCAAGTTCCGGACTGTCGGGTTCCTCGTCCTCGGGGGTGAGGAAACTCATGCCGCGGATGAGTTTGACGCCCAGTTTGTGCATCCGGGGGATGGCGGCAAGGAGCTCGTCGCGGCTCTTGACGAAATCCTCCTCCTTGCGGGGATGCTTGTTCCAGCTGGCGACGGCGCTGCCGTAACAGCTGATGGCGATGCCGGACTTCTCCAGCTGACAACAGACGTCGTCGAATTCGGCCTCGGAGAGGCTCGCGAGGTTTTTGGTTCCGATGGCCCGGGTCTCGATGAACTTCCACCCCAGCTCGGCGGTCGCCTTGATCTGGGTCGAAAAATCGGCCCCGGCCTCGTCGGCAAATCCGGTCAGAAACATGTTTTCCTCCAGAAAGTGATTCGTTTGCGCAGCGGCATGCGCCGCCTGTCATTAATATAGCACGGGGAAAAATTTTTTCCAGAGCGGTCCCGGCATTTGCATTTTTGCGGAATGGTGCTATGTTATGGACGATCGACATGGTGCAACGATAAACCAAAAGAAACAAATGCCGGCAAATCTGACAGACGTGGCCCGCCGGGCGGGGGTTTCCGCGACACTGGTCTCGGGGTACCTGAACCACCGCAAGAGCGTCCGCATGTCCGCCGGGACCCGGGACCGGATCGAGGAAGCGCTGCGGTATCTGGCCTATCGGCCCAGCCGCTTCGCCCGCAAGCTGCGCACGGGCCAAAGCCACCTCATCGGCGTCTGCGGACTGGCCGCCAACGAGGTCGGAGCGGCCGAGCGCCGGATCCTCTCGGGCGTGCTGGAGTCCTGCGGCTACCGCATGATCCAGGGGGCGGCCTCCGGCGACGAAGCGCTGCTGCGGGAGGAAGTCCTCGAACTCATCAGCTACGGGTGCGACGGCATCATCCTGCGGCTTTTCCCCGTCTCGGAAGACTTTGCCGAATTCGTCTCCCGCCTCGGGTGCCCCGTGGTCTGCCTCTCCCCCGGGGAGCCGCCGGAACGGCTCCGGGAGACGACGATATGCTACGACAACGCCTCGGGCATCCGCGCGGCAATGGACTATCTCCACGGCCTCGGCCACGAAAACGTGGCGCTGATCGCCCGGTACTGGGCAAGTTTCCTCCACGGGCCCCGGGCCAACGCCTTCCGGGCCTGCGCCCCGGACGCCGAAAAAAGGATCCGGGTGTTCGAGTCCTTCGAGTCGATCACGCCTGAACGGGTCGCCGCCATCCGGCGGGAACTGCCCGAGTGCACCGCGTGGATCTGTCTCAACGACATGACCGCGCTTCGGGTCATCCAGTGCTGCGCCGAGGCGGGGATCCGCATCCCCGAAGACCTCTCCATCATCGGCTCCGACGACCGCGAGCTGGCCCCGGCGGCCACGCCCGCGCTCACGTCGATCCACCTGCCCTGCGAGGAGGCCTGCCGCGCGGCGAAGACTCTCCTTTTCGATCTTCTCGAAGGACGGTCCAGCGCCGTGAAACGGGTCCTGCCCGCCACGCTCACCGTCCGCAAAAGCTGTGCGCCCCGCCCCGGGGCGCCCGTTCCGGAAAAATCTTCTGCGGAAGAAGAAAAACATAAAAGGATCCGCATCTTATGAGTTCCCCCAAAATCGCCGTCGCGGGATTCGGCCAGCGGGGCAAGACCTTCGTCGAACTGGCCATGAACGAACCCGGGATCGAACTTGCCGGCGTCTGCGACTGCAGCGAGGCAAGACTGACGGGTTTCGCCCGCCGGCACAACTGTACCGCGCCCCTCTTCACCTCCCTCGAAAAGATGCTGGACGAGGTCCGGCCCGAGGGCGTCGTGGTGGCCGTTCCCGACTTCCAGCATGCCCCCGTGGCCGTCGCGGCCATGAAACGCGGCTGCGCCGTGCTGCTGGAAAAACCCATGGCCCCCACGGTGGAGGGCTGCCGGGAGATCCTGCGGCACGCCGGCTCCTGCCGCGGCGCCCTGCTGGGATTCGTCCTGCGGGGCCACCCCGTCTACCGCAAGGTCAAGGAACTGCTGGACGAAAAAACCATCGGTCAGGTGATGAATTTTCAGGCCGACGAGGAGCTTTTTGTGCTCCACGGCGCAAGCTACATGCGCCGCTGGCACCGGCACGTGGCCAGCTCCGGCGGCTTCATGCTGGCCAAGTGCAGTCACGACATCGACATCCTCTCGTGGCTGGCCGGGGAGAACCCCTGCCGGGTCTCCTCCTTCGGCTCGTTGAGTTTCTTCACGTCCGACAAGCTCAAATGCGAGTTCTGCAGTCAGTGTCCCGACAAGGACTGCCGTTTCCGCTTCGCGGGCGAGATGGTCTACATGACGGAGGAGGAGAAGTCGGATCCCTCCGCCTTCGGCTTCGACCGCTGCGTCTACACCCGCGACAAGGACGTGATCGACCATCAGGTGGTGAATTTCGAATACCCCTCCGGCGTCACGGCCAGTTTCTCGCTGGATCTTTTCGCCCCCGTGCCGAAACGCCGGCTCAAAGTCATCGGGACCACGGGCTACATCGAGGCGGATTCCCACGACTTCACCGTGGACGTCTCCTTCTCCGACGGGCGCGAGGCCCGGCACTTCAAGCTCGAACAGGACAACGACTCCGGACACGGCGGCAGCGACCTCACCCTCTTCCGCAACTTCATCGCCCTGGTGCGCGGTGAAAAGGTGCAGCGGGCGGGACTGGAGGCGGGACTGGCCTCCACCGTCGTCGGGACCGCCATCGAAACCGCCCGCCGGGAACACCGCGTCGTCGAGATCCCCGCGCAGGCTTACGCGACAGAGGTGCAGATATGAATAAAATGTTCTGGTTGTTCGCGGCGGCGGGGATCGCCCTTCCCCTCCGGGCCGATGTGGCGCTCAAGGCCGACTTCGAGCGGAGCTCGGGGTATCTCTCAAGCAAGGGGGGAACGGTCCGGGTCGTCGCCGAAAAAGACGCCCACGGCGGGCGCAAGGTGCTGCTTTTCAAGGCCGGAGACAAAGTGACCACGCTCTCCAGCGGCACGATGATGAGCAGTCAGTACGCCTCTCCCCGGGTGAAGCTGTCGTTTTTCGCCCGGGGCAAGGGGAAGATCAACGCCGGACTCTCCGACGGCATCTACCTCGGGAAAGGGAAGTACAAATATACCCCCTACGGCGCGAAAGAGGACGTCGTCCTCACCGATCAGTGGCAAAAGATCGAATTTACCCGGGACTTCGCGGGAACGGCCCCCGTCGGCGTCTACGTGCGGATCCGCCTCTCCGCGGGCGGTTCTTCTCAGATCGACGATCTTCTGATGGAAACGGTTTCGAAAGAGGGCGTGAGCGTCAAGGCCGGAACGCCCGACGGGATCCTCCGGCTCGGCGATCCCCTGCCCCCTTGCCGGTTCGACGTGACGCCGCAGGGCACGGCCCTGACCCGGCTCGTCATCCTGCCCGACCGCTCCTTCACCGCCGCGCCGCCGGAAAAAACGGTCCAGCCGGGGCTTTACCGCGTGACCGCCGCGGCGGAGGGCGCGACGGCGGAAACGCGCTTCTCCGTCCTGCCGCAGGAACAATACGACGCCGTCGCGAAGGCCGCCGCGAAGATCAAGTTCGGCAACCCCGTGAGGGTCCTCTTCCTCGGCGACAGCATCTACGACTTCAACCGGGGAAGAAACGCCGCGGACAAGGTGATTTACTTCCTCGAGCGGAACAACCCGGGAAAAGTCTCCTTCCGCAACGCCGCGGTGGCGGGGGACTACATCACCCGCATCGAGGACCGGCTCAACGGCAAGGGCCGCGACGTCAAAAAATACGCGGGTCTCTTCGGCAAACCCTATGATTTGATCTTCATCGCCGTCGGCTCCAACGACAACCGGACTTTGCGCAGCGACGGCTATGCCAAGCCGCTGGTCCCCTTCGGGGAGCAGACCGCCGCCATGGTCCGGGTGATCCGTTTCCTCAAGGCAAAAAATCCGGGCGCGCGGATCGTTCTGATCTCCCCCTCCGCCGCCCACGAGGCCTTTCAGGAAAAACGGGCCGCCGCCGCGGAAAAGAGAAATCAGAACTTCGTCAAGTTCGGCGTGCCCGAACTGACCCGGCAGGGCATCGCCGCCCAGAAGCAGGCCGCGGCGGCCGAAAAGGCCGAATATCTCGATCTTTATCAGGAGATGTGCAAGGCGGCCCGCCCGGAATTTTTCGCCCGGAACGACGTGATCCATCTGGACGAACCCGGCTTCAGTTTTCTCGCACAGAAAATTCTCGAATATCTTGCCGACAACCCAAAGGAGAAGTAAGATCATGAAAAAAAGAGTTTCCCAGTCCGCCGCCGCCATCCGTTTCACCCTGATCGAGCTGCTGGTCGTGATCGCCATCATCGCGATCCTGGCCGCCATGCTCATGCCCGCCCTGCAGCAGGCCCGGGAGCGGGGGAGAACGGCCAGCTGTCAGAGCAACCTCAAGCAGTTCGGGACCGCCTTCGCCCAGTACGTCGACAACTACGTCGACTCCTTCCCGCCGTACATACTGGTGAATCCCGACGGCTCGGCCGCCCTCGACAAGAACAAGTGGAACTGGGCGGCGCTGCTGCAGAGCCTCAAACTGGTGACGGGCGACCTCTGGAAGTGCCCGACGGCGAAAGCCGCCAGTCCCAGCGAATACTACATGCGCGACTTGAGTTCCCGGGGCCCCTGGGTCTGCGTCATGGGCTCGGGTCTGGCCAGCTGGACCTACGTGGGATACGGTTACAGCTCCGCCTTCGTCGGCACCCGCGAAAAGGTCCCCGGCTGGTACAAAGCCGGCGCGCCGGGCCGCTTCACGCCGGTCAAGGTCACCGAGATGAAAAAGGCCTCCCGGTGCATGCTGCTGGCCGAAACGACGGGCAAGGACGCCAACAGCTACATCATCCGCGACGACACCCCCGTGCGCATCGGCACGTGGCACAACGGCGACAACAACCTGCTCTACGCCGACTTCCACGTGGGAGTCCTGAAACAGCCCAAGACGTTCCTCGACTCCAGCATCGTCCCCACCAGCCACGTCGAGTCGCCCTTCCTGTGGAAGTAAGCGCGGCATGATCACGAAAACGGAAGCGGCTCTCTGCGCCGGGATCCTCTGTCTCGGCGCGGTGATGCTCACCGCGGCGATGCCGCCGGACAGGAAAGCCGCCGTCTGCCGGAACAATCTGGCACGCCTCTCTCAGGCGGTCCACGCCTACGCGCAGGCCAACGACGGTTTTCTGCCGCCCCTCATCGTGCGCAAGAGGACGTGGGAGTTCTGGATGAGCCGCGTCCTGCCCTACGCCCGGGACGCGCATCTCTTTTACTGCCCGGCCAATCCCCGGTCGGCCAAAATTCTCTCCGACGAGGGACCGGGGGAGCGGGATCTGCTGCCCTCCGTCTTCGACATCGGCTCCACGGCCTACGGCATGAACACCTATTTGAGCAGCGACGGGAGCCCCAGGTCCCGCTGGCGCAAGCTGAGCGAGGCCGCCACCCCGGCCTACACGGTCTCCCTCGGGGACTCCGCCGTGAAAAGGGGGTACTCCCTGCGTCCCGTCCGGGTCTGCTGGCCGTCGGACTACGGTCCGTTCCATGAAGGAGCCGGCTCCAACTACGCGATGCTGGACGGACATGTGGAAAAATTCACCAAGGAGACGCTGGGCCTCGCCGAGGCCTTCGACGGATGGAAAAAAGATATCAAACGCTGGAAAAACTGGAAGATCGAACCATGAAAAGACTGTTCCTGGCGCTTCTGGCCGCCGCCGCGCTCCCCCTGGCCGCGGCCGAACTCGAGATCGGGCCGGAGGGGATCGCCGTCACGCCGCAGGATCCCGCCGCAAACTGGAAAAAGGCGGCGCTCGTTCCGTACATGACGCTGGGTCCGGAGGGAAAGCCCATGGCGCTGGCCTTCCGCAACGGGCAGGCGGAAACGCCGGAACTCACCTGGCGCGTCACGGCGAAAAAACGGCACGCCCTCACGGAAATATCTTCCGAGATCGAGAACAAAACGCAGAAGGAGCTCTGGATCGAGCCGGAACTGCGCCTCGTTTTCGACGGAGGGACCTTTCTGCGGTTCTGGGACGGTTTCAACGTGGTGAAAGAGGCGGGCGCCGCGCCGCTTCTGCGCCGGACGACCAAGAGCAAGTTCGAGAAAAACGTGGGCGCCTCCATGATGCCCTTCCCCGTGTCGGCGGTCTTCGGCAAAAAATCGGCCGTCTTTCTCGGCGGCGCGCTGTTCGACCCCATAAGTTTCAGCGCGTCCGGGTTTTACCCCGAAGCGCGGCAGCTGGCCTTCTCCTTCCGTTTCGTCCTCGCGCCGGGCAAAAGCGTCGCCTTCAGGATGTTCCTCGGCGAGAGCGGAACGCGCTACGGCGAGCGGGAGGGGGTCGTCCAGAAGTTCTACGATTCGTTGCCGGAGCTCTGGGCAACGGATCAGGAAAATCCCTACATCTGGGGCGCTTACACTCATTACCAGAGCTGGTGGGCAAAGCCCGACGCGGAACTGCTGCGCCGCCGTTACGCCACCATCGAGTGGTGCTACTGCCCCTACCGCCGTTCCGGCGACATCTACGGTTATGACGAGCTCTCCGACTACAAGATGTTCAGCAAGCCCCGCAACGTCCCCAAGCTGGGCGGCGTCATGGTGGACGCGGGCAAAATGACCAACGCGGACTACCGCAAACTGAGAAAAGAGCGTTTCGACCGGTTCGGCAGAAAGTTCGGCTGGATGTTCTACAACAGCTGCTGCGGGCTGTGGTGCGAGATCACGCTGGCGCAGAAGCGTTTCCCCGATTCCATCAACGACGACCCCGACGTGCCGCGGATCCTCACCACGTGGAGCACGGCCTACGACAAGGAGATCCGCACGTTCCCCTACGGGACGGGTTATCAGAAGTTCTACGAGGACTCCGTCCGCGACACGGCGAAGGAGGTCGATCCGCCCGGATTCGCCTTCGACTGCGGCTACGGCGGCGCTTTCTACCGGGGACCGGCGGTGGGAAAGGACATCCCCGGCCGGGCCTGGGACGAGAAGGGCAAGTTCATCGAACAGGCCCTCGCCGTCAACCGTCAGGTGGATCTGGTCCGCTCCCTCAAGGGGCGCGACGGCCGCCCCCTGACCGCCTGGGTCAACGGCTATCTCAAGGCCGACCGCAACGAGCTGGAGGCCGGCTTCCGCAACCACGGGCGCTTCATGCGCAACATGCCTCTGTGGCGCTACTGGGTGGGCCCGAAACCGGCCAGCATCTCCAGCCACTTCATGTTTACTCTGCTCTTTCCCGACTGGCGCACCAAGACGCCGGAGGAGTTGACCGAAGCGCTGGCCAAAGTCGCCGACTACACGATGCTTTCCGCCTTCAAGTACGGGATGTTCTACGATTTCGTCCAGACCAACGGCAACCCGGTGCTGCTCTACGTCATGCCCGAACTGGAGGAATGCATCCGCACGGGCTGGCAGGCCACGGTCCCCCTGACGACGGTCCCGGCCGGTCTGCGCATCCCCTTCCGGAGCCGTTACGGGCGGGGCGTGCAGACGATTTTTTATCTGGGCAACTCCGCGCCGAAGCCCGTTTCGGGCACGCTGCGCTTCGACAACGCGCAGCTGGACGGCAAGAGGGCGGTTTATCTCTTCCTCCGCCACTTGCGGGAGGACTCTTCCACGGTGAACAAGGTGGAGCAGGGTGAAACTTGCGTCGACGCCGAACTCCCCTCGCGGACGCCCGTGCTCTTCCGCGCCGTGGCCGGAGTGGATTGCCCCGCGGGGACGCTCGTCACCGTCTCCGCGCAGCGCCAGCTCCATAAACGGGTCATCACGCTGGACTTCAAGGGCA
Organism: Lentisphaeria bacterium; assembly: GCA_017450705.1. Lineage (GTDB taxonomy): Bacteria > Verrucomicrobiota > Lentisphaeria > Victivallales > Victivallaceae > UBA1784. The sequence goes on along the minus strand of JAFSTC010000072.1, from coordinate 8,956 downwards.
AGGCCTTCACGTCGCCCCTGGAGGTCCGGGAGCTGCGGGCCTTTCGCCCCGCCGAGGTGACGCTGGACGGGAAGAAAGCCGATCCAAAGGCCCCCCTCGCCTTCCGGGACGGGAGCCGTCTCGTCCTCACCTACAAATCATTGGAGTTCCGCAGTCCCGCGTCGGCCATCGCCAGCTTCTTCGTCGGCGCCAAGGTGCGGAAACAGGCGGAATTCACGGTCTGCGCTCCCGAGGAAGCCAGATCTCAGGCGGAGCGGTTCGTCACCTATTTCGAGTTCCTCAAGGACAAAAAGGTCTTCGGCAAAAATTCCGCCGTTCCCCAAGTGGTCATCACCTCGAAACCCAAGTTCGAAAAGGGAAAGATCCTGCTCTTCTGCCGCGAAAAACAGGTCTCCGGCGCGGGGCGGCAGTCCGGCGCGCTGGCCGTCTGGGCCGCCAGCCCGGAGGCCCTCGACAGGAACATAACGGCGCTGTTCCGCGTCATGGACAAGACTTTCGTCTACGATCCGCCCTTCGTCCAGACCATGGGCCTGCCCCGGGAGCCCCTGCTCTACACGAAACTTTACGGCAAGTGCCTGCCGTACAGAAAATTCTGGGGCGAGTACAAATGAAGCGGGCCTTTTTCGCCGCACTCCTCTGCGCCGCGGCGCAGGTGCTGACGGCCGCGCCGGAGGCGAAGGAGACGACGCTGAGCGGACAGAAGGCCGTCGTGCTGAGCAACGCCTGTCTGCGGGCGACCGTGGTCCCGGGGACCATGGGCGCGCTGGCCGGACTGCGCTGGCTCCCCGGGGAAAGCGAACTTTTCGGCCCCTACCAGTACACCCGGGAAACGATCAACGAACTTCTGCCCGACAAGCAGACCGTGACCGTCCGGGGCAACCGCACGCTCTTCTGGAACGGGACGGTCCTCTTCCACCAGCCGCTGGGGAAATGCGAGATCCGGCGCGCAAAAGACGCCGTCTCCGTCGCCATGACCGGGCGGTTCATCGGCGGCTTCCCCGTCGTCCTGACAAGAGTCCTGACGCTGAAGGAAGGGGCTTCCGCCATCGGCATTGCCGTGACGGTGAGCAATTTCGGCAAAGAACCGCAGGAGATCCGGCTCTGGGAGCATCTGGTCGCCGATCCCGAGGGGAGCGTGCCCGACGTCTCCCTCATCGCGGGCCCCGGCGTGCGCCGTCTGGGCCGCTATCAGGATACCGAAAAACACAAGGGGGGGAACCTCGTCGTCGACACCTTCCGCGACGGCAATCTCAGCCGCCACATCGTGCCGGGAGCCGACTGGATCGCCGCCACCGGCGGGAAATCGCGCCTCACAGTCTTTCTGCGCGCCAAAAAGGAGGATCTGGCCGAGGACGGTTTCTTCTACACCTGGAAGAGCGAGACGGCGAAAATGCACACGGCGGAGATCTTGCTCCGCCGGATCACCCTCGAACCGGGGGGGAACCGCACTTTCGAGCTGGAACTGGGGGTCCTGAGCGGCCTCGCCGTCCTGCGCCGCCTTCAGGGCGACCACGGGTTCGACTTCAAACGCTCCGGCGGGACGCTGACGTGGCGAGTTTCCGTCCTGCGGCCCGTGCCCGCAAGAAAATGCCTCGTCTCCGCCGGAACATGGCAAAAGGAGTTCACACTCCCCGCCCTGCGTCCCGGCGAGTGCGCCGGGGGCAGGATCACCGGCGCGCCCGACCTCGAGGACGACGCGTTCGCTTTTCAGGTCGAATGACCTGAAAAAGTGAAGCCTGAAAAGGCTTTTCTTCATACCGCATCGGCGGTGCTTCCTGTTTTGCGGACCGCCGTTTGGATACCTGCCGTCCAACCGGGCAAAGTGTGCCTCGGGACGTTTTTTTCCCGCTGTCTGCCCACAGGGGGGACGGAACCTTTCCCAAAGGGGCACTTGACAAATCAAAAACGACGGCTATATTAATCGTCATGATCCGTTTCACGTGAACAAAGCACGCTCGATTTTTTTGACATAAAATCATGAAAGCAACGATCGAAGTCATAGCAAAAAAATGCGGCGTTTCCAAAGCAACGGTTTCTTACGTGCTGAACAATAAAAAAACGTCGCTGGGACTCTCTGCGCAGACGATCGACCATGTCCTGAAGGTCAGCCGGGAGCTGGATTACCGCCCGGATCTGGTGGCAGTGGCGTTGGCGGAAAAGAAAAAAAGGCCCCTCTCCCTGCTGGTCCTCACACCGTGGCTGTACGCCCAGTTTTCCGATTTCATGGTCCAGGTTTATTCGGCGATGAAAGATTTTGCCGAGGACAATCCGCTGAAAACGGTTTACGAGGTATACGAGCAGGGCCATCTCAACAAGGGGTTGAACGGTTCGAAATGTGAAAAATTCGATGCCGTGATGGTCATCGGGACCGGTGAAAAGGACCACCAGTATCTCATTCGCAACCGTTCGAAACTGCCCAATGTGGTTTTGCTGAACCGGAAGATCCCGGATTACCCGTGCGCGGCCGGAAATGACGGGGAGGCAGCCGCCGAGCTGGCGGAACGGGTCGCCGCATCTTCCTTTTACGAAAACTATGTCGTCGCGTTTCCGAACAGGCCGAGCTTCTGTGAGCAGGAACGGGTCTGCGGTTTTGTCCGCGCTTTGAAGAAAACCGCGGGCATCACCGCCATCCAGCACCGGATCGAAAGTGCCCTGCCGCCGGAAACCGCCTTGCAAAAACTTCTGGCGGAGCGCGACGGCAAGAAAACGCTGTTCTTCCTGCCGCAGTATCATCCCGCCGCGCAAATGATGGAACTTGCCCTCCGGCAGGGGATCCGGATCCCCGACGAGATCGGCATCGTCGCATACGATCTTCATTCGATGCTGAAAAACTTCCTTCATCCGGCGCTGACGACGATCGATCCGCAGATCGGCCGCATGACCGGGGAAGCGCTCCGTCTGGCCTGTGCCGTAAAAAACGGAGAAAAAGCCGAAGGGCGGATCACGGAAGGGATTTTCGAATCGGGAGAATCAGCCATTCACATATGATCGAAACATGATCGAGGAGAACAGAACATGAACGGAAGGATCAAATTCGCGGGGCACACCATGGGGACCCCGGGCCGGGACATCTACGAAGTCATCGACCTCTTCAAAAAGATCGGCTACGACGGCATCGAGGTCCGCGTCGCGGCGAACGGCCAGATCGACAGCGAAAAGATCACCGACGGCGAGGCCCGCAAGATCCTCGCCGCCGCGAAAAAACAGGGCATGGAGTTCGCCTGTCTCACCAGTTACTATGCTGATTTCGTCGACCCCGAAAAACGGCAGGAGACCATCGCCAAGCTCAAGCGCGTGGCGAAGATCGCCTCGATCCTCGAGTGTCCCCTGATCCGCTCCTACGGGGGCGTGGAACCCTTTTCCAAACAGGGCGTGTGGTTCAGCGACGTGTGGACGCGGTCCGTCTCCGGGATCCGCGAGGTGGCGGAGTATGCGGGCAAACTGGGCGTCGGGATCGCCATCGAGACCCACATCGGCTCCCTGACCATGAGCGTCCGCGACACGGCCCGGGTCATTCAGGACGTTGGCATGAGCAACGTGGGCATGCTCTTCGACTACGCCTGGGTCGAGGTGGCCGGCGTGGAGACGGGAGCCGCCGCCGTCCGCGCCGCCGCGCCCTACCTCAGACACGTCCACATCAAGGACTGGACCTTGGAAAGCCGCACGCCCCTCAAAAAGACCTCCGCCCTCATGGGAGAAGGAACGGTCAGATGGCCCGAAGTCCTGCGGGCGCTGCGGAAGACCGGGTACGCCGGGTACATCTGCGACGAGTACGAAAAGTTCTGGTACCCCAAGGACCTTCCCGAGCCGGAGATCGGCATGAAGCACAATCTCGAGTTCGTCAAAAAGTTCCTCAACGCAAAATGAAGGAGATATTCACCATGGGCACCGGGATCCGCAAAGAAGCCGCTTCCGCGGAGACGCATTTCACCCTGATCGAGCTCCTCGTCGTCATCGCCATCATCGCCATTCTGGCGGCGATGCTCATGCCCGCGCTGCAGCAGGCCCGGGAGCGGGGCAAGACCAGCACCTGTCAGAACAACCTGAAACAATTCGGCACGGCAGTGGCCGGCTACGCAAGCGCCTACGACGACTATCTGCTGGGGAGAGAAAACTACAACGCAACGAACAAGGGGATCTATCACTGGCTGACGATCGCGGGCTTCATGCGGGACTTCTTCGGCGTCAGCGAGACGACGTGGAAGGCCGGCAAATCGGTCAACGGCTGTCCCTCCCGGGTCCCCACCGGGCGGAAGTGCATCAACTCCAGCGAGTACGACGAGCGCGCCTGCGGTTACGCCATCAGTTTCATGACCATGGGCTATTACGACGCCGGCAGCAAGGTGTGGCACGGCAAGCGTCTGACCGCCCTGAGGATGCCCTCTTTTTACTACTCCTTCATCGACAGCGAGGGCGGCGGCGTCTACCGCAGCAGTTACTGGCTCTCCGCAAAAAAAGCGGGAAAAACCTACGAATACTCCGATTTCCGCCACGCGGGAACGATGAATTTCGCCTTCGTGGACGGCCATGTGGGCTCGACCAAGGATGAGAATTCCTATTACGCCGTAAACGAAACCGAAGCCGTCGGGAAGAACAAAGAGGTCTACACCCGCTTCAATCCGAAAAGCAACAAGGAGAACGGCTGGTTCGAGTGACCGGCTGCGGGAGTTCCGGCAGAATGAGAACGGGATTTTTTCTTGCCGCCCTCCTCCCGGCACTTCTGGCGGGAGGGACCTTCCGGATCGAAGCGGAAAAACTGGACGGCGGCTGGACGCTCCGGAAGACCTCTGCCGCAGTCGGCAAAGCCCTGGTGAGCGTGGTGAAAAAGGGGAGCGCCCTCTCCGGCAAAGTCATTCTGCCGGAGCCGGGCCGTTACACCGTCTGGGCGCGCACTTTCGACTTCGGCGAAAAGTACCGCCGGACGACCCTTTTTTTCAACGGCAAGGAGATCGGGACCGTCGGCGACGATTCTCCCCGGGCAGCGAAGGCAAAACCGGTGTTCTGCTGGCACAAAGCCGGAGCGCCCGTGGAACTTGCGGCGGGCCCGCTGACCGTCCGGGCCGTCTCCGCGGGCGGCTACGCCCGGCTCGACGCGGTCATTTTGTCGAGCGATGAAAATTTCGTTCCTCCTGAAGATCCCCGGGAGGCGGAAAAAACAAAAGAACTCCTCCCCGAGGCGGAGAAAAAGGTGATGAAACTGCCCGCCCCGAAAGGGAAGGGCCCCCACGTGCTCCTGCTCTCGGGCGGCCGGCCCTGGACCGGAGAAGAGGCCGCCGCGCTTCTCGTCAAAGCCGGATGCAAAGTCACGCTGCTGGACTCGACTTACCTCGACGGCTTCGGCGGAGCCTCCACGAAAAAGTTTTTCAGCGATCTCGTCGAACCGCCCAAAATGGACGGCATCACACCGGCGTTTCGGGATCTTTCCCGTTACCGGCTGGTCGTATTCAACGCCATCCCGGCAAAACTGCTGGATAAACTGCTCTCACAGGAGCGCATCGCGCTGCTCCGCGCTTACGTCGAAAACGGGGGAAGCGTGCTCTTCAACCGCAACGCGCCGCAGACCCTCGGCGATCTGCTGCCCGTGATCCCGGGAGGGCTGAAGAAGATGGATCCGTCTCTTGTGGTGGGGCGGCCGGAGGGGAAAGTCTTTTCCGTCCTGCCCGAAAACTGGTGTTCCAACGCCGCCTGCCGCGAAGCGAAGCCGGGGCCCGGCGCCGAAGTCCCGGCGTGGATGTCGGACAAGGACGGCAACAGGACCGACGTCTTTCTCGCCCGCAGAAAACTGGGGAAAGGTGCCGCGTGGTTCTGGAACGCCGACTGGGTCCGCCTGAGCGGCACGCGGCAGCTTTACAACTGGGCCTACGGAAAGGCGCTGTGGATCGGGGTGGTCGCCGCCGCCCTTGATGCGCCGCTGAGCACGAAGGGCGCGGTCTTTTCACCTCAGCCGGAGATCCCGCACAAGGACCTCGGCACCGTGACGGTCAAGGTGACCGAACCCGTGCTGGAACTCGTGCCCGTGACCCGGGAGCCGCGCATCGAAGGCGATCGGATCACCTTCGCCAACGGGACGCATCTTGCCGCGGCGAAGGACGGCTCCGTCGCCATCCGTTATCCCGGCTGCAGCAGGGAGTTCGTCAGGCGCATGACACCGCCCCTCCCCGTCTGGTCCCTGAGCGCGGCGAAGCTGACCGATCCCAGCAGCGAAGCCATCGAAGCCGACCGCACGTTCACCGCCAAAGGCGTCCGGTGGCGTTTCGACGGCATCCGGCAATGCGGCGGCGGCGAGGTCTCCCTCGAATTCAGCACGCCGCGGGGGTACCGCATGGCGTGGAGATTCCGGGCGGGCGATCTGGATCTGGACGGAAGAAAATTTTCGGGGATCTCCGAGGCCGTCGCCGTCACCGCCGCCCCGGACAAACTGGAGCGGGTGCTCTCCGTCGCAGAGTTCTCCCCCGGGGATCACACCGTGCGCCGCATGGCCTGTTACGCGCAGAAAAACCGGGGCTATATGGAGTACGATTTCTCCGGCAAATGCGACAACGACAGCGAAGTCTGGCAGTTCTTCACAGGGGGCATCCCCTTCACCTACGTCCGCTCGAATGAGGGCGTTTTCACGGAATTCGTCGATTCTCCCGTGCCGACCCATGTGCGCTTCGACATCAAAGCGGGGAGCCGGATGCGCCGCACCATGACGCGGCAGTGCGGCTTCCGTCCCGCGCCGGTGGAGTTCCCCGCGGTCTGGCATATGTTCTCCCCCGGCCCGGAACGGGGCAACGACGACTATCTGGCGCTGCACCAGTTCCAGCGCAAACACCTCCGGGAAAAGACCGGGATCAAAAGTTTCGCCCACACCACCAAAGCCATCTACACCAACATGGCCTCGCCGGACGAGATCCGGAAGAGCATGAAGTACGCGTCGGGAAACGGGTTCAAAGTCATGCGTCACCCCTGGTGCCCCAGTCCGGTCGAGAGCCTCGATTCGCCCGAGCGGGTGAAGATGCTCAGGCTGACCGCAAGTTACGGTCTCGTCTCCCGCCCGTGGACAGCCGGAGACTACACCCATGGCGACGGCACATGGATCTTCAAAACTCATCCCGAGTGGTTCGTCCGCCGGCGCGACGGAAAAATTTTCCAGTATTTCAACGCCCATCCGGTGCTGGATCTCAACAACGAAGCCTACAGGCAATGGTACTTTGCCCTCATGAAGCGCGCCATGGCCAACGGTCTGGGAGAGATCTATCTCGACATGTTCGGCGCGTCGTCGCAGAACGTCAACTTTTCCGATCCCGACGCCCGCCCCGGACTCTCCGGCGGGATAAAGATCGTCAAGTTTTTCTCGGACAACGGCATCCCCGTCGGCGCGGAAGGCATGAACCCCCTGACGCAGGACAACTGGTGGTACCGTCCGAACCTTTACCGCAACTTTGCGGGACAGGAATTCGCCGCAAACGGTTCCTCCATCTGCGGCACGCCTGAGAGCTCCTTTGCCCTCAACTTCTTCCGCGCGGCGATGTACAACATCTGCGTGAGCTTCGACGTGGAGGGTCCGGCCATGGGGTTCGACCGCATCCCCGGAGAGACGAAGAAGATGACCGAGGCGCTGAAACTCGTCCGGACCCTCAACGAAGTCTATAAAAAAGTGGGATATCCCTTCATCCGCGAGACCCCGATGGGGACATTGTGGATGGGGAAAGATCACGGCGCGCTCTTCTGTTACGACAGCGTGAAGGAACTCCGCCTCGATCTGCCTCCCGGCTGGCGGGCGCAGGGACAACTGAAAAACATCGGCAGGGAATCTGTCATATTCATCAAAAAGGAAAAGTGAAAATGTTCGAAGTCGGAATCGTCGGCTGCGGGGGGATCGGCATGGCCCATGCCCGGTCGTGGAGCGCCATCGAAGGCGTCAAAGTCGCTTACGCGGTCGATCTGGATGAAAGCAAAGCCCGAGCCGCCGCGGAGATCTGCGGTGCAAAAGCGCTCACGGATATGGCGAAACTGCCGGACGGTCTGGACGCGGTCAGCGTGGTCACGCCGCCCCATGCCCATTACCCCGTGGTCAAAGCCCTGCTGAACCGCGGCTTCAACGTGTTTTCGGAAAAGCCGCTGACCACCGATGTCGATCAGGGCGAAGAGCTGGTGAAACTTGCGGAAGAAAAAAAGGTCCAACTGGGCGTCGGGTTCAAGATGCGCTATGAGCCGATCTTCCGAAAGGCGAAGGAACTGCTGCCGGAAGTGGGACAGCTGGTCTCCATCGTCACCACCAAGGAACAGATGTTCAATACGAGACCCGGCGGCGAATGGGTCACCCGCACAGGGGCCATGTATGAGCTCTCGATCCACGATTTCGACCTCATCTCCTTCATCACGGGCCTGTTTCCGCAAAAGGTCCTGTGCGCCCGTCTCGGCCACAAGCGCAACTGGGAAAAGGAAGATTCCTTCCAGGCGCTGGTGGCCTACGACGAAGGCATCACGGCCAGCCTGCAGGGGATGTACTGCGACAAAACCACGTTCTGCTTCCGCGACCTCACGATCACGTTCCTGGGCGAAAACGGCTATATGCGCGTGGAACGGCCCGACCGGATCGTCATGCACACCGATGAATACCGCGTGGTGGAAGTCGGCGGGGCTCAGAAAAGCGCGTTCGTGCTGGAACTGGAGCATTTCAAAGACGCCGTGGAAGGCAAATGCGAAAATACGCTCAAAGCCGCCGATGCGGTCCGCATGACGAAACTGATCGAGGAGATCCGCTCTTTCGATCGCTGACACGGAGCGGCAACGGCTCATCGCCGTATTCTGCGGCAAACCGGAGCAATTCGATGCAAAAGCGGCTTCCGTTTCCGGATTTTTCCCGCTTTTTTCTGACGCTCAGCATGGCGTAAAAACGGAGGCCCTCCGAAAAATACGCCGCTTTTTTTGAAAAGGGCTGGGGGGCCGGGGGGGAGGGGGCCACATGCTT
>JAFSTC010000071.1 GCA_017450705.1 Lentisphaeria bacterium | reverse complement strand
CGTCGACAATGTGGAATTCAAGGCCGCCCGGGGAGGGGACGGCAAACTGGTCTACTCCATTCCCGTGGTGAAGACCGCTCCCGTGATCGACGGCAAAGCCTCTCCGGGCGAGTGGGACTGCGCCACGGGCGCTTCCGATCCGCTCCAGCTGTCGAATTTCATCAGCGGTGATTTCAAGCCGGAATCCCCCGCGCTGAGCCAGCAGAACACGGTGCGTTTCTGTTCGGACGGAAAAAAGCTTTATTTCCTTTTCGAGGTCCCCGAGGGAGCCGGACTCAAGCGGGATTTCACCCGCCGCGACGATCACATCTACATGGATGACGCCGTGGAGCTGCACATCAATCCCGAGTTCGGCAACGTCGCGCCCAAGTATTCCTATCAGTTCGTCTTCAACGCCAATAACGCCGTTTTCGACCAGCGGCGCGAAAAGGGCGGCGGGGACGTGGCGTTCTACAAGTGGAACTCCGCCACGATCGAAAACAAATCCACCGTCGCCGACGGCGTCTGGACCCTGGAGGGCAGCGTCGATCTTGCGGAGATCGGCGTCTCAGTGGACAAGCCTTTCGGACTCAACGTCTGCGCCGCCAAGCGCAATCCCGATGAAGCCGGCACCCTCAACGGCGGCACGTTCCTCGGTCTCGGTTTCATGGTCAAGGCGGTCGTGGATACGGCGCGTCCCGGTCTCTACTGGAACAAAAACGGCGACTGGGGCTCCCTGCTCGTGACCGTTTCCGGCGGGAATGCGCCCGCGGCGAATTACACGCTTGCCTATACCCTCGACTCCGAAAAGGCCGCCGCAAAACAGAAGAAGACCATCCGCACCACGCCGGGGAGCAGCGTTCCCGTTCTCTTCAACGTGCCCGGCGGCGCCGGCAAATTCGGCACGATGACCCTGACCATGACCGATGAGAAGGGGAACGTCGCTTTCCGCCAGACCATGGATTTCAACTCGAGCATCAAGCCCGCGCGTGAGATCAGGAAAGATCTGGAGTTCCATCACTTGCCCGAGCAGAAAAAATATGCCGTCAACATCCACCGTCGGGGCGGCTGGGCCGACAAGGTGGACCGGGTGGAAGTGTACGGCGTTTCGGAAAAACCGGTGATATACAGGGCGGCGGATTTTGCGGATTTCATCGAAACGCTGGTCGTCAAGGCGCCTTTCGAACCTGTCGATAAAAAGACGTACACCGTCACGCTCCTTGCGCTGGACAAAAACGGTGCGGTCCTCGCCGAGGAGACCGTCAAGTTCACCGCCGACGCTTCTCTTGTTCCCCGGGACCGCTCGCAGGATTTCAAGGGCGTTCTCCCCATTTACACGCCGATCGAGGTCAAAGGAAATGAGGCTGCCGTCCAGCTGCGCACCTATGCCTTTGCCGGGAGCGGTCTGCCCGAGCGCATCATCGCCAAGGGGCGCGAGGCGCTTTATGCCCCCGTGACCTTTACGGCCGAGGACGCTTCGGGCAAGATCCTGCGCGGAAAAAACGGCAAATTCGAAGTCGTCGCCTCCTCGCCGGAAGAATTGGTTTTCAAGGGGAAGACCCTTTTCCCCGGATTTACGGTCGAACTTGACGGACGCATGGAGTACGACGGAGCGATCTTCTACAAGGCCCGCGTCTCGGCTCCCGCGCCTGTGGAATTGAAGCGCCTCTCCATCGAGATCCCCCTCAACGAGCTGGATTATTTCCAGACCTACGTCGAGGATCAGCTGCGGCTGTGGATGTGCCGACAGCCCAAAGCGGGCGAGTACCGTCACCCCTCCGTTCCCGTGTGGAAGCCGGGGACCGTTCTCCATCCTCAGGGGTACCGCCGGTTCATGCTGCTCTTCTTCCCCGACGGCGACGGGCTTCTCTGGGACAGCCGCGACATCGTTCCCGGCGTGATCAAAAACGGCTTCCTGCCCTACATGACCGTCGGCAACCACAAGTTCGGCATCGAGTTCTTTGCCGACACCGACCGGGGCTGGGTCCACAACAGAAAATCCGCCATCCACGAAATACTCCGCAGGAACGGCAGGGAGGTCGTCAGGACCAATTTCATCGCCATGCCGTGGAAACTCGAGGACGGCAGGAGCTTCGAATTCGGCCTGCTGGCAACGCCGGCAAGGGAGAGGTGCCGCGATTACAAAGACGGCTATATCAACGGCTACAGCCATACGGGACTCACCGATCAGGCGCTGGCCGGACTGCGTGTCAAGGACTGGAAACTTTACAGCGCCCAGATCGACCGGCTCAAAAAAATGCGTCCGGTCCAGCTGTGCTGCAAGGGGCATTTCCCGCAGATGGATCCCGTGGCGGTCTATCTCGACAGCGAATGGCGGCGCTGGCCCAAGTACTTCTTCCGCGACGCCTACGCTTCCGTCAGCGGCCGGGTGTTCGGGACCGATCAGCGCTACTACTTCTCCCCCGCGGGGTGCTTCACGCCGGGACGGATCGACTTCTACGCCGACCGCTTCGAGGATTTCGCGAAGAACGCCCCGTCGCTTCAGGGCTTCTACTGGGATGAGAACTGGAACAAGCACTGCAACAATCCCAATCACGCCGACTGCGGCTACGTCATGCCGGACGGTCAGCTTCAGGGCCGCTACTGGTGGACGGGGGTCCGCGAGGTGGACCGCCGCGCTCAGCACATCTTCCGCAAGTACGGGAGACCTGATCCTCTGCTCAAGGGATTCACCGGCGAGGGGCTGATCCCCCACGCCCACGCCTTCGTCTCGATCAACCTGCTGGGCGAGCATTTCACCTACGACATGGATTTCATCGACTACTGGACGCCCCACTTTACCGAGATCGCCTACGCGGGAGCCTGGGGATTCGACCGGGGCGGCTTCGGAATGTTCCGCGACCCCAAGTATCTCGTCAAGATCCATCTCAACCGGGCGCAGCTTGCCCTCTTCAATCTCTACGACGCCTATTTCATGCCCGCGAACTTCAATTTCGCGGTCTACCGTCCCGTCCGCGACGCCGAGAGACGCTTCGGCAAGACCGAAAAGGACGTGGTGTTCGCCGGGTACTTCGCGGATGAGGGCAAACGCGCCGTCACCGGACTGCCCTTCGACGTCAAGGCTTCCTGCTTCATCCGGCCGGGGAAGGGGGCGCTGGTCCACATCGCCAATCTGGGCGAAAAGGATGCCGTCGTCAAACCCGAATTTCATCTTGCCGAGTGGAAGATAAACGGCTTTTCCGCCTTCGACGCCGAGACGCAAAAGCCCGTCGATTTGAAACAGGCTCTTGCCATCAAAAAGCATGATTTCCTCATGCTGGAGCTGAAAGCCGAACAGCGGTAGGGAGAGAGGTTTCTTCAAATGCACGGTACGGTCGAGATCAAAAACAGAAAAATATACATCGACGGGATCGAGAGACAGATCGTCTCCGGCGCCATCCACTACTTCCGCAGTCTGCCGGAAAAGTGGGACCGTCTTCTGGAGAAGGCAAAAGGCTTCGGTCTGGACGCCGTGGAGACCTACGTCGCCTGGGATCAGCACGAGCCCCGGGAGGGCGTGTACGATTTCTCGGGCGGCAAAGATCTGCTGCGCTTCATCGACCTTGCGGCGCAGCACGGCCTGCTGGTCATCGTGCGCCCCGGGCCCTACATCTGCGCCGAGTGGACCAACGGCGGACTGCCGCCCTGGCTCACCACCCGGCCCGACTGCCGCATCCGCCGGGACGACCCGGTCTACATGGCCGCCGTGGAGCGCTGGTTCCGCAAGCTTTTGCCCATGCTCGCGGAAAAACAGTACACCCGCGGCGGTCCCGTCATTTTGAGCGTCGTCGAAAATGAATACGGCAGTTACGGCAGCGACAAGGTGTATCTCGAAAAACTGCGGGCGCTGCACCTCGAAGCCGGGTTCGACGTGCCGCTCTTCACCGCCGACGGCGGAGGCGATCAGAACTACGCCTACGGCGGGTCGCTCGCAGGCTGTCCCGCCGCATTGACCATGGGACCGGACAACTGCATGAAGGCTTTCGAACTGCATTCGACGGTCTCTCCCGACGATCCTCTCGTCTGCATGGAGTTCTGGTGCGGCGCCTACGACCACTGGGAACAGGAACACCGCACTCTCGACAGGGCCGCCGTTCTCAGGCAGTTCGAAACCATGCTTGAAAACGGGATCTCCGTCAATCTCTACATGTTCCACGGCGGGACGAATTTCGGCTTCTTCAACGGTGCGAACACGACCTACTCGGGCGAGGACGCCAATATCCTCCGTTACTGGGCCACCGCGACCAGCTACGACTACAATGCCCCGCTGGACGAGTCGGGCGAGACGACGCCGCTCTTCTGGGAAATGCACGAGATCATGCGCAAGTACCGCCCTGATCTGCCGCTTTTCCGCGACACCCCCCGGTGCAAGATTGTGCCACCGCAGACCGCCTTCTCCGGATGCGCGCCTCTTTTCGAACATCTGGATGAGATCGCTTCCGCCCGGCGGGAGAGCCGGTTCCTCATCCCCATGCGCGAGATGGACCAGTATTACGGATTCCAGCTCTGCCGCTGCACGATCCCGGGCCCCTTCGGAGACGTCTTCAACGCCACGATCTGCGCCCACCGTCTGGGGGACCGCGCGCAGATCTTTTTCGACGGGAAATTCGTCTGCGACCTCACCCGCAACAAACCCGGAGAACTCAAAAAGATACATCTGGCAAAGAGTTCCGCGCAGCTGACCGTGCTGGCCGAAAATCAGGGCTACGTCAACTTCGACGCCTTCTGCGGCGAAAAGGAGAAGGGCGCGGGGGAGATCCGGCTCGGCGGCGGATGCAATCACTTTCTCACGGACTGGGAGATTTACGCGCTGCCCATGGACGACTTGTCGCATCTTGTCTTCGGCCCCCCGAAGTCCCTCGACTACGGTACGCCCGCCTTTTATCGGGCCGAGGTCGAGATGGAGGAGCCCCGCGACACCTTCCTCGAATTTCCCGGCGTCAAGGGGTTCGTCCTCGTCAACGGCTTCAACATCGGCCGCTACTGGAACGTCGGCCCCGGAAACACCCTGTACGTGCCGGGAGAACTGCTGAAGAAGGGCAGAAACGAATTTATCGTTTTCGAACAGTACGAGATCGCCCCCGCGCTGACGTTCTGCGACAGCCGGACGTGGGACATCCGTCAAAAGGAGGAATAGACGATGCACTATTACGACATTTATCCGCAGATCGTTCCCGCCGACAGGGTCTCCGAGATACGGATCCACCCGCGTTTCTCCCATGCCGCGATCCCCAGGGGGGGCACGTGGCGTCTTGAGATGCGCCATGCGCCCGGCGGGGGCGTGACGGAAAAGGGGATCCTTCCCGCCTACGTCTGGGCCGACCGGGACGGCGTTCCGCTGGAGTGGCATCTGGAGGAGTCCGGCGACCTCATCGTCCGCGGGTATTTCGCGGGGGAGCAGGAGCACAATCTCGAGCTTTTCATCACCCTCGACGACAACCCCGACTATTTCAAGAACCAGTCCTTCAAAATCTACTCCCTGCGGCCGGACTGGTTCGCCCTGCGGCCCTTCAAGATCGACAGCCATCTGCACACCAAAGGCAGCGACGGCAAGGAGGAGTGCCGCTACGTCGTCTCCCGCTACCGCGAAAAGGGCTTCGACGCCGTCGCTGTGACCGATCACCGGCGGTACGAGCCCTCGCTCGAAGCCATCGCCGCGTGGAAGGAGCTGGTTCCGGACTTCAATATCATTCCGGGGGAGGAGGTGCACGCGCCGGACAACCCCGTCCACATCGTCAATTTCGGCGGCCGTTCCAGCGTCAACGCCCTTTACCGCGCGGACGAGCCCCGTTACCGCCGCGAGGTGGAGGCGATCTCGAAAGTTCTCTCTCCTGATGTCCCGGAGTCGATCCGCTTTGCCGTCGCCTCCTGCCGCTGGGTCTTCGACCGCATCCGCGAGGCGGGGGGACTGGCCGTCTTCTGTCATCCCTACTGGATAATGAGCCGCATCGTTCTGCCGGAGCCCCTGATCGACGCCGTGTTCGCCGACCGCAAATTCGATGCGACGGAGCTGATCGGCGGGTTTTATCTGGAGCAGTCCGAGGCCAACAACTTTCAGGCGATCCGCTGTCTCGAGGAACGGGGCAGGGGACCCTCTTTCCCCGTCCTTGCGGCCAGCGACTCCCACGGCACGGACATGTTCCCCGTCAACCGTCCGAACATCGCCAACTTCTGCGGCGTCTCCACTTCGGAGAGCGCCGATGCGGAGCTTTTCAACTGGTACTACAGCGTCGTCCTCGCCGAAGGGAGTTCCACGGAGCAGCTGATCTCCGCTATAAAGAAGGACCGTTCCGCCGCCGTGGAGTATCCCCGGGGGGCCCGGCCGCACATTTTCGCGGACTTCCGGCTGGTGAAGTACGTTTCCTTCCTGCTGAGGGAGTATTTCCCCGTCCACGACGCGCTGTGCCGCGATCAGGGACTGGCCATGATCGATCATCTGGCGGGAGACGCTTCCGCCGCGGAACGGCTGAAACTTCTGAACGGCCGCGTCGCCCGCAGGCGGGAACAGTTTTTCCGCGCCGACTGACCGGAACGGCAAAAAAGAACGGCCGCGGATCTTTGCGCGATCCCGCGGCCGTCTTTTTTTCTTATTTCTCCGGTCCTTCCTGAGGCGTCATGGAGCCGAGGACGAATATGGGAAAATCCCCGACGCCCTCCGCTTTCTGCCACACCCGGTGCCGCACGCCGAGCAGCGTGTGGACGGGATAACCGCCGACACCCGCGACGAGGATCCACTGGGGCGCGGCTTTGGCGTAGATGACCGTGTTGCGGGTGTCTTTGTTCGTCACCCGGGCAAGCCCGCCCTCCAGCACGCCGAAGCCGCCGGGCGCCGTGTGGTAGTAGGAACAGTAGCCCCCCGCCTCGCCGCCGCCGCGGCAGTCGTACATGAAGACCCGGCTCCCCGCATTGTCCACCCAGCGCAGATGTCCGCCCAGGGGCCAGATCTTCGTCTCGCCGGTCAGAAGATTCGTGCGTTTGATGTTTTTGGAGACGTAGGGAACGAAAAAGCCGTTCTGCATGACGGTGGTGCCCCGCCGCGCCGTGAAGAAGGCCATATCGTCCATCCAGTAATTGTTGGCGAACCAGCAAAGGGAGATGCTGTTGAACGCCGCTTCCGAGTCGATGCCGCCCGTCCCGTTCCAGAGGGCGCCGGCAAGATCGAGGCGGCAGGTGTTTTTCCCGCCAGTGAGGAGGATGCTCAGACGCCCCGTGTCGTAGATGACCGTGTCGTGGAAGACGATGCACTTCGAATTTGCGTCGAGTTTTGCCGTCAGGATGCGTTTGGCGTTGCGCAGGATCAGGTTGCGGAAACGGATATCCTCGGGATGCTCCGCCGAAAAGAGATCGTATCCGTCGCGTTTGTCGCCGAAGATGATGGGCATGCCTTCCCCGCGCAGCGAAACTTTGCGGGGCAGGCGCACCGTGCGGGCGATCCGGATCCGCCCCTGGGGGATGACGAGGGTCTTGTCCTCCTTTTCAGCCGCCGCAAGGGCCCGTTCCAGCGCGTCGGCGTTGTCGTTTTCGCCGTCCGGTTTCACGCCGAAATCGGCGGCCCGCAGTTCACCGCGAGGTCCTTCGGGCAGGGGCGGCATTTTCTCCGGTTTCGTGTGGAGCTGGGGGACGGGCTCGTGGATGAACTGTTTCAGCACATCCGGATAATTGATCGCGATGTTTTCGTTCCGCGAAAAGACGAACTGGTATTTGTTGTGGAGCGACCAGGGGATCTTCTCGTGTTTTCCCCGGTA
Source organism: Lentisphaeria bacterium (assembly GCA_017450705.1). Lineage (GTDB taxonomy): Bacteria > Verrucomicrobiota > Lentisphaeria > Victivallales > Victivallaceae > UBA1784. Next base: position 63,568 of record JAFSTC010000071.1, on the reverse strand, counting down.
GCTGTCGGTCTCGAAATACTTTTGATCGGGTTTGACGACCCAGTCGAAGAGAGGGACCTTTTCTCCGAGGGAGACGTTGTCCCGGAAGACGAAATAACTGGTCACGCGGCGCAGGACCACAAGCGGCAGGGCAGGGGAACCCTGCTTGAAAGTGCAGTCGGCGATGACGATGTTGCCCGCTGACGGCGGGACCTTCTGCGTCTTCTGATCCAGAACGGACATCGGATTTGCGGACGCAAAAGAGCATCCCCGCAAAGTGAGGTAAAACCCCGTGTGTTTGATCCACACCTGCCGGTGTTTTGTCGCGGGCGCGGTCAACCGGCAGTTGCGCAGCGTTATCATGTTGGGGGCAAGGCCGAGACCGACGAGACAGACGGGCCCGGGGGAATCCGGGTTCGCCGTGATGGTGCAGTTGTCGAAGATCGCTCCGTCGTTGTTGACTTCGAAGGCCTTTGCGCAGTTGAGGAACGCCGTGTCGCGGACGGAGATGATGTTGCTGGAGTAGTCCGGAACGGCATCACTGAAATCCACGCGTTCGAAACGCGGGGCGCCGTTCCCGAACTTGACTTCATAGGTGGGGAGCCTTTTGGGTTTCTCTCCCCGGGCGGCGGGTTTCTTTTTCATGCCCACGCTGCGGAACGCGGGGGCGGAGGCGTCCTTGAAAACGCATTCCGTTATGTGGACGGTGCTGGCGTTCCAGTTGTTGCTCCAGAGATCGATCTGCGTTGCACCTCCCTCGAAGATGATCCCGTCGAAGATCATCCGGCGGTAGATGTAGCCGTAGAAGATGTCCTTTTTCGGGTCGGTCATGCGGATCGTCGTTTTTCCCCTGACGCCCCGCAGCGAGACGGAGCCGTTGGCGAAAAGCATTTTGGAGATGACGTAGGTCCCTTCGGGGAAGTACAGCTCGTCCACGTGGGTTTCGGTGCTGCCCCGATACCAGCCGTCCTCCCGGCGGAAACGGTCGTACTTGATCCGTTTTGCGATGTGGTCGAGGGCCGCCTGAACAGCCGCCGTGTCGTCCGTCTTCCCGTCGCCTTTGGCGCCGAAATCCCGGACGTTGAAGGCCTCCGCTCCGCAGATGCAGAGAACGGCGCAGATGATTGCGATCGCGTGTTTCATAGATTCTCCTTCTTTTTTTTTGTATATGAAAATATCGGGCTTTATTTGCCGTTCTTCTTTTCCGGTCCCTTCTGGGGCGTCATGGAACCGAGGATGTAGACGGGGAAGTCGCCGACGCCGTCGGCCTTCATCCACACCCGGTGCCGCACACCCAGAACGGTGTGGATCGGATACCCGCCGACGGCGGAAACGAGGACCCAGTCCGGAGCCGCCGCCGCATAGACGATGGCGTTTTTCGTATATTTGTAAGTCATGCGGGCAAGTCCCCCCTCGATCACGTCGAAGCCGCCGGGGGCCGTGTGGTAACAGGAGCAGTAGCCGCCGGCCTCACCGCCGCCGCGGCAGTCGTACATGAAGACCCGGCTCCCGGCATTGTCGACCCAGCGCAGATCGCCGCCAAGGGGCCAGAGTTTGGATTCCCCCGTTTTCCTGTTGGTGCGTTTGATGTTTTTTGCGATGTAGGGCACGAAAAAGCCGTTCTGCATGACGGTCGTGCCCCGTCTCGCCGTGAAGAAGGCCATGTCGTCCATCCAGAAGTTGTTGGCGAACCAGCAGAGGGAGACGGCGTTGTACCTCGCGGAAGAATCGATGCCGCCCGCGCCGTTCCAGAGGGAGCCGACAAGTTCGAGAAGACAGTTGTTTTCCTTACCTTCCAGCAGGATGCTCAGCCGGTCCGTGTCGACGATCAGCACGTCGCGGAAGGAGACGATTTTCGATTTTGTCCCGAGTTTCGCTTTGAGGATGTGCCGTCCGTTGCGCAGGATCAGGCCGCGGAAACGGATGTCTTCCGGTTCTTCCGCTTCGAAGAGATCGTATCCGCTGCGGGTATCGCCGCCGATCACGGGCATGCCTTCGCCCCGAAGCGAGATCCGCGGGGGGAGTTTGACCGTGCGCGCCGCACGGATCCTTCCCGTCGGAATGATCAAAGTTTTATTCTGTTTCGCGGCGGCGGCCATGGCCCGTTCCAGAGAATCGGCGTCATCGGTTTTTCCGTCCGCTCTGACGCCGAAATCGGCCGCGCGCAGCTCCCCTTTGAAAACATCCGCGATCTCCGGCATTTTTTCCGGAACGGTGTGCAGCCGTGGGACTTCCTTGTGAATGAACCGCCTGATGATCTCGGGGCAGTTGATATCCACATTTTCGTTGCGGGCAAAGATGAACTGGTACTTGTTTTCGAGAGCCCACGGAACGCCCTGATGTTTCCCGGCGAAACTGTCGCGTTGAAGATATTTTTCGTCGAGATCCTTCACAGCCCAGTCGAAAAGCCGGGGCGTTTCCCCCTTGAAGCGGTTTCCCCTGAAGAGAAAATAGCTGGGCACCCGCTTCAGGATGACCTGGGGCGGCGGCGTTCCCTTTTGTTCGAAAACGCAGCCGGCGATCAGGATGTTCCCCGCCGTGGAGGAGTGGGGGATCTTCGCCGTTTCCTGCTCCAGAAGCGGCATGGGCTGCTGCGCTTCGAAGCGGCAGTTCCTGAGCGTGAAGTAGAACCCGTCGTTTTTGAACCAGAGCTGTTTCTTCGTCGTCGCGTGGGCGAGGAAGGTGCAGTTTTTCATGGTCAGCATGTTGGGCGCCGATCCGGTCCGGACGAGACAGACGGGACCTTCGGCGCCGGGGGAGGCGGTCACGGTGCAGTTTTCCATCAGCGTCCCGTCCGCATTGTTTTCGAAGGCCCGGGCGCAGTTGAGGAATTCGCACTCCCGGATGCTGATGATGTTGCTGGAAAACCAGGAGATGGAGTTTGCCTGACTGCTGCGCTTGAGAACGGGCGTTTCGCCCTCGAAGGTGACCTCGTGGGTCGGGATCATTTTGATGACGTCCGATTTGATCAGCTTCGCCAGTCCGACGGACCAGTCCACCTTTTTCCGCTTCACCCGCCGGCTGACGTTGCGGAAAGCCGGAGCCGCGGCGTTTTTGAACACCGTCCGGGTGATGTGCACGGAGCTTGCGTTCCAGTTGCCGCTCCAGACGTCGATCTGGGTGAAACCGCCGTCGAAGGTCATGCCGTCCACGAGGAGCCTGCGGTAGACGCGGCAGTAGAAGACGTCCTGTTTCGGATCGGTCATTTTGATGATGCCTTTGTTCCTGACGCCCCGCAGCGAGACGGAGCCGTCGGCAAGAAGCGTGCGGGAGATCACATAGGTTCCCTCGGGGAAGAACAGTTCGTCCACATGGGTCTCCGTCCCGCCGCCGTTCCAGCCGTCCTCCTGACGGAACCGGTCGTATTTGATCCGTTTGGCGATATGGCGCAGGGCCTTCTGGATCGCCGCGGTGTCGTCGGTCTTTCCATCGCCCTTGGCGCCGAACTCTTTGACGTCGAAGGCCCCGACCCCGCAGATGCAGAAGAGGGCGCAGACGGTCGTGATCAGGCGTTTCATTGATCTCTCCTCAAAAATCATTTGACCGTACAGGCCATCCAGTGTCTTTTGACGGCGGTGTCTTCGGAACCGTCGATGCGGATGTACTTGAAGCGGGAATCATGTTCGTTGGTGACGTGCCCGTCGGCCCAGCCGATGTTGGCCGACTCGCCGCCGTGCCGGTCGTGAAGCGCACTCCACGAGGTGCTGGTCGGCTGGAACCACAGGTTGCAGCCGCACTGTGTATCAAGTTTCGGTGTGCCGTCCGCGTTGTTGCGGGCGCTGTCGCCCAGCAGTATTTTGATCGAAGGCTTGCGCACCTGAGAGACCTTGACGCCGAAAACGACGTCGGCATTGAGCGTCGCTCCCCAGGCCCTCGTCGAGGCGAAGCCCACGTAGTTGTAGCCGTAGGGCATGTAGCTCGTGAAGCGGCTTTGCAGATTGCTTTCGGCGCAGTTGAGAACATCCTCGGAACCGTCGATGTAATTGTTGGTGAAGACGCTGGCGGAGGGGCACTTCCAAGCTTTTCGCGACGGCAGGTACTTCTGATAGAATATCCACGCCCACTTGTGCGCCGTGTAGGACGACCAGGGGTAGAAGTCGTCGTATTCCGCCTGATAGGAGAACATCGCCTGACCGATCTGCTTGAGCTGGTTGACGCACGTCGTCGTCTTGCCCCGCTCGCGGGCCTGCTGCAGCGCGGGCATGAGCATCGCGGCCAGGATGGCGATGATGGCGATGACGACCAGGAGCTCAATCAAAGTGAAGTGCGTGTTCGTTTTTTTCATTGGTCGTCCTTTCATTTGTTTATGGGTAAAACTGTTAGGGTGTCCGGTCATTCGACGAATTCCGCGGGAACGGCGACGAGCTGCGGCGGGGATTGTTTCCACGCGAGCTGGAAGGCCTTCCGCCCCGTTTCATAGTTCGGGATCCTGATGTACGAGGGAGGCGGGATCAGGCCGGAAAGCGTTTCCCCGGAACACATGGATGTCAATATCATATCCCTGCCGGGAAGGAGTCCCGCCATCAGGCAGGCGTGGTAAAAGAGATTCAGCGTGTTCGTGTGATTGAAAAAGATCTGCTTTCCCCGCAGTTCCGGCAGGATGTCCGCGAATCTTTCGGGAGGGCACACGATATCTTCGGCGGACAATCCCGATTCTTCCGCCGCCGTGCGAAGCACCCGGGCGCGCTCCCGAAACCACGCATTGGGGGCGGGGGTCAGGATCGTCAGTTCCCCGTGTCCGGCCCGGCGGATCCGCTCCGCAAAACGACGGAACGCGAGAACGTAATCCGTCGTGATCAGAGAGATATGCGCCCGCTCCCCGGGGGAGGGCGGGGTGATGAAGCTGTATTTTGCGACCAGTGTCTTGCGACCGCAGAAATGCCGCCGCAGTTCAAGAAGCTGGTGCGCGGGGAAAACGATCGAGTCGAAGGCGTCGATCCTGGCGATGCACCGTTCCAGCGCCTTGCCGGAGAGTCCTTCGGGAACGCAGACCGTGGAAATCTCCGTATTGCAGTTCGCCGCTTCGTGGAGCATCCCCCTGTAAAATTCGAAAAAGGAAAACGTGGTTTCGGGTTTGTCGGCCTTGCCGAGTTCCTCCCCCGGCCAGACAAGCAGAATGCGGGGCGGGATGCTGCGGTCGAGTACGAAATTTCCCCGGGCCGGGATCTTTTTGATGAGATTTTCCGTCTCGAGTTTTTCCAGTGCGGAAACCACCGTCGCCCGGCAGACCCCGTAATATTGGGAGAGTTTGCGCTCTCCAGGCAGTTTGCTCCCCGGGGCGAACTGACCGCTCCGGATCGCCTTGCGCAGCGACTCCGCCAGCTGATCGGCAAAGGACATTTGTTCTTTGGGCGTCATGAGTTTTTTACCCGTGAATGAATAAATTTTGAATAAATCCAGTCCAACCCAGTCCAGTTATAATATAGCCCGATGTTTTTTTGCTGTCAAGTGCCCCGGTCGAAAACTGAAAAACGGCAGGCCTCTCCGGAGATGTGATGTTACGATTTGACATTGATATTGACAGGATTTGACATTGACAACGCCCCGCTCCCCGTGTATAATATGCCTGTCACTGCGAAATGGTGGGTCAAACTCGCATCAACTTGAAAGTAAGGAGTCGATCATGTCGGATTTCTCACGTCGCCGGAACATCGGCAAACTGCGTCCCTTCACCCTGATAGAGCTGCTGGTCGTCATCGCCATCATCGCCATTCTGGCCGCGATGCTCATGCCCGCGCTGCAGGCGGCCCGGGACCGGGCCAAGACCTCCACGTGCATGAACAATCTCAAACAGATCGGCACGGGGGTCCAGATGTACGCCGGAGCCAGCGACGACTGGATCACGCCCTCCAACGGCGGCGACACCACGAGAAAACTGTGGTACAATCTGCTCAGCGGGCGGACCGTGAACGGAGATCCTCACCAGCTCAGCGGCAGCGGTTACGGACTGACCTATTACGGCTATGTCGCCAAAGGCAGTTTCGCCTGTCCCAGCGAGTCGATCAATTTCCACGCGTCGGCCGGATTCCGCTATACGCACTACGTCGTCAATCCGTGGCTTGCCGGGTATATCTCTCTGGCGGATTACAACTTTTTCCGGAAGACGTCGGCGTTGACACAGCCGACCAAGGCCGTATACTGCTATGACAGCGGCGTCCAGAATCAGATCGTCGCCGCAAGTCTTCTCTACGGCAGGTTCCGTCACGGAGCAAGCGAGACAAGGCCCTACGGAAGCACCGCCGCGCCCATTCAGGGCGGGAAATGCCAGGTCGCCTACATGGACGGCCACGCCGGGGCCAGGACCGGGCAGGAGTTTCTCGAGGACGGTGCGACCACCAACGACTACAAAGTCCCGCTCAAGGTCGGCTTCGAATACTACAAGGTCATCGGTTCCATCAAGGCACTCTGACGGTTTACAACCTTCACAGCAAGGGGATATGCAGAAATGAAGAAATTTGCGGTCATTTGGGCATTTTTGTGCCTTTTCGTCCTCCAGGCGGGGGAAAACCTGCTCGTCAACGGCAAATTCACCAACGGCGCGAAGTCCTGGACTTTTTCCTCCTGGACGAAGACCCCCGGCGGACGGGAGGTGAAGACCGAAGGGGACGAGCACTATCTCTCCATCTACAACCACAAGGACAACAAATTCGCGACTTTGTGCGTCCAGCAGGTGAAACTGAAGTCGGATACGACGTACATGTTCAAGTTCCGCATGCGGACGAAGGACGTGAAACGCCAGCTGCCCAACAAGGTCACCCATGGCGCGGGCATCAGTTTCACCGCCGGGAAATATCTTTTCTCCGGCGCCGCCCGAATGTGGCACATGATCGACGGGACCACCGGCTGGACGGATTACCGGGGCACGTTCAAAACCGGGACGCTCAAGCCCAGTCAGCTGGTCTCCGTTTACCTCTCCCTGACCTTGGCCACGGGACCGGCGGATTTTGCGGATATAAGTCTCGAGGAGATCGGGGAGCAGCCCCCGCCCGCCGCCTCGGCGGATAAAAAAAAAAGGGTGAATCTCTTCCCCGTTGAGTTCCAGAACGGGAGATACCGCATTCCCCGGGGGTTCACGGCGACCTGGGACTGCACTTTCACCGGTCAGAGACCGAAAGAAACGCAGTCCCTTTTTTTTGAGCTTCCGGCGGGGTTCGAGATCGCAGGCGGCGCCGCCACCCGGCCCGCCGAAGACAGGGACCCTTTCTGGAAGTGGAGCTGTGAAACGCCCCGGAAGGAAAAACTCTCCGGCGGCATGACCCGCTACACACTGACGCTGCCGCCCCATGTGATGAAGGACTGGCGGGCCTGGAACAACACCTACCGCGTGTTCGTCCGGGCCACCGGCGCTCCCGGCACCCGGGGCGCGGGCCGATGGTATGCCGGAAACGATACGCCGCAGCCATTGAACCTCGAGATCCTGCCGCCTCTCGAGTACGGCGGGAAAGTCCCCGAAAAGTTCATCATCTGCCCTTCGTACATCCCGAATCTGGTCGGGGCTCCCGAGGAGATCGGTAAACAGCACGTCGAACTTTGGAAAGCCCTTTCCGTTCCGCAGGTGATCTGCATCGATCCCTGGGCGTGGCGTCACGTCGATCCCTCCGTCATCGGCCGGAAGACCGCCGGTTTCAAAAAAGCCATCGAGATCGGCAGCATGGGCAGCATGCCGCGGCTCGGGTTCGCCCGGTGGAAACGCAACGACCCCAAGACGAGGAACGTCAAGTTCCCGCTCTGCGTCCCCCGGTCTCCCCGGGAGCCGGATGAAGTCCTCTGCCCCGATTATCTCATCCGTGATCCCGAGGGATACATCTGGGACAATTATGTCCCCACGCTTCTGCGCGAGCGCGCCGGGAAAATCGAAGTGGATCTCATCGATTTCGACCTGGAACCCCATCCGACCCGTCACTGCTTCTGTCCGGTCTGTCTGGAGGAATTCGCGAAATTCGCAAAAATGAAAACCGTTCCCACCCGGGAGCAGATCCTTGCGCGGCATTCCGGCACCTGGTTCAAGTTCCGGGTCGAACAGCACCGGCGGATCATCCGGCGTTATCTCGACTCCTGCCGGAAACATTTTCCGGGCAGGAAGGTCTCTCTCGTCACGGATATCCTGCACCCCACCGGGTCGCTCATCTCAGACTGGTGCGCCGTGGACTGCCGCCAGAGCGACAGCATCGGGCTGGATTACATGCGGAACATGCCCTACTTCGAGGGGACGAGTTTTTACGACACCACGGCCTTCAACCGGAAGCAGCTCAAGACCCCCTGGTTCCCCTTTATCGACCCCTCGGAAGTGAACCGCCGGTTTTACATCCGCTATACGCCGGCCGGCGTCAAACTCAACATCGTCGCCACGGCCATGCTGGGCGGCGTCGGCATCGGCTTCTGGCCCAACGACTTTTTCGACGGAGCCTACCTGCATGAAATGCTCCGCGCCTCCCGCATCGTTGGGGCGGCCGAAGACTTCTACATGGCGGGGGCCCGCTGCGACGACGCCGTCTCCTTCGTCCCGAAGAACACGATCGACCGCAAACTCTCCGACGACGGGGAGACCTTTGTCATGCAGACCCCTGATTTCGCGCCGTTCCTCCGGCACACCGTTCACAGGGCAGGGGATCAGCTGCTGCTGACGGTCCTCAACTATCATCCGGAAGAGGATGTCATCCTCGAGCTCGCGTCCAGGGATGCGGGACTTGTCCCCCGTGCTCTCGCCGGCTGTACGCCCCCGGAACGCACGGCTGACGGGAAGTATCTGGTCAAGATCAAGTCCTGCGACGCGGGGATCTGGGTCTTCTCCGCGGAGAACAAAGCCGTCCCCGCCGGAAAGCTCGCGGCCGAACTGGAAAAATTCCATTCCTCCGCTTCCGGAAAAACGACCGGCGGCGGCCTGACTTACGGGCTTCTGCGGCCGGAAAAGATCGCCATGATCAAACTGACCGCGGAAAAACGCGCCGTCTACATCGCCCCCGGGAATCAGGCCCTCGTCATGGGCTGGCGCTCCGCGGCCTCGGCGCTCAACGATCTCCTGGATCTGCGGGGGACCCGGGGAAAGCTGGCCGAACTGGTCGTCCCCTTCCTCGGCGGCCGAGAGAAGTTCTCCGCACGGAAAACAGACGGCGGCATCGAGTTCCGTTACGTTGTCCCGGCGCCGGAGGACGCCAATCCCGAGGCTGAGAAATACACGGGGGTCGAGATCGTCAAGCGCGTGACTCTTGCCGACGGCGGCAACACCGTCGACTGCGAGTGGGAGATCGTCAACCCCGGCAGTTCCGGAAAAGCGATCGAATTTTTCGCAAGGATCCGCAACATCCCGATGCCCGGCGCGCTGATCCCCGAGGGGAAACTTCCGGGCGCCGCGGCGGAAGTCTCCTCAGGAAAACTTCTCTCGCCCGTCGGCTCCCCGATCTCGACGGTCTGGCACAAGGAGAATGCCGTCCTCGAGTTCTCCAATGCGAAACGGGAGATCTGGAACGGCGGCAAAGTCCGCTTTTCCGTCAGATCCTTCGGAGAAGAGGAGGCCGTGGAGTTCTCCTTCGACGACGGTTGTTACGGCGTTCATCTGTGGCGTGAAAACGCGGGGATCCTCACGGTGGAGCCGCTGTACCGTTTCAAAATCCCCTCCGGGAAAAAGGCAGTGATCCGTCAGCGCGTGACCTATCGCGGCATCCGCAAGGCAGGGAAGAAGTCCGACAAGTACACGGGGATCGTCTTCGAGGACAAAAACGGCAACGGGAAAAGAGACGACGGCGAAAAGGGCCTGGCCGGGATCCGGGTCTCCAACGGAGTGACCGTCGTGCAGACCGCCGCAGACGGATCCTTTTCGATCGCAAAAAACGAAGCCGCGCGTTTCATTTTCGCCTCCCGTCCTGCGGGGTACAAATGCAGTACGCCGTTTTACAGGACGGCGGACAGCGACGATCTCGCGTTCGGATTTGCGCCCGCCGAAAAACGTCCGCTGGTCTTCTATCAGGTGACCGACACGGAGGCGAGGAGACCTGAGACATGGCTCGGCGAGATCACGGCGCTGGGGAAAAAGGACAAGGGGGATTTTCTGCTCCATTCGGGCGATATCGTCGGTCTGGCCGGCCATGCGGAAAAGATGCCCCTGTGTCAAATGGACGTTTTCGTCATCCCCGGCAATCACGACATGGAAAGCAAGGGGACGGAGCACACCCGCGAGGCCTACGAAAAACACTTCGGCCCCGTGTACTACTCCTTCGATGCCGGAAACTTCCGATTCTTCAACATCGTTTACGAGCGGAATCTCAAAGATCCCGAAAATCAGAGGGCGTGGCTGAAACGGGAACTGGCTCTTCTTCCGGCGGGGAAAAAGATCGTCATCCACCGTCATGAGCCGCCCCAGTATGGCGACCGGCTGATCGATCACCTCTTTTCCGAACATGCCGGAAAAATAGCCGGCTTCATCTGCGGACACACTCACAGCCTGCTGTGCCGCAAGTTCCCCGGCGGGATCCCCGTCTGGGAGTGTTCTCCCGCGCCGGGGGGCGGTCTTGACGGTTCCCCGCGGGCCTTCCGGATCTTCCGGGAAGTCGACGGCAGGCTCGTTTCGGAGGTCGTTCACTCCGATCCGGGAAAGGTCGCCGACCCCGTTGTTTCCCCCGATCCGTCGGCGCCTGCCGTGAGGCTCGGAGGCTCCTGTCTCATGGCCGGCTTCGGCAGCAGCCGCAACGCGGTCGTCCCGGAAGAGGTTCCTCCCCCGCTCTTCCTCCGGTGGCGTGCCGACGCGGGGGGCGCGGTCCATCATGCCCCGCCCGTCATCTGCGGCGGCAGGATCTTTGTCGCGGCGAGCGACAATGACAACGCCGAAAAGTCCGCGGTCACCGCATTCGACGCTTCCGACGGGAAACAGCTCTGGAGACAGACCGTCGGCGCCGCCGTCAAGGGCGGCATCGCCTCCGACGGGAAAAACCTTTACGTCTGCTGCGTCGACGGCCAGGTGTTCTCCCTGCGGCAGAGCACCGGCGAGATCCTCTGGAAGACCGCCGTGGCCGATGCGGAAAAGACCAACGGCATGTACGGGGCTCCGGTCATTGACAACGGCACGCTCCTGCTCTACAACGAAGCTCCCGTGCTCATCGACTGCGCCACGGGAAAGATCAAATATCAGGGCCCGACGACCCGGGAAACGGGCGGCGTCTGGACAGGCGGCGTCGCCGTTTCCGGCAACATCGGCATCTCCGGCGTCTCCTGGCGGTACGGATTGAAAGGCTTCGATACGGCGACGGGGAAGATCCTATGGAACCTGCGCCGGGGACGGGACTTCACCTATCTCGACGCGTCTCCTGTCATTGCCGGCGGGGAAATGTATTTCAAGGGCCGGAAGATATTTTTCGTCATCGATCCCGCGACGGGAAAGATCCTCCGGGAAACGGCCAAGCCCGCCGGGATGGAGACTGCTTCGGCGCCCGCCGTTGCGGAGAAGATCATCGTCTTCGGCTCTCCCGACGGACTGCATGCCCTTGACCGGGAAACGCTCAAAGAATCGTGGCATTTCAAGCCGGGGAAGGCGCTGATCCCCGCCACGCCTTATCACAGACGCGGATATCCCGAAGTTTCCGCGTCGCCCGTCATCGCGGGCGGCACGGTGATCTGCGGCGCTCTCGACGGCAAGCTTTACGTGCTCGACCTGACCTCGGGAAAAGTCCTGTGGCAGGCCCAGCTGGATTCCCAGATCATGGCCCGGACGGCCGTTTCGGGGAATGCCGTCGCCGCCGTCACGATGAAGGGACTCGTTTATTTGTTCACCTCCAAATAAAAGGCAGAAGAAGGTATTTATGAGTATTCGGATAAAAGCCACGTTTCTGGACGAGATCAGTTCGGACATCCCCCATCAGAACTGGGGCCGCAAGGAGTGGGACCGGGATTTCGCCGCCATGAAGGCCATCGGCATCGACACGGTCATCATGATCCGCTCCGGGCTGGAGAAATTCATAACCTATCCCTCGAAGATCCTCATCGGCGAATTCGGGTGCTACGAGCCCCCTGTCGATCTGGTCGATCTGTTCCTCGATCTGGCGGAAAAATATGACATGCGTTATTTCTTCGGCACCTATGCGCTCCGGCACAACGGGCACTACAGGGACGTCGATCTCGATGCCAGATGGGACGTCGAACGCCGTCTGCTCGACGAGGTGTGGTCCCGCTACGGTCACAGAAAGGCCTTCAAGGGCTGGTATCTTTCCAAAGAGATATCGGGCAGGGACGAGGCGATCGTCAGGGAGTTCCTGCGGTACAGCCGTTACTGCAAGGAGATCTCCGGAAATCTGCCGACGCTCATTTCACCGGGCATGCTGGGGCGGAAGGCCTGGATGCCCAACGAACCCGGCGCTCACGATCTCGACTTCGAAGACCACGAACGCACCTGGGACCGCATCATGAAAACGGTCGCCGGCAGCGTGGACATCATCGCGTTCCAGGACGGACACGTGACGTACGAGGAGATCGGTCCCGCGATGCTCCTCAACAAACGGCTGGCGGATAAATACGGCATCGAACTCTGGACCAACAGCGAATCCTTCGACCGGGACATGCCGATCCGTTTTCTGCCCATCAAATGGGAGAAACTCCTGCTGAAGCTCAAGGCGGCGGAAAGGGCGGGGGTGACGCGGGCGCTCACCTTCGAGTTTTCGCACTTCATGAGTCCCAACAGCATGTATCCCTCGGCGCACCACCTCTACGACCGCTACAGGGAGTATCTCGACAGCATCTCCGCGGACTGATGAGCCCCCTGCTTCCCGATTGAAAAAAGGGGGAGGGCGGGATATATTATCCGCAGGTTCTCAGCGGGGAACGGTCTCTGCGGACGGGGACCGCTGTCCGTTTTTTTGAGAGAAAAAAAGTCCGATGGAAGAATTGACGAAACTGCTTCTCGCCGGGGCCGTCGTTTTTGCCTCGTTCACCGTCGAGGGAGTCACCGGATTCGGCAGTACGGTCATCGCCCTGCCTTTCGTGAGCATGCTGCTGGGATTGAAAATGAGCATCCCCTATCTCTGCACGCTCAGCATGCTGCTGTCGGTCCATATCGTTCTCCGCTCCCGGAAGTCCGTCGTGTGGCGGGAGTACCGGTTCATAGCCCTGCATGTCGCCCTCGGCCTGCCCGTCGGGATCTTTCTCTTCAACCGGCTTTCCGCGCCCGTACTGGAAGTCCTGCTCTCCTGCGTCATGATCACCGTCGGCGCATCCGGATTCCTGCGGACGTGGCGGAACGGGCGGGAGCAGCCGGCTCCCGCCGGACAGGGCAGGGGGATCCTCATGCGCCTTCTTCTGTTTTTCGGCGGGATCGTTCACGGCGCGTTCGGCACCGGCGGTCCTTTCATCGTCATCTACGCCTCGCGGGCGCTGCCCGAAAAGGGCATCTTCCGCGTGACGCTGACCTTGCTCTGGCTCACCATGAATCTCGTCCGCATCGCCGAGTGGACGCTTCGGGGGACCGTCTGGAACGCCCGGATGGGACAGGGGTTCCTCGTTGCGCTGCCCTTCGTTTTCGCGGGGATCTTTCTGGGGGACTTTCTGCACCGGAAAGTCGACGAACGGCTCTTCCGGCTGTGCGTGTACGGGCTGCTGTGTCTGGCCGGAACCGTCATGTTTTTCTCGGGGCTGCAAAAAATATTGTCCTGACTTTTTCGTTGAATGTATGGGCCGGCGGTTGACGAAACACGTTTGCGGATGTATTTTTTTAGGATGGACGATAGAAAAACAAGCCGGGCGTGACCGGAAAGAGATTTGACGATGCCGAAAAAAGCGATCCTGATCCTTCTGCTGGCGGCGGCAGTGCTGCTGCCGGTCCGCGTCCGCGCCATGGATCCCGTGACCATGGCCGTGTTCGCGCCGCTGGCTCTGAAAGCGGCTTCCATCGCCATGCCCTACGTGATGAGGGGGATGCAGTCGGGAGCCGTTCACATGGTCAAGATCGGCTACGATATGGTCGCCATATTCCGTCTGCCGCTGGGTTTGGGGCAGACGCTCCTGGGCTGGCCGTTCGGATATTTCGAAAAAGGCATCAAAAACACCACTATCGGGGCGGTGGCCCCGTTAAAAATGACATGGGACATTGTGCTTCTGCCCGTTGCCCTGACCGGCGTTTCGACGGGCGGAAATTACTGACAGGGAGAGATCGAATATGAGCTTCATTCCATCCGGAGGGTCGAGCCGTCTGGTCATGATCGACGTGCAGGAGCGCCTCGTTCCGGCCATGTCCGGCTTCGACGGGACCGGGAACAGGATCCGTCTGCTCCTGAACGGTGCCCGGGAGCTGGCCTTGCCCGTCATCGTCACGGAACAGTATCCTCAGGGGCTGGGGGGCACGCTCCCGGATTTTTCCGTGCTGCTGCCGCCCGAAGCGCCCGTCATTGCCAAAACGGGTTTTTCCGTCTTCGAAGAACCGCTTTTCGTCGAGGAACTGAAGAAAAACAAGCCGGAAACGCTGATCTTCTGCGGGATCGAATCCCACGTGTGCGTCTTTCAAAGCGCGCTGGACAGTCTTGAGGCGGGATACAGAACGGTCGTTTCCGCGGATGCCGTGACCAGCCGCAAGCCGGAGGACCGCGAACTTGCTCTGGCCCAGATGCGGGCTTCCGGCGTCCTGGTCATGAGCAGCGAGGCCATCCTCTTTATGCTGCTGCGCACCGCGAAACATCCGGCCTTCAAGGCCGTTTCAAAACTTGTTCGGTGACGCGGGGGGCCGGGAGAGAAACAAAGAGAACTGGCGGAATATGGGACTTTATTCGGAAAAGACCTGGAGCAGGACCGCCTGCATCTGCGCACTGGCGGCGGCCTTTCTGGCGATCTATCTGCCGTGGCTTGCCGCGGAGAGGGAGCTCTTCAGACAGGAATGCATCTTCGCCGTAGAGGCCATGGAGTTCGATCCGTTTTCGCCGCTGGTCACGGCCCACGGGGTACCCGAGTACAACGCTTTTCCCGTTTTTCCCGCGGTTACCAGCGGTATCCACCGGCTGACGGGAGCCCCCGTGGAACGGGTCATGCGCGGCATTTCCATGCTGATGCTGGCGGCGGGGGCCGTGCTCGTCTACTTCGCCGCGGCGAGTCAAAGGACCCCGAAGGCGGGGTTCGTGGCGGCGGCATTCTATCTGACCCCGCTGATCGCCATGGAAAAGGCCGTTGAGGGGAATCCCGCGACGACCGGCGCCTTTTTCCTGCTTGCCGCCCAACTGGTGTTTTTCTACTACGGGATCCGGAAATCGAACTGGAACAAGGCGTGGATCTATTCTGCTTTGCTTGCCGCGTCGAGTTTTCTTGCCTGCGGCTTCTCGATGCTGCTGTATTTCATTGCGCCCATGTTCTTTTTCAGGCGCCCGCTCTCCGTCAAGTCGAAGTTCCGCAGTCCGGGATTCATCGTCGCCGTCCTGCTGCTGGCGGGTATCGTGACGGCATGGACTCTTCCCTTCTTCCTGCGTACGGACGGCAGCGTGTACGACGTGTGGCTCGAGAGCGTTCTCTTCTACAAAAAGAAATACTTTCTGGACATCATCGAATTTCCGCTGCTTCTGCCTCTGCGGCTCCTGCCGTGGTCGCTGATCGCCTGGCTTCCCTTCTGCGTGGCGCTTCAGGAGCTGGACAAGACCCCCATCTTCAGCCGCTATCTGCGGACTCTCACCTTTGTCATCCTCGCCATCGTCTGGCTTTTCAACGACAGCGAGTCGCGGGACATCTTCTTTCTGCTGGGACCGCTGGCCATCCAGACCGGCATCACCTACGAGCTGGGAACGAGACGGTACGGGGAGCGGATCCGCAAACTTCTCTTCGCCGGCGAAATTTTTGCCGCCGGCCTCATCGTCGCCTTCGTGACGGTCCAGCTGGCTCCCGAAAGATGGCTGAGTCTCTTCATCAGTCTGAAGAACTCCCTTGCCTTCCGGGATGCCCTTCATTTCCCCTTCGTCGTCGCGGTCTGCTGCGTTTTGCTGACGATCATCCTTTTCCTCTTCCGGTTCTGCCGGAAACAGCAGCCTCTCTGGATCATGCTGCTGCTTTTTTCCGTCGCCTGCGGCATCTTTTACGGCGGCGTCATGGCGCCCTACCGGGCCCAGAAGAGGGAGAAGCGCCGCATCGGGAACGATCTGAGAAAGGTCCTGATCCAGGCGGGCGGCAAAAAATTGTACAAGATCGGCATCAACGATCTTTACGGCGAACTGTTCTACGCGGGCGTCGACGCGGTCAAGATCCGGTCGATCGGCGAGATACCGGGCGACGAGCCCGTCGTCTTTCTGATCGGGACCGAGTTCCCGGGGACCGCGGACAGGAGCTGGAGCAACCTTCTGCCGCCGGAATACACCTACAACAAGCATCCTCTTTCTCTCTGGAAAGGTGTCCTGCGGACCAATCCGGAATAAACCGAAAGGAACGGGAAAATGATAGCGGAAAAATGTGATTTTCACGGCATCCCCGACTGCATCGAACTGTCGGACGGAACGATCGACATCTTCATCACGACGACGTTCGGTCCCCGCATCATCGGCGCGGGATTTTCCGGAGGACGCAACTTCATGTGCGAATTCGCCGATCAGCTGGCCTCGGTGGAGAAACAGGAGTGGCAGAGTTACGGGGGACACCGCTTCTGGCATGCGCCCGAGGCCTTTCCCCGCTCCTATTTCGCAGACAACACGCCCGTACCGTACAGCATCCGGGACGATGTCGTTTTTCTTTCCTGCCCCGAGGAACGGGGAAACGGCGTGCGCAAGGAATTGGAGATAAGTCTCGCAGGGGGAAAAGTCCGGATCGTTCATCGTCTCATCAACACCGGGCGCTGGGAGATCCGGGCCGCCGTGTGGGCGCTCACCGTCATGGCGCCCGGAGGAAAGGTGATCGTGCCGCAGGAAAAATTCATCCCGCAGGGCTGCGGAGAGGGCCAGACGCTGCTGCCGGCACGGGCCATGGCGATGTGGCCTTACACCGATATGGCCGATCCCCGGTTCACCTGGGGAACGCGCTTCATCGAAATGCGCGAGTCGGGCGGCTCCGGGAAACCGCTCAAGTTCGGCGTGTTCAACTCCGCCGGATATGTCGCCTATGAGCTGGGCGGGGAATATTTCGTCAAGAGATTCGCCGCGAAACGGGACTGCGAATACCCCGATTTCGGCTGCAACTGCGAGTTTTTCACCTGCCGCGGCATGCTGGAGGCGGAAAGCCTCTCTCCGCTCGTCCGGCTCGCCCCCGGGGGTTCCGTTGAACACCTCGAAGAGTGGACTTTCTTCCGTTCCCGCCCCGGTTTTCTTGCGTAAAGCGGCGGAGGACCGCGGGATTTTCCGGACCTTCGTTTGCAATTGACTTCCTCGCGGGTTATATTATAGCAAGTTCATCCTGTTTTACGGCAGCATAAAGACAATAAGGAGCTAAAAATGGGTCAGCAGCTGAACAAGGTCGAAAAGCGCAACCGCCGCAAAGCGTATCTGGAGCGTGTCCACGCCCGGGATATGGCCGCAAAAGCGGCCGCCGCGAAAAAGAAGTAAGGGGAGTTTTCTCCAGCGATCTTGCGAGGACTTTTTCCCGGGAAACCGGGAAAAAGTTTTCTTCTTTCAAGGGAGGCTTCGGCCATGGATTTCAGAACGGGGCAGGGGTACGACGTTCACAGGCTGGTCGAAAATCGCGACCTTGTCCTGTGCGGGGTCAGGATCCCGTACGATCGCGGCCTTGACGGGCACAGCGATGCGGATGTGGCCGTGCACGCGCTCATCGACGCACTGCTGGGCGCCGCTGCTCTCGGAGATATCGGACAGTGGTTTCCCGACAGCGACCCCGCCTACGCGGGCGCGGACAGTCTCCGGCTCCTGAAGGAAGTGGTGACGTCGCCCCGTTTTGCCAGCTACGGCATCGTCAACGTCGATGTCACGCTGATCGCCCAGGCGCCGAAACTGGGCCCGTGGCGCGAGGAGATGCGCACGAAGCTTGCCGACTGTCTCGGCATCGCCCTCGACCGGGTCTCCGTCAAATTCACGACAACGGAAAAACTCGGGTTCACCGGCCGCGGCGAAGGGATCGCCGCCGAAGCCGTCGCCCTGATAAAAAAACTGTTCTGATTCTCCCGGCCGCAGTTCCGCTTGCGGAAACGTTTTGGCGCACGTCTCTCCGGACGCATCACAGAGCCTTTTCCGGCTCCAGTTTTTCGAGCATTGCCCGGCAGCCTTCGGAAATATCCCGCCACGCCGCCTCGAAATCCCCTGTATACCAGGGGTCGGAGACATTCCCCGGGCGGTCGGTCCAGTCCATGAGAAGCGAAAGTTTTCCCTCCGGATCGCCTGACAGAATGCGCCCGGCCCGTTGGATATTGGAGCGATCCATGCATACGATCAGATCGAAACGGGAATAGTCCGCCGGAGTCAGCTGTCTGGCCCGTTTTTCCGCGCATGAAAGACCGTGGGCGCGGAGGATCTCTCTCGCCGGCGGGTAGACGGCATTGCCCAGCTCCTCCGCGCTGACGGCGGCGGACTCGATGTAAAAATGTTCATCGAGTCCTCTTTTTTCGACCAGATCCTTCATGACGGACTCCGCCATCGGACTGCGGCAGATATTGCCGTGACAGACAAATAAGATCTTTTTCATGGGAAACGGCCTTTTTTTATGGAGCCGCGACGGCGGCGGACAGAACGGCGCATGCGTTCAGAAACGCGTGGCCCAAAATGGAGACCGCGAGATTTTTCCTGTTCAGAAAGAGCAGTTGGAACCCCGCACCGATGATGAAGAGCCCGGGCAGGCCCGCCGGAAAAAGATGCACGGCCGAAAAGACGGCCGCTCCGAAGACGATCGCGAATGTCCGCCCCGCGGGCCGCAGCAGCGCGTAAAGGATCCTCCGGAAGAGCAGTTCCTCGGCAACGGGAACGGGGATCGTCACCAGCAGGGAAAACAGGAGAAAATCCGGTCCGCGGAGATTTTTTGCGAGCGTCATCAGCTGCTGTTCCTCCGAAAAGGGGATGCCGCAGCTTTTGAGGAGGAGCTTCCAGAGCGCATCGGCCGAAGCGTACGCCGCCACGATGAGACATGTTCCGAAAAAGGCGTATTTGACGTCCGTTTTGTCGGGAATGCGGAGCGAAAGCATTTCCCGACCTCCGGAACAGATCAGCAGCGCGGTCATGAGGCCTACGCCGCACAGCGGGGAGATGAAGGACGTCGCCAGCAGAACGGAGATGCCGCTTCTCACGCAGAGAAGCTGGGGGAAGGGAGCCAGAACGAAGAGACAGCCGCAGATGAATCCCGGCAGAAGGAATTTTGCCGCCGGAGCCGGCGGATCGTCCCCGGCGGGAAGGAACATGTTTTTCAGCGGCATATCGATATGCGTCTTTCGCTCTCGGAAAGATGTTCCAGTCTGACGTTGACCGCACCGGGAGGCAAAAGTCCCTCGATCCGCTCCGGCCATTCGACGAGAGCGATGGCGGCGGGATCGGCGAAAAATTCGTCCGCGCCGAAGGCCAGCGCAGCCTCGACGCCGGAGATGCGGTAGAGGTCGAGATGGTAGAGCCTGCCGCCGCCGGGCCGTTCGTACTCCTGCACGATGGTGTAAGTCGGACTCGACACGGGTTCCGTTATGCCGAGGCCCCGGGCGAATCCCCGGGAAAAGACCGTTTTACCGGCGCCGAGGTCTCCCCGGAGCAGGACGGTGCTCCCGGATGAGAGGCTCCGGGCCAGGCGAAAGCCGGCCTCTTCGGTTTCCGATTCCGATCTTGAGACGAACACGGTTTCCTTATCTGTGCACATATCCGCTTTTTTCCATGATGAAAGGCCGGTGACCCGGGGTGACAAGGGGACTTGTCCCGCGGGGGACGACCTGGCCGATACGGGTCATCCCGGCGAGCCCGGCGGGAAGTTTTTCGGAAAAATCGTGCAGGGAAGTGAAGAGGAGTTCATAATCCTCGCCATCCGAAAACGCACCGGGGGCGACGGCGCCTTCCCGCAGCGGGATCTTTTCGGGATACAGCACGATCGACACGCCCGAGGCATCCGCGATCCGCATGGCGTCCAAAAGGAGTCCGTCGCTCACGTCGATCATCGCCGAGGCCCGGGGCCGCAGAAAATCCCCCTCCGCCAGACGCGGCACAAAATCGATATGATGGCCGGACGGGAAGGAGTTGCCGATGCACCCCGTGACGAAGAGGCCGTCTCCCGGTCTGGCTCCGGAACGCAGGACGGCTGTTCCCTCGGGTATCTCGCCCAAAATGGTCAGCGAGGCCGCGACGCCGTCGCAGGGCAGGGAAGATGTGTCGCCGCCGCAGATCGGCACATCGTGGAGCCGCCCCGCTTCCGCGGCGCCCGAAATGAGTTCTTCGATCCACCGGGAATCCCGGCCGCCGGCAGCCACGGTCAGCAGCGCGGTGAGCGGCGTCCCGCCCATGGCGGCAATGTCGCTCAGATTGCGGTTCATGAGTTTTCTGCCGACGAGGCGGGGCGGCGTATCGGGAAGGAAATGGACATTCTCGATCACCTGATCCGCCGCGGCGAGAAGCTGGCGTCCGCCCGGCATGTTGACGACGGCGCAATCGTCTCCCGCGCCGACGGCGATCCGGCCGTTCAGGGGCAGAAGTCCGGGGAGCTTGCGCAGAATCTCGATCTCATCCATCATGCCGCCGTCCTTTCGTTCCCGGATTTTTCAGGTCAGTTAATATACCGCTTTTTTTGTCGTATTGCAAGGTCGGACGGGATTGAAAACAAGCCCTTTGCAAGTTATATTAATCGGCCGAAGAGAAAGGATTGTTTCTTATGTGCGCGATCAGCGGGATACTCAACCATCGTTCCCGGGAGGAAGCCGACCGGATCATCCGGCGGATGACGGACGCCCAGGCCCACCGCGGGCCGGACGCAGACGGCTTCTTTTCGGACGATGCCGTGGCTCTCGGTCATCGTCGGTTGTCGGTCATCGACCTCGAGACGGGGCAGCAGCCCATGACCCGGGGCGGCATCACAGTGATCCTCAACGGCGAGATCTACAACTACCGCGATCTCCGCCGGGAACTGGAGACCGTCGGGCATCATTTCTCCTCCCAGTCGGATACGGAGGTGCTGATCCATCTCTACGAACAGATGGGCTGCGAATTCCTGCCGCTGCTCTCGGGCATGTTCGTCTTTGCCATCTACGACAGGAGCCGCCGCCGCGTTCTCATGGCACGGGACCGGCTCGGAAAAAAGCCGCTGGTCTACTTCCTCCACCGCAACAGTCTGGTCTTTGCCAGCGAACTGTGCGGATTGAAAAAGCATCCCGAGATGAGCCGGGAGCTCGACGCCAGCGCCGTCAGCGATTACCTCTCCCTGCAGTACGTTCCCGAACCCAACACCATCTACCGCAAGGTGAAGAAACTCCCGCCGGGATATCTGCTGGAGTACCAGCTCGACAGCGGCGCGCTCTCCCTTCGGAGCTATTGGCATCTGAACTTCGCGTTCAAGCCTCAGGAGATGCAATTCGGCGACGCGCTCCATGAGCTTCGCGCTCTGGTGGAAAAAGCCGTCCGGAAGCGCCTCGTCGCAGATGTGCCTCTGGGCGTGTTCCTTTCCGGCGGCATCGACTCCACCATCGTTGCCGCGACGGCCGCAAAACTGCTGGCGCCGGGCCGCTGCGACGCCTACACGGCGGGGTTTGCCGATGCGCTTTACGATGAACGTCCCTGCGCACGCTGTGCGGCGGCGCATATCAGCCGCTTCCCGGGCGTCGATCTGGTCTGTCACGAAGAGGTGATCGAGCCCGGCAGTTTCGATCTGCTGACGGGACTGCTCCGGCAGATCGGGCAGCCCTATGCCGATGCTTCCATATTGCCCACGGCGCAGCTGTGCCGGTTCGCGAGGCGGGATATCACGGTCGCTCTCAGCGGTGACGGGGCGGACGAGCTTTTCTGCGGCTACGACAGGTACGCGGCCATGAAACTCCTGCGGCATACGGAGCTCTTGTCCCCACTGCTCCGCAAGGGTCTTTTCGGCGGGCTTGCCCAGATACTGCCCGACCGCGGAGAGCGGACTCTTCCCGGACGGCTGCGCCGGCTCTTCCGGCTGCTTTCGCAGGACGGGCGCTGCGCATATTTCGATTTGCTCGACCGCTGTCCGCCCTCCGTCAAAAATGCGCTTTTCGGCGAGAGGATGCGCGACGCGATCCGTCATGACTCCAGCGAGGTGTTCACCCGCATCGAACCCGATCTGACGGCCCGCGACAGGGAGGAACGCTGTTCGGAGCTGGATGTTTTCACCTATCTTCCCGGGGACATCCTGCCGAAGATGGACACGGCCTCCATGTCCTGCGGTCTGGAAGTCCGTTCTCCGTTCCTGGACCGGGAGGTGGTCGAGTTCGCCGCCAGTCTGCCCATGAACTGCAAACTGCACGGGACGGAACGCAAACACATCCTCAAGGAGGCCTTTGCCGACGTCATCCCGCTCCCCCTGCGGAAACGGCCCAAGCGGGGGTTCGGCGTCCCCGTCGCCCGCTGGCTGCGCGGAGAGTGGCGCGACCGGGCCTGCGCCGCGCTTTTCGACGGCGATCTCTGCCGCGAAGGCTTCGCGGACCGGAACGTTCTGCGGGAGCTTTGGGAAAGCCATCAGTCCGGGCGAAGAGACTGGAGCTATCTGCTCCTGAGTCTTCTGGCGCTCGCGATCTTTCTCGACAACGAGAAAAACGATTGACCGCGCCGCGGGGCAGAAAAGATGAAACTGATCCTTTCCCCCCGCCGCCGGCGGATATCTCTTCGCGTCACTCCCGAAGGCGAGATCGAAATTCTCGCGCCTGCGGGCTTCACCGAGGAAGAGGCCCAAGCTCTGCTTCTGCGCCACAGCAGGCTCGTTGACCGGTTGAAACAGCGGGCGGAAGTCCTGAAAAGAAAGCGTCCCGTTCTCGAGGAAGGCGTGCCTCTCCTCTGTTTGGGACGGGAGTACCCCCTCTTCACAAGCCGCCGCCTTGTCCAGTTCGACGGGGAAAGGTTCATGATCCCTCCGGGCAGCGGGGCGGAACGGCTCGGGATGCTCGAAAAGATCTACAGGTCGCTGGCCGTTAAGTTCATCGTTCCCCGGGCGGCCGCGCTGGCGGAAAAATTCGGCATTTCCATCGCAGGGGTCCGCATCAACGGCGCCGTCACCCGATGGGGGTCCTGCTCCGCACAGGGAAATCTGAATTTCTCATGGCATCTGATGAGATGTCCGGAGGAGCTCGTCGACTCCGTGATCTGCCACGAGCTCGCCCACAGGATCGAACTCAATCACTCCCCAGCGTTCTACCGGCAGCTGAGCCGGCTGGACCCTCTCTATGCGGAACACCGGACCGCGCTGCGGCGTTTCACCCGGACCCATCCGTGGTTCGGTCAGGCGTGAGCCGGGCGTCTTATTTCTCCGCCGCCGGGAGCCGGGGACGCTCCATCGCCGCGTAATCCGCTGCAATGTTGGCCGCTTCTGTCAGAACGGGGTCGCCGAGGGCTTTGTCTTTCTTCCTGAGTTCCTGATCTCCGGAGAGAAGACGGTCGGCGGCCTCATCCATCTCCTTGACGGAGCGGTATTCCGCCCAGCGTTTCGACTCCTGGAGACTGATCCTGTTCCTGTTTTTGTGCTCGCGGTAGTTGGCGATGCGCTTCTCGAGGACGGTATATTCGGGAGAGGCCTTTATGCGTTTCTCCGACGCCTCCCGGAGCAGCTTTGCCTTGCGTTTGATGTCGGTGTCGAAGTGATCGCAGGGAACGGAACGGATCTGATCCCACGGCAGGTGATGGGGAAGGAACATTTCGCCCACCTTGATCTCCTCCGTAAAGGAGGGCAGTTTGAAATCGGGGGTGATCCCCAACTGCTGGACGGAATCGCCGGTGATCCGGTAGAACATCGCCGTCTCGAAAGTCACGGAGCCGGCGGGCAGGCGGCGCGCCAGCCAGCGGAAGTGAGGCGTCAGTTCCTCGACCTTGAGGATCGTCCCTTTGCCGAAAGTCCGGCTGTCGCCCACGACGATGGCCCGGGAGCAGTCCTGCAGCGCGGCCGTGAAGATCTCGCTCGCCGATGCCGTAAGCTTGCTGGTCAGGATCACGAGAGGCCCCCCGTAGACCATCCCCGGATCGTCGTCCGCCTCGACTTCGATGCTTTTGTCGGCGGTCCGCACCTGAACGATCGGTCCCCTTTTGATAAAAAGTCCCGTCATTTCCAGCGCCTCGGGGAGACTGCCGCCGCCGTTGAGACGCAGATCGATCAGGACCGCGTCCACTTTCTCGCGGTTGAATTTTCTGAGGATCCTGGCCACATCCGCGCTGCACCGCCTGGCATTGGCGTCACCCCTGCGGACGGCCGAAAAATCGTGGTAGAAACTGGGCAGTTCGAGAACGCCGACTCTGCGGACCCCGCCGTCGGAAGACCTGACGTTCCTGATCCTGCCTTTGGCGCCTCCGTCGACCAGCTCCACCTTGGAACGCGTCAGCACATAGGGCCTCAGATAGATATTGCCCCGCCATTCGGGAAAGACGCGGGAGTAGTCCGTCGATCCCGTGAGACGCGAAAAGTAGCTGAGAAAGGTCGCCACGGAGTTCAGGGGCAGGGGATTGGCACCACGTTTGTCGGTGAGGATCCCCAGACAGACCCGGCTGTTCACGGGGCCCCGGATGTAACGGACGGCCTGAGAAACGGGCATGTCGACGAGATTGTTCGTCTCCAGATTCTCCTGAACGGCCACGGTGATCCTGTCTTCGACCCTCAGACGCCCGTCCCGGGCGGCGGGACCGCCGGGGACCAGGGAAACGACCTTGATGAACCCGTCGTCGCTGGAGAGCGTCGCGCCGATGCCCGTCAGCGACAGACTCATGTTGATGTCGAAATCCTCTGAGAGTTTTGGCGCGTAGTAGCTGGAGTGGGGGCCGAATATCTGCGCCAGGGTGTTGAGATAGGTCCCGAGAATGTCGATCCTGTCTTTTTTCATGACTTCGTTGGAAATGTCCCTGAGGCGCTTGAGAAGACATTTCTCCGGTGTGGCTCCGGCCCATTTCCACGCGGCGGCGGCGGCTTCCTGTTTTCTGTCCTTCTGCAGATCTTTGTCCTCGGCCATGGCGCGATCGACCAGGTGATAATAGAGCCGGTCGTTCTTGACCCGCAGGCGCCACAACTCCTGCTGCTCCCTTGCGTCGGCGGGGCGTTTCGCCTCGTCGCGCTTGAGATCCCAGTATTCATCCGCGGTGAAGTCCGCCTTTTTCCGGCACTCCGCCTCGGCGAAACGGATGTATTCCCCCAGGCGCTTTCTGTACAGCTGATAGAGCCTGAACGCGAACTCCGTCTCTCCCCGGAGCAGGGAGGGCCCCAGCGTGTCTCTGAAGGTCTCGAACGCGGCCACGTCTTCGCGCGTGAAATAGATCCTCTGCGGATCCAGCGTGTCGAGATACTCGTCGAAGAGCTTCTGTGAAAAGTCTTTGTTGAGCACCAGCGGGCGATAGTGGTTGCGGTACAATATCCACGTCGTCAGGCGGGTTATCAGGCTCAACTCACCGTCCCGGTAAGGCCGTTCCGCCGCGGCGCAAACTCCCGAGGTCACAAGAAGAAACGACAGAAAAACAGACAGAAAACTTGATCTTTTCATCACAAGACGATCCCCTGAAACGAAACTTGCAGATACTTCCGCGAATATAAGCCGGTTCGGCGGATTATTCAAGAGAAGAAAGTTTTTTTTCTCAAAAAAAGAACACTTTTTCATCCGCCATCGGCCGGCCCCGTATTTTTTTCGTCGGCCCTGACGGAAGTGATGACGCCCGTTTTGACCGAATCGGCGGGAACGGAGACCTGGATGTAATTGTCGCTCCAGCCTCTGGCGGTCCCCTCCGAAACGGTTTCAAATATGACCGGCAGGAGGGAGCCGATCTGGGAGCGGATGAAATGTTTCTTCCCCTCCGCTCCGATCTGCCGCAGGACCGCGGCCCTGCGTTCGGCGGTTTTTCCATCGGGACGGTCCGGCATGTCGGCCGCCGGCGTCCCGGGCCGGGGCGAGTAGGTGAACACGTGCAGATTGGCGAAATCCATCCGTCTGACAAAGGCCGCGCATTCGGCAAAATCCTCTTCCGTCTCTCCGGGGAATCCCGCGATGACATCGCTGCCCAGGTGAAGTCCGGGGATCTTCCGGCGGGCCTCGGAAACGAAATCCGCATATTCCTCCGCGAGATAGTGGCGGTTCATCGCTCTGAGAATGCGGTCGCAGCCATGCTGAAGCGACAGGTGGAGGAAACGGCAGACCTTGGGCGTCTCCGCCATGACGTCGATGATGGACCTGTTGGCGACATGAGGCTCCGTCGAACTCAGCCGGATCCTGAAATCCCCCGGAAGCGCCGCGACGGCCCTGACGAGATCGCCGAGATCCCTGCCTTCATCCGCGTAGGCGCAGGTGTTGACGCCGGTGAGGATGATCTCGGGGAACCCTTCCTCCGTCAGACGGCGGCACTCGGAGACGACCTCATCGAATTTCCGCGAGCGCTCCGGTCCCCTGACCAGGGGGACGATGCAGTAGGTGCAGAAGTTGCCGCATCCCTCCTGGATCTTGACGAACGCTCTGCTGCGGAATGGAAAGACGGCTTGCGCGGACTCGCAGAAATTCTCCGTCATTTCCAGACTGGAGCGGTTGGCGGCCGGGAGCCCGGCCAGAATATCCGCGATGTCTTTTTTGTCCGGATTGGTCAAAATGAGATCCGCGCCGTCCTGACGGAAGGAATCGCCAGCCGCCTCGACGGCACAGCCGGCCACGGCGATCACGGCATGGGGAGAAAGCCGCCGCAGCTTGCGCAGTTCCTGCCGGCTCTTGCGCACGGCTTCGGCCGTGACGGCGCACGTGTTCAGCACGGCGATGTCGAAAGACGCGGCATCGTCCGGAAGGATCGTACAGCCGATACCTTCCAGCCGGGCCTGCAGCAGCGCCGTGTCGGCGCTGTTGAGCCGGCATCCCAATGTGCGGACGACAGCGGTTTTTTTCATGTCAGGCTTTGTGCCGCCAGTCGAGAGCTCCCGTGGGACAGGCTTCCACACACGCGCCGCAATCCGAGCAGCTTTCGGGGAATCCCGCATCGAAAGCCGTTTCCACACAGGTGGAGAAACCGCGTTTTTTCAGAGAGAGAAGCGATTTTCCGACGACTTCCTTGCAGATCTTCACGCAGGTGCCGCATTTGATGCACTTGCCGCGGTCCTGAATGATGAGGGGATGCCGCGTGTCGTAGGCAAGGATCTGTTTCCCGCCCTTGAAAGCCCCGGGGTCGCAGCCGTATTCATCGGCGTGCAGGCGCAGTTTGCAGTTCTTTTTGTCCGTACAGCTGCACTCGATGCAGCGTTCACCTTCGGCCATCACCCGCTCACGGGGCATGGTGGAGGTCACTTCCCGGAACGTGGTCTTGCGTTCTTCGAGGGAGATGAAGTCCAGTTTTTCCCGGTCCCGTTCGGAAACATCGTTTCTCAGGAAGACCAGATCGCCGCGGTTCAGGTCCTGCCATGAACCGCGGGAAACGAATATTTTCGACTCCTGCGGCTCCTCGATGCCGAGCAGATCGCGGCAGACGGCGACAGCCGCCCGGCGTCCGGAAGCCAGAGCTTCGACGACGGTGGCGGCTCCGGAGACACAGTCTCCCGCCGCATAGAGTCCCGGCGCGGGATTTTCGTTTTCGAGATAGCCGAACCGGTTGACGGGAAGCCCTTCCGGCGCTTTCGTGCTCTGCCCGATGGCCGCGATGACGGTGTCGGCAGCCGTTTCGAAGTCACTGCCGGGGATCTCCACGGGCTTGCGCCGTCCGGAAGCGTCCGGCTCTCCCAGCTTCATCCGGCGGCAGGTCAGGATCAAACTCCCGTCGCATTTTTCCAGCTTGACCGGCGCAACGAGGAACTCGAAAGAGACGCCTTCCTCCCTCGATTCGGCGATCTCGATCTTTTCGGCGGGCATTTCATTCTCGGTCCTGCGGTAGAAGCACCGGACATCGGGACTCCCGAGCCGGACGCCCGTTCTGACGCAGTCCATGGCGGTATTGCCGCCGCCGACGACGATGGTGCGTCCGGGATTGTCCGCGACGTTTCCATTTTCCGCCACGCGGCGCAGAAAGTCGATGCCGGAAACGGCCAGCTCTTCGCCGGAACAGCGCAGTCCGGAGCTTTTCCAGCAGCCGATGGCGATGATAACGGCATCGAAATCCCGCTTGAGCTCGTCAAGCTGAAGATCTTTTCCGAGCGTCCGGTTGAAAGAAAAGGTCACGCCCAGTTTTTCGAAATGCGCCAGTTCTCTGTCGAGGACGGCTTTTTTCGGGAGTCGGTACTCGGGGATCCCGTACCGGGTCATGCCGCCGGCCGCGGGCATGGCGTCGAAGACCGTGACGGCCACGCCGGCCAAACGGAGATAGTAGGCCGCCGACAATCCCGCGGGCCCCGCACCGACAATGGCGGCTTTTTTGCCCGTTTCGGGAGGCAGTTCCTCCATGTAGGTGTCGTAAAAGAGATCGGCGGCCAGGCGCTTGAATTCATTGATCGCGACGGGCTTGCCGTAGACGTTCCGGCGGCAGTCCTTCTCGCAGAAGCGGGGACAGACGCGGCCGACGGTCATAGGCAGGGGAATGCGTTTTTTGATGATGGCAAGGGCCTTGAGGAAATCGCCCTGCCGCCCGGCGCGCACGTAGTCCTCCACCGCCGCATGAGCGGGACAGGCCAGCACGCAGGGGGCCTCGCAGTCGCCGGCATGTTCGCTCAAAAGCAGATTGAGCGCGGTCCGGCGCATATCCCGCACGGCCTCCGAGTCGGATTCGATCGCCTGTCCCGGGGCAGGGCAGGCCGAGCACGAGGGCAGGAAACGCCCTGTCTTGCAATCTCTGACCACGCAGACGAAGCAGCTGGTCGTCCGGCTGACGCGCTGTTCCCTGCAGAGGGAGGGGATCTCTATGCCGTGTTCCCGGGCCGCTTCGAGGATCGTCTGTCCGGGGGCGGCGGAAACGGGGCGTCCGTCAATGGTGAATTCGATACTCATTTCCTCTTCACTCTCCTATGTCCGTCCGGCAAATGGCTTTCTTCGGACAGACGTCAAAACAGCTGTTGCAGCGGGTACACTTTTTTTCGTCGATCCGGAGCTCGCCGTCGATGGCACCGACGGGACACGTTTTGACGCACAGTCTGCACTTGATGCATTTCGAGGGATCGATCTCGAGCTTCACCAGTGCGTTGCACTGATGGACGGGGCAGCGGTGCTCCTTGACGTGGGCCTCGTATTCATGCCGGTAGTAGCGCAGCGTGGCGAGCACGGGATTCGGCGCGGTCTGGCCCAGGCCGCACAACGCGCCCGCCTTGACCTTTTTGCCGAGGTCTTCCAGAAGAGCCAGGTCGGACTCCTTCCCTTTGCCGGCGACGATGCGTTCCAGCGTCTCGAACATGCGGGTGGTGCCGATGCGGCAGAAAGTGCATTTGCCGCAGCTCTCCCTGTGAGTGAAATCGAGAAAATACCGGGCGGTCTCCACCATGCAGCGGTCCTTGCCGATGACGATCATGCCGCCGGATCCCATGATGGCCCCAAGAGCCTTCAGGGAGTCGTAATCCACGGGCGTGTCGAAAAGCTCCACCGGGATGCAGCCGCCGGAGGGACCGCCGGTCTGCACGGCTTTGACTTTGTCGCGGTCGGCGCCGCCGATCTCGAAGACGATCTCGGCAATGGTCGTCCCCATGGGGACTTCGACCAGTCCGGGATTGGCGAGGTCTCCGGCCAGGGCGAAGAGCTTCGTTCCCTTGCTGCCGGCCGTCCCGATCTTCGCATACGCTTCACCGCCCTCGCGCAGGATGAGCGGCACGTTCCCGAAGGTCTCGACGTTGTTGATCATGGAGGGATGCCCCATGTAACCGCTGTCGGTGGGGAAGGGGGGGCGGAAGCGCGGCGTGCCGCGCTTGCCTTCCAGCGAGGCGATGAGGGCCGTTTCCTCGCCGCAGACGAAAGCGCCCGCGCCCTCTTTGATGGTGATGCTCACTTCCCGGTTGTTGAGGACGTCGAGTTTTGCCTTGCGGATCTGATCTATGGCGATCTTGAGATGTTTGATCGCCATGGGATACTCGGCCCGGCAGTAGATGAAAAGCTTCGTGGCGCCGGTGGCGTAGGCGGCGATGAGCATGCCCTCCAAAACCTGATGGGGCACACTCTCCATGAGGGAGCGGTCCATGAACGCGCCGGGATCGCCCTCGTCCGCATTGCAGATGAGGATCTTTTCATCGGCCTTTTTG
The DNA here is from genome assembly GCA_017450705.1 of Lentisphaeria bacterium. Classification (GTDB taxonomy): domain Bacteria; phylum Verrucomicrobiota; class Lentisphaeria; order Victivallales; family Victivallaceae; genus UBA1784. The sequence goes on along the minus strand of JAFSTC010000071.1, from coordinate 33,430 downwards.
GCGGCGAGGAACCCCCACTTGTTCCCGGTGGGGAACCCGCCGCCGCCGCGGCCCCGGAGACCGGAGATCTTCACCTGTTCGACGACTTCCTCCGGCGAGAGAGCGAGGGCTTTTTTCAACCCCTCGTATCCGCCGTGGGCAATGTAGTCGTCCATGTCGGTGGGATCGACCCGTCCGGCGAGGGCGAGGACTTTGACCAATTCATGCGATTTGCGTTTTTCCGGGACCGTGAAACGGTTTTCCACGCCGAGGGAGAGGATGTTTTCAACGGCCTCGTCGGTATCCCTGACATCGCGGAAGAAAACGGACTCGCCCGTTTCGGTGACCGCTTCGACAATGGGCTCGGCGTAACAGTGTCCGAGACATCCCACACCGATCACGGGGATCCCTGCGGCCTTTTCGCGAAGCTTGGCGAGCACCTTGTCGGCACCGGCCGCAACACCGCAGCTGGCGACGCCGACGCGTAAAAGTTTTATCTTCATTTTCCGGCATACTCCCTTAGGATCTTTTTCAGACTTTTCCGGTCAAGTTTGGCGTGGACTTTTCCGTTGACGCTCATGACCGGGGCAAGACTGCAGCAGCCGAGACAGGCGACCGTTTCGAGGGAAAAGAGGCCGTCCTTGTCCGTTTCTCCGGGCACGAGCCCGATCTCCTGCCGCAGCCACTCGTGGACCTGGGGCGCGCCCTTGATGTGGCACGCCGTCCCGTCGCACACGGCGATCTTGAATTTTCCGGGTTTGACCCGTTTGAACTGGGCATAAAATGTCAGCACGCCCTCTATCTCCGCGGCGGGGACGCCGAAATGCGCCGACGCCGCCCTTATCGCGTCATCGGAGACATATCCCTCGGCGGACTGGATCAACTGCAGCCCCTTGATCAGGTTGTTCGGTTCGGGGCTTACCTTCTCGAGAAATGAAAACGGACTGTCCATATCACTCCGCAACTCCCAGGTGATGATTTCCCGGCCGCACGGGACCGGGATGTGTTCTTGTGAGCGATAAATATACCACGGCAAGCCGGACTTTACAAGCTTTTTTTTCCGGATCCGCCGGGGAAACGGATATTTATTCGCAGTTTTTTCCGTTGCGGCATTTGACAAATCCGGCAGGCGGGGTATAGTTTATACCTGACGGGAAGTCCCGTCGGGAAAGCTCGTTTTTTTCAGCTTTACAAAAATGGAGCCCATATGAACAAGGTGCGTTTGCCGGCCGGGATCTGCGGCAGCTGGATCTGGCTCAAGGATCATGCGATGAAGGATTCTTTCCTTCTGTTCCGCAAGGAGTTCAACAAAGATTTTTCCGAAGAGGACGTCGATCTCTGGATCTCCGCGAACACGGCTTACCAGCTGTTCATCAACGACCGGCTCATCGGTTTCGGGCCCGGCGGCCACTGCCGGCCGGATTCCTGCTACATAGACCAGCACAGCGTCGGATTCTTTCTCGAGCCGGGCCGCAACGTGATCGCCGTGAAGGCATACTACAACACCTCCTGCGCGGGGGATCACGACGACCGTCCTCCGGGGTTCTGGTGCCAGATGTCCGCAGGGACCTCCCTCGTGCTCTGCAGCGATGAAACGTGGCAGGTGCTGCCGGCCGATTTCTGCGCCGGCAGGCGTCCCGTCGTAGCGCGGGGGGAGGGGATGACCGAAGTCTTCCGCTCCGAACAGTGCCCGCAGAACTGGGCCGCCGTCTCGCTCAAGCCCAATGCGCTCTGGAAAAATCCCGACCTCATCACGCCGCTGGATAAATTCGCTCTGCGTCCGGAACTCTTCCCCATGCCGCCGCCTGTGATCGCCCCGGAAAATCCGGAGTTTTCCTTCGTCGAACGCGGAGCCGTCACCGCCTTCCCGAACTGGACCGGCGTCCGGTTCAGATCCGCCGTTTCCGCCTCCGGGCGGGATACCTACGCGGCCATGGGATACATCTTTTCCGAAAGCGCGGGGACAGTCGGAGTCCGCCTGTATTCCGACGATCACTTCAAACTTTTCTGCGGCCTCAACTTCACGGCGCAGGCGGATTTCGAAAACGGTTCCCAGGTGAGGACGCTCGTCCTTTCGCCCGGCTGGAACCGGCTGCTGCTCTTCCAGACCCCGGGCGCCTCTTCCATGGGGTTCATGATGGTGTTCACGGGGCCTGACTCCGAAAAGATCAGGGTCCGACAGGATATGCTCGACTCCGCGGAGGAGGGGTGGTGCGTGGCCGGACCTCTGCGCCTTTCCATGGAGGAGGCGACGCCCTCTCTGCACTTCGACCGGCTCCGCGTCGACACATGCCGCTGTCTTGTCAGTGACGTTCCCTGTCCCGAGGCCCTGATCAACGCCTCCGAGTTTCTGAAGTCCGAGGTTTCCGGCGACGGGACCCGCCTCGGCAACGGCGAGTACGGCGTGTGGAAACTGCCACGCACCGGCTACGGATTCCTCAAAATTTGTCTCGAAGCCGGGATCGGCGACGTCATCGACGTCTCCGTCGCGACGGGAAGGACATCCTGCGGCTTCGTCGGCAAAAACGGCCGCAGGACCGTATCCACCCTGACCGGCAGGGGAGGGAACCTCACCAGTTTCAGTTTCCTCCCGGCGGATTGTCTCTACGCAGGTGTCTTCGTCCGGTCCGCCCGCGGTCCCGTCAGGATCATCTCCGTCGAATTCAAGGAACTCTGCCGCGAGGTCTACCGGACGGCCGCCTTCCGGTGTTCCGACGAGCTGCTGAACCGGTTGTGGGATACGGGATATCAGACGCTCCGCCGGTCCATCAGCATGGTCCCGACGGCCGACTCCCGCGTGTCCCAGGACGTTTTCCTCTTCGACGCATTCATCGAATCCGTCAGCGCCTGCGCCCTGCTGGGCGACAGCGTCTACACGGCTTCACGGCTGCGCCAGTTCCTGGATTCCCAGCTGGAAAACGGGGACATCCCCGCCATCACCCACGGCAGGCGGCGTCAGCCGCAGCTGCATCACATGCTGTTCCTGCCGCGCTGGATCATGCACAACTTCAGTTTCTCGGGGAGCATCGTCGAGCTGGAACGCAGTCTGCCCGCGCTGGATTTCGCCCGGGAGTTCTTCGAATCCATGATCGACAGCAAGTACGGCATGCTGGTCTTCCCCGGAGCCTGGTACAACACCAGCAGCCGGCTCAGCACTTTGGACTTCAATGCGGGGAAGGTCTCCAGCTGTCTCAATTCGCTGTTCTGCCGCTTCCTGCTTTCGGCCTCCGACGTGTACCGTCTCTCCAGCAACCGCAAAAGCGATGTCGTCCACTGCATGCGGCTGGCGGAGAGCATCGCCGACGAGGTGAGAAAACGCTGCAAGGACCCCGAGACCGGGCTCTTTTTCAGCTGGGCGGACGAAGACAGCACCGACAAAACCTTCGACTGCTTCACCAATTTCTGCGCGTTTTACGGCGGCATCATGTCGCCCGACGATTTCGAGACGTTCTTTTACAGGTTCTTCAACTACGATCCGCCCTTCGACAAGTTCGGCAGTCTGACGCCGTATTCGAGCATGCTCTTCACGGAGCTTCTGTTCGCCTGCGGTCAGCGCCGCTGGGTGTACCGCTATATGCGCGACTACTGGGAGAACCGTTTGGCCGAAGACGGCGCGGGCTGGCTCGACCGGAACGGGACGGATATCTGCAAGACCGCGTTCTCCAACGGGGAAGTCATCTCCCCCAATGTTTTCCTCATCCGCGAGATCCTCGGCATCCGCCAGGGGGAGAACGGTCAGACGACCCTCTTTTTCCACCCGGGAATGGATTTCGTCGACAGCGCTGAGGGCAGCATTCCTCTGAGCAACGGCCGTCTGCTGGTCAGATGGCGGCGGACCCCGGACGGCGGCCTCGATGCCTTTCTCGACGCCAACGTTCCCGTGACGATCATGCCCGAACTGAGCGCAGCTCACCTGAAGAAGACCTCCTTCGCCCTGAGCGAACAGGTCACGCTCCTCAAGCCCCCCGACGATTTCGAGGACGACATCGCGCTGTGACAGGGTGTGAGGTATGAGGTATGAGGTATGAGGTATGAGGTGGGAGATGGCGGGTATCCGGCCTATCCGGCATATTGTCCCCAGCCGCCTCCAACGGGGCCGACGGCAACTTTTTGGGGAAACAAGAGATGAGAGCGGGCCGGAGGGCTGTCGCCCTTCCGGCCCATTTGACTTAGGACTTACTTGACTTATAACTTATCCTGCCTGTCCACAGCCCGGGAACGGCCGGGGTAGACGAAAAAAGCGGAGCCGGGATGAAACCGGCTCCGCTTTTTATCGTCCGAAAAAGGACCGGAGTTACCGGATGAATCCGGTGAGGTCCTGGACGCCGCCGTCCTTGATGGAGTTGAAGACGGCGTCACCGATGGAGATGGCGCGCAGTCCGTCGACGGAACGGGCGAGGATGTCGTACTTGCGGTTGGGATCCTCGCCGAGGAAGATGTCCTCGCGGAGCAGGGGATCGCCGCCGCCGTGGCCGCCTTCGCCCTTCGGCACGTGGATCCGCTCACGCCCCTCGAAGATCGGGAAGTAATCAATGTACTGGACCCCGCCCTCGTTGAGGTTGGGCAGCGCCATGCCGCCGGCTCCGCCGAACTCCATCGTCTCCAGACGGCCGCGGGTGCCGTTGATGGCCAGCCGGTAGCCCTCGTAGGGCGTGGAGAAGTTCGCCGAATAGTTCAGCAGCGCGCCGTTGCGGTACTTCACGTTGACAACAAAGGTGTCGTAGATGTTGATCTTGGAGTCGAACATGCACTGATCCGGCCGGTAGGTCGTGAAGAGCTTCCGCTTGGTCAGGAAATCGTTGATGTGATCGTCCTGCGCCATGATGGTGGAGTTGCGGGTAGCCCAGCGGGCCTTGTAGGGGCACTGCATCAGCTCGGGGCACTCGTTGCAGTGGCGGCCGTCCTTCTTCGACGGATTGAATTCGCCGTTGGGACCGTAATGATTCAGGGCGCCGAAGGCGTGGACGTATTCCGGAATGCCGTCGATCCACCAGTTGACCAGATCGAAATGGTGGCTGGACTTGTGGATGGAGAGACTTCCGGAGTTCTCGCGCATGCGGTTCCAGCGGTGGAAATAGCTGGAGCCGTGACGGATGTCGATGTACCAGTTGAGATCGACGTGGGTGACCCGGCCGACCTTGCCGGCGAGGACCAGTTCCCGCAGTTTGCGGTGGACCGGATTGTAGCGGTAGTTGAACGTACAGGTGACCCGGCCCTTGGATTTTGCCTCAGCCGCCAGAACTCGCAGCGCGTCGGGAGCGTTGGTGGTCATGGGCTTTTCACTGATGACGTCCAGATCATGCTCCAGACCGCCGACGAGGTAGTCCACGTGGGAGCAGTCCATGCCGACGATGATGAGGGCGTCGGGCGAGGTCTCCTTGATCATCTTTTCGAAATCGGCCGCCAGATACTCCGGCACGTTCGCGGCTTTGGGCTCGTCCTCCTTGCAGATCTTGAAGCGCAGCGGATCGATGTCCAGCAGGGCCACGAGTTCGGCGCAATGGCCGAAATCATTCAGCATCGGTTTGATGTACATGCCGATGGCGCGCGACGACACGCCGCAGACGGCATACCTTCTTTTTGCCATGATAGAGAAACTCCTGTGTGGTTTAATTCTTACTGCAATTCAAGCAGTTTCACGTTAAAGTAAAATATACACCCGATCGACTCTTTTGCAAGCCTTTTTTCCGATCCTCCGGCCGAAAAAAACGGTTCAGAGCTTGATTTCGAGATCGCCGTACATGTCGAAGACGGTCTTCTTCGCCTCTTCGACGGACGCGGCGCGGGCCAGAAGCACGCCGACGCGGCGGTGGCCGCGGACCTCCTTCTTGCCGAAGATGCGCATGGTCGTATCGGGACGGGCGAGCACCTTGTCGATGTTGCCGAAGGAGACGCTGTCGCTGTCGCCCCGGGCGACGATGGCCTTGGAGGCGGAGGGCCCGTGGAAGCAGATGTTGGGGATCGGCAGTCCGAGAATGGCTCTGGCGTGCAGCGCGAACTCGGAGAGATCCTGGGAGATCATCGTCACCATCCCCGTGTCATGGGGCCGGGGCGAAACTTCGCTGAAGATCACCTGATCGCCCTTGATGAACATTTCCACGCCGAAGATGCCCCGGCCGCCGAGGGCGGAAGTGATCTTGAGCGCGATCTCCTGCGCCTTGGCCTTCGCCGCAGGCGTCATGGGCTGGGGCTGCCAGGACTCCTGGTAGTCGCCGTCGACCTGATGGTGCCCGATGGGTTCGAGATAGCTCGTCCCGCCGACATGTCTCACCGTCAGGAGCGTGATCTCGTAGTCGAAATCGACGAAGGCTTCGACGATGACTTTTCCCGCACCGGCACGGCCGCCGGACTGCGCTTCCTGCCAGGCCTTCTCGACATCGTCCGCGGACTTGATCGTGCTCTGGCCGTGGCCGGAAGAGCTCATGATGGGTTTGACGACGCAGGGAATGCCGATCTCCTTGACGGCTGCGACGAATTCGTCGTGATTTGCCGCAAAGCGGTAACGGGAGGTGGGCAGCCCCAGCTCCTCGGCGGCGAGGCGGCGGATGCCCTCTCTGTTCATGGTGAGGAAGGTGGCCCGGGCGGTGGGGATCACGTTGAAGCCCTCTTTTTCAAGTTCCAGTAGGGCAGGGGTGGCGATGGCCTCCACCTCGGGCACGATGAAATCCGGCTTCTCCTTCTCGATGACTTCGCGGAGGGCCTTGGCGTCCAGCATGTTGATGACATAGCTCCTGTGGGCGACCTGCATGCCGGGGGCGTTGGGATAACGGTCGACGGCGACAACTTCGACGCCGAGGCGCATGAATTCGATGATGACCTCCTTGCCGAGTTCTCCCGAACCGAGCATGAGGACTTTTTTTGCAGACGGAGTCAGTGCTGTTCCAAGTGAGGCCATGGTACGCGATCCTTAAATTTTTTGTTTTTTTTCCGGAAATACTCCGGGGGTCCGCCGAGCGGGAAAAAGGGAAAACTCCGGTCGGGAGCCGTCCCTCTCAATAATATACAGTGCCCCCGCGTCTATTGCAAGGTCTTGAAAAGCGGATTGTCAGGAGATATATTATGTCGACTTGAGAGAAGCGGGGGGGACCCCGGCTGAAACGGAGCGGATCGTGAAGTACGATTACTTATATGAGAGCGGACGGGCCCGCGGCGCATCCGGAGCGAAGAGGCTCCGGCTCGCGGTCATATTCCTCTTCGTCGCTGCGCTCACGGCGTTTGTGATCTGGAAGACCATCCCCGCCGATCCCGTTCCCACGCCGAAAGGGGGGCCGGAGCGCCCTGCGGGCGTCTCCCCCGAGGCTCCGAAACAGGATCCCGTTCCCGGCGGAAAGTCCGGAGCGGTCCTTCCCTCTTCCGGCGGGGAAACGCCCCCGGTCCCGGGAGGAGGGCAGGGGGAGCCCCCGGCGCAGACTGCGAGCCCAAGCACATCTGCAGATCCCGGAGCCGGTGCTTCCGCCGCAATCCCCGGCGGGAACGGCGGTGCATCCGCTGTCGGCCCCGTTTCCGGTGCGGCTGATCCCGCCGGAGGGGAGGGGGTGTCTTCCGCAAAATCCGGTCCGTCTCAGGCGCCCGGTTATGTGAAGGGCAGACCCGGTCCGCAGGACACGCCTCCCGAGAAAGACAAGCCCCTCGTCCCCGAAGAGAAGCAGGGGGCTTCCGCGGCGGAGGAGCTGAAGAAGATTGAAACGGCTTTCGCACAAAAGGATTTTGCGCTTGTTTCGGACTCCGCACAGAAGCTCCTGCCGCAGCTGACGCCCGGTTCGGAACCTTACCGCGCCGCGCTCCGGCTTCTGACGGAAGCCAACTGGGCGCGGCTCCTCGCCGGGGACACTTCCGGCGGATTTGCCGTGAAACACATCGTCGGGGCAGGGGAGTACCTGGGGCGGGTCGCCCGGAAGAACAAAACCACGGTCTCCGCGATCATGTTCGTCAACAAGCTCAAAAACACGAACATCATGGTCGGTCAGAAGCTGATTTTGCACCCCGGCCCCTGGAAGATCACCGTTTCCAAAAAGCGCCGCCAGCTCGAACTGTGGCGGAACGGCATCATTTTCATGGGGTTCGATGTGGGTATCGGCCGCTTCGATAAAACGCCCTCTGCCGCTTTCACCATCGTCGACCGCCTGAAACACCCCGTCTACCGCACGTCGGACGGGCGGGTCTTCCAGCACGGAGAACAGGGCAACGAACTGGGGGATTATTTTCTCAAACTTGCGGCGTCCGGGAAGCCGAACCGTCCGCTTCTGGGATACGGCATCCACGGGACCGCTGACGAAAGCAGCGTGACGCGGAGCCTGAGCAACGGGTGCGTCCGCATGCGCAACGCCGACGTGGAGAAGCTCTATTTCCTCGTCCCCGCGGGAACGCCCGTCGAGATCGGAGAGTAATGTCCAACAATATCGAATGGAGTTGAAAATGGCTGACATATACCTCGAATTCGAAAAACCGATTTCCGAACTGCGGAAAAAAATCGAAGAGCTGGAAAATCTCTCCCGCAACAGTCAGATCGACGTCAGCGAAGAATTGAAGGCGCTCAATGCGAAGCTCACGAAAATGACGAAGGATATCTATACCCATCTTTCTCCGTGGCAGCGCATCCAGCTTTCGCGCCACCCCGAGCGGCCGTACACGCTGGATTACATCGAGCACCTCTTCACGGAATTCACCGAGCTTTCGGGCGACCGGCGCTTCGGCGACGATCACGCCGTGGTCGGCGGGTTCGCGCTCTTCCGCGGCACACCCGTCATGGTCATCGGGACCCAGAAGGGCAGGGACATGAAGTCCAACGTCTTCCGCAATTTCGGCTGGCCGTCTCCCGAAGGCTACCGCAAGGCCATGCGTCTCATGCACCTGGCCGACAAGGCCGCTGTGCCCGTCATCACGTTCATCGACACCCCCGGCGCCTATCCCGGCGTCGCCAGCGAAGAGCGCCACATCGCCGAAGCCATCGCCGTCAATCTGCGGGACATGTTTTCCCTCAGCGTTCCCGTGATCTCCGTCATCATCGGGGAGGGCGGCAGCGGCGGCGCCATCGGTCTGGGCGTCGGCAACCGGCTCCTCGTGCTGGAGAACGCCTACTACTCCGTCATCACTCCCGAGGGATGCGCCGCGATCCTCTGGAAGGACCGCAAATTCGCCCCGCAGGCGGCGGAGGCGCTTCAGCTGACGGCCGACCGGCTCCTGGAACTCGGCGTCGCCGATCAGATCATCAAGGAACCCTTCGGCGGCGCCCACAGGGACTACCTCAAGGCGGCGGAATTCGTCGGCAAGGCCCTGGCGTCGAATCTCTCTGCGCTGGGCAAACTCTCCGGGGAGAAACTCCGCGATCAGCGCTACGAAAAATTCCGCGCCATGGGCCGGTTCCTGACGGTCGAGTCCGGTGATGAGGACATAACCGCCGCCGTCGAAAAATGAGTGCAGATTTTCTCGTCCGCCGGGCACTGGATACGGATGTCAGGGCCATTTTCGAACTGCTCGAGCCCTATGCCGAAGCCGGGATCGTCCTGCGGCGCAGCGAGGCGGATATCCTGTCGTATATCCGCAATTTCCGCGTCGCTCTTTGCGGCAGCCGCCTCTGCGGCTGTGTTGCCGTCCGCGACTTCGGCGCCAGTCTCCTCGAAGTCCGTTCTCTCGTCGTCGAACGGGCCTTTCACGGGCAGGGCGTGGGCCGTCTGCTTGTCGAATTCGTCATCAACGACCTTCGGACGACCCGTCCCGACGAAAAATGGCACCTCTTCACCCTCACCGGCCAACCGGGATTTTTCCAGCGTCTCGGTTTCAAAATCGTTTCCAAGGAAATGTTTCCCGAAAAAATCTGGAGCGACTGCTCCAAATGCCCCAAGCAGCACTGCTGCGACGAGACCGCGCTGCTCTTTGACACTTCCGCTCCGGAGATCTGACCCGAAAGCTGTCGGCCCGTCAGTTGTCCATCTCTTCGTCTGACGATTTTTTCTTTCCCGACACCATCCGTTTATTTGCGTTTTGACACGGTGCCAGTCGCGCTGGCCCTTTCCGTATTTCGTCATACCACCCGGGATCATCTCGTTTCAGAAGGGCCTTTTTCGGCCATTTGTAACGTCGCATAATATATGTTATGTAAAATCAAATATGCTGAAAAAGAGGAGGATCAAAAACAATAAGATATTTTATATAAAGGTGTTATGGATTATTGACAACGGGGTTGTTAATAACTTTGTGAAAACTTTTGGCGCGGGAAAGACTTTTTTTCCCGGACTTGAAAAAAATGGATGTCAAAAGAAAAAAAAGACGGCGTGAAAATGTCACGCCGTCGAAAAACAAAGGAAAAAACGGTGGATCAGAATTCGTTGTCGAGGACCGACATCTCGTCTTCGACGAATTCAAGCGCCTTCCTGAAGGCGGCTGCACGGTGGCTGATTTGGTTTTTGACTTCCTGCGAAAGTTCGCCGAAGGTCTGGTCGTATCCGTCAGGCTGGAAGACGGGATCGTATCCGAAGCCGCCTTCACCCCGGGGAGACGAGGTGATGACGCCGTTTACGGTGCCTTCGAAAGTCTCGATGACCTCGCCGTTGACGGCGATGGCGATGGCGCAGACGAAGCGGGCCTTGCGGTTTTCACAGCCTTCCAGCTCCTTGAGGAGCTTGGCGATCCGCTCGGGATCGGTGGGGGCATAGCGCGAGGAAAAGACGCCGGGACGGCCGCCGAGAGCCTCGACCTCAAGACCGGAATCGTCCGCGAAAGCGGGGACGTCGCAGTATTTGCATGCGGCCAAAGCCTTGATGGAGGCGTTTTCGGCGAACGTCGCTCCGCTTTCCTCGACGCCGGGAAATCCCGGATAATCAAGGAGGGACTTGAGCTCCACGTTCTGATCCGCCAGAAGTTTGCGGTATTCATCGACTTTGTGCGCGTTGGAAGTCGCCACGACGATGTAGGCCATTTGATCGATTCTCCGTTGTTCCGTCACAAAAAAATTGGCTCTTTCGCCAAATACACGCTATATTATACGTGTCAAACGGCCGGATTGCAAACATGGATATCGAACTTTGCCGAAAAATTTTTTCTTCCCAGCGGGGTGGCCGCATTTTCGTCGGTTTTTCCGGCGGCGCGGACAGTACCGCCGCGCTGCTGACGGCGCTCCGGTTCCGGAGCGAATACGGTTTTCAGCTGACGGCGGTCCACTTCGATCATCATCTGCGGGGGGCCGAGTCGGACGCCGACGCCGCTTTCTGCCGCCGGTTTGCCGAAGAACGGGGAATCGACATCGAAGTCATTGACCTCAAGATCGATACATCATCCTGCGGCAGTCTGGAAGAAAAAGCCCGCGCCGCCCGCCTCGCACGCTGGAAAATGTTGGCGGGGGACCGCCCCGGCTGCGCGGTCGTGCTGGGGCATCACGCCGACGACCGGATCGAAAATTTTCTGCTTCGGCTGCTGCGGGGCTCCAATCTCTCCGGACTGCTTTCCCCCCGGGCGGTGTGCGACGTCGGGGGGGTGCGTTTTTTGCGCCCGCTCCTCCCCTTCCCCCGCCGGGAGATCGAGCTTTTTCTGCAGGAAAACGGCATCCGTGACTGGCGGACCGACTCGACGAACGCCGTTTCGGACTGCGCACGAAATGCGCTCAGAAACGATATCCTGCCCGTCATGTACGGCTTCTTCGGCGGTGCGCAGGAGGGAGCGAGACGCTGTCTCGAGTCGCTGGAGTTGGACGCCGATTTTCTTGACAGCGCGGCCGGAGCGGCATTCGATCGCGGCCGGGTGAACGAACGGGATTTCTGGAAAAAGCTCCATCCGGCGCTGGTCCCGCGGGTGATCCGCCTGTGGAAAAACGCCGTTCCCTCCGGGGATTTTCTCCGGCGTCTGCGGCAGGAACTGCTCCGCTCCGCCCCCGCGGGACGCCGGTCCCTGCCCTGGTCGGACACGGAGTTTCTCGTCTTCGAGAAGGCTTCCGTCTACTGGGCCGAGAAAGCGCAGACAACCGCCCTGCCCGTGCTCCGGTGGGACATCACCGACGGCGGTTCTGTCGTTTGGGGTGACTGGCGTTTTTGCGCCGCACCGACCGGGGATACCTGCGTCGCATCGAAGTACGAGGCCGTGTTCGACGCGGAGGCGCTGGGAGATGTGTTGCTGATCGCCCCTGCCCTGCCCGGTGACCGGATGCGGGTTTTCGGAACGGGAAAGAACTTGAAAATCAAGAAACTGCGCATAGATGCGAAAGTGCCTTCACACCCCGTGCTCCCGGTAGTGAAAAACGCTGCAGGCGAAATCCTCTGGGCGCCGGGGATCAGACACGGCGCGATCGCGGCCGTGACGGGCGGAACGAAGCGGAAGATCCGTTTGCAGTGCGTTCAGCGCAGTTCCGCGTCCGTATCGGGATCGACCAGCCGGAACTCCTCGTAGTGCAGAGACGGGTCGGCGCGGAAACTCAACTCGTGCTTGTACTTCTCCTCCAGCTCACGGAGGAACACGGCATCCTCGTTGCGCAGACGGGCCAGGACCTCCGGGTGCATGAAGACCCGGACGGACTGGACGTCACGGTACTTTCTGTCCCGCAGAACGGAACTCAGCCTGCGCTGGATCTCGGCGCTCATGGTCACGACGGATTTGACAAGCCCCCTGCCCCCGCAGTAGGGACAGCTGGTGTAGACCTGATCGAGGATGCTCTCCTGCTCCCGCTGGCGGGTCATCTCCATGAGCCCCAGCTTGCTCAGCGGCAGGACTTTGGTCTTGGCCCGGTCGTTTTTGACGAGCTTTTTCATGTAGCGGAAAAGCTCGTCCCGGTCCCGGGCGGAGCGCATGTCGATGAAGTCGAGCACGACCAGTCCGCCCACGTTGCGCAGCCGCAGCTGCCGGGCGATCTCCTCGGCGGCCTCAAGATTGGTTTTGAGGATGAATTCCGGCTGGTCGGCGGCGTTGTGTCCCCTGCCCGTGTTGACGTCGATGGCGATCAGGGCCTCCGTCTCGTCGATGCAGATGCCGCCGCCGCTGGGCAGACGGACCTCCCGCTGGAAGACGGCCTTGAGCTGATCGCTGACCTTGTACTCCTCGAAAATGGGTTTCGTCCCGTTGTAGAAGACGACGTTGGAGGCCATGCGTCCCACGCCGATCCGGCGGAAAGTCTCGATGATGTGCCGCCGGACCTCCTTGTCGTCCACGACGATGCTGTCGATCTCGTCGGTGACGAAATCGCGGATCGTCCGGTCGATCAGATCGGGCTCGGTGTAGAGGAGCTTGGGCGCCTTGTTCTGCTTGATGCCCTCTTCGATGCCATGCCAGTAATCCAGCAGCAGCGTAAGATCGTGTTTGAAGAAGGTGGAGCGTCTTCCCTCCCCCACGGTCCGGCAGATGACGCCCATGCCTTCGGGGAGCGTCAGCTCGGAAAGGATCTTGCGCAGTCTCTCCCGCTCGGGAGCGCCCTCGATCTTCGCCGAGAGGCCGATGTGGTCGTTGTTGGGCATGAGGACGAGAAAACGCCCGGGGATGGAGATGTCGGTCGTGACCCGGGCCCCCTTGGTGCTGATGGGGCCTTTGACGACCTGGACGAGGATATTCATCCCGGGTTTGAAGATGTGCGGGATGTCGGCGGCCGTGATCTTGCGCTCCTTGCCGCCTGATGAAGCGGCGCTGCCGTCCTCTTCGGTCTTCTTCTTCGACCGTTTCGAATTTTCCTGCCGGGCGGTCTCCTCGCGGTATTTCTCCGCAAGTTCGCTGTAACCGGGCAGCATTTCGTGAAAATGGAGGAACGCATTTTTCGGCGCGCCGATGTCGACAAAGGCCGCCTGAAGCAGGGGATCGAGATTGACGATCCGGCCGAGGTAGATGTCTCCGGTCCGGGGCTCGTTGTTCCGGCGCTCGATCTGATATTCCTCGAGTTTGCCGTTGTGGAGCAGCGCGAAGCGGCTCTCCATGTTTTCGCAGTTGAGAAGGATCTGTTTCGTGTCTTTTTCTTCCATGGGGAATACTTTCCGTAAAAATCGTTATTGCATCGCTCCTTTAGGCGGAGGAAATGACAGCGGGGCCCCGCGCATGCCGTTTCGAAACGCGGATGCGGCCATTCGCCGTCCTCCGGAAGGGATGAGTTCGAGGATTTCGAGGGCGCCGCTTCCGCAGGCGACGATCATGCTTTTGCGGTCGGCAGAGAGAAATGTGCCGGGGGCGCCGTTCAGTTCGGGATGCACGCAACAGGCGGCGATGGTCGCCGCGACGCAGCTGCCCTCCCCTGCGGAAACCTGAAAGCGGGCTCCCGGCCACGGGAAGAACGCCCGGACCATGGCGTGGATCTCCGCTGCCGGTTTCCGCCAGTCGACGACGCCGTCGGACTTTTTGATCTTGCGGCAGAAGGTGGCGGCGCCGTCGTCCTGAGGAACGGGGAGCAATTCCCCGCCGCAGATTTTGATCAGGGTGTCCTCGACGGCGGAGGCGGCCATTTCGCCCAGTTCGATCTCGAGGGCCCCCGCCAGTTCTCCGCCCGTGAGCGGACGGCGGAGCTGACAATAGACCGGACCGGAATCCAGCGCAAGGGCCATGCGCATGAAGGTCACCCCGGTTTCCCTGTCGCCCGCGAGGATCGCCGAGACCACGGGCGAAGCGCCCCGGTAGGCCGGCAGGAGCGACGCATGGATATTTACGCATCCCCGGACCGGGATTTCGAGGACTGGCTGTTTCAGAAGCTGTCCGAAAGAGAGGACGAGCAGGATATCGGGCCGCAGCTCCCGCAGACGACCGATGAATTCGGGCGTGTTGACGGAGGGGATCTTGTCGACGGCAAGCCCCATTTCCTCCGCCGCCGCGCCGACGGGCGTGGGCACCAGACGGCACTTGCGGCCGGCGGGGCGGTCGATCTGCGTCCCCGCGCCGATCAGCTCGACCTTTTGCGAGGCGGCCAGCGTTTTGAAAACGGGAACGGCGATATTGCCGGAGCCCAGAAAATATATTCTCGGTTTTTCCATAAAAAAAACTTTTTCCCGCGGTGACGGCGGCGCACCGCTTCTCCAGTAAGTAAATATATATCCCCCGGGGCAAAAAAACCAGTCTTTCCCGGAATATTTTTTTATTTTGATTGAAAGAACAGGCGTTCCGGTGTATATTTGCCGTCACGCGCGGCTGGTGGAATTGGCAGACACAAAGGATTTAGGTTCCTTCGCCGCAAGGCATGCGGGTTCAAATCCCGCGCCGCGCACCATCAGGAAAAAATCCGGAATGAAATTCCTTCTTTTTCCTTCCGGTTCGCGGCGGATTTGTTTTGAGGGGTTGCCGCGCCTGCGGCACGGCTCTGCGGCGGCGTCCCGCCGCCTTGTCAAATCCCGCGCCGCGCACCATCAGGAAAAAATCCGGAATGAAATTCCTTCTTTTTCCTTCCGGTTCGCGGCTGATTTGTTTTGAGGGGTTGCCGCGCCTGCGGCACGGCTCTGCGGCGGCGTCCCGCCGCCTTGTCAAATCCCGCGCCGCGCACCATCAGGAAAAATTCCACGTCCAGTTCGTCCCGGCCCTGTTCACGGGCGACCTCCCGGGCCAGCGCTTCAAGTTCGATCACGGGGACGTTGGCCTTGCCGTCCTGATGGATGAGAAACGTGCCGGAAATATTCTTGTCCTCGTTTCGGTGATCCAGACGCACCTTGAAATCCTGCGTCCCGGCGTAGTCCACGGCCCACTTCCACAGGGGGACGTTTTCGTAGAGCCAATCGTCCCGCATTTTCCTTTTGCGCTTGGCCCTGGCCTCGGTGTTCTCATACTTGGCGATCACGGCAAACCTGATCGCGTCCTCCGGCGGCACGTCCGCGCCCATTCTCTTCAAATACGCCGCATATGCCTCCGGCTCCTTTTCCACGACCGTGCCCACGAAGGGCCGCAGCAGATCGATGATGTCCCGCTGCGTGCTCTCGCTGTATTCGTCGATGGAGAACCGCAGTTCCCCCCCGTCCGTATCCGTCCGTCCCCGTCCGTTTTCGTCCGTTTCAGCCTTCTGAACGGCGTTCGTCTCTGTGTTCACGGCATATTTCTGCGCAGACGGCAGATCGCTTGCAGAAACAGTTTCCACGTTGGCGCGAAGGACTTTGATCTGTCTTCCGTCTATCGTGTCGATATTGTAGATCTTCGGATTTCCCCCGGATTCGACGATCCGGCCAATGATCTTTCCTGTTTTTTTGTTCCTCGCCCAATGGTTGATCCCGAGGCCGCCGTCCGTTTGCCTGCTTGAAAAGGCTTTCGGATATGCGGTGCGGGCGGCCTCCTCGTTTTCGGCTTCTATCTTGGATGATATCGCCTTTGCCGCATCCGGCGCGAGCTTGGGAACAGAAGAAAGAACACGGTAGACACCGTTTCTGTATTGGGCAACGGTCCAATGGGAATTGTTTTCGACGGGGGAATCGGTCGTGCAATGAACTTCATTCCGGCTCTCGAAATTCCAATGGTCCGAAATGCGGATCACGCCTTCCGGCGTATTCTCCCAAGACTTCCCGGGCATATTGTAGTAACTCTGGCTGTACGGTGAGCGCGAAACGTATTCCCACCCGGCCAGCTGAAGCGCGACTTGCGGAGGCATTTGAAGGTTTCCGACATAATAGACAAAATCGCCAAGCCTCCCATGAGGAATATCAGTATTCCCAGTATTCCCAGTATCCCCGCTTGACATTTCGGAATCCGGTGATATATTGTCATTAGCGGAGTCTCTTGGGGTCACATTGTCCGCATCCCCATAAACGCCATGAGCGGTGGAAAGAGGATTGGCAAGGGGCTCCGTTCCACTTTCATCATCAATTTTGTATGCTGTAACAAGCCAAGCTCCTTTCTGATCATCAAATGTCAATTGCACAATGGCCTTGTGAGCCGAATCTGTGTCAGTCAAAATAATCCTGTTACCATCTTGTCTGATGTTTCCGTTCGAGATTGTCTTGTCTACGGAAGCCCAGTCCAAATCCGGGTGTCTTTCGTCGATGTGTGCTAATCCATACCCGGTTTTATAGCCGATTTTTCTTGCATCTTCATCAGTCATTCCATACGGCAATGCAATATCGCCGATTGTCTTGTGGGACCACAACGCGGGAATCCATCCGCGCCCAAGTTTGCGAAGTGCATCAACGGCACGACTTCCCTGTCCTGAATATTCTGGATGCACCTCTCCCCACGGGCTGTTCTCTTTTGCAGAAAGACTTTTTTTCTCTTCCATCGGCACGCCGATCTTCTCCAGCTCCTGGCGCAGGGAGGGGGTGACGACATTGGCCGGGATCGTGATATCACGATCGCCGATGAGCTCCTTGATCTTCTGTGCGACTTCGGAATCGGGCACAATGCGGATCGGTTTATCCCACCGTGAGAGCATGACCGGGCGTTTGTCGCCGCCGAAGATCTTTTTGGAAACGCTGCCGCTTTTCCATTTTTTCATTCCCACGGGATCGAAGGCCTTTTCCGCATGATACCCGCTGGCGAGCTCGCTTTTAGGCACGTGGACCTCGATCGTGACAATGTTCGGCCTCTTGTAGGCCGAGGAAAACTGATCGTTGAGCGGGCTCGAACTTGAGTGGATGTAGGGATTGTATCGCGCCTTGATGCTGCTGCCGTTGGCCTTGTCGAGTTTGAAATATCCGTCCTCGTCGGCGAGCTCCGGGTGTTCGTCTGACTGCTCCCATTTGCCCAGTTCGATGGGCGGAACCAGTTGTCCGTTGACCTTTGCCGCCATCGTCGGATAAAGCTTTCCGTCAATCACTTGAACAGCGCGGTACAGCGTCAAATATTCCCCCTCGGCCTCCTGCCGGTCCAGTTCCTTCAAAACATCCGGCTCGGTGACGACGGAGGCGCTTGTCCCTCCCCCCATCGCCTCCTCGAGATAGATCCGGTCTTCCGGGGCCACGTCGGCGGTTTCGTCCGGCAGACGGCTCTTCCGGTCCTCCGCGGACATGGTGGAGCGTCTTTCCGCGTTTCGCGCTTCCACCTCCCCGGCCGTGTTCCAGTAGGAGTTGAAGGCCCGGGTCTCGTCCCGCTTGATGATGGATTCCCAATATTTGGTGTCGTTTTCGCCTTTCAGTACGTACGCGAGATCCAGATTGTTTCCTTCTTCCTTGATGATGGCAACCCGCTCGTCCTCGAGAGCTTTCACTTCTGGATCTTCCCCCAGGGAAACAAGCTCGTCCTCGAATTCATCAGTCAGTTGTTCCCCCGGCTTTAGTTCGTCCCATACTTTTCCGATCTCTTCATACCGACGGTATTTCTCGCTCGCGTCCGCTTTTTTGCGGAAGTCGGCGACTTTCTGCTTCAGTTCGTCGATCTTTTTGAACTGCTCGATATTGGCCCCCGGGGCGAACCCTTCGATGTACTGGATCGCGTGCTGTGTCTCGTGGATCAGCACCCGGTTGAACTCCCTGAACGCCTCGCCCATGAGGATTTTGTATTCCATTTTCGCCCGGTCCCGGTCGCCTTCCGGGAGCCGGTCGTCGTTGGCCCGCCTGTGGGCGAGATCGGCCTGCTGGAATGCGCCGTTCGTTTCGAGATTGACGACGATCCGCTTCTGCACGTGGTCAAAGTACCCGGCATAATTCTTCCCGAAGTTCGCGAACAGAAGATCGTATTCCGCAAGTTCCGGATAGGCCTCGAAGAGCTCCGGCGCGTCGACGTAATCCCCCAGTCGTCCCGCCGTGAGCTTGATGTCGAAGAAGCTCCGTTCCTGCGTCGTCCCGTCCGGAAGGGTCTGCGTCCGCTTGAGTTTGAGATCGGGCAGCTCGAACTTCCACCCGTCCTTCTGTTTTGTCCATCCCGTGGCGAGCCAGATCTTCTTCGGGTCCGCATTAAAACCTTCGGCGAACCTGGCCGTCTCCAGATTCTGCAGCCGCATTTCGGCGTCGCGCATCCGGGAAGCGCCCCTGGGACCGCCGAGGAATTCTCGGATGTTGGCCGGGGCGTTCGTACCGCCCGCCTGCCCCGGCTGTCCTCCCCACATGACATCCAGCGTCGCGTTGCCGCCGTTCCGGGCGCGCATCCTGCGGCTGGCCCGGGCGAGGAGCGTTTCGATCTCCCGGTCAGTCATGACAAGGTCTTTGAAAAGCGGCAACTTCGACAGCGCCATGCGTATTTTCTGAATGAATTCCCGCCACCAGGAGGGCTTGACGTCCCTCTCGGCCATGTGGGCGATATATTCCTCGGCGGCAAGGCGCCTCCCCGACGTTGGCGAAAATCACGCGGGGAGCGACTGGTTTTCGCGGGGGATCTTTTTGAGGGCGTACCGCAGATAGATGCCGAGGAAGAGGGCTGCGCTGGCCCAGGAGACGGGGAACGTCATGACGAGGACGGTGAACGACGGCCAGAAACGGAACACCGTCATGATCCAGACGATGCGCAGCACGCAGATGCAGAAGATCATGACCAGCGTCGGCCCCAGAGAGTGGCCCAGGCCCCGCAGGGCGGAGGCGAAGCACTCCTGAAAACCGCAGATGCAGAGCGGCGGCATGATGACCCAATAGCGGGCCACGCCCCAGGCGATCACGTCGGGATCGGTGTTGAAAAGCGCCAGCGCCGGACGCGCTCCCGCCAGAAGCGCCGCAGCGAAGGCCATCGTCGAGAAGAAACTCAGCATCCCGCAGTATTTGATCGAAGTACGGATCCGGGCATACTGCCGCCCGCCGTGATTCTGACCGACGAAACTCACCAGCGTCTGCCCGAAGGTCGACGACAGCAGCGTGCCGATGCTCTCCCACGCGATGGCGGCGGTGTTGCCGGCCACGACCACGGAGCCGAACGTGTTGAGGGAGCTCTGCACCCAGAGATTCGCCAGAGAGAAACACCCCCGCTGGATACCCGCCGGAACGCCGATCCGGAGGAGCTCGGAAAGGACCGCGCGGTCGATCCGGAGCAAGCGCAGTTTGACCCGGCAGGCTCCCGGCGTCTTCAGGAGCACCCGGAGGATGAGAAGCGCGGCGATCCCCTGCGAAATGACCGTCGCGGCGGCGACGCCGCCCACGTCAAAATGACAGACCACGACGAAAAACAGATTGAGCAGCACATTTGCGATCCCCGCGATGATGAGAAAATAGAATGGTCTTTTGGTATCGCCCATGGCGTGCATGACGGCGCTGCCGAAGTTGTAAAGCATCACGATCGGCATCCCCGCAAAGTAGATCCGCATGTAGGTCACGGACATGCCGATGATGTCCGGGGGCGTCCGCATGACGCCGAGGATGCCCCGGGCGACGGCGATGCCGAGGCCGCCTGCGACGAGGCCGCACAGCAGGGAAAAGGCGATGGTCGTGTGGACGGCAAGCGAGGTTTCATGCTTTTTCCGGGCGCCGAGGCGGCGGGCGACGGCGACGTTGGCGCCGATGGAGATCCCCAGACAGAAATTCACCAGCAGATGGGTGAGAGACGACGTCGCGCCCACAGCAGCCAGTGCCTGATACGAGGCGAAGCGGCCGACGACAATCAGGTCCACCGTGTTGAAAAGCAGCTGCAGGATGCCCGAAAAGATGAGGGGAATGGAGAAGAGGACGATCTTCCGCAGAAGAGGTCCCCGGCACATATCCACCTGATGCCGGGGATCGCCCCGCAACACGGCATTCATAAAAAACTTCCGGAATTGTCGTAAAAAACTGTCGGCGGATAATGTACACCGGCCGCGGCGCGAATGCAAATCTCAGGGCGTCTCCGGAAGCGGCAGATGGAGCTGCGTCGCCACGGGTCCGCCCGCGGGCAGAAGAGAGCTGATCCCCACGCCCAGAAGCCGGACGGGGCGCTTCGCAGCCTCGGTCTTCGCCAGAAGCTCGACGGCCAGATCCCCCAGTTGCTCGCCGGAGGAGATCGCGTCTTCGCATCCGAGAGAACGGGTGACTGACTTGAAATCGGAGAATTTCACCTTGAGAGTGACGGTCCTTCCCGTCACGCCGCGGCGCAGGGCGCGGCGGTAGACTTTTCTGGCCAAGGTACGCAGAACGATCCGCATTTCGCGGGGGTCGACAAGGTCGGCGTCGAAGGTCGTCTCACGGCTCACCGACTTGGGATCGTACTCGGTCTCGACGGGCCGGTCGTCGATGCCGCGCACGACAGCGAAGAACCACTCGCCCGATTTGCCGAAAAGGCGTTTGAGGACGGGCAGTTCCAGCTGACGCAGATCGGCGCCGCGGCGGATATTCATCGACCGCAGTTTCTGTGCCGCCACTTTCCCGAGGCCGTGGAATTTCTCCACGGGCAGGTCGTCGAGGAAGGCTTCGGCCTTTTCCGGCGGAATGACGGTCAAGCCGTCTGGCTTGCGGAAATCGGAAGCGACTTTGGCGAGGAATTTGTTGTACGACACCCCGGCGGAAGCAGTCAGCCCCGTGCGGGTGCGGATGGCGTTGCGGATGTAACGCGCGATGCGTGTCGCGCTGGACCAGCCGAAAGAGTTTTCCGTGACGTCCAGATAGGCTTCGTCGATGGAGACCTGTTCGACCGTCCGCGTGACTTCGCAGAATATCTCCATGATGCGCTTGGATTCTTCGACATACCGGCGGTGATCCGGCTCGATGAAAACGGCGTCGGGACAAAGACGCATGGCCGAGGCGCTGGGCATCGCCGAGTGGACACCGAAGCGCCGCGCCTCGTAGGAACAGGTGGAGACCACCCCCCGGCGGGCGGGAGAACCGCCCACGATGACGGGCCGCCCCCGCAATTCGGGCCGGTCGCGCTGCTCCACCGAAGCGAAGAAGGCGTCCATGTCGATGTGAATGATCTTCCGCATCCTGACGGGAAATTTTCTCAGGAGCCCCCAAGCAGCCGCAGGCGGCGTTTGCCAAGGGGGAACTTGACCTGGAAGACCAGTCCCCTCCCCGGCGCGGAGACGATCCCGAAATCCGCGCCGTGGGTCCGGCAGACCCGTTCGATGACCATGGTCCCAATGCCGTTGCCCCCGGCCCGGCCCGTCTCGAAGGCGTTGAACATGCTTCTGAGCCGTTCGGGATCCACGCCGCTGCCGGAGTCGGAGAACTCGACGATCCAGTTTTCGGAGTCGGCATAGCCGAAGATCTCCAGCGTCCCGCCGTTGCTCATGGCTTGGACGGCGTTGCGGATGATGTTGTAAAAGGCCTGTTTGAGCTGCTTGGCGTCTCCCTGCACGGGCGGCAGGATGGCCGACCAGTTGCACTTGACGTCGACCTTTCGGGCTTCGATCTCAGGCCGCATGAACTTCAGGACCTCAATGATGAGCTCCCTGAGGTCGACGGGGCGGAACTCCGGGACCGCCGGTCTGATCTCCGTCAGGAAGCCGTGGATGATGCTGTCGAGGCGCTCCACCTCACTCTTGCAGATCCGGATCATCTCCCCCATCTCCTCCTTTTCTGAGGAACCAGCGAGGTCACCCAGAGTCTTCTCAAGGATCTGCAGATTGAGATAGAGACTGTTGAGGGGGTTGCCGATCTCGTGGGCGACGCCTGCGGCGAGTTGGGAAACGGCTTTCACAGTACTGCTCTCCAGCTCCGAAAGCGTGCGCTTGCGGTTCTCGGTCACGTCCCGGAGGATCACCGAGGCCAGTTGCGTGTCCTCAGGCAGCGGCACGAGGTAGAGCTGGATGAAACGCTTTTCCGGGTAGAGGATCTCCACCTCCTGCCGGGCGAGGCGGCTCCACTCCTCCTCATCCTCCTGGATGATCTGCCGCCAGTTCACGCCGCGGAGCAGCTGGGAGACCCGGATCCGGGAAATGTCGTCTGGCAGGCCGAGCAGCCGTTTCGCCGCCCGGTTGAAGTAGCGGATCCGCAGATGCTGATCAACGACCAGCACGCCCTCCTCGATGGAGTTGAAGACCGTTTCCAGAAACCCCTTCTCCCGCGCCAGACGCAAAATATACGCCTGACGGCTGCCCGAATCCAGGTCGTCGAAACGCTCGCTGAACCTGTCGAGGAAATTTTTTTTGACTGCCATGTTTACAAATCCCTTTTTTACGTGTATATTTACAGGGAATAAAATAGCGCATCCCGGCGAAAAGTTCAAATCTTCTTTGGAAAGGATCGTTGCGATGAAACGAATTTTTCTTCCTCTTGCGGCCGTTTTCTTCTGTTCGCTTCCGGCGGGTCCGGCGGTCCCCGTGATCCGCATGGAAGAGACCGATGAGCGTCCGAAGGTCGCCGAGACCGGGAAACTCACCGAGTTCGAGTCCTCCGGCAAGAGCAGTTCCCCCCGGGGCTCCGCGGCGGGAAGACTGGCCGCAGGGAAGGATTTCCGGTGGACACCGTCGCAGATCGAGGGAAGAGCCACCGGCGGGGCGGATATCCGGGAGATCCTCCTCTCCGCCGACGAGAGTCTTCTGGTCATGGCGGAGAGGATCGGCGGAGAGAACAAACCCAACTCGACCCGCTTCATCCTGGTGAGCCTGCGCGACAAAAAGATCATCCGGGCCGTGACGCTGAAAGAACGCCGCATCACCGCCGCCGCCTTCATCCCCGGCACGGATACGCTCATCGCCGCCGAATCCGCCCAGCCGGAATTCGGACGGGACAACGCCCTCGTCAGGATCGATCTCAAACGGGGCAAGATCTCCGCGCCCTCCCGCTCCGAAGAAGCCCCCGTCACCTCTCTTTGCACCGACGGGGAAAAAGTCTGGTACACGGTCAAAGACAGCACCATGATCCGGGAGCTCCGGCTGGATGCCTTCTCTGCGGAACCGGGTTCCGTCCGCACGCGGGCCACCGATCCCCGCGTCTCGCTCTCCCCCGATGGGAGCCGCCTCGTCGCCTTCGGCAAGGGGATGTGCGAAATTTTCAAAACCTCTGCGGACAACCTGGCCGCACTGCAGCAGTCCTTCGAAACGGCGGGGACCTTTTCTCCCGCGCAGATCCTCGTTCTCGACGACAGAGCTTCGTCGCTGGTCCTCGTCGAACCGGCAAAACAGGCGGCCCTTTATCTCAACGGCAGTTCCAAAACGCTGACGGAGAAATGCGGTCCCGTCGCCGCCTTCTTCAAAGAGGAAAACATGCTCCTTTTGGGGCTCCTCAAAAACGACGCTATCGCGAAAATCCCCCTCCCCGGCGCGGAACCGGAGGGGAAACCCGTCGTTCCCGGCAAACTCAAGCCGGCCAGCCGCAACGGCAACCTGAAACTGCTCGCCCTTTCGGGGACGCCGGCCCGGGCCGTCCTCGTGGACAGCCGCGCCAATGTGATGCTGCTGGAGATCACCAAACGCAGATGGAAGAAGACCCCGGTCCTCACCGTGGACAAGACCGGTTTCAGATAAGGCGATTTTACGATTTCAGGGCCCGTGCGAGAGGGCATGTTTCCGGATCGACGTCAGCGCCCTGCCGATATTTTCCCAGCAGTTTCCGGGACTCTCCCGCCAGCTCGCGGCGGACATTTCTCCGTTCGCCGCGGATCCGGGCGATGACGCGGTGGTCGTAATCTGTCGTCTGATGGCGCATCCAGGCGATCACCGCCGCCTCGGCCCGCTTTTCCAGCGGGATCCGCTGCGTCCGGGCCACCGTGCCGCTGCCGACGGGAACGGCCTGATCGGTGACGGCGTCGGCGATGTCCCATGCCATCTCCTCATAACGGGGCGCAAAAGCGAGAAAATCCACCACGGCCTGTCGGAACTCGACCACGTAGGCGTCCTGCCGGGCGATCCGCGCCCGGCGCGCGGCCTCCAGTTTTTTGAGATACTCGGGACTTGTGCGCTCTTTTTCCAGCTCCTCCCGGATGCGTCCAACGTTTTCCGCAAGGGTCCACAGCCCTGTGGATTCGATGCGGTTCTTCCGGCGGCGGACGACGATCCAGCACTCTCCCGCAGCCTTGAGCCGGCGGGTCAGCCCAGGATCTCCGGAGGGGACGAAGACCCAGTCAGCAGGAACGGTCACGAACTGCCCGTCATGCCGGAACTCCCGCGCCCGCATGGTCGGCCAGACCTGAAATTCACTCGGCACAGCGTCCATTGCCCGCATTCTTCCTTTTGAGGGCCAGCACGCCGTCTCCCTGCGGAGCGCTGCCGGCATACGTCCATGACTATGATTTCTTCAGACGGTTTCTCCGTTCGGGAGAAAGTTTGGAAAACGCTCCGGGCATGATGAAAAGTCCGCCGGGGGCGTCGACATACCGCCGCAGGATCTCCTCCGCGTCGTTCTCCCAGACCATCGGAAAAAAGATGACGCTCCCCGGCGCTTTCTTCAGAAAATCGCTCAGTTCCTGAGAATCGAGACTCAAGGGGAAACGCGGCTTGACTTTCAGTTTTTCCGAAAGCCCCACCAGCCCGGCATACCCCAGACTTCTGTCGGAAGGGATCTGACGCCGTGCCGTTCCCCGGCAGAAAAATATCTCCGCCCTTCCCGTGTCGCAATCGTGGATGAGGACCGCATCACGGGGAAGCGCCTTCGCGCAATGCCGCAGTGCGGCGATCTCGCGTCCCGCATAATCGACGGGGATGTCCAGGGCGCCCGCCGCGGCAAAAAGGATCCCGGCGGCCGCGGCCCCGAACGCCGCGCAGTCCCGGTCCGCCCGGGTCTCTTCCAGCAGCAGACGGCAGCTCCATCCCAGGAGGAACATAAAAAAAACACCGGACGGCAGAAAGAAGCGCATGGCAAAATAAAAGTGCGGCAGGTACAGCACAACGCAGTACAGCAAGTGCAGACTGCACCACAGCCAGGCCGACAGAAACAGACGCGTTTCCTTGGACTTCCGCCCGGACGCCAGGATCCTGAGCGCGCAGACCGACGTCACGGCAAAAGCGGCCGGCAGCATCACCCCCGCCCTCGCCTCGAACCGCACGATATGGCGGAGATTGTCGATGATGTAGCCGGGCGAAAACAGGAGCTCCGGAAATTCATACGGGAGCGGACAGTGAAAATGATAGCCGCTGCGCAGGGGGGAACCGAAAACGCATCCGTTGAAGACCGCCGTGGCGCAAACGGCGCAGAGCGAAGGCAGGATCACCGCTGCCAGTGCGGCGATCTTCTGCGGGCGCTTCAACGATCCGTCACGCAAGATCAGCAGCAGAAAGGGCAGAAGCATGCCGTATCCGGTACAGCGCAGAGCGCCGCACACCGCTGCGAGCAGGGCGTAGGAAAGGCATACCGGCCGGGAGAGCGATCCGCGGCGGACCGCATGAAGATAGAGACAGAACATCCCGGCCAGCAGAGCCGTGTAGGCCGGTTCCTGCCGGGCCATGTTCCCGCAGTGTATCACGCCCGGGTAGAGCAAAATCATTCCCGCCGCGAGCACGCCTGCGGACAGGTCCTGCGCCTTGTACAAAACGAACATGAGGAGTCCGAGCACGGTCAGGGTGGCGAGCGCGGAACATACGCCCGCGCCCCAGACCTCGCCCCCCGCGAGACGGACGAACGGCGTCAGGAGAAGAGAAAAATACGGCGTGTAGCGCGAGGGATACCAGACGCCGTTCAATGTGATGCCGAAACGCTCTCCGCACGAGAGCCGCAGAGCGCCCCAGTAGTATTCCACGGCATCCGGCGTGACCGATATGACGATGCCGCTGCGGATCCCCCCCAGCAGACGGCCCGCCGCGGCGGCCAGTACGACGATGCCGGCGCAGACGAGGAACCTTTTCCGGAAAAGAAGCAGGAAATCCCCGTTTTTTCCTTTGTGAAGCGCCGCGGAGACCAGCGCCGCGGACACGGCGGCGAAGCAGGCGAAAAACGCGTACAGAAAAGACTCCATATTCCCCCTCCCCCGCAAAAGGCGGTTTCAGCACACCGACAGGATCAGCCCCGAGACGATCAGGAGACACCCGAGGATCTTGGGCAGCGTACAGCGTTCCTTCAGGATCACGATCCCGGCGATCATGGCAAAGACCAGTCCCATCTGCCGGAAAGCCTGGACGAACGAGACGTTAGTCACGTAATTCATGGCCAGCAGCACGAGCACATAGGCCATGGAGGCGAAAAGCCCCGCATAGACCGGCGCAAAATTCCGTTCCCGGACAAACTGCCGCACACAGCTGCGGCCCTCGGCCGTCCCCAGCGTGCAGATCCACAGCGTCGTCGAAAGCATGATGCCCCGCGAGGAGTAGTAGCTGATGGAGATCATCGGCTTCGCAAGATCCGTGAAGGTCTGCATCAGGGCCCGCTGCGCCTGACTGTCGAAAATGGTGTATCCCGTCGTCCCCACCGCCACGACGACGAGAAACAGGATGTTCCTGTTGAAGTAGTTGGAGAGCCGGAAATCCGAAATTTTCGCCATGGGCATGAGCAGACAGCCGCAGAACACGACAAACATCCCCGCAAGGGCGGCCGCAGTCAGCGGCTTTCCCAGTCCGGCGGAAGAGGTGATGAGCGCCGTGAAGATCAGCGGCAGAGAGCGCATCATGGGATACGCCGTGGACATCTCAAGTTTTCGGTAGGCATGGACCAGTCCGAGACAGTAGACGACGTCGCTGACCACCGATCCTGCCATGAGAAGCAGGACCTTGCCCGGCATCGAAAGAAGCGGCACGGGAGTCCAAAACTGCGTGTGCAGCCAGACCAGCGCCGCCGTCGAACAGATCACCGTGTAGAACGCCACCGACATGCGGGATCTCTTGGCCAGCAGATTCCACGAGGCGTGAAGCACCGCCGAGACCACGATGAAGAAGAATGCCGTAAAATTCATATCGACTTCCTGACAAAAGAACACGGCCGGCCTCGGAAGAGACCGGCCGCGAGGAAATTACGGACAGTTGAGCCTTCCTCCGGCGAGGACCATCACGATGTCCTCCCCCGAAAGCGGGTGATTGAAAAGGATGGTCTTTTTCTTCCCGTCGGCCTTGACCAGCTCGCCCGTCACGGGCTTCCCGACGGCCAGCTGATGCCGCAAGCCGTGGAAAAGCAGCGCGTCGCCCTGCTCCATGGCGTCGTAATCGGCCGGATCGGCGAAAAGAAGCGGCAGGATGCCGAAGTTGATCAGATTGGCCCGGTGGATGCGCTCGATGGCCAGCGCGGCGACGACCTTGACGCCGAGATACATGGGGCAGATCGCCGCGTGTTCCCGGCTGGACCCCTGCCCGTAGCTGTCGCGCCCGATGATGACGCCGGCTTTTCCGGCATCGCGCACGGCGGCGGCCCGTTCGGCGAAGGAAGGCTTGCCCGGTTCCGTGAAACACTCGAAAACGACCCTGGAATAGGCCGGGATATTGCTGCGCAGTTTCAGATGGACTCCGGCGGGCATGATGTGATCGGTGGTGATCTTGTCGCCGACCTTGATCACGATCTCCCCCGCAAGTTCATCCGGCAGAGGCGTATTGAGAGGCGGTTCGCCGATGGTGGGCTTGCGGATGATCTCCGTGCCGGCGGCGGGTTTCTGGAACAGCGCGTCGTCGCTCCAGAACTTCTCGGGCTCCTCCACGCGGGGGCAGTCGAAGCCCAGCGTACGGGGATCCGTGAACCGGCCGGTGAGCGCCACGGCCACGGCCGTTTCCGGGCTGACCAGATAGGCCTGATCGCCCTTGGTCCCCGTGCGTCCGGCGAAGTTGCGGTTGAAGGTCCTCACGCTGACCGTGCCGTTGGCGGGACTCTGTCCCTGCCCGATGCAGGGGCCGCAGCCCACTTCGAGGATCCGGGCGCCCGCGGCGACCAGATCGGCCAGAAGTCCGTTGCGGGCCAGCATCTCCAGCACGGGACGGCTTCCGGGAGAGATGCCCAGCGTCACGCCGGGGGCGATCCTGCGGCCCCGCAGGGCCATGGCCGCCATGGCCAGATCGCGGTACCCGCCGTTGGTACAGCTGCCGATGAGCACCTGATCGACCTCGATCCCCGCCAGTTCGGAAACGGCTTTCACCTGATCGGGACTGGAGGGACAGGCCGCCAGCGGAACGATCCCGGCGAGATCGATCTCGATGATCCGGTCGTATTCCGCATCGGCATCCGCTTCCAGCGGCACAAAAACATTTTCCCGGTTCTGGCGGCGGAGCCATGCGCGGGTCATTTCATCGGAGGGGAAGAGGCTCGTCGTCACCCCCAGCTCCGCCCCCATGTTGGTGATGGTGGCGCGCTGGGGCACGCTCAGCGTCGCGACGCCGGGCCCGAAATATTCGACGACGGATCCCACATTGCCCTTGGTGGTCAGGATGGAGAGGAGTTTCAATATCACATCCTTGGCCGCGCACCAGGGGGAGAGGCTCCCCGTAAGTTTCACGCCGATGACTTTGGGATAGGGGATGTGAAAGGCCTTTCCCGCCATGGCCAGAGCCACGTCCAGCCCCCCTGCCCCGATGGCCATCATGCCGATGCCGCCGCCGGTGGGCGTGTGGGAGTCGGAACCGATCAGCGTTTTGCCCGGCGCGCCGAAGCGCTCCAGGTGCAGCTGGTGGCAGATGCCGTTCCCCGGCGGGGAAAACAGCACGCCCTTGTTCGCCGCCACCGTGCGCAGATACAGGTGGTCGTTGCGGTTCTCCGGACCGTTCTGGGCCATGTTGTGGTCCACGTAGGAGACGGAGAGCTCCGTGTCGACCTTGGGCGTCTTCATCGCCTCGAGTTCCAGATACGCCATGGTCCCCGTGGCGTCCTGGGTCAGCGTCTGATCGATTTTGATCGCCACCGGCTCGCCGGGCGTGCGGGAACCGGAGACGTAATGCGCGTCGATGATCTTCTGAACGACAGTTCCTTTTGCCATTTTTCAAATATTCTCCTAAGAAGCGTCAGTCCGCGACCAGTTTCGCAAGTTCATCGAAATCAGTCAGTTTGAGGAAGCCCGCCGGCAGCATCGACTGCGGGAGCGGGCCCATTTTGTCGAGGCTGGCCGCCGCGCAGTTCTCAAGCGGCCGATCCGGCGCGTATCCGGCGCCCGCGATGAACGCCGCGAACAGCGCCGGGACGCGCCCGATGCCGGAGCAGCGCAGAACGATTTTTTTCGCCCCGTGCTGTTTCAGAAGGGAGATCGCACTCAGGATATCCAGCACTCTCCCGCCGATGTAAGGCTCGCCCAGCAGGAGCCCCAGCGAGGCATAATGATAGTCGTAAAGGTAGGGCGCGAAAAACTCCCGGCTGTGCTGATCGCAGCCGTCGGGACAGGTCTCGCCCACGCCGCGGTAATCGATCCCGAAGAGCCGTTTCCCGGGTGCAGGGGTCAAAGACTTCATTTCGGATTTCGCATCCTGATGCGGCACGTAGAGTTCCACTTCGTCCAGTTCGGGGATGTGATAGAACCCGTCTTTCTCGTCCCGCAGAAACATGGGGACGCGCATATCCGGCTCCGTCTCCAGAAGATACCGGGACATGAAGACGCCGCCCATATCCTTGATGCGCAGCTGACGGTAGTAGGGAGGAAGAGGCAAAGCCGCGGGAATGCCAAGCAAGCACGCGAGTTTTTCCCGCAGTTCCTCAGGCGGCAGGGCTTTGCGGGAACGGACCGTTTCGGCGACTTTTTCGGCGATGATCTCGTGGACCGTCCGGTTGCCGGGCATGGTCAAAACGCTGCCCTCCGCAGTACAGTACAATTCCTTCTCCGGCAGCGGGGAAACCGCCGCGGGCTCCCCGTCGGTCCCCGAAATGCCCATGAATTTGTTGAAGAACCTGTAACAGTTTTCCCGCAGATGGATGGAGTATCCGTGCCCCTGCGGTCCGTTGAAATAGCCGACACGGTCGCCGTACCCGAGCAGTTCATAGACTTTTTTGACCTGCAGATAGGCCTCGCGGGTCCCGCGCAGATCGAAGAAATCGTTTTTCTGCCCCTGGATCAGCACAGGGCGCGGCGCGCCGGCAATCAGCAGATCGGCCATTTCGCCGCCGTCGACGGCGCATCCCGCGGGGATCTGCTCGGCATCCACGGGCAGCTCGTTCTCGACGTTGCGCAGCCAACTGGTGATGTAGCAGTTGGGACTGGCCATGCAGACCCGGTCCTCGACGGCGAAGATCAAGCTCGTCATGGTGCCGCCGCCGGAGTTGCCGTTGACGGCGATGCGCTTGCCGTCGATCTCTTTGCGGGTGAGCATGTAATCGATACCGCGGATCGCATCCCAAATGCGCCATGTGCCCGTCGTTTCCCCCAGGGGAAGCAGACGGCGGCTGACGATGTTGTGCTCGGAGCAGACCATGACGCCGGACTCCTTGCCGTACTGCAGACGCTCGCCCTGCCCGAAGGGTTCGATGCCGAAGACCACGTAGCCCTGAAGCGCAAAGCTCTGCATGGCACGCTGGTAGGCGTCGGCGGCCTTGCCGTCAAGGGAGTGGCCGCAGACGAACAGAACGGCCGGCGCCGGCGCGGTCAGACCGTCGGGGATATACAGATTCCCGGTGACGGGAAATCCGGGACGGCTGAAGTAGATGATCTTCTCGATCCGGAAGCCGGGACAGACCACGGTCCCCGCGATCTTCGCATCCAGCGGGCACTTTTCCCGGGGGAAGTCGTAGGCGCGGCGGACGCGGGTTTTCACTTCCTCCACATACTGCTCCGCCGCCGCCTTGCAGTCGAGAGACCGCAGCCGCCTCTGGCGGACCGCCGCATTTTTGCGGAATTTGTTGACGTAGTACTCCTGAACGACATCGCCGAACACAGCCATGATCCAACTCCCCGTCCGTTGCGGACATTGAATTTTAGGAAAAGAAGCCCTTTTTTTCAAAGGGTACTTTTTGTTTTCCGAAAACAGGACAAGCGCGTTCTTCCCTAAAAAAGCGCCCTCGAACCGGCGGATAATATAACCCGGATACAGATTTTCTTCAAGCCTCGATGCGTTTTTTTATTCCGGGTGACGCACAGAACGGTTCCGGTGACCCTCCTGAAGCCCGACATAGCCTTTTGCGCCGACAAGGTCCAGGCGAACGCTGCCGCCGCAGAACACGACCAGTTTCCAGCGCGTTTCTCCCGGGAATGGTTCCGTCGTGACTTCGATCCGGCCGACGGGGAGCGTTTCGGCGCCTTCGAACCACGGCAGACGGGGCTTGCCGGAGGTTTCAACGACATCGCTCCCGACCGCCCTGCCCCGGGGATCGAAGAGGAAGGCGCTGCAGCGGCCCTCATGGGTCCCGAAGAACTTGAGCGTGAACTCTTTCGTCCCGCCGGGGATCACGAGGAACTGCCGCGAGATGCCGCCGTTGACGAACATGTAGCCGGGCCGCAGTTCCGTCCGGATGCGGCAGTCCTTGGAGAGGACGTCCCACACGCCGGTGCAGCTGTCTTCGATCTCCACCTTGTACAGTCCACTTTTGGGGAGTTTGACCTTCCACTGCCCCTTTGCCCGGATCTTGCCCGTGAACGCGGCAAGGACTCTCCCGGTCTTGTCGGTCACGGCAAACTTGAATTCCGGTTTCGGCTTCGGGTTCGCGCCCGTCGTGTCGCGGGTTATGGTGATCTCCGCCGAACGGCGGGCGAGGACCTCGAAGGCCATGTTGTCGGGCCCACGCATGCGGAAACGGTCGCTGACACCGGCCTTGAGGTCGTCCATGAGGCCGCCGGAAAAATCAAGTTTCCGGCTCGTTTCGGGATGCCGGGCGCGGTAGGTGTTCAGCTCCTCGTAAAGCAGCGGCAAGACGCAGGTACGCAGAGACAGTTCCTTGCCCACGGAGCTCAGGCCCGTGATTGCGGCGCAGGTCAGCACCAGCCGGGAACTGTTGTAAATTTCCTTGCTGTCGGCCAACTGACCGCCGGCCATCATGCCGGGAACGGTGAGCAGATTCAAATTCTGATTCGGAGGCCAGTAGAGTTCGCCGTCCCAGCCGGTCCCGTAGGACCAGCCGATCCGTTTTTCATCCAGACACCTGTGGAGCCAGCCCGCCGCGGCGATGAGGGATTTCTTCACCGCGGGATCGGGATCCTCGCGGTAATAACGCTGCAGCGCCGCGGTAAGGATCCCGACCAGATACGGACAATTGCCGAAGGCGTCTCTGTGACCGTTGGCATGGTCCCTGGGCAGCTGATGGGGCCAGGCGCCGCCCATTTCGAAATTCTGTTCATCCAGCGCCACATCGACCAGCAGGCGGGCGGCGTCGAGATAACGTTTTTCGCCCGTGGCCCGGTAGAGGCCGAGAAGCGCGGTGATGCTCCACCCCGCGGAGCGCTCGTGATGACCGAGATCGACCAGCGTCGGCGCGATGAATTTGACCAGGTGTTCGCCGAGAAGAAGTGCGGACTCCATGGAAATCTCGTCGCCGCCCAGCAGCCAGGCCTCGGTCATGCCTTCGCTCCACGTGTGGCCGCCTGAGCCGAGATAGTGGTAGTCGAAGGGATTGCTCCATGTGGAGGGGACCTTGTGCATCTGCCCCGTGTGTCCCACCGCGTGCTGGGCGTTCGCGCCGATGTACATGGGATCGGGATAGGCGTGGATGATGTCCACGTCGGCCTGATGCCGCGCGGCGGTCATGGCCCAGCGGAAGACGTCCCGGTTGCCCGTGCGCAGATAGAGCATGAACATGCCGTGGGCGAGGTCGTACTCGTTGTTGGCCCAGTTGCGGCCCCGCTCGCCGAACCAGTCGCCCCAGTTCAGGAAGCCGTACTCACGCTGTTTGGCCTTGAACTCCATGTGGCGGTAGAAGGCCTTGAGGCACTCCGCGTCGATCCCGGCAAAGGGATTTTCCCCGCCGTGGGGGATGCCCTGAAAGACTTTCGTCTTGTACACCCAGTCCCT
>JAFSTC010000070.1 GCA_017450705.1 Lentisphaeria bacterium | reverse complement strand
GGCTGAGAGCATAAAAGCGCCGTTTCCGACAAGAGAGGCGCACCGGGGGGAAGGGGAAAACTTCTTTTCACGTGAAAAGAAGTTTTCCCCTTCCCCCCGGTGCGCCTCTCTTGTCGGAAACGGCGCTTTTATGCTCTCAGCCCAGCATACTCGCAGTAGCGGTCGAAAAGGCCATGGGCGCTGTGGTAGGAGGAGTTGGGGCTCATGAAGTGGGAAAACTCGAAGGTGATCGCCTTGTCGATGCCCGCCTCGCGGGCGGCCTCCAGTTTGCGGTACATCTTGTCCCACTTGATGGGCAGAAAGTGGATCGGCATGTCCCGGTCGAAGGTCTCGCAGTTGGTCCAGCAGTCGATGTGGTGCTCCTTGGCCAGCTCCATGTTGATCGCAAGATATCCGGGCAGATCGGGGATGCTGACGGTGCCGTCCTGAAAGGCGATGTGATCCACCGCGCCGGAGATGGAGGCAAATATGCTGCTCCACGCCTTCCGGTGGAGTTCCAGCGCGGCGGCGTCGGCTTCGGGACCCGCCGCAAGACCGGTCTCCGCCTTCTGGATGAAAGGCGACACCAGCACGGGCAGTCCGCCGGAAAGCTCCTTGCAGTGCTTCCCGAGTTCGGCGTAGCCCTGGGCGATGCCGTTGTGCCCGCCCGTCTCCGTGCTCAGATACCAGCCGCGGAAGGCGGGACTTGACCCGTAGCGGCGCCAGGCCTCTTCAACCACCTTTTTGTTGACGTCAAGCTCCCACGCATGATCGCGGTCCTCGGGTTCGAGCCCGGTGTCGAAAGTCCCGAAATAAAATTTCATCCCGTGCTTCTCGGCAAGAAGGAGGAACATCTCCACCAGGTCGCGATAGGGCTTCATGCCGGAGGCGTACCGCCGCAGGACTTCGGAGTCGTAGGTCATCTCGTTGCGCAGACCGCAGCGGATCATGATCACCGTGTCGATGCCGATGGACTTCATGGCCGAAAAGTCCCGGTCCCACTCCTTCTCCCCCCAGTTGTGCGAGGGGATGTCGTAACTGATCTCATCCAGAAAAGTTCCCGTTATCTTGAGCATATCGTCACCTTTTTCTTTGGCTCTGTTCCCCCGGCCCCCATCTCTTTTCGAGAAAAGCGATGTATTTTAAAACTGTCCGTTTTTTCTTTGGTTTCCCTGTAAAAATCAACGGTCCGCGCCGTTCGCGTATTAATTATAGCCGTCTCTTCCCTTCCTGCAAGGCATTTTCTGTCGAAAAAAGCGCATTTCGCGTTTATTTTTCGACGAACAACCGGAGCCGGGAGGCCCCGAGCAGTATCGCATTGCGGCAGCTTTTCGCCCGGGTCTGGAGCGCCTGAAGCCCCGGATAATTGGTGTGGACCTGAAAGTACGGCACGCAGGAGGAGGAGACGTCCAGCCGCAGACGGTCCCCCGGCAGGAGAGAGAAGGCGTGGGGCGCAAAGCGGTAATTCAGCACCCGCTCCTTCCCGGGCGTATAGGCTTTGCCGCCCCGGCACAGGGAATCGATGTCGTCCCGCAGGGAGAGGGCCTTGCCGTCCCGCACCACGTCCAGCCGCACGTAGAAACAACTGTCCTTCGCCGTGGAACGGCAGTGGAGTTCCAGTTCGAAAGCCCCCTCGCAAACGATCGGCTCCGCCAGCGGCTCGGAGAGAAATGAGATGATGTCGTACCGGGAATCCGGTTCGTCCTGATATCTCATGCCGCCGAAATTATTGCACACGCCGCCCTTGAATTCGGCGGGGGCAAAGGGATTGTACGTGTAGGCGATCTCCCCCGGCTCCGGCTTCTTCCGCAGGAGGCGGCGGCCGGGAGCCAGGTAAAAAACCAATTTTCCGGGGGCGTTCTCCAGCACTTCCCGGCTGTGCCAGGCGTTTTCCCACAGCCGGAAGTAGAGGGTCTTGCCCTTTTGGATGAACTTGAGGGGCGTCCCCAGCCGGAAGTGGTCGAACCACAGGTACTCCAGATCGGGACAAACTTCCCGCAGAAGGCCGCCGCGGAAGGCCGCCGTCTCCTCGGGGATGTCCGCCGGCAGGGGGTTGTAATTGTGCTCGAAGGGGGTGACGACGAGGGCGCAGTTTTTGCGGCGCTCGGGGGAGAGATTTTTCCACATGTCGAACACGCCCCCGGTGTAGATGTCGTAAAAGGCCGTGACCAGCAGAATGGGGACGCGGCACTTGCCGCAGGCGTTCCGGTAGTCCGAACCGCCCGCGGGGGTGTTCCAGAAGGGATCGGCGGGATCGGGGTGGAGAAACTCCTCCTCGAGGTAGGGCACGGTCTCGCCGAAGATCGTTTCGGTCACGCCCGCGAGAGGCAGGGTGCGGAAGGTCTCGAACGTGTAATTCCTTTCGATGTCCTGATTCCGCTTGTGCATTCTCATGACCCACGAACCGTGAAGCCCGGATTTGTAGAATCCGTTGCGGTACAATATGTTGTAGCGCTCGCTGTCCTGCACGGCAAGGAAGGCGGCCTTCACATCCGGCGGATCCGTGTCGAGGTAGGAAAAGTGGACGCTCGAAAGATAGCTTCCTCCGGAGAGAAAGAGTTCTCCGTTGTAGAAGGACTGCCGTCTGATCCAGTCGAGAAGGTCCAGACCGTCGGCGCGTTCATTGCGGTAGGCGTGACACTCGCCTTCGCTTCTTGACGTTCCCCGGCAGAACTGGATGAGAATGGCGTAGCCGTGGGTGTCTTCCTCCTCGAGAGTCTTGAAATCGACCTCCATCGCCGCGTAGGGGTTGCGGATGATTATCAGAGGGTATTTTTTGCCGGGATCCCCCGGAAACTGGATCAGCGTATAAAGTTTAACTCCGTCCCGCATGGGGACGGAATATTCGACGACGGTATTTCTGGGCATAATCGGCAATCTCCTGTGTACGGCCTAAATATATTGCCGCAACGGTGCTTTGTCAACCGGCCCGGGTCTCGGGCGGCGGGCGGCCAAACGTGCTTCCCCCTCAAAATATCCCGCTTTTCCCGAACGCGCTGTTCCCCATACGGGTAGTTTAATGCGGGCCGCCTTTTGAAATACGGACCGCCCAGCCGGGGAAGAGACAACCGCTTCGCGGTTTTCCCTCCCCGGACCCCTCCTTTTATTCCTTCCCGCGGCGAGCGCGGACCTCGGGGTAATTCCCTTCTGAAGTTGCGCGCCTGCGTTCGGCCGGGCGATGCCCGACCTCACTCGCGGCTTACTGCTCGACCTACGTTCATCTGCGCTCAAATACTTGAGCGCATCCGGCTGCCCTTCGGTTGCCGGTTCATTCACATTCGGTCTGCGCGCTCGCGGGCGACCCGCTCGC
>JAFSTC010000069.1 GCA_017450705.1 Lentisphaeria bacterium | reverse complement strand
GGTAGCGCTACCCGCCGGCAGGGGGTGCGGGGGGCGCGCCGCAAGCGCCTCCCGCAAAAAACTCCATTTTTTTGAAAACGGGGAGTGGGTCCGGGAGAGGGGAAAAGCTTTTTTGCACGGCAAAAAAGTTTTTCCCCTCTCCCGGGGCATCCCCTCCCCTTGTCGAAAACGGAGGGGGTCAGTACATCATCCAGTCGAGGAAGCGCACGATCTGATCGTCGGGGCCGCCGACGGAGAAGCCCTCGAAACTGAAGGAGAGACGGGCGGAGGACTTCTTCTCCTCTCCCAGTTTGATGTCGACGGTGTAGAAGCCGCTCTCCTTCACCGCCAGATTGGAGAGCCGTTCGGCGATCAGGGGATCCAGCGTCTCGCTCAAAAGCTCCTTGTCCGTCCGCAGACGGCGGAGACTTTCCAAAACCTCCTTGGCCTCGTCCTCGTCCAGACCGCAGTAGGTCCGGAGCATGAGCTCGTCGGCGGTCATGAGACTGGGCTTGACGGGGAGATCGCCCATTTTTTCCGGGGGAATGATCATCACCCGGGTGAAGCGGCCGTTCCGGTCCGTGGGAAAGAGTTCCCGGGCGCCGGGGATCCACAGCAGTTCCTCGCGGAACTGGGGCGCAGCGTTGCGCGGCAGATTGTAAAGACGCAGTTCCTCGTACTCGCCGGACTCCATGCCGTCGGTCTTGACGTCGGTGTCGGAATCGATGTAATCGTCCATCTTGTCGCGGAACGCCGTCAGTCTGTCGTTCCACTCGGAATCGTCCTCGAACCCGCTGGCCATGCGGTTCAGCGTCTGCGTGTACGCCGAAGCGGACATGGGGAAACCGCCGGAGGCGTCGGTGATGACGAACTCCACCGTCTCCCCGTAATAGTCGATGACGTGGGGAACGCCGTCGGCCACGTAGCGGTCATACTCGAACTCCGAGTAGTCCAGCTCGCCCAAAGTCACGTCGTCGTTGAGGTAGCGGTCCGCGGCCAGCAGATACTGCACCCGGTTCCCCGCCCCCTCCAGCACGTACATGGAGCGCTGGCGCGCCACGTGGGGAAGCACCTCGAAGGTCCCGATGCGCGACAGGGCCAGCACCGCGGAGGTCAGGAGCCCTGCGGTGAAGATCAGCGCGAGGACCGCCACAAGAGCCGACCCGTTTTCCCTGTCCCGGTTCATCGGCGGCCTCCCTGATTCTGTCCGTTGCCGGACAGGGCTTCGTCCTCAGCCATCCGGTAACCGAAAGTGCTTTCCCAGGAATTGCCCGCGGTCCGGCGGAGCCAGTATTCCTTCCGGCCGTCGAGCCACTCCACCGTCATGCGGATGGCAACAGGCAGTGTGTCATTCTCCTCCTCTTCCCAGGTTTCCTGCCAGTCGATGCCGTTCTCATCATCGAATTCGGCGTACTGAAAGGTGATGGAAGCGATGTTTTTGGCGATGACTTCCCGTTCGACACCCAGTTCCTCCCCCTCCCCCCACGGGAGGATGGGACTTGCGGAATACTCCGCGATCAGCTGCTCATCCTCCACCAGAAGCCGAACGAAGACGAGACCGCCGGAATCCCCGCCGTAGGAGCGGCGCAGCGCCGTGAAAAGAAGCGTGTCGGAAGTGCCGTTGAAGACCAGCCGCGAAGCATTCTCGTCGTCGGTCCACTTGAAGGGGACCGTATTGCGGATCAGCGTGTCGAAGATGCGGTCGATCATGATGCAGCACTCCAAATGTTCCACGCTGCGCACTGACCGCCGGTAACCGTTGTAGAAAGTCGCCCCGGCGGTCCCGATGATCATGGCAACGACCGCCATGACCATCATGGCCACGATCACTTCGAAGAGGGTGAATCTGCGCCGGATCATTGCTCGGAAGACTCCCCGTAGCCGAAGCGGTCGACGATAACGGTCTCAAGCGTCTTGTGATCGGAGGTGCGGATAAGCTCGATTCGGCACTGCTTGAGCGGAACTTGGCCCGTGAGGTTCTCCAGCTCCTCGGGCAGCCCCTCGGCGTCGTCGTAGGAACAGGCGATCTCGTAACCGGGATAGGGGAAAAACTCGGGGGGGATCTCGGTGGTCTCCTCGTTGTGCAACAGCAGATATTCGGCGGCCTGGGTCACCATATGCATGTTCTCCCACGCCTCCACGGCCCGGCCGATCTTGAGCTGGGAACTGATGGAAAGCTGAAGCAGACCGCCCAGACTGATGGCGAGGATGCCCAGGGCGACAACGATCTCGATGAGGGTAAAATGCGTTTTCACCGTCCGTCCCGTTCCCTTTCGAAATCTTCCTTCTCCATCATCACCAGACGCCCGGTCAGCCGGGTGATCCTGAAAATGCGGCTCAGGTCGCCGCATCGCAGTTCGAGATGCCCGCTGCCGGAACCGCCGCCGTCGGGAAAGAAGCGGAACACCTCCAGTTTTTCCCCGACCATGAGGGAATCCTCCGAAGAGTCTTCCGTGGTGAACTCCACACCTTCCGGCAGTTTCCAAACCAGCGGGGCATAGACGCCGCCTTCGGCATAGGTTTCGTCAGCCTCGTCCCCGTCGTCATCCTCCGCCGCACGGCCGTTCAGACCGGCGTCGGTCCCGGGCATGCGGAAACGTTCGTACTTGCCCGGAGAAGCGGAAAAGTTCTTTTCGTCGGGATCGTAGCTCACGACCCAGTCCCGTCCCGATTCGCAGGCCCGGTAGCGGACTCTGGCGCAGTAGGCACGGAACTCCAGCCCCATCCGGTCCAGGATCTGCGACGGGGACTCCTTGCGGATCGTCGAACTGACGATCGAGATCGTGAGGATGATGATCGTAATGGTGACGACCAGCTCGATCAGCGTGAACGCCCGATCTCCGGAAACCGCTGCACAGCTGCGGGGAAACATCATTTCGACAGGGCCGGAGAAAAAAGTGTTATTCCCAGTTGTTGATATCGGCGTTGTCGCCCTCGCCGCCGGGCTGACCGTCGGCGCCGTAACAGGTCAGGTCGTAGTCGCCGTGCTCGCCGGGAGAGGTGTAGACGTAGGCGTTGCCCCAGGGATCCTTGGGGACCGCGGGCTTGATGTAGGGGCCGTTCCACTTCTCGTTGTTGTCCACGTTTTCCACCAGCGCCTGAAGTCCGGAGTTGCCGTCGGGATAACTGCCGACATCCAGCCGGTAGCCCGTGAGGGCGTCCTCGAGAAGTTTCATCTGGGTCTTGGCGGCGCCCACGTTGGCCCGCTTCACGTAATTGAGGTAAAGCGGCGTCGCGATGGAGGCCAGCGTCACCAGAATGACGATGACGACCACGATTTCGATGAGGGTGAATCCGAAACTGACGGCCTTTTTGTTTCTGTACTGCTTTTTCATATCGAGGGTCCTCCCTGGCTGATTGAATTTATCTCCATCATGGCGACGAAAATCGACACGACTACGATCAGAACCACCACCGCGAGAAACACGATCACCGCCGGCTCGAAGAGACTCAAAAGCCGCTTGATCTTGAGCCGGGTGTCGTTTTCGAGATTGCCGGCGATCTTGGTGAGCATGTCGCCGACCGTTCCGGACTCCTCCCCCACGCGGAGCATGGGGACGAGGCTCGGGGGAACGAAAGGATTGCCCCGCAGGGCCGCAGAGAGTTTTTCACCGCCCTTCAGCTTGCGGTCGATGCCGTCGAAGGAGGCGGCGACCACGGGGTTGCCGATGATGCGCCCCGCGATGCGGACCGTCCGGATGATCTCCACGTGATTGGCGATCAGGATGGCCAGCGTGCGGATGTATTTGCACATGTCGAGATCCACCGCGATGCGGCCGAAAAGGGGCAGTGAAACGACGATCCCGCTCAGTTTGAACTTGAACTGATCCTCTCCCATGATGTGTTTGAGGCTCTTCCAGAGGACCGTGACGGACAGGGGGACGAGCCACCACGCCCACGCGAAGAAGGAACTGGCCGCCATGAGGAAAAGCATGGAACCGGGCAGTTCCCGCCCCATGTCGACGAAGATTTTCGCAAAACGCGGCACGAACACGGTGAAAAGCAGCACCGTGACCGCAACGGTGATACCGAGGATAGCCAGCGGATAGATGGAACTGGAGACGATGAAGTCCCGCAGTTCCTTC
Organism: Lentisphaeria bacterium; assembly: GCA_017450705.1. Lineage (GTDB taxonomy): Bacteria > Verrucomicrobiota > Lentisphaeria > Victivallales > Victivallaceae > UBA1784. The sequence continues at coordinate 40,673 of JAFSTC010000069.1, read as the reverse complement.
GACTCGCCCATGAATTTGTAGAGCTCGTTGACGACCACCGGCAGACACCCCGTTTCCTCGCCGCTCTCGATGAGGTTGGCGTAATAGCCGGGAAACAGCGCGCCGTGGGACCGCACCAGTTCGGAGAATTTCTTGCCCTCGTGCAGTCCCTGACGCAGACCGTTGACGAACGTGCGCTGCTCGGGCTCCTGAGCGCCCTCGGCGATGATCGCCAGCGCCCGCTCGAGGGGGATGGCCGAATCCAGCAGCGGCGCGAGCTGGCGGGTGAATTCGTAGGTGTCGACCCGGCTGCGTTTGAGAGAAAGCCCGCTGCGGCCCTCCTCCTTCGAAGCGTCGCCGCAGAAGCGGACGGGGATGGCGCCGCGGCTGCGCAGTTTGCCCAGCGCCTCCTTCTGGCTGTCGGCCTCGATGACCATCTCTCTCGAAGCCTCGCCGGGAATGGCCGCGATGTATTTGTACAATGCCATGACGCCCTCTACAAGTTGGCGGTGGAGCGGTTGAGCTCTTCCTGCGTCGTGATGCCGGAGGCGACTTTGCTCCGGCCGTCCTCGAGCAGGGGGATCATGCCGTGGGAAACGGCGATGCGCGCAAGTTCCGCGCTGGAGGCGTTGGCGTTGACCGCGGCCCGCAGATCGTCGTCCATGATGAGCAGTTCGTAAATGCCGCAGCGTCCCTTGTAGCCGGAACCGTTGCAGCGGCGGCATTTGCCCCCGTCCTGAGCCTTGCCCGTGCCGCCGCAGGAAGTGCAGATCTTGCGCACCAGACGCTGGGAGAGCACGCCGAAAAGGGCGGAGGAGACGAGAAAGTTCTCCATGCCCATATCCAGCAGACGGGTGACGGCGCCGGCGGCGTCGTTGGTGTGGAGCGTGCTGAGCACCAGATGTCCCGTCAGGGCGGCGTTGATGGCGATGTCGGCCGTCTCACGGTCGCGGATCTCGCCGACGAGGATGATGTCCGGGTCCTGACGCACGATGGAGCGCAGTCCCGCCGCGAAGGTGACGCCGATCTTGTGATTGACCTGGACCTGGCAGAGGCCGGGGGTCTTGTACTCCACGGGATCCTCGATGGTGATGATCTTCTTTTTCTGGTCGTTGAGCTGGTTGATGACGCTGTACAGCGTGGTGGTCTTGCCGCTTCCCGTGGGGCCCACCACGAGGATCATGCCGTGGGGGATGCTGATGAGCCGGTCGAATTTGCGGAGGATCTCATCGCTCATCCCCAGCGTGTGCAGATCGAAGCTCACGGCCTCCTGATTGAGCAGACGCAGCACGATGCTCTCACCCGTCAGGATGGGAATGGTGGAAATACGCATATCCAGTTCGGTCTTGCCGATCCTGACATTGGTGCGGCCGTCCTGGGGCAGACGACTCTCGGCGATGTTCAATCCGCCGATGAGCTTGATGCGCGACGCGATGGCGGGGAACTGGTTGAGGGGGCAGTTCATGATCTCGGTCAGCACGCCGTCCACGCGGCAGCGGACGGAGAGGGAGCTCTCGCCGGGTTCGACGTGGATATCGCTGGCGCCCAGCTCGATGGCCTGTGTGAAGATATCGTTGACAAGCCGGACGATCCGGGCCTCGCCCGCCATGGAGCGCAGGGTGGTCTCGTCCTCCTGATCGAGGAGTTTTTCCTCGTCGTTACCGCTCTCCTGGAAACGGGAGAGCAGCCGTTCGAGAAACGCCCGCCGGACGAAGCGCGGCGCCATGCCGCACTCCCATGTCTTGCGGATGAGGAAGGTCAGCCCCTCCAGGTCGTAGGGATCCGCCAGCAGGAGCGTGACGGAGTCCTGCTCCCACTCGAGGGGGAGACAGGTGTTGGAATTGAAGAACTCCAGCGGCGCCGACTCGGGCAGTTCGGGCGGTTCGACCTCGTCCTCGTTGACCTCGGGGACCTGATAGGCCGTGTTGTACATCGCCAGAAGCTCGCTCTCGGTAAGCCGCCCCGACCGGATGAGCTCCCGGTCGACATCCCGGGGCCGGACGGAGCGGTCAAGGTCGGGAAAACGCGCGGCAAAGAGCTCTTCGAGCCGGGCGCTTCCGGAGGAGCAGATGTTTTCAGTCGCGTTTTCCATGGTTCACAGCCAGAAGTCCTTCGAAGTCATCAGCGCCGGTTTTTCGTTGGCCCGGGGCTTGTCGCCCATGCGCTGGTCGAAGTCGTTCAGTTCCTTGATGGCGTCGTTGTAGCGCTTGATCATCTCCTCGACAGGGCTGTGCTCGTTGACGATGTAACCCGTGACGAGGACGAGGACCTCGTTGCGCTCGATCTTGGCATCGGTGTTGCCCGTCAGCCGGTTGAGGATCGGGATCTTGTTGATGATGGGCAGCGAGGAGAGGATGTCCTCCTTTCTCTCCTGGATAAGACCGCCGATCACCATGGTCTGCCCGTTGGCGATGGTCATGGCCGTCTCCACGGTCCGCTGGGAGATGGTGGGCGACTTGATGTCGCTGCTGGTCGTGTTGACCGCCTGGGAGAGGACCTGCTTGATGTTGAGCGAGATCAGATCGTTGCTGGTGATCTGGGGCGTCACCGTGAGGATCACACCCGTCGTGACGTAACGGTAATTGTACTGCTGACTGCCGGCGCTGGAAGTGTTGGTGATGCCGCTGGTGATCACGGGCACGTCCTGACCGACGTTGATGTTGGCCTGCTTGTCGCTGGAGACCAGCAGCTGGGGGCTGGAGAGCACCTTGACCAGCCCGTCCCCGGCCATGGCCCGGATGTAGCCGAACCGGGACTGGGGATTGTTGGGATCGGCGATGACGAAGGTGCCGCCGTTCTGCCGGTCGGCGCCCATTTTGAACTGGTCGGAGTTCTCCCACTCCCGCGTCGTCGAATTGTACACCTGGGCGAAGGGATTCAGGCCGTCGGAGTAATTCGTTCCGAAGAGGGAGGTCACCTTGTTCCCGGTATCCTGCCCCGAAAACTCAAGACCGAACTGGGTACTCTCCGAGAGCGTGACCTCGACGACCAGCACCTGGAGCAGGACCTGGGCGGGGACCACGTCCAGCCGGTCAAGAAGCGCCTTGATGGAGGCGTAGGTCCGGGGCGTGGTGCGGATGACCAGGCGGTTGAGGACGCCGTCGGAAAAAACCTTGATCGTCTTTTCGAAGACGCTGGACTCCTTGTCGGTCGACGGGTTGGCGACGGCGTTGGCCGCCGCGGTGCGGTTGTTGCGGGCGGTGAGCCCCGTGGTGTTGGCCGTCGACGCCACGCGGGCCCGGGCGGAGACGATGTTTTCCGTCTTCGCTCTGCCCGTAGTGGTGTCGATGGAGAGTCCGGCACCCTGGGTCTCGTAGATCGTCGCCAGCGCCTGAGCCAGATGGGCTGCCTTGTTGTGGCGCACCTTGTAGACGAAGACCCGCTCCTGATCGGTGGCGTCCCGGGAGTCCAGCAGTCCGATCCACTCCCGGATGGTGTTCACGGCCTCCTTGGTCGCGGCGGAGGCCACGACCACCTGAAGCCGGTCAAGCCCCACCAGCTGGACGGAGCCGGGCTGTTCGGCGCGGTCGGTGTTTTTGACGACGTTGAGACCGAGGACGGGAAGCACCTCCTGCAGTTCGGAAATGAGCTTGCTGGGCAAAACGTTCTGGCAGCTGACGACGGCCCGGGGCCAGTTCGCCTTGTTGTTGCGGTCGATGCAAATGAGCAACTGGTGGATCTTCTCCATGTTTTCAGGAGCGTCGCTCACCATGACGGCGTTGGGCTTGGTCAGCTCCGAACAGATGCCGCCGACGGAAAGGAACGGACGGATCTGGTTCATCGCCTCACGCGCCGTGGCGGTGGTGAGGGGGAAGAAGAGGATGTCGGACTTGCCGTCCATGCCGGGCCGGGATTCGGGCTGCATCCTGACCTTGTTGCGGAGCATGATCCGCAGGAGGGAGTCCTCCACCTTGACGGCGCCGCCGGCAAGGGAGATCATGTGCTCGAAAGTGGCCCAGAGTTCCCGCCGGGTCATCTTGCTGTTGAGATTGAGCGTGATGGTGCTCTTCATGTCGCTGTCGGCGACGAAGTTGAAACCGAGCACATCGGCGAAGGCGGAGAGCACGTCCAGCAGCGGAGCGCTGTTGAAAATGAGGGAAACGGCGATCTCCTCGTCTCCGTTGAGCAAAATGAAATCGTCATAAAACTTCTTCTGTGCGGGCGCTTTGCCGCCCTTGCCGCCCTTGCCGTCTCCGCCGGAAACCTGTCCGTCGGGAGAAACGACTTTTCCCTGCTCCAGCGTTTTGAGTTTCGCATCGGGGATGGGCATGGAAGACTGGTGTTTTGCGCTGATCTGCTCCATCTCGATGGATTCGTAGACCTCTTTGAGCTTTTTCCGCTCGTCCCGGCGCAGGAACGCGAACCGGTCCTCCTTTTTCTCCTCCTTCTTTTTCTCTTCCTTCTTCACCTTGGGCTCTTCCGGGGGGTCTTCGAAGAGACTGCAGCCGAAGGAAGAGATCAGCACGGCAAGGAGAATGGTCCGGACGCAGTGCCGGAACAGCGGGGGCGTCCGGAAATCCCGGGGAAGCGTTTTTTCTGTCATTTGTTCACCATCACTATGTTTTTTTCTCGCTGAAATCGATTTCTTCATCTTCTGCCGCCGCGACCGCCGCCTGCGTTACCGCCGCCGCCATTCATCATGCGGCCCTGCATCATGAACATCATGCGCAGCATCTGCTGCTGGGTCTGAAGCTGGGCCTGCTGGAGCTGCTGGCTGGCGTTGCCGGGCCGGGCCGCGGTACGGCGCTGGGTCTGGTTCTTGGAGGGATCCTGAAGCTCAAGCTCCATTTTGTCCCCTCCCTTGCTCAAAACGGCCCTGGTCCGGGTCACCTCGACCAGCGTATAGCCGTTGGCCAGCGTCTCGCCGACGCGAACATACTGCTTGACGGGCATGTTGGAGATCTGGTTCGGGTTCGCACCGCCCTGCTGCTGGAAGAAACCGGGGTTCATCATGGACCAGCGCTGCCGCGTGCTTCCGAGGCCGCGGCCGTTCCCGCGGCCGTTCCCGGCGTTCCCGCGGCCGTTCCCGGCGTTCCCGCCGCTGCCGGCGTTCCCGCCGCCCGGACCGGCCGGTCCGCCGGGGGAATTGCCGCCCATCATGCCGCCCATCATGGCCGACATGGCTCCGGGAGGCATCATGGCGCCCATGGGTCCCATGGGCGAGCGCCAGCGCTGGGTGTTCTGCTGAAGGATGATCGCCCCCTCCATCTTGCCCGCCTTGAAAGTGCCGACAAGAGTCATCTGCGTACGCCCCCTCCCCCACATGGAGACATTGGGCGCCCTGTCGGGATTGAAGATATCCGCATCGACGATGGTCTTTTCACGGTTTTCCTCAGGGATCTCCAGTTTGTTCCGGGTCTCGGGTTCCTGCGCCGGAGCCTTCCGGGGCTGACGCTTTTTGACCTCGTAGACAGGCTTGGCCTTCGTCGCGTGGGCCACGTTGGAAACAAAGAGCCCGCAGACCGCGGCGCCGAGAATGCAGTTGATCAGGATGAAAAGGTTTTTCATTTTCTTTCCCCCTTCGCGTCTTTCCGTACCGGCGCGGGAGCCGCTTTGCCGTCGAAGCCGATGAGGCGCAGTGTGCCGTTGAATCCCACGCGTGTGGAGACCTTCGACGCCGAGTCTCCGCCGAGGACCCGGGCGGCGATGCTTCCGCCCTGATTGTTGGGACCGCCCGCAAAAGGCGGCCGGCGGTCGGGCCGGATGTCGATGCGCCGCCACGAAACTTTGGGCTCGATCTTTTCCACTTCCCGGATGAATTTGATCAGCTCGGCGTAACCGGTCCGCACGGAGACGTCCAGTTCGGCGGAGTAAAAATCGGCATTGATCCGGCTGGTCTTCACGGCGCCGAGACTGTCGAGGGTCAATTCGACGCTCCGGGCGGCTTCGGAAACGCGGCGGCGGAACTCCGTATCCACCATGCCGTGGGTCTCTTCCCGCCACGACTGGGCGATGACGCGGTTGTAATCCTCGAGGAGTTTTTCCGCCTTTTTCCTGTCCTCCAGAGCCGCCTCGTAAGCCTTTTTCCGGCGCAGGAGCTCCCGGCGGGCCTCGGCGATGCGTCCCGCGTCGGGAAACAGCGCGTCAAGTCCGTCGGCGTAGGAGATCAGCATGACGATCCAGACCAGGACCAGCGCACCGACCGCCGCAGCGAGTTTGCCCTTGGGCGTCTTGAGAAAGGCCGTGAGCTTGTTTTTCATCTGCGCCGTCCTTTCTTCGCCGCCTCTCCGGAGGAAACCGGAACGAGTTTGAGCGTGACGGTGTTGCCGTTCCCGCTGCGGTTCTGCCGCTGCTGGAGCTGACTGATCTTCCAGTCGGTCATGGGCTTGAGGGTGCGGGCCAGGTCGAGATTTTCCGTTTCGCTGGCCAGCATGATGTCGACGCCGCTCTCACTGATCCGCAAATTGCTCACGGAGACGTTCTCGGGCAGAAGAGAAGAGAAACCGGCGAGGAACTCCAGAACATTGTATTCGCCCGTCCGAACGCCGACGATCTTGCTCCGGTCCTTCTGAGTCCGGCTCTGTCGGCGGAGAACGCCCTGGATCCGCGCCGTCTCGGAGGTCATCTCCTTGATCTGGCTCCGCAGAGAGGTGTACTCCCTGCGGTTGGCGAGCCACGATCCGGAAGCGCTCCAGGCGAGCATGACGATCAGGGCGGCGCAGAGGACAACCGTCAACTGGAGCTGCCGGCGGATGCGCCGGGGCCGGAGAGCGTCCGGCAGGACCCGCAGACCGGCGCGCAAGGCGGGATAGTCCCGGGAAGAGATCAGACGGGCCGTCAGAAGGACAGGCAGGAAAGACTCCGTATCGAAATCTCCGGGGAGCGAGAAGAGACCGGAAAAAATCTCCCGCCACCGGCCGGTGACGGAGGAACGGTCGGAAGAGGCCGAAAAGGGATGCCATTGCCCGGAAAAGAAACAGAATCCCGGCTCGATCTCCTCGTTGAAGAAGGGGGGATCCCCCTCCTGAAGAGCCATCAGGGGATAGACGAAGCCGTCGGTCTTCCGCCCGCAGCCGGAGAGGAGCTCGGCCACGGAACCGATGGCCGCGGCGGGAAAAGCATAAGCGTTGACGAGCACCTTGCCGTCGGTCTCTCCGGCCGGAACGAACTGGAGCTTGTGATCGTCGGGAACGGAAATGAGGTGCCGGGGCAGTTCCAGCTCCAGCGCGCCGCGCTGTTCGTCCGGGGAGAGATCCGCAGAATACGTCTGGAAGAAAATCCCTCCCTTGAAACTGCCGCAGATGTACATGGGGACAGACTTGCCGCAGTTGATCCGGTTCAGGACCTTTTTCCAGCTGCCGGGCGGATCGGCGGGGTCGACGGATTCCTCCGCAAAGGCGGTCAGGGCCTGTCCGCTCTTGCCCCGGGTGAAAACGGCGCCGCGGATACATGCGGCGGAAAACATCACCACCGCAAACTGATCACTTCCCCATAAAGACATTCGAACCTTCCGTCCCGTAAATCACTTCACTTCTGTCCCCGGCATAACTTACCACAGAGATTGCTTTTTTGCAATGTATATCCGGCGGCAAACGCAAAAATTTCAAAAAAAACCTGTTCTCCGGAAACGGGAAGCAGGCGGGATGCCCCCCCGCCTGCTCCTTCCGGCAAATCACTTCTTTTCGGTCTTGCCCGCATCGGACTCGGCGGCATAGCGCCGGTTGAGTTCCTGAAGCCGGCGGGAGAACTCTTTGGGATCCTCTTCGCGGAGCGCCATGATCTCCTTCATCTCCTCGGGATATTTCTGCCGCAGTTTCCGGATCGTCTGGGCCGGATTTTCCCGCCCGGGAGCCTTGGCAGGCCGGTCCGCGCCGCGCTCGCCGCCGCGTTCACCGCCGCGGAAGCCGCGGCCGTCGCGGGGCTGACCGGGATTGTCGTTGAGGGTCACGCCCTCCTTTTCGGCCAGTTCCCGGAGCCCGCCGAAGACGGTGCGGGGATCGGATTCTGACTGTTCCTCGAGCTTGGCAAACTCTTCGGGAGCCTTGGCGCGCAGACGGCGCATCTGAAGTTCGGACGAAACGGGAAGAGTCACCTTCGCCTTTTTGGCCAGTTCGTCGATCTTGTCGGCGGCGGCCAGAAGTTCCTTCTCGGCCTGAGCGTACTCGGCGGCGAACTTGCTCTTGATCTGGCTTTCGGCGACGAAACGGCGAAGCGGGTTGAACCGGCGCATCATGCCCATACCTCCGCCCATGCCTCCGCCCATGCCGCCGGGACGGCCGCCTCGGAAATCCATGCCTCCACGGCCGCCGCGCTCGCCGCGTTCGCCCCGTTCACCGCCGCGGGGCCCGGAGAAACGGGAGCGCTGCCCCCTTCCGCTCTCGCGGGGAAGCCGGATATTGCCCTTGCGGGCGAGTTCCGCCAGTTTTTTCTGGGCCTCGGCCATATCGGTGGCGGCGAGGGCCTGGATCTTTTCGTATTCCTCGGGATATTTTTCCTTGATCTTGGCCTGGGCTTCCGAAAAGGGACTTCCCCAGGCGGTCAGGACGAGAAGGGCGGAGGCCGCACCGGTCAGTGTCAGTTTCATCGACATGTTCATTTTCTCCTGTTGGAACGTTTTTTTCGATCGCGACTAAGTCCGAACCTGTCTATTTAACGGGCGGCGCGGAAAAATTATTTTACGCAGGGAACGGTTTTCCCGGAAAAAAGCTTCTCATTTCTTCTTTCCGCTCTTCTCGGGGATGTGATCGGGAGGGACGTTCCAGTATTTGAGAATGCGCGAGGCGGCCCGGCTGAACACGGGGCCGGCGATGGTGCCGCCGTAACTGGCGCCCTTGGGATTGTCGAAGGTGACCAGCATCACGAGCCGGGGCTTGTATGCCGGAACGAATCCGACGAAGCTGGCGAAATAGGCTCCCCGGCTGTACCCCTTGCCGGGGACGTACTTGCGGCTGGTCCCCGTCTTGCCCGCCACACGGTAGCCGGGAATGGCTGCCTTGGTGGCAGTTCCCCCCGGTTCCGTAACGGTGATCATCATGTCCACCAGCTGGCGGTGGGCCGCCGGATTCATGAAGGTCCTGCGGATGATCTTCGGGGGATTTTTCGTTTCCTTCCCGGTGGCGGTGTCGACGAGCCGGTCGACCAGTCTGAGTTCGGGCAGATCGCCGTTGGACGCCAGCGCGCAGTACGCCCGCAGGAGCTGGAGCGGGGAGACCCGGATGCCGTATCCGATGGGGAAACGGGTGATGGAGAGACCGTCCCACCGCTTCGGGCGGGGCAGATAGCCGCGGCTCTCGAGGGGGAACGGCAATCCCGTCTTCTCCCCGAAACCGAAGGTTTTGAGCACCTCGTACACCCGTTCCTTCCCCAGAGTCAGGGCGACTTTGGCCGTTCCGATGTTGCTGGATTTCTGGATGACGCCCGCGACGGTGAGCTTGTCGTAATTGTGGGAATCCGTCAGGGGACGCTTCAGATAGATCCAGCGACCCTTCTCGCAGTCGATGACGGTCCCGGGAGTGACGACGCCCCAGTCCAGCGCCTTGCCGATGCTGAAGGGTTTGATGACCGAGCCGGGTTCGTAGGAGTCCTCGGCGATGCGGGTCCGGACGGCCGCGGGGTCGAAACTGGACCGGTCTCCGGGATCGAAGGTCGGCCGCTGGGCCAGCGCGAGGATCTCCCCCGTGGCGGGATCGGCGATGGCCGCGTAGATCGTTTCGGGCCGCCATTTCGCGTAGGCCGCGTCAAGCTCCTCCTCGAGGATGGCCTGCACGGGTTCGCTGATCGTGAGATAGACATCCTTTCCGTCGCGGCCGCCCGTGAATTTGCGGTAGCCGTAATCCAGCGGGATCCCGTCGCGGGTCCGCTCGTAGATCTCGCGGCCCTTTTCAGGCGTGATGTCCCGGTTCAGTTCCTTCTCCAGTCCCCCCTGGGGAACGGCCGAGTCGTTCACGACGTTGATGTACCCCAGGATGTTCGAGGCCAGCCGTCCCTTGGGATAAGTCCGGTAGCTGGAGTTGCGGTACGCGATGAATCCCCGCGGGAAGTGGCGGGCGGTCGTCTTTTGCGCCGCCTTCTCCTTTTCCGTCTGGAAAAAGCGGACGAGTTCCCTTTTGAAGGATTCCGCCGTTTCCAGAGGCGTCTGGCGGTTGATCATGAAGTAGAGCGAGGGGACCTCTTTTTCCACCCCGTCCGACCCTTTTTTGCGGATCGTGGGCGCCAGGCGCCGGAAATACCACATGGCGGGCTTGCCGAAATGCTTTGCACAGATGACGGCGACGCCGCGGCGGCTGTTCTCGGGAAGATTGGCGGGTGTGCAGAAGATCTCCACGCAGGGGGAATTGCCCACCAGCAGATAGCCGGACCGGTCGAAGATCTCCCCCCGCTTCCCCGTCGTCGTGCGGCTGGCGGTGTAGCGCACTCTGGCCTCGCCGAGATAATAGTCGTGGCGGACCACCTGTACCTGAAAAAAACGGAATATGAGAAAAGCCGCGAGGGGAAACCACCAGACAGCGATCAGCTTCCCCCGCATCCGAATCGAATCGGAAGTGTTAGTCACGGCTCATGCTCCCGAAACGCTGTCTTCCCGGAACGGGACGCCGGAAACTGTCGGCGGCGATGACGGGAGATCTCTGCTCCATCTGCACGGCCAGCCGCCGGGCCTGAGACGACGGCAGGACGGACATCAGACGGACCTGCCCCGGTTCGGCGGGAACGAGGTTCAATCCGAACCGCCCCATCTGGCGCCGGACGAACTCCGGACTGCAGTACTCCTCCTTCCGGTTGCGCAGATTGGTGATCTCGGTCCGGACCCGGCTGATGTTCTGCCGGACGGCGCGGATCTGCGCCTCGGTCTCGGCGATCCGCTGATTCATGTAGATGTGGATGACCAGGACCGAAGAGATGAGGACGAGGCAAAGGACCACCTTCATCACCCTCGCGAACTGCCGTCCGAAGTCGGGATCCCGCCGTGCGGAACTCGTCCGTCTCGTCTGTGTCATGCGTCCCGGTTGAATGTTCATTCTGTCCAAGCTCCTCTATGTCATTTCATTTTGTTGAAGTTCAGTTCAGCATTTTTCGGCCGCCCGAAGCCGGGCGGATGCGGCGCGGCGGTTTCTCCGCAGCTCCTCTTCGTCCGCGGTCACGGCGTGACGGGTAACGGGCCGCAGGAAAGCCCTGTGGCCGCAGCGGCACACCGGAAGGTCCGGAGGGCAGATGCAGTCACGCGCCGCCTCACGGATGAAGTTCTTCACGATCCGGTCTTCCAGCGAGTGGAAGCTGATCACCGCAAGACGTCCTCCGGAGCGAAGCAGACCGCACGCGGCCGTCAATCCCTTCTCCAGTTCGTCGAGCTCGCCGTTCACCGCGATGCGCAGGGCCTGAAACACCAGCGTGGGTTTCGGCAGTTCCCCCTTTCGGGAACGGCCGAGGACCTCGTCGCACAGCGCCACCAGATCGCCCGTTGCGGCAAAGGGGGCATCCGTCCGCCGCGCAACAACCGCGGCGGCCAGTTTTTTCGCAGGCCGGATCTCCCCGAACTTTCGGAATATCTCCTCCAGCTCCCGCTCCGTCGCCCGGTTGAGAAGCCGGGCCGCGGTCACGGGGCTCTTCCGGTCCATGCGCATATCCAGAGGACCATCGCCGCGCCACGAAAACCCGCGCTCGGGCGTATCGATCTGAAAAGAAGAAACGCCGATGTCGAGAAGGACACCGTCCACGGCGTCCCAACCCCGTCCCCGGGCGATCTCCGTCATTTGCGAGTAACTCCCGTGGACGGTTTCGAAACGTCCGGCAAAGGGTTTCAACCGTTCAGAGGCGGCGGCAAGCGCATCCTCGTCCCGGTCGATCCCCAGAAGCTCGAGCTTCGGATACTTCTGCAGCAGAGCAAAGCTGTGTCCGCCGCCGCCCAGCGTCCCGTCTATGAGGCGCGCGGGACGGCCGGTGTCGAAAACCAGATGTTCCAACACCGCATCCAACAGAACAGGTTCGTGCCGAAAATCCATGATCCCGTCAACGTCCTCCGAGAATACTGCTCAGGATCCCGGCAAGACCTCCGGCCTCGCCGCCCACACTTCTGATATCGCCGAGATACCCCGCAACGGTCTCCTCGTCACCGGGGACCTGCCAGTTCTCCGGCGCACAGAGACGGATATGCGTGATGGCGCCAATCATCTTGACCTGGCTCGAGATGCCGACGGACTCCAGCTTTTTGCGGTCCAGCGGCAAGCGGCCCTGCTTGTCGCACCGGCAGACCCGGGCCTGGGAACCGAGGAAAGCGAAGGCCATCTGGATCTTCGGATTGGCGATGGACTCGTCCTGCAGCTTCTCGAAAAACCCGGCCAGGGTCTCTTCGGGCATCAGGACCAGCGCCCGGCCCGGAGCGGGGATCATCACCAGTTCCGTCTCCCCTTCCCGGCTGCGCCACTCGCTGGGCAGAGAGATCCGGCACTGGGGATCCAGAGCCCGGTCGTACTCGCCGTAGAACATGACCTTGCGCCGCCTTTTTTCGTCCGCCATCGTCAACTCTATTCCTTTTTACTCCTTTTCACTCCTAATTGTACCACACCTTCCTGATTTTTTCAAATCGAAAATCAAAAAAAAATCGATTTTTTTGAAATTTTTTGCCCTTTCGGCCGGGATCCGGCAGTTTTCGACGGTTTCCGGCAAAGTTTCTCCGCACGTTGCAAAAGCGGAAAGCGCGGACTATATTAATGAAATCGAAACAAGCGCGAAACCATGGAGAAACTCCTGTTATGGATAAAAAAGGACGCAGTGCGGCGCTGGCCGCGAGCCGGCAGGTCATCATCAAGGCGGGGACACGCCTCCTGATCGACAGGGAAGCCGTGGCCCGGCTGGTGGCGGGCGTGGCGGAGATCCGCAGATCGGGCCGCCGGGTCCTGCTGGTCACCTCGGGCGCGGTGGGCATGGGGATGGAAACGCTCAAAATCAAGACCCGTCCGCGGGATCTGGCGCGGATCCAGGCGCTGGCCGCGGTCGGGCAGAGCGCGCTGATGGCCATCTACACCTCGGAGTGCAGAAAAAACGGCTTCGAGGCGGCCCAGCTGCTGCTGACGGCGGCGGATCTGCGCAACAGGGAGCGCTGTCTCAACGTGATGAACTGCATCAACGCCCTGTGGGAGAACGGGGTGCTGCCCATCGTCAACGAAAACGACTCCGTCTCGGTGGACGAGCTCAAGTTCGGCGACAACGACACTTTGGCCGGACTGCTGGGCTCCCTGACCGGCTCGGAACTCACGATCCTCCTCACCACGGTGGACGGTCTGCGGGACCGGGACGCGGCGGGGAACCTCGGGGAACGGATCTCCGAAGTCGCGAAACTCACCGATGACATCCTCGGACTTGCCGGCGGCACCGACGACTCGAAATTCTCCATCGGCGGCATGGAGTCGAAACTCCGGGCGGCCGGCATCGTCACCTCCGCGGGCGGCTATCTCTGGATCGCCGACGGCCGCGATCCCGGGGTCATCAAACGGATCCTCGCCGGAGACGACACGGGGACTTTGTTCCTGCCCCGGGGCCGCCGCCTCTCCGGGCACAAGCGCTGGTTCACTTTTTTCAGCAAAGTCTCGGGCCGGCTCACCGTCGACGCGGGCGCCGAACGGGCCATCAGGGAAAGAGGCAAAAGCCTGCTCCCCGCGGGAGTCACGGACGTTTCCGGCGAATTCAAACGCGGCGACACCGTAGAGATCGCAGGTCCCGGGGGCAAACCCTTCGCCCGGGGACTCGTGAACTACGCCTCGGCGGACTGTCTCAAGCTGCGGGGCTGTCACTCCGACGCCGTCCAGGCGGCCATGGGCAGCGACTGCGAAACGGAAATGGTCCACCGGGACAACCTGACGCTTCTGTGAGGCCGATCCGATGAAGGTTTACATCAAAACCTACGGCTGCCAGATGAACGAACGGGATTCCGACGCCATGGCAAGTCTTCTCCGGGCCGAGGGACATGAGATCGTCGGCACCGAGGAGGAGGCCGACGCGCTGATCTTCAACACGTGCAGTGTCCGCGAAGCCGCCGAGCGCAAGGCAAAGGGCAAGATCGGCTACATGAAAAAGCTGAAGGCCCGCAAGCCCGGTCTCGTCATCGGCGTCGCAGGATGCATGGCCCAGCGGCTGGGAGACAAACTCCTGGAGGAACTGCCGCATTTGGATTTCGTTCTCGGCACCGGGCAGCTCCACACCCTGCCGGAACAGCTGCGAAAGGCAAAAGAAAAGCATCTGCGCTTCGCCGAAACGGAACCCTCGCCCGATGTTCTCACCGGCATGTCCGGCCACTACGCGGCCACCTGGCACGGAGAGATCGCCATCACCCGGGGCTGCAACAGGTTCTGCAGTTACTGCATCGTGCCCTACGTCCGGGGGCGGGAGATCAGCCGCACCCGGGAGGACGTGCTGGCGGAGGCGAAAATGCTCGTCGACTCGGGCGTGAAGGAACTCCTTCTTCTGGGGCAGAACGTCGCAGCCTACGGTCTCGGCGGCGACATCCGGCCCCCCGCGGACGATTGCTCGCCTTTCGCGGAGCTGCTGGAGGAACTCGACAAACTGCCGGGTCTGCTGAGGATCCGCTACACCAGCCCCTACGTAAGCTACTTCAACAAGCGCCTCATCCGGACTCTGGCGACGGCGGAGAAGGTCTGTCACAACATCCATCTGCCGCTTCAGTCGGGATCGGACAGGATCCTTGCCGCGATGAACCGCCAGTACACACGAGACTCCTATCTTGCCAAGGCGGCGGAACTGCGGGACGCCATCCCCGACCTCACCTTTTCCACCGACGTCATCGTGGGCTTTCCCGGAGAGACGGAGGAGGATTTCCGCCTGACCCGGGAGGTGATGAACGAAATGGACTATTCCCAGTCCTTCATTTTCAAATATTCGCCCCGGCCGGGAGCCAAGTCCGCGCAGATGCCCGACACGGTGCCGGAGGAGGTCAAGGAGGAGCGCAATCAGATCCTGCTGGCCGATCTGGCAGTCCGGGTCGAAAAAAGACTGGCCGCCATGAAGGGGAGAACGGAGGAAGTCCTCGTCGAGGGCGTGAGCCCCCGCAACCCCCGGCGCTGGACGGGCCGGACGGGAACCAACATCATGATCCATTTCGAGCCCGATGAAAAATGCCGGCCCGGAACATTGAGAAAAGTGGAAGTCATCCAGTCCAACCCGGTCTCTCTGTTTGGAAAACTCGTCGATTGAGAAAGAAAGGAATGTCAAAAAATGCTTCAAAATTATCTCTGCCGCGGGGAAAACGACCGTTATCTCAAGGAAACCGAACCGGAACTGCTCCGGGCCGGTCTGCGCGGAGGAACTTTCCGGCTCTGGACGAATGAAGCGCCCTTCACCGACAAGGAAAAGGCCGCACAGCCGGAGTTCTTCGACAACAGCCGCCACGACGGAAGTCTTCGTCTGCACGACATCTCCGTGCCCGCCGTGACCTTCCGCCCGGTGGAGTCGAAAGGCAGGGCTCCCGCCGTGATCGTCTGCCCGGGCGGCGGCTACGCTTATCTCGCCTATGAGCGGGAGGGCTTCGCCATCTGCGATTTTCTCAACAGCATCGGATTTACCGCCTTTCTGCTCAAGTACCGCTGTCCCGATCAGCGCACGGCGGCCCGGGCCGACGCCGCGAGGGCGATCCGTTTCTGCCGGTACCACGCCCGCGAATTCAACATCGATCCCGGAAAGATCGGGATCATCGGCTTCTCCGCCGGGGGGCATCTGGCCGCCGCGGTCAGCGCGGGCAAGGGAGAACCCTACCCGGAAGCGGACGACATCGACAAGCTCTCCTTCGTGCCCGACTACGCCGCGCTCATCTACCCGGCCTATCTGGCGACGGAGGACATGAAAACTTCGCCGGAGTTCGACGTGACGCCGAACACGCCGCCCACGCTGATCGTCCAGACCGAGGACGACAGCGTCCGCGTGGAAAACGCCCTCGTCTGGTACAAGGCGCTGCGCGACGCGGGCGTCAAGGCCGAGATGCACCTCTACGAGTGCGGCGGCCACGGATACGCCACCGTCTACCGCCCCGGCATCCCCGTCACCGGCTGGCAGAAGCTGGCTGAAAAATGGTTCCGCAGGCGGGTCGAAGAGAACGACATGCCCGCCTTCTCCAAAGAGGCCGTATCGTGAAGATCGTCCTGGCTCCGGACAAATTCAAAGGGTCTCTCACGGCGGAACGGGCGGCGGAGATCGAAAAGGCGGCGATCCTTGCTGCGATCCCCGATGCGGAGGTCCTCTGCGTCCCGCTGGCGGACGGCGGAGAGGGCACGGTCCGCGCCCTGACGGCGGCCGCGGGCGGACAGCTCGTCACGTGCACCGTCCGCGATCCCCTGGGCCGCCCCGCGAAAGCCGAAATGGGCGTTGCCGGAGGTACGGCCTTTCTCGAAATGGCGGCCGCTTCCGGCATGGTCCTGCTGGAGAAGGAGGAACGCGATCCCATGAAAACCTCCACCTTCGGCACGGGGGAGATGATCCGCGCCGCCCTCGGCAGGGGCGTTGAGGAGATCATCATCGGCATCGGCGGCAGCGCCACGGTGGACGGCGGCTGCGGCATGGCCGAGGCGCTGGGGTACCGTTTTTACGACCGTTCCGACAACCTCATGTCAGGGCTTGACGGCGGGAGCCTGCGGCGCATCGGGCGGATCGACGCTTCCTGCGCCGCGCTGCAGATAAAAAACTGCCGGTTCCGGACGGCCTCGGACGTCACAAATCCTCTGCTGGGGGAAAACGGCGCCGTGGCGGTCTTCGCGCCTCAGAAAGGCGCGACGCCCGAGACGATGCCCCTTTTGGAAGAGGGCCTTGCCAACCTGCGGCGCGTGCTCATTTCACAGGGGCTTGTTTCATCGGATCTGCCGGGCGACGGCGCCGCGGGCGGACTGGGACTGGGACTGCGGGCTTTCTGCGGCGCGGTCCCGGAGTCGGGCGCCCAACTGGCCATATCCGCGACGAAACTTGTCGAAAAGATCCGGAACGCGGACTTCGTCATCACGGGCGAAGGCTGTTCCGACGCCCAGACCGACAACGGCAAACTCTGCGCGGTGGTCGCGGAGACGTGCCGGTCAAACGGCGTCTCCTGTGTGCTTCTTTCGGGAAAACTTCTGGGAAAGAGTTTCCCCGCCTTCGTGCTGGCCCGGGGGACGGTCCCCCCGGAAACGCCCTTCGAGGAGGTCAGACCGAAAGCAAAGGAACTGCTTTTTGCCGCGGCGCTGGAACTTGCGGCGGAACTGAAACAAAGGAAGTGCCATGCGTAAAGATTATCAGCCGCTGACGGATTTCGACCGGGAGTTCTGGGCGACCGAATTGGAAGACTTCGTTCCCCGCCGGATCTTCGACGCCCACACCCACCTGTGGAGCGATTCCCTGGCCCCCGGCGTTCCGGTCACCGTTCAGGAGGTCGGCTTCGACGAGCTGGACGCGTGGTCGAAAGAGGTCTTCCCCGGCCGGGAGACGGGATATCTTCTTCTGCCCTACCCCGCGGCGGGCATGGATCCGGAGAAGACCCATCTCTTCATGGCGCAGGAGATCGCGAAGTCCCGGCACAGACGGGGCAGCACCGTCGTCACGCCTCGAATCACGCCCGATTCTCTGGACGAGGCGGTAAAACGGCACCGTTTCTGCGGTCTGAAACCCTACCGCAGTTTCGCCGCGGATCCGGACAACTGCCGGATCACGGACTTCTTCCCGGAATCCCTGATCGAGGTGGCGGACCACCACGGGCTCTGCGTCACGCTCCACATGGCCCGGATCGACGGCGCCGCCGATCCGCAGAACATAGAAGACCTTGCGCGCCTGACGAAACGCTATCCACGCGTCAGGTGGATCCTCGCCCACTGCGCCCGGGCCTTCAATCCGTACACGCTGGAAAAGAGCGTATTCCAGCTGGCGGAAATGGAGCACACGGTCTTCGACCTTTCGGCCGTGTGCAGCGCAAGATCCTTCTATCTTCTTTTCAAGCACATCGATATCTCGCGCCTGCTCTTCGGGACCGACAACATCTGCGCGGGGGGCGTCCACGGCAATTACGTCACCTGGGGGCGGGCCTGGAAGTTCCTCAAGCCGGTCCCCCTCACCCACTGCCGGCCCGATGCGACGCTGGTCTGCTACGAAAGCCTGACCGCCGTCAAACAGGCGGCGGACATGGCGGGCCTGACACCGTCCCAGATCGAAGACATCTTCCACGGCAACGCGGCAAGATTCTTCGGCCTCTGACGCCTCAGAACGTTTCCCGCGAGGCGACGGCGCGCTCAAGGATCCCCGCGTAGTCGGGGATGAGCAGTTCTTCCTTCTCTGCGATGACCAGCGGCACGGAGGTCGACGGACTGGAGGGCGCGAAAACCGTGCAGCTGTCGGGGACCTGTTTCTCGGAGATCTTCATGGTGCCGATCTTTTCCGCGACGGCAATGGTGTCGAGCTTGTCCTCTCCCACGATGGGCCGCAGGACCAGCATGTCGATGGAGCGGTTGATGGTGTCCATGTTGACGAGGGTCTGGCTGGCCACCTGACCGAGGGCCTCCCCCGTGACCAGGGCGCGGCATCCCGTCTCCCGGGCGATCCGTTCGGCGATCCGGAACATGGCCCGGCGGTACAGCACCGTGCGCAGCCGCTCGGAGCAGTTGTCCCGCACTGCCTTCTGAAGTTCCAGCAGGTTGACCAGGTGGAGCTTTCCCGTCGCCTGGAACGTGTTGAGATGGGCGGCAATGGTCTTCACCTTGTCGGTCGTTTCCGCGGGGGTGTAGGGGTAGCTGTGGAACGAAACGTAATCCGTGGGCGAACCCCGCTTCATGACGAGGTAGGCCGCCACGGGGGAGTCGATCCCGCCGGAGAGCAGCGTCAGCACCCGGGGGTTGCTGCCGACGGGCAGGCCGCCGGGCCCCTCGTAAGTGTCGAAATACAGAAGCGAAAACTCGTCGCGCACCTCGCAGCCGAGCGTCAGTTCGGCGTGGTCGAGATCCAGTTTGAACCGGCGGTGGTCGAAAAGTCCGGCCACGGCGGAAACGAGATCGATCTCGATCTCCTTGCTCCGCATGGGGAAGCGCTTGTTGCTGCGGCGGGCCCGCACCCGGAAAGTCACGGTGTCGGGACGTCCCTCGAAGACCGGCGGCGCGATCTCCAGCGCGGCGTTCCTGATGGCGTCCATGTCGGAAGCGATCCGCACGGCGGGGGAGAAAGTCTCGACGCCGAAGGCCCGGCGGAGCGCGGGGATCATGCCGGAGATCTCCTCGTCGGTATAATCCCGCCCTTCTGGGTGTTCGATCCAGATCCGCCCCCGCACCCGCAGGACCCGGCAGGGGGCGACGCCGGAGAGCAGATGGCGGATGTTGTCCGCGAGACACCGCTCGAACATGTTTCTGTTGTTGCCCTTGGTGGCGATCTCGTGATAGCGGCAGATGATGCAGTTGTACATAAAAACTTCCTCCTCGGAAAAAGTCACAGAAACGGAATGATCTCCTCGATGTCCCCCGCCCCCAGCACGGCGATCAGCAGCGACTTATCTCCATGGGGCGCGGCGCGCACGATGGAAGAAGCCTCCTTCCACGATCCCGGAAGAGCAACGCCGCCGCAGGAATCGGCCAGCTGGCGGCTGTCCACGCGCCCGTGCTCGCTCCACGCGGCGAAGACCGGGGCGACGAAAAGGGAGTCCGCCGTCTTCAGCACACGGACGAAATCGCCGAAGAACGTCTCCAAGCGGGCGTAGCGGTGGGGCTGAAAAACGACCCTCAGATGATGTCCCGGATAGTTGATGCGCAGATATTCGATGGAGCTCTCGACCTCGGCGGGGTGGTGGGCGTAGTCCTCGATGACGACGTACGGCTCCGTTCTGCGGAGTGTCATGCGCCGCTTGACGCCGCGGAAGGAGGAAACGGCATCGAGCGCCCGGTCTTCACGGCATCCCAGCATCACGGAAGCGGCGACGGCGAGGCGGGCATCGACAGCCATGAATCCCCGGAACCCGGCGCAGACAAGATCCTTTCCGGGCGGAGGAAGAACCGTCACGTCGGCGCATTCCCGAAAAAGCGCCCGGTCCGTCTCGAAACAGAGAAGATGCTTCGACCGCCTTCCGAAGGTGCGGAAATTTTCGAGGAGGGCCTCCTCCCCGCCCACGCTCCAACAGTGATCGCCGTCCACGTTGGGCACGATCCCGAGGTAAGGCGAAAGCAGTTTGTGCGTTCCGTCCGATTCGTCGGCTTCGGTGACGAAGATGTCGTCACCCCGGCCGCAGGAGGCGGACCGGCCGTCGAAAACGCCCGCGCCGATCATGTACCCCGCTTCGACGCCGCACGCCCGCAGGATGTGGACGGTCATGGCGGTGACGGTGCTCTTCCCGTGGGAACCTGAGACGGCGACGACTCTTCCGTAGAGGGAAAGAAAGTAGGCAAGGAATTCGCCGCGGCGCATCAGGGGGATCCCCCGCTCGGCGGCCTCGAGAAGCTCCGGATTGTCCGCCGGGACGGCGGAGGAGAAGACGGCAAGACCCGCGCCGCCGGGGAGATTTTCCCGCCGGTGCCCGGAGGATATCACGGCGCCGAGGGCGGCCAGCTCTCGGCACTTGTCATTGAAGACCAGATCCGAGCCCGTCACCTTGACGCCGCGGGCCAGAAGGATCTCCGCCAGGGGTGCCATCCCGGCGCCGCCGATACCGATGAAGTGGATCAACTCCGGCAGAAGCATATCCCGTCCCCTCCCCGCGGAAACTCACGAAGAAAACTGGGTGTCGTAAAGTTTGCGGTACCGCCCGCCGAGAGCGAGCAGTTCCTCGTGGGTCCCGGACTCGACGATCCGGCCGTGTTCGAGAACGATGATGCGGTCGGCGTTGCGGATGGTGGAAAGCCTGTGGGCGATGGCGAAAACCGTCCGGTTGGTCATGACCCGGTTGAGGGCTTCCTGAACAAGTTTTTCCGTCACGGTGTCCAGAGCGCTGGTGGCCTCGTCGAGGATGAGGATGGGGGGATTGCGCAGGATCGTCCGGGCGATGGCGATGCGCTGCTTCTCGCCGCCGGAGAGTTTGAATCCCTTTTCGCCCACGACGTAATCATACCCCTCATGATAGGGTCCGTTGACGATGAAATCGTGGGCGTTTGCCAGTTTGGCCGCTTCGACGATCTCCTCGCGGGTCGCGTTGAAACAGCCGTAGGAAATGTTGTCGGCGATGGACTCGTTGAAAAGGATCGGTTCCTGATTGACGACGCCGATGATCTTCCTCAGCGAGGATATCCGGTAATCCCTCACGTCGATGCCGTCGATGGTCACGGAACCGGAATCCACATCGTAGAAGCGGGCGATGAGGTTGGCCATGGTCGTCTTGCCGGACCCCGTCTCGCCCACCACGGCCACTACGCTGCCCCGGGGGATGACCAGATCGATGTTCTGAAGGACCGGCTTGTCGTCGTAGGAAAAATTCACATGGGAAAATTCGATTTTGTCCCGGAACTCCTTCAAAACGGGACCGTCCTTTTTCTCGGGCAGAGAGGTGTCGGTGTCGATGAGATCGAAGAAACGGTCCGCGGCCGCCATGGAGCGCTGGATCGAGGCGACGACCTTGCTGATCGCCTTGATGGGACGGTAGGCCATGAAGGCGGGAGACAGCAGCGCCGCCAGCTGGGTGATGGTGACGCCGTCCCAGTAGGAGTAGACCAGAAACACCAGCGTCCCGGTCACGGCGACGAACTCCATGGAGGGCGCGATGAACAGCTGGAGCCGCAGGGCTCTCAGCACCTGCTTCAGATATTTCCGGTTGTCGATCCTGAAGCGGTCGATCTCATGCTTTTCGGTATTGCAGGCCTTGACGACGCGGATCCCGGAGAAGGTCTCGTGCATCCGCGAGAACACGTCGGCGATGCGGGCGAAGCTCTTTTTGTAGACCTTGCGGATCCGGCGCCCGAGGACGTGCATGGGCACGATCAGGATCGGCACGCCGATGAGCAGGATCACGGCGAGGGAGAAGCTGTTGTACTCCCGGCAGGCCACGAGGATCGCGACGAAACAGGCGAAGATCTGGATCGGCGCGCTGGTCAAATCTTCGATGGAGTGGGATACCGACGCCTCCAGCGCGCTGGTGTCGTTGGTGCAGCGGCTGATGAGATGCCCCACATCCATGCTGCTGTAAAACGAGAGCGACTGCTTCGAGAGCTGTTTGAAGATGATCTCGCGCAGATCGGCCACGACCTGGGCGCCCACCATTCTCGTGCAGTAGGCATTGACGTACTGGGCCAGAGACTTGACCAGCCAGGCGAGGACGAAAAGCACCGTATAGACCATGAATATCTGCCACGCGATCCGTCCCGAGGCGCTCACGATCTCGAACCGGAACCTGACGGGCCAGGTGACGATCACGGTGCGGTCGACGAGCTCGCAGGGCAGATGGAAGCGGCGGATGGCGGACCGCGCCTGATCCAGCAGTTTCGTCAGCTGCGGATCGGCATCCGGCGGATTGAGGATCCGGTCGACGGCAGCCGTTTTCTCCTCGGCGGAAAGGCCGGGGCGGGAAACGGCCTCGGCGAGTTTCGATGCGAGCTCCGCATGGGAGACGACGGGCACATTTTTCTTCCCGGAATCTGCCACGCTGACCAGCTGCGGGATCATCATCAGCCCGAAAAAGAGCGAACCGCCGACCAGCATCCCGGCAACGATGCCGACGGTCAACCGCTTCCAATACGGGCGCGCGTAGGCGACGAGCCGCAGATAGCTCTGCGCCTTGAAATCCCGGTCGTTGTTTCGCTTTTCTCCCGACACGGCTCAGCTCATTTGAAAAATTTCGCAATGGTCTCGACGACGAACTCGCGCTGCTCGGCGGGGCACTCACCGTAGATCGGCAGGGCCAGGACCTCGGAGGTGGCCAGCTCGCACGCGGGATAATCGCCGGCTTTGCCGCCCAGCGATTTGAAGCACTCCTGAAGATGGAGCGACAGCGGGTAGTACACGGCGCAGCCGACATTGTTCTGCGCGAGGAAGTTCTTGAGGGCGTCGCGGCGGCCGCCGTGGACGCGGATGCAGAACTGGTTGTAGATGTGACGGACAGGGTAATCCGCCTCCCGGGGCAAGGTGATCTCCTCTTCGGTGATGCCGGCCTCGGCAAAGAGTTTCCGGTAGGCGGCCGCATTGGCCTGCCGGGCGGCGCTCCACGCATCGAGGTGACGCAGTTTGATCGAGAGGACCGCCGCCTGGAGCGCGTCCAGGCGGAAGTTGCCGCCGACGTACTCGTGGATGTAGGTCTTGCTCTGGCCGTGGTTGCGGAAAATCTTGAGCAGCGCGGTCCTGTCGGCGGAACAGGTCACGGCGCCGCCGTCGCCGAAACAGCCGAGGTTCTTGCTCGGGAAGAAGCTGAAAGCGCCGTAGTCGCCGATGGAGCCGACCCGGCGGCCGCGGTATTCGGCGCCGATGGCCTGACAGGCGTCCTCGATGACGAAGAGCCCGTGCTCCCGGGCAAGTTTCATGATGGGATCCATATCCGCCGCCTGACCGAAGAGGTGGACGGGGATGATGCCTTTCGTGCGCGGCGTGATCTTCTCGGCGATTTTGGCGGGATCGATGTTGAAGGTCACGGGGTCGATGTCGGCGAAAACCGGCGTGGCCCCGACACGGACGATGGCGCCCACCGTGGCGAAAAAGGTGAAGGGCGACGTGATGACCTCGTCCCCGGGGCCGACGCCCTCGACCATGAGGGCGATGATGAGCGCGTCGGAACCGCTGGTCACTCCCACGGCCCCGCCGGAGCGGCAGTAGGCGGCCAGCTCCTGTTCGAAGGCTTCGACTTTGGGACCGAGGATGAAGTGCTGGGAGTCGCACAGTTCCGAAACGGCGCTCATGATCTCCGCTTTGAGCGGACTGTACTGAGCACGAAGATCAAGCAAAGGGACCTGCATTGTGACCATCTCCTTGTATGTTTTCCGCCGGCGGCTCCCGCCGGTGATTTACGTCCTTGCTCTTAATATAGACCCGGAAGTGCGTTTTGTCACCCCCGTGTTGCAAGAAAGTAACTTTTTCCGCGGAGACACTCCTCTTTGCGGGATTCCCGTCTTGATATTGTCGGCGGGAAGTGATATATTTTACAACAGTATTTTCCGGTATCAGCGTGTTCTTTCGAACACAAAACTCACATGGAGGTTTTCATCATGGAAATGGACTGGGCCAATCTCGGATTTCAGTTCCGCCCGACAAAGAGCAACATCCGCTTCCACTATGCGGACGGCAAATGGAGCGAAGGGAAGCTCTACAACACCTACGACATCACGATCTCCGTGGCCGCCAACGTGCTGCATTACGGACAGGCCGCCTTCGAGGGGCTGAAGGCTTTCCGCTGCAAAGACGGCAAGGTGCGCATCTTCCGCCCGGAGGAGAACGCGAAGCGTCTCAACAGCTCCGCCCGTCACCTCATCATGCCGGAGTTCCCGGTGGAGCGCTTCGTGGAGGCGGTGAAGACCGTCGTCCGCGACAACATCGAATACGTGCCCCCCTACGGCAGCGGCGGGTCTCTTTATCTGCGCCCGGTGCTCTTCGGCACGACGCCCCAGATCGGCGTGTCTCCGAGCCGGGAGTATGAGCTGGTCATCATGACCGTTCCCGTGGGCGCGTACTACAAGAACGGCATCAAGCCGGTGGAGTCCATGATCGCCCGCGACTTCGACCGCGCGGCGCCCCACGGCACCGGTCACATCAAGGCGGCGGGCAACTATGCCGCCAGTCTGATCTCCAGCAAGAAGGCCAAGGAGCAGGGCTGCCCCGTGGCGCTGTTCCTCGATCCGGCCAGCCACACCTACATCGACGAGTTCGGGACCAGCAATTTCCTGGCCATCACCAAGGACGGCCGCTACGTCACCAGCCAGTCCGATTCAATCCTGCCGTCGATCACCAACAAGAGCCTGATGGAGATCGCCTCCGATTTCGGCATCCCCGTGGAGCGCAGAAAGGTCCGCGTCGAGGAGCTGGCCGATTTCGCCGAGGTGGCGGCCTGCGGCACCGCCGTGGTCATCACCCCCGTGAGCAAGATCTACGACGGGGACAAGGTCTACAGCTATAACGCCGAGACCGTCGGTCCCGTCATGAAGAAACTCTACGACCGCATGACGGGGATCCAGTACGGCGACTGCGAGGACATCCACGGCTGGATGGTGGAAGCGTAAAAATGAAGATCTTCAAGACGAGACGCGAACTGCAGTCCTTCGCGCTGGCGGAAAAACGCGCCGGCAGGACGATCGGCTTCGTTCCCACCATGGGGTATCTCCATGCGGGCCACATGTCGCTCATCGACATCGCCCGGGAAAAGGCCGACACGGTGATCGTCTCGGTTTTCGTCAATCCGACCCAGTTCGGGCCGGAAGAGGATTTCGACCGGTATCCCCGGGATTTCGAGCGCGACATGGCGCTCTGCAAAGAACACGGCGCCGACGCCGTGTTCGCCCCGGAGACCGGAGAGATGTACGACGCCGACGCGACCACCTGGGTCGAAGAGAAGAAACTCTCCGGCCCCCTGTGCGGCGCGAGCCGTCCGTGCTTCTTCCGCGGCGTCACGACGGTGGTGGCGAAACTTTTCAATCTCGCCCAGCCCGATTTTGCCGTGTTCGGCTGGAAGGACGCCCAGCAGCTGCTGGTCATCCGCCGGATGGTGCGGGATCTGGATTTCCCCGTCACCGTCATCGGCGCGCCGCTGGTCCGCGACACGGACGGTCTGGCGCTGAGCTCGCGCAACCGCTACCTCTCCTCCGACGAGCGCGCCCGCGCCCTGACGATCCACAAATCGCTTCTCGGCGTGCGCAAGCGCATCGAGGAGGCCGGGAACATCGGGGCCCTCGAGACAGCGCTGGCGGAAGCGCGGAGCGCCGTCTCCGCCTCCGGCGGCAGGATCGACTACGTGACCGCCCTCGACCTCGACACGCTGGAAGCGCCGACGCCGCAGAGCGAGGGTCTTCTGGTGGCCGCGGCCGTCTTTTACGGGACGACACGCCTGATCGACAACGAAGTCATCCAATTCAAAAAGTGAAGATCTTTCCGAAATGAAAAAACTGTTCTGGGGGACCCAGGAGTTTAACGAGGGGCTTGCGGCGCTGTACGGCCGGGCCGCCTTCCCGCCCGAAGCGGAGAAGGCCGCCGCGGAGATCATCTCCGGCGTCCGGAAGGGCGGCGACGCCTCCCTGGTCGCATATGCGAAAAAGTTCGACCGGGCCGATCTTGCCCCGGAACGGTTCCGGGTGACGGAAAAGGAGCTTGCGGAAGCCGGGAAAGCGCTTCCGGCGGCCGACAGAAGGGCCATCCGCACGGCGCTTGCCCAGGTGCGGCGGTTCGCCCGACTCACCCGTCCGAAAGACTGGAAATGTTCGCCCCGTCCCGGCGTGGTCGTCGGTGAGAAATTCACCCCCATGGAACGGGTCGGCGTCTACATTCCCGGCGGGACTGCGCCTCTGGTCTCCACTGTGATCCACACGGCGGGGATCGCCAAGGCGGCGGGCGTCCGCGAAGTCGTCGCCGTCACGCCCCCCGGGAAACTGCATCCGGCGACGCTGTACGCCATGCACTGCGCGGGCGTGGACGAAGTCTACCGTCTGGGCGGCGTCTACGGCGTCGCGGCCCTCGCCGTCGGAACGGAAACGATCCGCAAGGTGGAAAAGATCGCCGGGCCCGGCAACGCCTACGTCACCGCCGCGAAGAAACTGCTTTACGGAGAGGTGGCCATCGA
The DNA here is from genome assembly GCA_017450705.1 of Lentisphaeria bacterium. Taxonomy (GTDB): domain Bacteria; phylum Verrucomicrobiota; class Lentisphaeria; order Victivallales; family Victivallaceae; genus UBA1784. The sequence goes on along the minus strand of JAFSTC010000069.1, from coordinate 14,083 downwards.
TCTCGTGGCGGGGCCGTCGGAGATCCTCGTCATCGCCGATGAAACGGCAGATCCCGCATTCGTGGCGGCGGACTTGCTCAGTCAGGCCGAACACGGCAGCGGGCTGGAACAGGCCGTGCTGGTCACGACATCGAAACCGCTGATCGCCGCCGCGGAAAAGGAGCTGCTGCGGCAGAAAGCCCTGCGGTCGCGTCGGGAAACGATCGAAAAAGTGATGGAACGCGGCATGTTCCTGATCTGGGTCCCCGACCTGCAGACGGCCTGTGATCTGGCCGGAAAATATGCGCCGGAACATCTTGAGCTTCAGGTCGCCTCTCCCGAAAAATGGGCCAAAAAGATCGCCGCCGCCGGCGCGGTCTTCCTGGGACCGTGGACGCCGGAGCCGGTGGGCGATTTCTGCGCCGGTCCCTCCCACGTGCTGCCCACGGCCTCCAGCGCCCGGAGCTTCAACGGGCTGGAGACGAGGAGTTTCTTCCGCCGGACGAGTCTCGTCAAGTACACGAAACGCGCCCTCATGCGCGAAGCGGAGATCGTGGAGCGCTTCGGCATGATGGAGGGCCTCGACGCCCACGCGCAGGCTGCGACCATCCGCAGAAAAGCCGATCAGGGGTGATCCGGAATGTCCGGCGGTTTTTCCATCAGACACCTGGATGTCCGGACGGAGTTTCCGGCTCCCGAACTGACGCCTGTCGACATCCCCGATGACGCCTGGCGCAACGGCATGGTCGTACGCATGCCCAATCATCTGGGCGACACGATCATGGCGCTTCCCGCGCTGGAGGCTTTGAGAAAGAGACTGCCGCAGGACATGGCCCTTTACGTCATCGCGCCGGAGTACCTGCGCAAGCTCTTTGCCACGCTGCCGTGCGTCGACGGGGTCATCGGTCTGGTGCAGGCCCATCGCCGCTGGCGGAGAAAGGAATTCAACGCTCTGCGCTGCAAGAGATTCGGCGTCGGCGTGATGTTCAACCGCTCTTTCCGCGACGCTTTTTTCATGCGCCTTGCGGGGGTGAAACACCTCTACGGCATCCCCGGAAGCGGTCTGCGGGAACTGCTTTTGACGCGCCGCCTTCTGCCCTTGCGGAAAGGGGAGGATCCGGGTCACATGACGCGGCAGTACCTGGCCGTCGCAACGGCGCTGGGCGCGCCCGCCTGGGACGGGAAGCTGCCCCGCTTTGTTCCCATGGGAGTTCTGAACGAGATGACCGCCCCCCTGCGGGCCCTTTGCGAGCATCCCCAGCTGCTGATCCTGTGCCCCGGCGCGGCCTACGGTTCGGCCAAGCGCTGGTCCGAAGAGGGGTTCCGCGAGATCGCGGAAAAGTGGATCCGCCGGGGCGGCATCGTCGCCGTCGCGGGGGGGAAGAACGAGCGCGCCGCGGGCGAACGGACGATCCGGGGGCTCGATCCGGACAAGGCGTTCAATCTCTGCGGAGACACGGCGCTGGACGAACTTTTCAGACTGCTGGAGTCGGCGCTGGCCGTCGTGGCCAACGATTCCGGACTCATGCATCTGGGCGCGGTGGCCGCGGGCCGGGGCGTGACGGTGTTCGGTCCCACGGATTATACGGCGACCGGTCCCATCTCCCCCGACTGGAGCCTGCTGAGCGATCCCCCGCCCTGCGCTCCCTGTTTCCGACACGAGTGTCCCCGAAACCACGAGTGCATGACAGCGGTCACGCCGGATCAGGTCTGGGCCGAGATCGAGACCATCCTCGCGGCGCGGCACGTCAAGCTCCCGCCGCCCCGGGGATGATGTTTTCCCGGCGTCAGACGATGCCGGTCACCTTGTACCCCCGGGACTCCACGGCTTTTTTCAGCGCTTCGTCGCCCGGGTCCGTTTTGAGGGTCACCACGGCGGTCCCCCGTTCACAGCTTACGTCCGCGGCGAGAAACCCCTCGAGCGCGGAGAGGCCCTCCCTGACGCTGTTTTCGCAGTGACTGCACATCATCCCCTCGATCCGCAGTGTTTTCGAAACGGAAGAAGCGTCTTCCGCTTCCGGCACAGGGGCGTCGATCCTGAAGAAATTGAGCCGCAGGGCGTTGGCGACGACGAAGAAACTCGACAGACTCATGGCCGCCGCGCCGATCATCGGATTGAGAGACCAGCCGAAGAGGGCGACGAAGCATCCGGCGGCCAGAGGGATCCCGAGAACGTTGTAGAAGAAGGCCCAGAAAAGATTTTCGCGGATATTTGCCAGCGTCGCCCGCCCCAGCCGGATGGCGGCGGGAATGTCGGTGACACGGCTTTTCATCAGGACGACGTCCGCGGCGTCGAGGGCGACATCGGTCCCGGCGCCGACGGCGATCCCCACGTCGGCGGCGGTGAGCGCGGGGGCGTCGTTGATGCCGTCGCCCGCCATGGCGGTCACACCAGCGGCCTTCAAGCGCCGGATGACCGACTCCTTTTCCCCGGGAAGGACGCCTGAGATCACTTCGTCGATGCCGATCCGCTCCGCCACGGCGGCGGCGGTGCGTTCGTTGTCCCCGGTGAGCAGGACCACGCGGAGGCCGAGCTTTTTGATCTGCTCCACGGCCCGGGCGCTTTCGGGACGGAGGGCGTCGGCGACGCCGATGACACCCAGCGGAGCCCCGTCGCGGACGAAAAGAAGCGGCGTTCCGCCGGACTCAGCCGTCCGTTCCGCGGCGGCGGCCAGTTCCGGCGGCAGGGGAAAACGCTCCCGCAAACGGTCCACGGCGCCGCCCAGCAGGGCTGAACCCCGCCACGAGCCCGAGACCCCGCAGCCGGGCAGCGCCTGAAAGTCGACGGCGCTCTCCTCTTCGGGAACTCTCTCCGAAGCGTATCGGACCACAGCTCTTCCGAGGGGATGCTCCGATTTTTTCTCCAGCGCACAGGCGCAGCGGAGGAGGTCGTCGGCAGAGCCCCCCTCCGCAGGGGTGATCTCCGTGACCTGAGGCTCGCCGCAAGTCACGGTCCCGGTCTTGTCGAGGACGACGGTCCGGACCCGGCCCGCGGCCTCCAGCGCGGCGGCCGTTTTGAAGAGGATGCCGTTGCGCGCGCCCACGCCGCTGCCGGCCATGACGGCCACGGGCGTGGCCAGCCCGAGGGCGCAGGGGCAGCTGATGACCAGCACGGCGATCCCATGGGTCAGAGCCGTTCCGAAAGGCGCGCCGCAGAGAAGCCACGTCAGGATCGTGACGAGGGCGATGCCGATGACGACGGGAACGAAGATCTCCGCCACACGATCGGCGAGCCGGGCGATGGGCGCTTTGGCGGCGGAAGAAGCCTCCACCAGACGGATGATCTGTGCGAGAGCGGTCTCCCCGCCCACCCGCTCGGCCCGGCAGCGCAGGAAGCCCGTGTGATTGATCGTCGCCGCGCTGACGGCGCTTCCGGGAGATTTTTCCACGGGAAGACTCTCTCCCGTGAGCGCCGCCTCATTGACGCTGCTCGTCCCCTCGAGAACGATGCCGTCGGCGGGGATCTTGCCCCCGGGACGCACGATGAAGATCTCCCCTGCCCTCACCTCGGCGGCGGGGACTTCGCATTCCGCGCCGTCCCGCAGGACGACCGCCGTCTCCGGGGCGAGGCGCATCAGGCTTTTCAGGGCGTCCGTCGTGCGTCCCCGGGCGCGGGCTTCCAGCATTTTCCCCACGGAGATCAGCACGAGGATCATGGCGGAAGCGTCGAAGTAGAGATCGGTCTTGCCCGCCGCGCCCCGGAAATGGCCGGCGAGCGAGACAGCGCTGTAAACGAACCCGGCGGCGGATCCCAGCGCGACAAGGGTGTCCATGTTGGGGGAGCGGCGGAGCAGTCCTGCAAAGCCGCTTGTGAAAAACCTGCGGTTGATGAAAATGACGGCCAGCGCCAGCAGCATCTGCGCGATCCCCTCCGCTGCGGGATTCCCGGTCAGAAACGCGGGTCTCGGCCCGGGCGTCATGGCCAGATACACGAGCGGCAGAAGGAAAACGCAGGAGAGGACGAGGCGTTTTTTCAGCCGGGGCGTCTCCCGGTCCCGGAGGACCTCCGCCTCGACTTTTGCGACGCTCCCCTCCATCTCAGCCGGAACCGCGCCGTAACCAGCGCGCGCCACCGCCTGCCGGACATCATCGGGATCGAAATCCCCCTCGACGTCCATGGCTTTCGTCAGCAGGTTGACCGTGCACGACGTCACGCCGGGAACGGCGGAAACCGCCTTCTCCACGTGCGCCCGGCACGCCGCGCAGCTCATGCCGCTCACCAGATACCGTTTCACATTAGCCCCCTTCGCCGGGTAATATACCTCGAACGGGGCTTGTTTTCAAGCCGGCGGAGACGGACCGTTCGGGAAATCACGGCAGGACTTGCAAAAACGGCGGGAAGGAGCTAAATTACCCGGGAGAATGTTTCGGGAAAAAACGACGGGAAAAACACACCATGTTCAGTTACGAAAAAAATTTCGCGCCCGACGGGGACGGCCGGTGCAGAACCTCCTTCGCTGCCTGGCGCAGCCGCCTGTGTTCGACTCCGCCGGAACTGGAATTCCGCCGGGAATGTGCCGCGTCCCCGGAGATCTTCGGGCGGTGGCGGGAACAGGTGAAACGGCGTCTGGGCGACCTGCTGATGATGCCTGAATCGGATCCGGCCGGACCGGATCCCGTTCTGCTGAAAAGGGAACCCCGGGACGGGTATTTTTTGGAATGGTATGAAGCCTACCCGGATCGCTGGACCGCGGTGCCCTTCCTGCTGCTGAGGCCGGAGAAAGCGATCGGACCGCGACCGGCCGTTCTCTGTTTTCCCGGTTCGCATCACTCCAAGGAGGCGCTGGCGGGAGAGCCGATGCCGGATTCGCCAAACTGTCCGGGCGTGAGTTTTCCCGAACGCAACTGTCAGGCGCTGCACTATGTCCGGAAGGGCTATATCGCCCTCGCGTTCGACAATCCGGGGACCGCTCTGCTGGCGGAGCAGGATTCCGGGAGAGAGGAGACGCAGTGGGGCATCCGGACGAAACTTGTGCAGGGGCTGCTGTGCGCGGGGACCACCTACCCCGGCTGGTCGCTTTTCCAAAAACGCGTCGTCCTGGACTGGCTGGTAAAACAGCCCTGGAGCGACCCGGCGCGCATCGCCGTCTCCGGCCATTCGCTCGGATCGGAGATCGCGCTTTTCATGGGACTGCTGGACGACCGCGTTTCCGCAGTCGTTTTCAACGACTTTCTCTCGGATCAGCGGAAACGCTGGTGCGCCGTGACCGAGATCGAGGCCCGGGAGTTCCGCGATTCCGGGAACTGGCATGTCGTCCCCGGTTTGTGGAAATATTTCACTTTCCCCGATATGCTTGCCGCGCTGGCACCGAAATTCCTCGCGGCCAACGAAGGCGGGGCGGAGGAGTTTCTCGACAAGGTGCGAACCGCCTATGCCGCCTGCGGCGTGCCGGACCGTTTTCAGGTCAGTTATTATCCCAAATTCGCCGATGCGGCCAAAAAGCACGCCCCGGTCCCCTGGCAGGGTCTTTCGTCCAAAGCGTATTACGAAGATTACTGTTCCGTGGATGTGCCCGATCACTCATTCCGCCCCGAACCATCGCTGAAACTGCTGGAACTGGCCTTTTCAGGCGGGACGCAAGAGGACTGCGGCCGTTCCTGAAAGGTTCCGCGCACCGGATACCGTTTCATCTCCTCACAGCGGCGGCAGTTTGGAAGCCATCTCCCGGCGCAGATCGAACTTCTCCCCATCTGCGACGAACGTGCCGTCGCCGACGGCGTGAATGGTCCGTTTTTCCGGACGGTTCGGGTTCTCCCAGGCGCGGACGCACTCGAGAATGACGATGCCGTACCGCTCGATATGATCCGAAACTTCGCACTCCATGTTGAACAGGCATTCGGCGACGAGCGGCGCCTTGACCTTTTCCGCCTTCCGGGCGGACAGAGAAAATTTTTCGAACTTGTCGGTATCCGTTCCGGAACAGGTTCCGATGCCGACGGCTTTGCCGATCAGATCCGCGCCGGGAACGGCGACGACGCACTGCCGGGTCTTCATCATGACTTCGAAGGAGTGGTTCCACGCTCCCGTGACGATCCCGAACGTCGGAGAAAAACTCATGGCCATCGACCATGTGATGGTCATGATGTTCTTCTTCTTCCCCTCCGCCGTCGTCACCAGCAGCACGGGACCGGGCTCGACCAGCGTGAAAACGCGGTTCAAAGGATATTCTTTCAGCATTTTTCTATCTCCCGCGGTCCTTTTCGGAAGTTCCGGGCCGCTCCATACCGTAGCACCGGTCCGGAAAAAATTCAAATCCGATTTTTCCACTTTTTTTCACGGGAAAACTTGACTTTCGGCGGTCCGGCCTTTCTATTATAGAAAGGCAAAAAACAACGAGGTTTTTCTATGAAAGTCCTGCTTATCAACGGAAGTCCCCGGCAGAACGGCAACACCGCCCGGGCCCTGAAAGAGATCGCCGACACCCTTGCACAAGAGGGTCTGGAAACGGAAACTTTCTGGATCGGCCGCAAGCCCGTGCGCGGATGCGCCGCCTGTTACGCCTGCGTCGAAAAGAAACTGGGCCGCTGCGTTTTCGACGACGATGCCGCCAACCGCATCGTCGAAAAACTGCCCTCCGCGGACGCCATCGTCCTCGGTTCGCCCACCTACTACGGCCAGCCGGCGGGCCAGCTTCTCGCCGTGTGGCAGCGGGTGTGCTTCTCGGCCGGCGCCCACATCAAGGGAAAACCCGCGGCCTCCGTCGCGGTCTGCCGCCGGGGCGGCTCCACCGCCGCCTTCCAGTGCATGAACATGCCTTTCGAAATGCTCAGCAATCTTATCGTCGGCTCCCAGTACTGGAACGTGGTCTTCGGCCGCGACGAGGGCGAAGCCGCTCAGGACACCGAAGGCATGCAGACCATGCGGACTTTGGCCCGCAACATGGCCTGGGCCGTCAAAAACCTGCGCGGCAGCGGCGCGGCGCCCCGCCCCGAACAGGAGCCCTGGCAGCCCATGAACTTCATCCGCTGACGGCCGACCGTCCGCGAAAACCCCCGGCAGGAGGGAACAAAAAGTGTCTCAGACGAAAAAAGGATATCAGTTCAACACCTTCAGCGGCGTCTTTCTGCCGTCGATCCTCACCATCCTCGGCGTGGTCATGTTCATGCGTCTGGGGACCATCGTGGGCGACATGGGCGTCCTCGGCGCGCTGGGGATCCTCCTCTTCGCGGAGAGCATCGCCGTCGCGACGGGGCTCTCCATCTGTTCCATCTCCACCAACACCCCGGTGCTCAGCGGCGGGCCGTACTTCCTCATCTCCCGCTCCCTCGGACCGGGGTTCGGCAGTTCCATCGGGCTCACCTATTACGTTTCCCAATCCCTGGCCGTTCCCTTCTACGTCATCGGTTTCACCGAAGCCGTGGTGACGATCTTCCCCTCGCTTGCGCCCTATCAGTTCTGGGTCAGCACCATCCCCCTCCTCATCCTGTTCGGCATCGCCATGATCGGTGCCGACTGGGCCATCCGCGCCCAGTACGGGATCTTCGCGATCCTGGGGATCTCCATCATCGTCATCGTCCTCGCCGCCGTTTCCGCCGGACCGACGGCGGATCAGTTCTACGCAAATCTCCGCGCCGTTCCCGGGAAGAGGCTGGACATCCTCGTCTTCGCGGCCAGCTTCGCCGTTTTCTTCCCCGCCGTGACGGGATTCCTCGCCGGCGTCAACCTGTCCGGCGACCTGGAGGACGCCCGCAAGTCCATCCCCAAAGGGACCCTCTGGGCCATCGCCGCCGGATTCGTCATCTACACGACGGAGATATTGCTCTTCGGCGCCTCGTGGAATCGGGAGCTGCTCATCGAAAACGCCTACGGCGTCCTCGTCAAAAGCGCCCCCTTCCACACAGGATTCCTGATCTTCGCGGGCATGGCGGCGGCCACCCTCTCCAGCGCCCTCGGGACCCTCATCGGCGCTCCGCGGATCCTTCAGGCCTTCGCCGCCGACGGGATCCTCACGCCCCTCAATGTGTTCTCCAAGGGCCGCGGACGCAGCAACGATCCCGTCATCGCCATGCTCCTCACGCTGCTCATCTCCCTTGCCGCCATCTGGTGGGGGACCCAAAGCCCCGGCAACACCCTCAACGCCGTGGCCGAGCTCGTGACCATGTTCACCCTCTGCACCTACGCCATCATCAACATCTCCGCCGCCGTGGAGGACTTCGCCGCCAATCCCTCCTTCCGGCCCCAGTTCCATCTCTTCCACTGGACCATCGGCTGTTACGGCGCCGTCGCCTGTTTCGCCGCCGCGCTCTTCATCAACGCGCTGTGCTTCATCGCCGCCTTCGCCGTCGTGGCGGCGATCTTCCTCTTCGTCCGCCGCCGGACCCTGGCCAGCACCTTCGGCGACGCCCGGAGAGGCTACTATTTCGAGCATATTCGCCGCGACCTCATCCGTCTCGACTCCCTCCCCGTCGACGCCAAAAACTGGCGTCCCCAGATCCTCATTCTGGCCGGAGCCGAAAAAAAACACAGGGCCCTGATCCGCTACGGTTCATGGCTCAACAACGAACGCGGCATCCTCTCCGTCGTCAGGATCATGGTCGTTCCCCAGGATAACGGCACCGCCGAACAGAGACGCCGCCGCACGTTTCAGGATATGCGCCGGATGTCCGAAGAGACCGGCGTCGTCCTCTTCCCCCAGGTCATCGCCACCGCCGACGAAAGCGAGTTCGACAAGGCCCTCAACATCTTCCTCCAGGCCCACTCCTTCGGCCCCCTCGCCCCCAACATCGTCCTCTCCGGATGGCCCGTCAATCAGGACCGCATCGACGCCTTCTTCACCAATCTGCTCACCATCAAACGGCTGAGAATGAACTCCCTGCTGCTCATCAACCCCTCCCGCGAAGAGGAAGAAGACCCCCGCAGCGGCCCCATCGACATCTGGTGGCGCGGACGCAAAAACGGTTCGCTCATGCTCATTTTGGCCCACCTCCTCACCTGCAACCGCTTCTGGCACAAGACCCCGATCCGCCTCATCCGCATGGCCGCCTCCGACCAGAAAAAAGAGGCCGAACGCGAACTACTCGCCCTCGCCGAAAACTCCCGCATCGAAACCACCATGGTCGTCGTGACCGACGAAGACGACTTCGACGCCGCTTTCAAAAAATATTCCGCCGACGCCTCCGTCATCTTCCTCGGCTTCATCCCCCCACAGCCCCCCGACTTCCAGTCCTTCCACGACCGCATCGACCGTCAGCTCGCCGATATGCCCACCACCTTCCTCGTCGCCTCCGCCGGCGACACCGACATCGACTCCTGAGGCAATCGAAGCCCGTGGGAGTCATGCGGGGGCGCTGTCGCCGGCCGAACGTCGGCTCCGGTATAATTGCGGCTTGCCCTTCGGGGAGCCGCAGGAGGGGATAGATTCGTTTTCTGTCCGGCGCGTCCCCGTAAGGGCAACGCGCCGTTATACGCCAGCGGGTGCTACCCGCCCGGAGGCTCGCGGGCTTCGGGCTGGAAATGCGTGTTGCAAAATAAATGCGCGGTCTTCCCGTTTTTCTACGGAAAGACCGCGCACATATTTTGCAACGGTTTGCCGGAAGGGGACAGACAATCGCGTCGTACCTCCGCTGTTTTCTTTCCCCCTTCACCCCCTATCTTCTCTGTTACTCGGTCGTACCCCGTATGGTGACAATGAAACCGCTGCGGTTTTATTCGCCGCGCAACTGTCCGACTGCGATCTCATCGGCGGCTTCTTTGCCCGCGGGCCGCGGTAATTTCCCCCTCGGCCCGTCTCCTGCCATCTCATCTCTCATCTCTCATCTCTCATCTCTTTTTTTCTTTTCCTTCTTGCATTTGCGACAAACCGGCGATACATTATTTGCCGTAAAAATATCAGACAAAGAAAAACTCGGGGGACCGTGAAAAATGGCCACCTATTACGTTTCCGGCGGTGAAATCTCCACCGGTGTCGTGTTGAGTGATTTGGGAGATTGGATGTACGTCCGTAGTGGCGGCACAGCGAACGAAACCACTGTCAACTCCGGCAGCTGGATGATGGTCTCCAGCGGAGGTACGGCGAACAGAACAGGACTCCGCAGCGGCGGGATGCAGGTTTTCAGCGGGGGCACGGCGAGTAACACCGACGTCCATTACTGGGGCAGCATGTATGTCTGGGGCACGGCGAGCAACACCGGCGTCCATTACTGGGGCAGCATGTATGTCCTCGGCGGCGGCACCGCCGACAACACCGCCGTCCGCGATTACGGTTGCGTGTTTGTCTCCAGCGGCGGCACCGCCGACAACACCACCGTCCATGCCAACGGATGTATGTACATTTCCAGCGGCGGCACCGCCAACAGCACTGCTGTCAGCGGCAGCCGTCATGATTACGACGGACGTGTTTACCATGAAGACGGCCGTATTTACGTGTTCGGCACCGCCAACAGTACCATCCTCAATTACAGCGGCTATATGCGTCTGACAGGAACGGCGAACGATACCACTGTCAACTCCGGCGGCACGATGTATGTCGGGGGAATGGCAAACAAAATCATCGTCAATTCCGGCGGCTCTCTGGCTCTCGCCGACGGAGGCATGGCCAACAGCACAACAATCGATTCCGGCTGGATGACTGTCTCCGGCGGCACGGCAAACAACACCTCCGTCAATTCCGGCGGCTGGATGACTGTCTCCAGCGGTACGCTCAACAGCACCACCATCGATTACGGCGGCCGGATGTACGTTTCCAGCGGGGGCACGGTGACGGCGATCGAGGAGAACGGGGGGTATGTCGGTGTCTGCGACGGTGCAGATGTCAGTTTTGCCGCCAACACCTTCAGCGGGGTGGTCCTGTATGGATATGGAAACGTCGCCACGGTGCACTCCGGGACGACCGCCGTCAACACCATCGTCAATTCCGACGGTTATCTGCTTGTCTACAGCGGCGGCACGGCAAACGAAACCACCGTCAATTTCGGCGGCGGCATGACTGTCTACAGCGGCGGCACGGCGTTGAATGTGGCGTGGACGCCCTGTGTTGGCAACGTGACTGTCTATAACGGCGCGACAGTGACCTTTGTCAGCAGTTACAGCGGCGTCTATTTCGGTTCAAACAACACCCTTCTCTCCTCCGCAGAAACGATGACGTGGAAAGTCCTTTCCGGTTCCATCATGTATGTGATGAACAGCGGCACCGCAAACTCCACCACAGTCGATCGCTACGGCGAGTTGTATGTCGAAAGTTCCGGCACGGCAAACGAAACCACCGTCTATTCCGGCGGCAGTATGTACGTTTCCAGCGGCGGCACGGCAAACGAAACCACCGTCTATTCCGGCGGCAATATGATTGCCCGCGGTGGAACGGCAAACAGCACCACCGTCAATTCCGGCGGCCGGATGTGGATTGAAAACGGCGGCACGGCAGGCGAAACCGCCATCAATTCCGGCGGCAGTATGATTGCCCACGGCGGAACGGCAAACGAAACCACCGTCAATTCCGGCGGCAGCATATTTGTCTCCTGCGGCGGCACGGTGACGAATATCATTGCCTCAAGTGGAGCATATTTGGATCTTGTGGTCGCGCCCGGTACTTATATTCAGGGGACGTCTGCCGGTTCCGCATTCGAAATGAAAAATGCGACGATTTCCGGATATAACGCCACTTCCGGGGTTCTGGCGGTCGAAAGCGGCGGCACAGCAAATGGAACCAACGTCAATTCCGGCGGCTACATGCATGTCGAAAGTTCCGGAACGGCCGACAGAACCGCTGTCAATTCCGGCGGCAATATGATCGTCTCCAGCGGCGGCACGGCCGACAGCACCGCTGTCAATTCCCGCGGCCATATGTATGTCGCCAGCGGCGGCACGGCAAACGCCACCTCCATCAATTCCACCGGCAACATGGGTGTCGCCAGCGGCGGCACGGCAAACGCCACCTCTATCAATTCCAACGGCGGCATGGGTGTCTACAGCGGCGGCACAGCAAGCGAAACCACCGTCAATTCCGGCGGCAATATGATCGTCTCCAGCGGCGGCGCGGCAAGCGAAACCACCGTCAACTACGGCGGCAGCATATTTGTCTCCAGCGGCGGCACGGCAAGCATCGCATTCAATCCCTGGGGAGGGCAAGCTATCGCCCAGTTGAGGGAAAATGTCACCTACATGGAGCGCGACGTCAATGTCTATTACGGCGGCGGCGGCCTGATCTCGAAATGCGATTCCGTCTCCGATCTTGCGGTGACAAGCGGCAACTCCGTCATCGTTTTCTCAGGCGGAACGGCAAACGAAACCACCGTCAATTCCGGCGGCTGTATGTATGTCTCCGGCGGCGGCACGGCGACGGATATCATTGCCTCAAGTGGAACATATTTGGATCTTGTGGTTGCACCTGATACTTACATTCAGGGAACGTCTGCCGGTTCCGCATTCGAAATGAAAAATGCGACGATTTCCGAATATACCGTCAATTCCGGCGCTTTGGCGGTCGAAAGCGGCGGTACCGCCAACGGCACCACCGTCAATTCCGGCGGCTATATGTACGTTTCCAGCGGCGGCACGACCGACAGAGCCACAGTCAACTACGGCGGCAGCATGTATGTCTACAGCGGCGGCACGGCAAGCATCGTGTTCAATCCCTGGCAGGGGGAGATCACTTCGGAGGATGGAGCTGAAATTACCTGCCTGGAGCGTGACGCCGACATCTATTACGGAAATTTTTACCGCGGCCTGATCTCGAAATGCGATTCCGTCTCCGATCTTGCGGTGACAAGCGGCAACTCCGTCATCGTTTTCTCAGGCGGCACAGCCGACAGCACCAACGTCAATTCCAACGGCTGTCTGTATGTCGAAAGTTCCGGCACAGCTGACCGTACCTCCATCTCCGGCGGCTGGATGTACGTTTCCAGCGGCGGCACCGCCAACGGCACCACCGTCAATTACGGCGGCTGGATGTACGTTTCCGGCCCCGGCACGGCAAACAGAACTGCCGTCAATTACGGCGGCCTCTTGTGCGTCTCCGATGGCGGGACAGCCAACAGCACCGCTGTCAATTCCGGCGGCTGGATGTACGTTTCCAGCGGCGGCACGGCAAACAGAATTACCGTCAGTCACGGCGGCTTCTTGAGCGTCCCCTATGGGGGGACAGCCAACAGCACCGCTGTCAATTCCGGCGGCGAGATGTGGATATACCGCAGCGGCACGGCAAACAGCACCACCGTCGATTCCGGCGGCAGGCTGTATGTCTCCGGCAGCGGAAAAGTCACGGGCCGCTTGGAGATCGCTTCGGGCGCGACCGTTTTGGCCTATGCGGGCAGCATCATCGACTTCGATATCTCCGAAGTTGCTCCCGAAGCCCCGGCACGGGTCAACGATCTCTCGCTCATTCAGTATGACCGGTGGGACGGGGGACCCGATTTCACCGTCACCGCCGCCGAAAATCAGGCCGACGGGACTTACAAACTCGCGGACGGCGCGGCGGGCTTCGACAAAACGGTCACCATCTGCGCGGCCTCGGGCGTTTGCGCCAGCCTCGCCGTCGGCGACACGGTCACGCTGGCCGGTCAGGATTACACCTTGGACCTCACCGACGCTCTGCTCGTCCTCACCGTGACCAGCGGCAGTCCGGTGCCTCCCGCCGTCTCGCCTCTCCCCGGCGACCTCAACGGCGACGGGCGGGCGGACGTCATCATGTCCATCTCCCAGCCGGGCCACGGTGCGGAGGGCGCCACGGGCGCCTGGCTCATCCAGAACGATCAGACCGCCGCGTGGGGCAACTTGAGCCAGCGCAACAAGGGCTGGGAGATCTTCGGCACCGGCATCACGACTGCCGGAAAATCCACCAATGACGTCTATGTGAGAAGCACCGGCAACGTCATCGGCGCATGGGTCACCAACGACGCGGGCAACGTCTCGGGCTGGGAAACCGTGGGCGAGTTCGACGGCAACACCCAGATCCTCGGCCTCGGCGACTTCAACGGCGACGGCCAGAGCGACTTGCTTCTCCGCAACGTCAACGGCGCGGTGGGGTGTTTCTTCACCAGCGGCCCCACAACCGGCTGGAACTACTTCCAGAGCCTCGGCGACGAATGGAAAATCACCGCCGTCGGCGACCTCAACGGCGACGGAAGAGACGACGTTGTCCTCAAGCACGACGCGGGCTTCGCCGGAAGC
>JAFSTC010000068.1 GCA_017450705.1 Lentisphaeria bacterium | reverse complement strand
TTAAAAAAAAGCGGGGTGTTTTGAGCAGAGCTTTGCGGAGCTGCCGATCCCCGCACCGACGAACGGATGGTGCGAACTGTCATATCAACGATGTTTTCATTTTCCGATATAGATGTTTTTTTCACAGAATACAAACCCGATTTGATAAAACCCGGGCCAAGTTTATCTTTTTTGATGCACCCGCCGTTGCGGCCGGTATCGAACAGGCCGAAACGCCGGAAATAAAGACAAAAAAAGGCCCGGACCCAAAGGGATCCGGGCGACGGGGAAAGAGTTTACCAGGACGGCATGTCTGAGGATTTTTCCCCGGTTCCGGCGGCCTCCGCCGCGGGAGCCGGTTCGGCGGCCTCGGGAGAATCCACGGCGTCGTCGAACTCGTAGGTGAGAAGTCCTTCTCCGATCTCCAGAAGTGCGACATCCAGCAGATTGTTGCTGTCGCACTTGATCATGGGACGTCCGCCCGCGGCGAGCTGGCGGGCGCGTTTCGCCGCCACCACCGACAGGATCTGCGGATCGGGGATCACCTCTTTGGCCTTGGCCAGATAAGCGTTGTTCATTGCCGAACCTCCTCAGTAATCGATGATATCCCGTTTGTTGTCCAGAAGTTTCATGTCTTTGGACATCACGCGCATATAACGCATGGAGAATGCCGGGAGACTGTCCAGCACGTAGCGTTCGGCCACGGCTGCGCGGTCGGCGCACTTGGCGGCGTCGCGGAGCAGGAGCAGTCCGACGAAGATCATGGTCTCCATTTCGACCAGATCGCGGGCGACGTAGTCGTGATACTCGGCGTTCTTGAGTTCGGCGACGAATTTGGCGGCTTCCTGCTGCTGTGCGCGCAGAGCCAGCAGTTTGTCGCGGAGCGCGGCCAGTTCCGCGGGCAGTTCCGTCGCGGCCAGTTCGTCGATGCGGGTGTCGAGCGAGCGCTGGATGACGCCGCCGATGGCCGCCACGACCTGCAGCTGGGTGGTGCCTTCGTAGATGTTGGTGATGCGGGCGTCGCGGTAGAAACGCTCGGCGTTGAAGTCGCGCATGAATCCGGTGCCGCCCATGATCTGGATGCAGTCGTAGGCCACCTTGTTGGCGGTCTCCGTGGCCAGGGCCTTGCACATCGGGGTCAGGGTGGCCGCGACGCGCTCGTAATACTTCTTGGCCGCACGGTCCTCGGCGGTGGGTTCGCCGTGCTCGACGATATGGGTGTAGGTGTTGCGCAGATCGACGACGCGGGTGGTTTCGTACAGCAGGGCGCGGGCGGCGGTCAGACTGGTCTTCATGCTGCTGAGCATGGAGTAGACCGCGGGGAAGGTGTCGATGGCCTTCTTGAACTGTTCGCGCTCGCTCGCGTATTTGCGGGCCTCTCTGTAAGCGGCTTCGGCGATGCCGACGGCCTGAGCGCTGATGGCGACGCGGGCGCCGTTCATCAGACTCATGACGTAGCGGATAAGTCCCAGTTTGCGCTGGCCGCAGAGCTGGGCGGGCACGTCGTTGAACTGCAGTTCGCAGGTCGGCACGCCGTGGATGCCCATCTTGTTCTCGATGCGGCGGACGACCAGCTGCGGGCAGGCCTCGCAGATGAACATCGAAAGACCGCGGGCGTCGGTGGTCCCCTCCTCGGAGCGGGCCAGCACCAGGTGCACCTTGGAGCAGCCGTTGGTAATGAAGCGCTTCATGCCGTTGAGGTACCACTGGCCTTTCTCATCCTGATCGGCGCGGAGACGGACTCCGGGCAGATCGCTGCCGTAGTCCGGCTCGGTCAGGTCCATGGAGCCGTCGAACTCGCCGGAGGCGAAGCCCGGGAGGTACTTGTCCTTCTGCTCGTCGCTGCCGAAGAAGCTGATGGTCTCGGCGATGTCCTGCAGACCGAAGATGTTCTGCAGAGAAGCATCGGCGCGGGAAACCATTTCGGTCATCATCGTGTAGATGGAGACGGGGAAGTTGAGTCCGCCGTACTTGTGACCCAGCATGACGCCCATGAGACCGGCGTCGGAGAGGTCCTTGAGGTTCATGGCGGTGAGCGGGTGATAGGTCACCTTGCCCTTCTCGAACTTGGGTCCTTCGGCGTCCACGGTGCGGGCGCGGGGCTCGATCCTGTCGGCGCAGATGGTCCCGACCACATCCAGGACCCGGCGGTAGTTGTCCAGCGCGTCGGCGAAATCCACCGGCGCGTTCTCGTACTTCTTGGCGAACTCGTAGTTCTGCTCCATCATGCCGACCACGTCGGTGAGAGCCAGATTTTCAAGGGTGAAAACGAGGTCGCGGTTGTCACTGAAAAAGTTACCCATGATGAACCGCCTTTCTTACTGCTTGGCCTTGAAGGCTTTGATCATTTGCGGGATCACCGCGTTGAGATCGCCGACGATCGCGTAGTGCGCGCAGCTGAAGATCGGCGCGTTGGGATCGTTGTTGATCGCGATGATCTTTTTGGACTCGGACATGCCGGCGCGGTGCTGGATCGCACCGGAGATGCCGCAGGCGATGTAGAGCCGCGGACGCACGGTCACGCCGGTCTGCCCGACCTGGTAGTCGTGGCTGATCCAGCCGGCGTCCACCGCGGCGCGGGAGGCGGCCACTTCGCCGCCGATGGCCTCGGCCAGCGCGTGGATAAGTTTGAAGTTCTCCTTGGAGCCGACGCCGTAGCCGCCGCTCACGATGATCTGGGCGCCCTGGAGATCGACCTCCTTGTCGGCCCGGACGCGCTCGATGACCTTGACCACGGTCTCGGCGTCGGAGAGCTTGACTTCGACCTTCTCCAGTTCGCCGGTGCGGGAGGGATCGGCCTCGCCCAGCTTCATCACGCCCTCGCGGACGGTGACCATCTGGGGATCGTCCCAGGTGTTGACGATGGTGGCGATGATGTTGCCGCCGAAGGCCGGACGGATCTGCATCAGCTTGTCTTTGTAGAACTTCTGATTGCGTTTGTCATCGAAGTCGTCGATCTCCAGACTGGTGCAGTCGGCGGTGAGGCCGGCCATCTTCTCGGAGGCGACGCGGGGGGCGAGCTCCCGGCCTTTCAGCGTGGCGCCGAAGAGCAGGATGTTGGGCTTGCGCTCGCGGATGAGGTCCATGATGACCTTGGCGTAGGGCATGACGGTGAAGGGCTCAAGCCGGGGATCCTCGGCGAGGATCACCTTGTCGCAGCCGTACTGGTACAGCTCCTTGGCGCAGCCGGCGACGTTGTTGCCCAGCAGGATGCCTTCGAGTTTGACGCCGAGACGGTCGGCCAGCTCGCGGCCTTTGGAGACCAGCTGGAGACTCACTCCGGCGATTTTGCCGCCTTCCTGTTCGATGAAGACCCAGACGTTTCCGATAGTTTCAGACATAAGAATTACCCCAGGGTGTGATCGCTGATAAGTTCATGGATGAGTCCGGCGATGCCGGCGGCGGTGGGTTCGATCTTCTTGGCCTCGCCGGCGGTGAGCACGACGCTCATCACCTGTTTGACCTTGGTGGGGGAACCCGGGAACCCGATGCGTTCCGGAGCGGCCTTGATGTCCGAAGCGTTGAGTTCGGTGATGAGCAGGCCTTTGGCGGCCAGCTCGGCCTTGACGGCGGCGGCCTGTTCGGCGTCGGGCACGGCCTTGGCGATCTCGCTGGGGGTCTTGGCCCGCTTGTATTTCATGATGCGCTTGGCGTTCATGGGCCTGGGCAGGTTGGCGTCGATCACGGTGAGCAGCGCGGGCATGGGGGACTCGAGGATCTCGTAGCCGCCTTCGATGGCCCGGCGGGCGGTGATCTTGCCGCCGGCAATGTTTTTGACTTCCTCGACGTAGCAGAGCTGCGGAATTTTGAGTTTTTCGGCGATCTGGGGACCGACCTGGGCGGTGTCGCCGTCGATGGCCTGACGTCCGCAGAGGATGAGGTCGCAGTTGCCGACGTATTTGGCGCAGCAGCTCAGCGTGTAGCTGGTGGCCAGGGTGTCGGCGCCGGCCAGCGCCCGGTCGGTCACGAGGATGGCCCGGTCCGCGCCGCGGTAGATGGACTGGCGGAGCACTTCGGCCGCCGCGGGCATGCCCATGGTGGCGACGATGACTTCCGCGCCGAAGCGGTCCTTGATGTCGAGGGCCATTTCGAGGGCGTTGAGGTCCTCCGGGTTGAAGATGGCCGGCAGGGCCGCGCGGTTGACGGTGCCCTCCGGAGTCATGGCGTCGCCGGAAATGTTCTGGGTATCCGGGACCTGTTTGACGAAAACGAGTACCTTGTAACTCACGATTCGCCTCCTTTGTTGACTTTTTTCTCTTCGAAACGAAAAAAAATGTTGTTTCCTGACTTCTTTGCTGTTTCGTCCGCCGGAAGACGGACCCTTGCGGCGGCTGCTTCCGCGGCGCCCCGGAAAACCGGCGCAAAAAACGCGGCCTCCGGCGCTTGAGCATACCACAATTGCAGATAATATATCACGCGTATGCGGGAATTTCAACAGGGATTTGCCTTGAAAAACGGGTTTGTCCGGGCTATTTTATGGAACCGCCGCTTTTCGGGGCGTAGCGCAGTGGCTCAGCGCGTCTGCTTTGGGAGCAGAAAGTCGCGGGTTCGATCCCCGCCGCCCCGACCATTTTTTGCCCGGGGAGGAAACAGGCTTCAAAATCCCCGCGCCGGAAAGCGGAAAACGTCGTCCGCAAATGAATTTGCACGACCTTTTCCGCTTTTCGGCTTTTTCCCGCCCGGCCGGGCGGTGGGGATTTTTTGGGGGGGGTTGCCTTGCGCTTCTCGGCCTTCGGCCTCCGATGCTCACGCACGCTTCGCGTCGATCCCCGCCGCCCCGACCATTTTTTGCCCACAAAAAATGGTCAATGAAGCCTGAAAAGGCTTCGCTTCATGGCACGCAGTGCCGCTTCATGCGGCGTCAGCCGCGCTTCATTTCGCCTTTTCAGATGAAGCATTGCTCCGCTGTCGCTCCGCAATATGAAGCAGCTTCACTTCGTTTCGCTATGAAGCGCTCGCTCCGCGAGTAAGGTCATGTTGTCTTTATAGCGCGCGGCTCCGCCGCGGGAGGTCAACGAAGCCGCGCTTCATTTCACCTTCCCCGCCGCTCCGGCGATTTTCGGGGGAAATATGCCCTTCCCCGTTTGCATTCGGCCGGATGCGGGTATAAATTAGCCGCCGGAACATTTCGTTTTGCAAATCCCCGGGGAGCCTGTCCATGAACAACGACGAGTGGAAAAAACAGTACGACGTTTTCATCTCATACGCCCACGCGGACGCCGCCGGTCCCGCAGGGGCCGGGATGGTGAAGCAGATCAAAGACGAGATCGAAGCGGCTTTGCGGCCGGTCTCGCCCCATCCCTTCGCTTTTCTGGACAGCGAGGCCCTCAAATGGGGGATGGACTGGAACTCCCGCATCACCGAATGCATCAGCACCTGCCGCGTGTTCGTCTATCTGCTCTCGCCCAATTATCTCAAAAGCGAATACTGCCGCCGGGAGCGCCTGATCTGGGCCCAGAGGGAGATCGGCCGGGGCCGCCTGAACCGGACGACGCGCCCGGTCTATTACATCGATCTGCCGCAGACGGACGACCCGGCGCTCCGCCGGGACCTCGACGAATATCTGATCTGCCAGACCAACGGCAAGCCTTTCTTCGGTTCGCTGGAACAGGTGAAGGAGGCCATTGTCTCCGACCGGATCGAACAGATCCGCCGGATCGCCGGGGACATCCGGGAACAGATCGAAATGGCCGAGCAGGGCAAAGAAAGCGTCTGCACCATCCGGCCGGGATTCAACCGTTTCTTCGTCGGCCGTCTGGAGGAGCTGGCGAAACTCAACGCGCTGATCTGCGAAAAGCGGAAGATCCCGGTGATCTCCGGCGGGCCCGGCATGGGTAAGACCGAACTGGCCGTCGCTTACGCCTACGCCTATGCGGAGTCCTTCCCCCAGGGCCGGTTCATGGTCCCGATGCAGGGCGTCTCCGGCTGGACCGACGCGCTGGACAAGATGGTCGCCCAGATCAAATTCTGCATGCACGGCGAAACCCTCGGGGACTGGGGCTTCCCCGAGGATCTCGACAAGCGCGGATCGGAGGAGCGCCGGAAGATCATCCGCGACTGGCTGTGGCGGCGGGCGCAAAAGGTCAGCTTCTGCTCCTTCTGGACAACCTCGAAGACATGGATCTCCTCTCAGACGCCCAGCTGCGGGAGCTGACCGATCAGAAGGGCCTGCCGGACGATCTCCGGATCATCGCCACCACCCGGCTGAACAAGATCGCCCTCCCCGGAAGCAGCATCCCGGTCCCCTTCGAGACCCTTCCGCTGAAGGAAACGGACGCCCTCGAGCTCTTCTGCCGGATCGGCGAGAACCGTTTCCCCCTTCGCCCGGTGGCCCATGTGCAACGGCCGGCCGGTCCTGGACGACGTCCCGCCGGGATCGCGCCCGGGCGAGAAGATCGTCGAAGACACCCCGGAGGAATACGCCGCGCTCAAGGAGATCGTCGGTCTGCTGAAGGGCCATGCCTGGTCCCTGGAGATCGTCGCGGGCTTCATGGCGGAGAATTTCGAGCATTACAGCTTCCGGGAGGAACTGGCGGATCTGAAGGAAAACCCGCTGGCGAACCTCCCCGGGACGACCTATCGCGGCGGCGGCGTCCAGTCGCCCGAGACTCTGCTGCGGCCCACCTTGCAGAAACTGCGCGAACTCGACCGGTTCGCGGAAGACTTCGGGCAACACGTCCTCCGCCTGGCCGCCGCCGCCTCGTTCTTCCCGCCGGAGCGGGTCCCCGAATATGCGCTGGAGGGGATCTGGAAGCAGGAATTCGGCGACGGCCGGATCACCTGTGACGGCGGCTGGAAAAAGGCCTTCGCCTGTTCTCTTGCGCTGGAACAACTGCGGAACTACCGGATCGTCAACGGCAAAGGGGGTCTCCTCAAAATGCACCGGCTGACCCGGGAGGTCCTGCAGAACGGTCTCTCCCCGGAGGAAAAATCCGCCCTCGTCCGCTCGATGCAAAGATTTCTGGATGATTTTCAGGCGGAGACCCCGCACATGACCGCGGAGCAGGTCCTGCCCTGGGCCGGATGGGCAACGGAGTGTCTCGAAAAAAACGAGTCCCTGCGGAAGGACGCGGTTTTCCTCAAAACGCTGAACAATCTCGCAAATCTGCACAGTGATCTCTACCAGTATGCCAAGGCTGAGGAGGAATATTCCCTGGCGCTCAATCTGTACAAAAAACTTGCTAAAAACAATCACGACAAATTCGATCCCGATGTCGCTATGACGCTGAACAATCTCGCCATTCTGCACAAAAATCTCAACCAGTATGCCAAGGCCGAGGGGGAATATTCCGAAGCGCTGGATATCCGCCGCAGACTCGCTCAAAATAATCCCGACAAATTCAACCCCTGTGTTGCAAACACACTGAACAATCTCGCCAACCTCTGCCGGCGGCGCCTGTTCGGGCCGTCTAAATTCGGACCGGTCAGGTTTCTGCACGGCCTCATGCATCCCGAGTTTCGCAAAAAGGCCGCCGAACTCCGCGAAGAGGCGGTCGAGATCGCGAAAAAATACCCGGAGAATCCCTTCTGCCGGAAAATCCTGGCAAGCCCCGAGCCGGGCGATCTGAAGAAGTGAACGGCGGAAAACGGGGCGGGAACTTGAAAAGCGCCCGGGAAATGCTATAGTAAGGACCGGGAAGGGGGTTTCGTTCCCCTCCCGGGGCAGCGAGTAAAACCGCCTCGAAATACACCGCTTTTTTTGAAAAGAGATGGGGGCCCGGGGGGAGAGGAAAACTTTTTTTCCCGTGAAAAAAAGTTTTCCTCTTCCCCCGGAACGACCGCCCCCTTCTCTGGAACAAAGCAAAAGGAGAATATCATGCCGGAAGGATTGAAAGAAAAAACCGCGTTCATCTCCGATATGGACGGCGTCGTTTATCACGGGAACAATCTGCTTCCCGGTGCGGCTGAGTTCGTCCGGCTGCTGGAGGAGCGGCAGTTGAGATACCTGTTTCTGACCAACTCCAGCGAGCGGACGCCGCGGGAACTGGCGGAGAAACTGGCGCGGCTGGGGGTGCGGGTATCGCCGGAACACTTCTACACCAGCGCGCTGGCCACGGCGGATTTCCTTTCGCGCCAGAAGCCGGGATGCACCGTCTTCGCCGTGGGCGAGGCGGGATTGACCAACGCCCTGTACGAAAAAGGCATAACGATGAATGACGTCGACCCCGATTACGTGGTGATCGGGGAGACCCGGACCTACAGTTTCGAACGGCTGGAAAAGGCCGTGCGTCTGGTCCTCGGGGGCGCGAAACTCATCGGGACCAATCCCGACCTGACCGGGCCCGTGGAAAACGGGATCGTTCCGGCCACCGGCGCCCTCATCGCCCCCATCGAACTTGCCACGGGCAAAAAAGCCTATTTCATCGGGAAACCCAATCCCTTCATGATGCGGCGGGCGGTGAAGTTCCTCAACGCCATGTCCCGGGAGACGGTCATCATCGGCGACCGGATGGACACCGACGTGATAGCCGGCGTCGAGGCCGAAGTGGATACCGTCCTCGTCCTCTCGGGGGTGACGAAACAAGAGGACATTTCCCGCTTCGCCTACACCCCCAGATACGTCATGTCCGGTCTGGCCGAACTGGTGGAAAAACTCTCCTGAATCCGGCGGAAAACCGTCCGTCACTCCGTCAAATTTGACCGTCACTCCGGCGGGCGGCACCCGCGGGTGGATAACGGCGGCTTGCCCTTCCGCCTCCGCCAAGGCTGCGGCGGGGAAGCCGCCGGAAGGCAAACCGTCCATTGTTCCGTCAAATTTGCCCGTCACTCCGGCAAAGCGTCCGTTTTTGCCGGGAAAACCGTGGGCGGTATGGATGGGTACGGAGGCCGCTGCGGCAAGACGGGGTCCGCGCCGCCCCGGGGCTCGTACACGGCTGCGGCCCGACCGTCACGCTGCGGCTCGTCTCTTCCCTCAAAATACGCCGTTTTTCTTGAAAAAAGAGAGGGGTTCGGGGAGAGGAAAAAACTTCTTTTTCACGGAAAAAAGAAGTTTTTTCCTTTCCCCGGCTCCCATCGCATTTACAAAGGAAACAGGGTTTTGAAGAAAGGGGATGAGGAGGAGAAGAAGGCGGCGAGGGAGACGGTGGGGAGGCCGATGATGTTGTCGAGGTCGCCGGTGAAGCCGGAGATGATCATATCGCCGTGTTCCTGGATGGCGTAGGCGCCGGCCTTGTCGAGCACGTTGACTTTCGAGAGGTACTCTTCGATGATTTCCGGGGAGAGTTTTTTGAAAGTGACGGTCGAGGTGTCGCTCCAGGAGTGGAGGAAGGGGCGGGTCCCGGCGCGCATGACTGTGACGCCGGTGATGACTTCGTGGGAGCGGCCGGAGAGGAGGGTCAAAACTCTGCGGGCGTCGGGGAGGTCGCGGGGTTTTCCCAGGATCTTGTCGTCGAGGATGATGGAGGTGTCGGCGCCGATGACGGTATCCTCCGGGTGGCGGCGGCTGACGGCTTGAGCCTTGAGTTTGGAATTGGCTTCGGGGAGCAGAGAAACGGAACAGGTCTCATCGGCCTGTTCCAGTTCGGTCACGTGGGCAGTCTCCGCGATGAAGGGGAAGCCCAGTTTTTTGAGAAGCTCCCGGCGTCTGGGGGATTCAGAAGCCAGATACAACATGGGAATAATCCGCAGGGGGCTCTTCGGGTCCGGGGGTGCTGACCGGACCGGACTCGGTCTCCTTGAGCCGTTCGACGCAGATGGTGATCTCCTTGAGGCTGTCGATGCCGAACTGCTGCATCATGACTTCGGTCAGACGCTGTCTCATGTCGGCGGCGATCTCGGGCATGCCTGCGGACCCGCGTTCGAAGCGGCAGAACAGCTTCATGCTGTAGATTTTTCCGTGGCGGAAAATGAGAAGTTTGCGCAGAAAGATCTGGGGGAAGGACTCCACCTCGGTCCTCGCGACGGACTCCACGGCGCGGCGGGTGACGATGAGGTCGCCGTTTTCGGCGCGCACGACGATGGTGCTGCAGCGTTTCGTGCGGAAGATGAGCCAGAGGATCAGGCGCAGGAAGAGGAGCGCGAGAAGGAGGATGACGACGGACAAAATGGCGGCGACGTAGCCGCAGTTGAAGTCGTTTTGCAGGATCCTGTCAACGGTTTCGGATCTGATGCTGAAAAATTCGAGAAATTCCGGCCAGACCAGAAAGGAAAAGCATTTCCGGGCTGCTTCCGAGCAGAAACAATCTGACGAACAGAACACCATTTTGACCTCCTTTAGTGACCGTGACCGATCCTGCGGAGGCGGGAAAAAACTCCCGCATCCGCAGGCCGGGGTGCGGCAGGCTCAGTTGAGCGGCAGGGCGTCGACGCCGGAAGCGGGAGCGCTCCCGTCGGCATTTTCGTCTTCCTGGGCCTCTGCGGGCGTTTCGACCTCCTGGACCAGCACGTTGACCTTGGGAACGACCATGCCGGTGACCTCTTCGACGGTGCTGATGACGGCCTTCTGGACGCGTTCGGCGACTTCGGGGATCCGGTAGCCGAAAACGATGTTCAGCTTGATCTCGACGTTGACGCGGTTGTCGTCGCAGAGCTCCACGGAGATGGCGCGGGACTGCATGCGGCGGCTGCCGACCAGGTTGGCGATGTCGTCAACGAGGGCGCTGCCGGCGAGGCGGGAGACGCCTTCCTGTTCCAGCGCGGCCTGACGGACGAGGGTCGAGATCACGTTCTCGTGAATTTTGACGTCTCCCATTTCGGAACCTTCGATGAGAGCGGTGTTCTGGACGGCTTCCTGCTGTCCGGCGTTTTTGGGTTCGTTTGCGGCAGCTTTCATGTCAACTCTCCTTTCGTTGTGCATTCGGGCGTTCCTTCATCATCTTTTCGACGAATCCGGTATCATACTTTCCTTCGACGAAGTTCCTGTTGTGAAGAACCCGCTTCTGGAACGGCAAGGTGGTTTTGACGCCGGTGATGACGATCTCGTCAAGGGCGCGGCGGCAGCAGGCGATGGCCTCCTCGCGGGTGGCGCCGTGAACGATCAATTTGCCGAGCAGACTGTCGTAGTAGGGCGGGATGGTGTAACCGGAAAAAACGTGGGTGTCCAGCCGGACGCCGGGACCGCCCGCGGGGATGAAAAGCTCGATCTTGCCCGGGCAGGGGGCAAAGTTGCTGGCGGGATCCTCGGCGTTGATCCGGCACTCGATGGCGTGGCCCTTGACGACGATGTCCTTCTGGCGGAGCTTCATGTGCTCCCCGGCGGCGATGCGGATCTGCTCCTTGATGAGATCCACGCCGGTGACGGCTTCGGTCACGGGGTGTTCCACCTGGATCCGGGTGTTCATCTCCATGAAATAGAAGTTGTTGTCGCTGTTGAGGAGAAACTCGATGGTCCCGGCGCTGGTGTAGCCGGCTGCCTTGGCGGCTTTGACGGCGGCGGTGCCGATCTTTTCGCGGAGCTTGGCCGAGAGCGCGGGGGAGGGGGACTCCTCGATCAGCTTCTGATTGCGGCGCTGGACGCTGCAGTCCCGTTCCCCGAGGTGGATGACGTTGCCGTAGTTGTCGGCCAGGATCTGCACCTCGATGTGGCGGGGGTTGACGATGAATTTCTCCATGTAGAGGTCGCCGTTGCCGAAGGCGGCTTCGGCCTCGCTCTTGGCGGCGTAGAAACCCTGGATGAGGCTGGGGTCGTTGTGGGCGATGCGCATGCCGCGCCCGCCGCCCCCCGCGACGGCCTTCATGATGACGGGGTACTTGAGATGATGGGCCAGTTTGAGGGCCTCCTCCTCGCTCTGGAGGATCCCGTCGCAGCCGGGCGTGATGGGGACGCCGGCTTTTTTCATGGTCTCCCGTGCGGCGGCCTTGTCGCCCAGGGCCCGCATGGCTTCGGGCGTGGGGCCGATGAAAACGATGCCGTGCTTGCGGCAGGCTTCGGCGAAGTAGGCGTTCTCGGCGAGAAATCCGTATCCGGGATGGATGGCCTCGACGTCGCAGATGCCGGCGACGGTCAGCATGCGTTCGATGGAGAGATAACTGGCTGCGGGCCGGGCGGGTCCGATGCAGACGGCTTCGTCGGCCAGGCGGACCGGCATGCTCTCCGCATCGGCCTGGGAGTACACGACCACGGTCTTCACGCCCATCTCGCGGCAGGCGCGGATGATGCGGACCGCGATCTCCCCGCGGTTGGCGATCAGGACTTTGTTGAACAATTTATCACCAGAGGGATTGAAAAGTTTATTCTATGACGAAAAGCGGCTGGGAGAACTCGACCGGCTGGCCGTTCTCGACCAGGATCTCCTTGATGACGCCGGACTTCTCGGCCTTGATGTCGTTCATGACCTTCATGGCTTCGATGATGGCCACGACGGTGTCGGGGGTCACCCGGTCGCCGACGTTGACGTAGGGCGCGGCCTCGGGATTCGCCGCGCGGTAGAAGGTGCCGACCAGGGGCGAATCGATGGTCTCGGTCCTGCCGGACGCGGCGGCCGGCGCGGCGGCGGCCGGCGCCGCCTCCTGGACCGCGGGCTGAACGGG
>JAFSTC010000067.1 GCA_017450705.1 Lentisphaeria bacterium | reverse complement strand
TTGTCCCGGGGTACGGGTAAAACTTTTTAACACGATAAAAAATGTTTCCCCCTCCCCCCGGGCCCCTATCCCTTTTCAAAGAAAGCGGCCTATTTTGAGGAGGAAAGCCGGACCGTGTGACCTCTGCCGCCGCCCGTCGGAACGGCCGCGCCGCGAAAAATTTTCGAATATTTTTCCTTTTGCGGGTTGACATTTCCCCGGGGCGGGGTACATTAATGACAGAACGTTCTATCAAATCCGGGGGGCAAAGGGAAAGATGGCGCCGACGATACGGGATGTGGCCTTGAAGGCGGGAGTATCCTTCCAGCTGGCGGCGGCCGTGCTGGGGGGCAAGACCTATGCCCGCGCCGCGGAACCGACCCGTCGGAAGATCTTTTCCGCGGCCCGGGAGCTGGGCTACGTGCCCAACGTCAGCGCCCGGATCCTCCGCGGCAACGCCAGCAAGATCATCGGCGTCCTCATCGACTCCCGCGCCCCGGAATCCATGTACCGGAATCTGGCCGAGGTCGAACAGGCCGCCGATCGTCTCGGCTACCGCATCCTCACCGCCCAGGCCCACGACAACCCGGAGAAACTCCTCGACGCCTACCGCTCTCTCCGCCAGAACGGCGTGGACGGCATCGTCTCCTTCGCCCACGATTATTCCCAGCTCAACTGCCACCTGGACGCCCGGCTCAAGGACGATCCCAAGATCGTTTTCGTCTTCAACGCGGGACAGCCGGGGTGTTCCTCCGTCGATGTGGATATCGTCGGCGCCATGACATCCGCCGTGGCCCATCTCCGCGCCAACGGCTACCGCAAGCCCGCCCTTGTGCTGGAGGAGCGTTCCGACCGGCGGACTCTGAGCCGCCAGCGCCGCATCGACGGCTTCACCCGCGCCTGCCCCGAGGGGATGATCCTTTACCCGGAGAGAGGAAACGGCGCCGACGGTCTCGCCGCCGGGTGCCGGAATCTCGTCCGCGAAGTCCTGATCCCCCGGCAGTTCGACGCCGTCATCGCCCAAAACGACAATCTCGCCGCCGTTCTCATGAAACAGCTTTTGTCCGCGGGGATCCGCATCCCGCAGGACTTCGGCCTGATCGGCTGGGACAATCTCCTCATTGGGGAGTGTCTCCCGGTCACTTTGACGTCGCTTTACTGTGACGAAAAGAAAGTCGCTTCCTCCATCCTGAAGATCCTGCTGGAGAAAATTGCGGGCGATCCGGAACCGGTCCGGGTTGAATTCCCCATGGAGCTGGTGATACGCGAGAGTTCTTCGAGAGATCTGAAGATTTGAAACATACCAAACATCGGAAAGGATGGTAAAAATGAAGAAGAGAGTGCGCAATTTCAACAGGCCGGATCGTTTCACGCTCATAGAACTTTTGGTCGTCATAGCCATCATCGCCATTCTGGCGGCGATGCTGATGCCCGCTTTGCAGAAGGCCCGGGAGGCGGCTCACGGCGCGAAATGCATCAGCAATCTGAAACAGATAGGGACGTCGGTTTTTGCCTATTCCGATACCTATGACGGCTATACGCTTCCCCAAACGACCAACAGTCTGGAAAACCCGAATTGGGGGACCAAGCATATCTTCCACTCGGGCGGCTGGTTCAGACACGATCTGAAACCCAGTTCCAGTACTGCGGAGTGGTACGGCAAACCGAAGGCCGTCGATTGTCCCTCCCGCAAACCCAACGGGTTCAGGAAATATACCGCCTCCGCCTCGGACGGCGGCATGGATTACTATTGGAGTTATGCCCATAACGCCGACTGGGGCGGTTCAAGACCGTATAAAACGGAAGATCCCCGGAACAGCCCCAAAAAAGCGGCGTCGCTCCGTCAGCCCGCTTTTTACATCACTTTCATCGACGGAGAGGATTACTGGTTCGACGCCAGTGACTACTACAAGTGCCGCGCAACGGGATATACCAGAAACGTAGTGGACTTCCGGCACTCGGAAGCCGCCAATGCCGTCATGGCGGACGGGCACACGCAGGCATTCACCAATCAGCCGATGTTCCTCGATCAGGCGGATGAAATTTTGAGGAGGATCCGCCCCTCGCAGAACGGACAGCTCGGCTGGGAATGAAAATTCAGAACTTTCCCCGCGGCATCCCGATTCGGGGGCAGGCATGAAGAAAGTTTCGGTTCTTTTTGGATTTTTTCGGCTTTTTTTCGGAGTGGATCATGAAAAAAATCGTTGAGATGATGGTGCCGGGGCGCTTTGCAGCCGGAGGGGTCGCCGCTCTCGTTCTGCTGTCGGGAAATCTCGCCGCACAGGAGGAACAGCCGCGCAAAAAGGTGGAGATCTTTCCGGAGATCCAAATTTTCTACAACGCGGGCAACAACTTCCGCAATTACTGGCACTGGAACGACCGTCCGCTCTACCTCGACCGCACGGCGCGCCATCCGAAGTCGGCCCGCTACATGACGGAAAAAGGAGTGCATATCGACTGCCGGATCGCTTCGCAGTACGGGCTCAGCGGTCTTTCCGCCCTGTGGCGTGATACGCTGCAAAGTTTCGGAGACATGCTCCGCTTCTACGAAAAGGATCCGCTGCCCGGGCTCAAACTGCTGCCGGGGACCTACAATCCGAGCCGGCCCACCGCGAGGAAGATCCTCGAAGAGATCTGCTCCCATGCCGATTCTCCGCATGTTTTCCGCATCGACGGGAAAATGGTCATCCACAGTTATGAAGCCACCCTGGCTTCCCCGGAAGCCTGGAAAAAACTCATCTCGGAGATCCGCAAAAAATACGGGGACAAGTTCCTCTTCGTGGGCGATATGAAAGTCATCTGCCAGCGTTACCGCTACCGGCGCCCGGGGGTGAAGGACCCCGTCGCCTACGAGAAGGGCGTCATGGCGGAGATCCAGTCTTATCTGGATGTTCTGGACGGGATCAGCTTCTATCCCTACGCCGCGCGGCTTGACGCGGACGGCGACTACGGCGAACACATCGACGAAAAGAGCGGCCGCCAGATCCGGGAACTTTTCAAAAAGGTCCTTGCCGACCCGCGGAACAAGGGGAAACTCGTTGCCTGCACTTGCGTCATGGGCTACGTCAATCCCCAGAGCGGCATGCTGAACCCAAGCGAAGCGGGAACGGGCACGCTGCGGAAAACCACCGAAGCCGCTTTGGAGATGAACCCCGACTACATCATTCCCTTCGAGTGGAACGAATGGAACGAAAATACCGGCGTCATCCCCACCGTCCGGAAAGGCGCCGCCGCCCTGCGGATCTTCCGGTACTACCGGCAGAAATACAACGGGGAAAAACTGACGCCGCTGCCCTTCGACGATCCGAAGATCCCGAACCTGATCCTCAGCTGCCGGGCAACGGTCAAACTGGGCGAAAGGCTCCACTGCGAACTGCTCAATGTCCCCGACGGTTCCGGCAGAGGCCCGGTCAAGGCGCAGCTGAGTCTCGTCAACGCATCGGGGAAGTGCGTCGAAAAGTTTCCGGAAGTGTCCTTCGATCCGGCGAAACTGGAGGCGAAGGATTTTTACATTGCCAGCGAAAAGTTCCCCGGTGATCTCTTCCTGCGTCCGGAATTGACCGTGACGGCGGGGGGAATCTCCCGGGTCTTTCGCGCCTTTCCGCCCGTCGTCCTGAACCCGACCCACAATATCGACTATCTTTATACGCGGCTGCCCCTGCGGGAGTGCGCCGAAGTCTCCGGGAACTTCACCGTGACTCCGGAAAAGGAGGGTTTTTTCCGGATCAGGGGAAAGGTCTCCTCGGCGGAGGAACTGAACACCCTCGAGGTGATGGAGCGCCACGACGAAGCGGCGGCCATCGAGACGAAGCCTGAATTCGACCGGGAAAAATTCGAAGTTTTCCGCGTCTGCAGCACCTCGAATCAGTGGCAGGTCCTGCAGGGAACGATCACGGTGCCGGGAGTCCCGGAAACCGTCGCCCGGAACTGGTTCGTCGGCGCCGATCACCACCATCTGCTGCGCTGGGAGAAGGTGCCTTGCGGCATCCGGATCGATGTGGCCAGCGGCGGCTCCGGCACCCGTTCCGTGCTGCTCTCCGTTCCCCGCGGCAAAGCGGCTTCGGCGAAGATCCGGATCCAGGTCAAGCAGGGGACCCTGGAGTTCAAAATCGCGGACATTCTGAAGTACGGCAGCTGCGCCGCCGAGCTGGCTCCGGCCATTTTCTGGCGGGCGGACCGGGTGGTTTCGGAACCGGACATCCCCGATCCGCTCAAGCTCCGCGACATGAGTTTCGATCTCCTCGTCCGGAGCGAGGAACGTTTCCCGATCTTTTCCATCCGCGCCGTGACCGTGAACGGCCGGCGGTGGCAAAGCGATCCCGCCGTGCCGGAATTTCCCGCGGGGACGGGAGTCACTCTGCCGATCCACTCCGATACGGAAAGGAAGATCTCTTCGGTCGAGGTGGTTTTGTCCCGGATCCCGGATGCACGGTATACCTTCGATCCGGCCTCCGGAAAGATGCTGACCACCCCCTGGCAGCCGGCGTGGGCGGCGGAAGCGGGCGGCGGCTACCGCTACAATCTGAACAATTCCAGGGGGCGAACGGCACCGCCCGAGACGCGGCATATCGGTCCCGACTGGCAGCACACGGAGAAAGATGGTGATTTCCTCCGCTTCACCAAGTACTCCAGCCTGACGTTTCTCCCCGGTGTATGGCCGCTCGGCGCATTCACCGTCGAGTTCGAAGTCCGCCCGGCTACCGCTGACGGGATCCTTCTGAGACACAGCAATCCGAAACAGACCTACGCCATCGGTCTTTTCATCGTCGACGGAAAACTTTTCCTTCTTCACAGCAACAGCGCCGGGCATTTCCGGAGCAATGCCACGCCTCTGGAGCTTCCCGCAGGCCGGTGGAGCAAGGTCAAGGTTTCCTCCGACATAAAGAGTCACTTCGTCTCCGTCAACGGGAAAATCTGGCAGGCTCCCCGCATCGGACGGGGAAGAGTCGCGGCCCCGCTGGTCTTCGGTTCCGACGCGTGCCGTGATTTTATGCCGAAAAAGGATTTCCCCGGGTTCATCGGAGATCTGCGGAGTCTCAGGATCACGCATCAATTTGAAAAATAGGCTGTGCCGCGGAAAGAGTTCCTCCGGTGCGGGAAAATGCCCCTCTGATTTCGGAAATCGGCGGCGCGGATCACCGCGCGGCGTGCATCGGATTTGCCGCAGCGCCGGAAGCGCTTGAACTCCTCCGGGACCCCTCCGGGGAAAAGATTTCCCCCGTCCAGTACGCTCTGAAACACCTCGACCGCTGAACGCGGCGACTTGTGACCGCGGGCGGTAGCCGTCCGGGACTCCTTTTTCAGCGGGGGCGGCTTCACTCCGTCCCCGCCGCCTTTCCGGGCCGATCCCTCCCGAAAAACGCTGGCTTTGTTCTCACAAGGGGCAGGCGGCACTTCCGAAATACATCGCTTTTCTCGAAAAGGGCTGGGGGCCCGGGGGAAGGGGAAAACCTCTTTTCACGGGGGAAAGAGGGTTTCCCCATCCCCCGGAACAACCGCCCCGTGTCGGGAACGGAGCG
>JAFSTC010000006.1 GCA_017450705.1 Lentisphaeria bacterium | reverse complement strand
AGAATCCCACCAGACGATCACCTGACCGACCTTGCGCGGTCTCCCGAAGCGGAAGGCGACCCAGCGGGGCAGCGGGGTCGGAGCCGCGGCAAAGGATTCGTAACTCCAAAACATCCGCCGTGCCGTCTGGCCATCAGTTAGAGGATAGATTTTGTACTGGGGGAAGATGCCCGAGACTTCGATCACAGTGGACTTCTCCGCCGCAAGGTTCCCGGGGCGCAGTACCGGCAGGATCTTGCCGTGACCTGGCATGTGATCCCCCCGGAGTTGCGGCAACTCCGGCACAGACTCTGAAAACGCAGCCTCAGACGGCCTCCGCCGCCGGCACGAATCAGTTCGAGCGGGAGACTCCAGCGGTATGTGTTCCCCTCCTTTTCGAATTTGACGGTCGAAAAATTTTCCCACTTCCACTGATTGGGATTTTCGCCGGAAAAACGGGAAAGCCGGTGGTTGTTCAGCAGAAAATCCGCGCCGTCGCCGATATATCCCCGTTCCGGGACAGAGTCGATCAGCACCCGCATGTCGCAATCGGCCTTTTCCCGCAACCGGGCTTCGAGACGCAGAAGACCGTTTTCGACTTCCGCGCTCCCGTCGATCAGATCGCCGCAGCAGGGACCGATCACGTCAAAGGAGGCGTCCTGAAAACAAACGCGGGAATTGCTCACCTGTTCCAAAATGGTCCCCTCCTCGTCGTTCCACGAGTACTGTCGTCCTTTCCGTCCGGAAACCGTGAGGGGAAACGCGTTCCGGCCGGGCAGATGAATTCTCCCCTTCTTGAAGCGGCAGTCGATCCCGACAATATCCTGATCGGCAAAACGGCTGTCTTTGTCGGGAACATACCAGACGAAAACCGGCTTTTCCGCACGGATGCGGAAAACCTCCTTTTCCGTATCGAGCACCAGACGGCGCTCCCCGCGGAAGCTGAGAGAAACGAAAGCCTCTTCCCGGCTCTCCAACGCGATCACGTATCCCCTGCCCCGACGGAACACATCAAGCTGCCGGGGCGCCTCCCGGCCGTCGCCGCGAACGGAAAAATCCCGGTCGAAAGCACCGAGCACCGTGCTCAAACACGCCAAGATCAACAGAAAAAAAGATCTCATATATCCTCCTCCAGACTGAGACAGGAAACATCTTTCCAAAGATACGGAGCCTTGCCGGAACACACGGACCAGGCCGCGGCGAGTCCGGCGGCTTCGCCGAGGGTGACCGCGGTACCGGTCATCCGGTAGCTGGCGTGGGAAGCGAAGTCCCCCGAAATACAGCGTCCGGCGAGCAGCAGATTCTCCCTGTCGCACGCACACTGTGCAAGGAAGGGAACCGGCAGGAACGGGGGCAGGCTGCGCGCCTGATCCATCACCCCCCTGCCGTGCGCGGGATCGGGGGCGTGGACATCCGGCAGGACCGTGGAAACGGAAATCGTCTCTCCCGGAACGGGCTCTTTGCCGAAGTCATCGATGCTCACCGTGGCCCTTCCCCGGATGCGCCTTGCCTCGCGGCAGCCCAACCGCTCCGCCGTAGCCAGCAGGGTGAGATTTTTCCAAATGCCGCCCAGGGAACGCAGACCCGCGATCTGGCGGTTCAGCTCCGCCCGGCCCTCCAGCGTCGCCCGAGTTACGGCATCGGCATCGAAGGCGCAGACATTGTAGGCGTGATGGGTCATCCAGCCGAACACCCCCGAACCGAAGGGAAACAGCGACGGCATGGCATAACTGGGAGAAATGCCGCATCTGGCCAACTCGTCGCGCAACGGAATCTTGCCGTCGGGAACAAAGAACTTTTCCACATCCTTGCCGCGAATCCCGCCCACCAGCGCATTCAGACTTGCGGGCTGGATCATGCCCTGATCGTTGCCGTAATCCCACGCGCACCCGGCGAGAGCCGAGAGATCCCCATCGCCCGTACAGTCGATGAAAACGGTTCCCCGCCAGGCCTCCCTGCCGGACTTGGACTCGGTGATCACGTGGGTGATACCGCCGTCACGGCACTGCGTTCCGACGACGGTCGTACCGTAACGCAGAACAACGCGGACCGCAAGCAGGTCCTGCTCAAGGAAAAACTTGAGCGTTTCGGGGGGAACGCCCAGCGTCCGGCCGCAGTGCATATGACCGCCGAGGGCAAGAAGCCGGTCGCGCCAGAAACGCATCAGGCCGTTCTTGCGGCGGCAGTCGATGATCCAGGGCATCAATCCGGCGCTCCAGATGCCGCCCAGAGCCTGATTACGTTCCAGGAGAAGAGTTCTGCATCCGGCGGCGGCCGCCGTCCGCGCGGCGGCGCTGCCAGCGGGACCGCCGCCGCAGACGATCACGTCGAAGACACCCGCCACGGGAATCCGACGTTCCGGTTCCGTGATGAACGAACTCATTTTTTCCGCTCCGCCGTACAGGACATCCGGGCGTTCGCCTTCTGATAGCGGCGGGGCGGCATGCCGTAGAATTTCGAAAAACAGTGCATGAAATAATGTTCGTCAGAAAAACCGATCATGCCTGCGATTCTGGCGATGGACTGATGGGGATCGGCGTTCAGCAGATGCGCCGCCCGTGCCATCCGCTCCTCGAGCAGCGCCTCTTTGAAAGTCATGCCCAGCTGTTCCCGCACCGCATGGGCCGCGCGGGAAACCGAAAGACTCAGATGTTTCGCCAGTTCCTCGATGGTCACATCGCGGTGGGCGTTCTGCCGTATAAAACCCAAAATCACCTGCTCCCGGGTCCCGTTTTCGGAGAGTTTTTCAATTTCTTCCAATTCCGTCAGCAGCGCCTTTCCCAGCAGCGTCAGCAGTTCGAGCAGTTCGTGCCGTTTTTCCTCCGTCAGCACCGGAAGAGTTTTGTAAAGTTTGAAATAAGCCGCGGGCAGATCCGCCATGCTTTCCGGCAGGGAACAGCCTTCCCGACGGAACACCCCCGCGTAAAGGACCAGCATCAGACGCCCCTGACGCACCACGGGAACGACTATTTCCAGAACCCCCTTCCAGCAGCATTTGAGCACCGGTTCCGGCGTGCGGCGCAGAAGTTCATGGATCTGCGTCTTGCAGTCGAAGGTACAGCGGTTGTTCCAGATCTGATTCTCGAACCGCTCCTGCCGGCAGTAAGGGGCCCCGTGCAAAAATCGCCCCGGCAGAAGCCGGTCGCATTCCTGAAGACTCAAGACGCCCCGCACATCGTGGACCGTAATATGCGCCCCCGCCAGGCGTTCGAAAGCGTCGACCATCCCGGCAGGCGAAGGGCGATATGACAGTTTTTCGAAAATCATTCGAATGTCCAGTTGCGTTCCGCCTTGAGCGAGATGCGGGTGGGATGCACTTGCAGTTTCCAAGCCACCTGGGCGGGATATTTGACTCGACCGATACTGGCCGTGTGGCCGTCGACGAACACGATATTGTACCGGTCGCTGTGCCGCCAGTCCACCTTGGGCTGGGCGCCAGCCGCGCCGTCCGGATCGAAAAACATCACCTGCCACAGGGTGGCGTAGTACGGACTGCCCGAGGAGTCCCCCGCCCATTTGAGATTGGCGTCGGCATACAGAAACGTGGAGGAGGCCTTGCGCACCATCGTCCGTTTCAGGGGGCTTCCGTACAGCGCCGTGTTGCCGGAGTTGTTCGCGCCCGCCAGCGCACCGTTGTTGATGTAGTTGGTCGTGAGATTTGTCCCCAACGTGGAACCGATGATATCGCAGGAGGCGCACTTGAACACGCGCCACAGCTTGGCGTTGCGGGTTGGAGCCGATTTGTACGCCCTCCCCCTGAAAGCGGCCAAAGCATCCGGAAATCCCGTCACATAGGGGGCAACGAACTTGTCAAAGGTGACATCGTTGCCGGAACCCATGTAGCCCTCGTAGCAGTGATACGGGAAATAGCCGTCGCTGGCGTCGGCGTAAAAAACGGTCCCCTGACCCAGCTGACGCAGATTTCCCATGCAGTCCGCCGCCTT
>JAFSTC010000066.1 GCA_017450705.1 Lentisphaeria bacterium | reverse complement strand
TTCGTATTTCTGAAATAAAAATTTGGAAATTCGAAAAAAAGCCGTACCTTTGTATTCCCAATCTGCTGGGTTCGTATAACGGTTAGTACTCGAGATTCTCAATCTCGCAATAGGAGTTCGATTCTCCTACCCAGTACTAAAAAAGAGACAGTTTCCTCAAGAAACTGTCTCTTTTTTGTTTATATAAGCCGGGGGAAGACCCCCGGACCCCCTCCGTCGGCTTCGCCTCCAAGGTTACGGGTCTTCTAAACTTTTTTCTTTTACATTAGCTAGGGAAGACCCCCGGACCCCCTCCGTCGCTCCGCTCCAGGGTTACGAATCCTCTATACTTTTTTCTTTTGCAATATGCTAGGGGAAACCCCCGGACCCAACAAACCTTTATTGGAGCATTTTCAGGATTTGCTTTTCGGTGGCGGTGGGGGCGATGGTGCGGATGTGGCGGGTGAGGCGGGCCAGGGATTCGGCGGGGGAGTGGTCCACGTCGAGGGTGCGGGCTTCGCCGAAGGGGAAGCCGCCGGGGCCGGGGATGGCATCGACACAGAAGAGGGATTCCGGCGTGCAGAAGGAGGAAACCTGCCAGCCGTTGTAGTGGAGGTCGGGACCGCGGTAGACGCGCGTGATGTCGCCGGTGACGACGCGGCACTGCATCTGCAGGCGCGTCATCAGGGCGTCGGCCGCACTTTTCTTCACGCCCAGCAGCGCCCGGATTTCCTTGATGCCGATGCTGCCGTGCTCAGCCAGATACTCCATCACCTGCCGCTGCTCGGCCGTCGGCTGGTACTTCTCCATGCTCCGCCGCCAGTTCATCAGCTCGGCATACCATTCCACCGTCGCGAAGGCGGCCTTGCCGCCCCAGAGGAACTTGCCGTAGGCGACGTCCCCGCTCTGGACGACCGGAATCTTCCAGTCCCAGGGCGTCTTGCGCAGGTCCTCCTGGCCGTCGAACCAGTTCTCCCGGGCGGTCATTTCCTCGATGGAGTAGCCCGGGATGGGATTTTCGAAAAACGGGACGATGCCCAGCGTCTCGATGACGCCGAGCATCGTCTCCGCAGATACGACGGTTGCCGGGAGTCCGGCCTCCTTTTTCCGGTCGAACGACATTACCTTCTCATCGGCCTTCCGCCGCCGCCCGTATTGAACGCCCAGCTGATGCCGAAGCCGATGTGAGAGAACGTGGACGCTTTGCTCAGGTACCACTGGTAGTGGACGCTGATGCGCAGGCATTCGAACAGTTCGACGCCGGCGCGGGGGCTGAGCACGAGCGCCTGGGTCCATTCGCCCGTGTCCGCGAACTCGCTCTTCTCGTAGCCGAATCCCGGGCCGACGCCCAGGCCGAAGTAGGGATTGAAGCCGCTGTACGGGAACAGGTTGAAGTCCGTGACCACCAGGGGCGTGCCCTGCCAGAACCGGGCGTCCGGGCCATAGGGCTCGCCGGAGGTGGTATACGACCCTTTCCCGAACGTGGTGGACAGTTGCAGGCCCATGTCCACGACCGGGTTGATCTTCACCCGATATTCTCCGAAATAGCCCAGCCGGTCGGGCCGGTAAGTGTTCCCGTTCCTGTTGAAGTGGTTGAACATGATACCCACTTCGAAGGCACCGTCCATATAGTACCGGGAGGGGCGGTATCCGCCGCCTCCGTAGTTATGTCCGTAGCCGTAGCCGCCGCGTCCGCCGCCGGGGCGTCCGGGTCCATACTGGGCAAAGGCGGTCATCCCGACGGCCAATGCGACAAGGGTGATCAGAACTTTTCTCATGGCATCATGCGTTTTCCCCGCAAAATACAAAAAACAAGCCAGTCTGGGCAGACCGGCTTGAAAAGGCGTTTTGGGAGCCTACACCATCAGCGCGCCGACGAGGCCGAGGATCGCGTAGAACTCCGGCAGAGCGGCGTAGATGAGGGTGTTGGTGAACACGTTGTGGCCCTGGGAGATACCCACGATACCGTTGGCGCAAACCTGGCCCTGACGGATGGCGGAGAGCATGCAGACCAGACCCACGGAGAGGCCCACGCC
>JAFSTC010000065.1 GCA_017450705.1 Lentisphaeria bacterium | reverse complement strand
TCAGGCCCCCTTGCCTAAAGGGGGCTGTCGCCGGAGGCGACTGGGGGATTCTGTCGGTCGCTGCACGATGGTATGGCGGGGCGTTTTTATATCCCCCCGACCTCGCTTCGCTCGGCCACCCCCCTTTAGGCAAGGGGGGCTTTCTCCCCTACAAACTCAAATTCTCTTATGCGCAAAACGACCGGGCGCCGTCGAATGACGGCGCCCGGCGTCTGTCTTGTCCGCGCTTACAGCCCCATGACCTCGCGGCGGTAGCGCTCGATGGCGACGGCGAGGATGTCCATGGCGCGCTCGAGGTCCTCCCGCTTGATGACATAGGCCATGCGCACCTCGTTTTTGCCCTTGCCGGGCGTGCCGTAGAAGGGCTCGCCGCAGGCGAACATCACGGTGTCGCCGTGGTCGTCGAACTCCTGCAGCGCCTCGCTGCCGCCGTATCCGGCGTCGGGATACTTCTTGCCCCATTTGCGCATGCTGTCGACAAGGCCGGCTTTAATGGTCTCATCATCCTGGAATTGGCTGTCCAGCAGCGCCTCAGCTACTGCAATTGTCATGACAGAATCATCTGTGTAATGGGATTCGCTGCAAAAAAGCGGGAACTCTTTCGTCTTGTTTCCCATGTCGAATTCATAGGGCGCGCCGATCATGTCGCCCAGTAATGCTCCGTACATTTTCTTTCCCCCTTTTCAGAACCTGATCTCCCGGATCATCTCACCGCCGCCGTAAGTGTGGATGAACTCCGTAAATCCGCAGCGCTTTCCGGATTCTTTCAGCACAATGACTGATGCGTCCGGCCCGCCGATGGAATGCTCGGTTCTCGGATTGTAGAACGACCAGGCGGTTGTGAACTCCGTACATCCGCTGATGTCATCCAGCCATTCAGCAGCGATCCGTTTTGCCTCTTCCAACGTAATCATTTTTTCTCCCCGTTGCGTTTTACTCGCCGCGCTTTTTGACGTCTGCCTCGATTGGCGCACTCCAGTCCGGTTCGATGCATTCGCGTCTGCGAACCCGGGCAACCGTCTCACTGACAACAGAATAGTTCAGTGCGGTGCCGGCACTGTCGCGTCTGTACCGTACGGCGCGATCGGCGCGGATGCCGAAACTGCGGGCCGCGGAGATTGCGTCCATGTTGGCGCCGAGGAAGAGAAACTCCCAGCCGTATTTCTCCTGCTCATGTTTCACCATCCGCTGCACCTCGTCATAGCTGTACGCGCGGCTGGCGTTCTCCATGCCGTCCGTCGTGATGACGAAAATTGTTTTCCCTGGGCGATCCTCTTCGCGTGCGTACTTGTGCACGTTTTTGATGTGATGCACGGCCCCGCCGATCGCGTCGAGCAGCGCGGTGCAGCCGCCCACGCGGTACTGCGCTTCCGTCATCGGCTCGATCTTCCGGATGTCGACGCGGTCATAGATCACTTCGCTGTCGTCGGAGAAGAGGACGGCCGAGAGAAGGGCCTCCCCCTCCGTCTTCTTCTGCTTCTCCACGAAGGCGTTGAAGCCGCCGATGGTGTCGTCCTCCAGGCCGGCCATGGAGCCGCTTCGGTCGAGGATGAAGACGATCTCAGTCAGTTTGTTGTTCATAAGAAATACCCCTTTCCTTTATTGTGGCCACAGCATACCATAAAGGAAAGGGGTATTGGTCAAATCGGAATTGACGTTTTTCAGACTTTGCTCCCCGTCGAGAGCAGAGGATATCCGCAGTCGTACAACGCCTCGTTGATGAAGGTGACGTTGTAGATCCTGCGCTCGATAAAATACTTGATGGCCAGATCCCGCTTGCTGCCGCGACTCAGGGTATAGCCCGCCTTGTCCAGGAGCTTCTGCGTCTGGGGCAGATCCAGTTCCAGGCCGATGGCGAGCTGGATCACGGTGTCCCTGGTAGGCCGGTAATCTTCCTTGTTCAGGATGTTGCTGAAGATCTGCTTGCTGATCTCGGCCCGCTTATATACCGCGGACATCTTGCCCTCGCGCTCGTAAAGGATATCCATCAGATACTCGCGGAAGCTGCTTTCCTGCTGCTGCCGGATCATCTCCTCCAGCGACGCGGCTTCCGCCGGACGCTTCTGGACGGCGGAGGGGAGCGGCAGGGCGTCGATCGGGACGCTCCCGTCGCATATGGAATCCCGCCGGCGCACACGGTTGGCCCGCCGTTCGGCGGCTTTTCTCTCCCGCTCGCGGGAAAGGAGCTCCGGCAAGTTGTCGACGCGATACTCCTTCTCCTCCCGCTCGCTGACGTAGTTGTCGTCGATGTAGCTTTTCAGGTCGTCGAACAGGGAACCCGCCATGCCGAAAGCGTCCGCATTGAACAGGACGAGACAGATCTGCATCTCATGCTCGAGCAGGAAATCCGTAAAAGCCCGGATCGCGACTGACAGCGCGACGTCATGCGGGAAGCCGTAGGTGCCGGCGGCCATCAGCGGGAAGGCGACGGAACGACAGCCCAGTTCGGCCGCCAGGTTCAGCGCGGCGTCGTACGCCTCGCGGAGTTCTTCCTCTTCCCCGTGCCGCCCGTCGACCCACGCCGGGCTGACCGTATGCAGCACGTATTTCGCCGGCAGGCCGAAGGCGGGTGTGGCGGCGGAGCGCCCGACCTCGATCTCTCCGATCGCCTCCCGGGCTTTGAGCAGCTCCGGCCCGGCCGCCGTGTGGATCGCCCAGTCCGTCCCGCCGCCCACCTCGGGAAGGGGATTGGCGGTGTTGACGACGGCGTCGGCCTCTACTTTTGTGATATCGTTTCGAATGATCTGAAACGGCATCGGATCTCTCCTCTCGGTTTATTCTGCCGCACGCTGATTTTACCGTTTTTACCGTTGTTCCAGGGCCGCGTCATCCGTCCTGCGCTGCAGGAGCCGTTTCAGGACTTCGCCCAGGTCTCCGTCGATGCAGACAGAGCGGTCTTCGATCCCCCTCGGGCAGACGGCCTCGCTGCGGTTGAGGCAGGCGTAGACGGCTCTGGGATAGAAGCCGCCGGAGTACATGTCCGTGATGCTTCGGTCTCCTTCTGAAAACAGGGCCCCGGTAATCGTCCGGAGCCCTGTACAGTCACTTCCCCGATTCCGGCAATTCCTGTATATTTTATAACGAACAGGCCGGAAAATCAACGCTTCCGGGAATTACAAACCGTGTTTTTCTTGCTGTCATCACAATACGTCCCTCTTCCGAAAAAAAGCTCTACTATCGTTTATTCACCTTTCCCCAAATGAGAAAACCAGTTTTTCAGCTCTTCACTCTTCTTGGCAACGGATTCCTTGAAAGCCTCGGACCGTTCCTCCCGCATCTTTTCCCGGGCCTCTTTGGCCATTTGTTTTTCCACTTCGCGCGCGTGCTCAAGCTCTGCTGCGACCTCTGCGGCATCAAACCTGGTTATAGTTACTTCGAAGTTGTTCAGCTTCGCTGTAAGCGCTGTTTCATACTCTTCCTGGGCAAGCAGGATGATGGCCGTCTCACCGTCGAGAATACTGTCACCGGCTTT
>JAFSTC010000064.1 GCA_017450705.1 Lentisphaeria bacterium | reverse complement strand
TGAAAAGAGTGGGGGGGCCGGGGGAAGGGTAAAACTTTTTTTTAACGTGAAAAAATGTTTTCCCCTTCCCCCGGTTCCGCTTTTCTTTATCCAAAATCAGGCGATTTTGAAGCAGGCGCGGATGCCGTTGACGAGCATCTGCATGGCGACGGCGAAGGTGACGAGGCCGGAGAGGCGGATGAGGGGGCCGAGCATGTGGGTGCGGGTGAGGAAGGCGTTGATGGAGCCTGAGCAGAGCATGAGGAGGAAGTTGATGAAGATGGCGATGGCGAGCGAGAGGGAGGTGTGGACGAAGCCGTCGGCGAAGCTGCCGGCGATGGTGGCGGCGATCATGCCGGGGCCGGCGATGAGGGGGGCGGCCAG
This sequence comes from Lentisphaeria bacterium, assembly GCA_017450705.1. GTDB lineage: Bacteria > Verrucomicrobiota > Lentisphaeria > Victivallales > Victivallaceae > UBA1784. Next base: position 103,877 of record JAFSTC010000064.1, on the reverse strand, counting down.
GGGGACGAGGGAGATGTCGGTCATGGTGTTTTTTTCGGGTTCGGGGGTGCGTTTGACGAAGCGTCCCTCGTTGACGGCGGTCCAGCCGATGACGGAGACGACCAGGCCTCCCGTGATCTGGAGCGAATAGAGTTCGACGCGGAAGATGCGGCTGAGGATGAAGTGTCCGGCGGCGGCGAGGATCATCAGGATCACCAGCGCGGCGGCGGAGGACTTCCACGACAGTTCGAAATTCTGCTTCCGGGTGAGTTTTGGCTCGTAGGCGGCGAGGAACATGATCTTGCTCGGCGGGTTCAGCAGGGCCAGCAGATAAAACGCGTTTTCGAAAACGGGAGCGATATTCATGATGCTTTCCTGAAATTTTTTTATGCGCGGGGGGCGGGATGATCTCCCCGTTCTTCATCTAATATAATATGGGAATGTTTTTATTCAAGTCCGGGAAAAAACGGCGATTTTTTTCGTTTCCCGGCTTGATAATCGCGGAAAAAGAGCTATTGTGAAGGGCAGAGAGAAGAAATTGCGTTCCGCGTTCCGTCGGAAGTGAAGAGGCCGGCGGGATAAAGGGAAGACTTCCCCGTGCGCGTTTCATCCGGGGTCGGATGAGATGACGCGCCGGTGTGTGTTTTCCCCGCGGAAAAAAAGAGGAGTTGCTGTCATGCACGAAAAGTTTCTGCCGTCCCGCGGGCGGCCGGGAGAGTTCGCGTCTTCCGGAAAAAGTCTTTGCCCCGTCCCCCCTGCCGCGACCTCGTGTCCGGTCAACCGTGAAATTTCGGGGGAGGTCTCGAAATGAGCGATGACGGCAAAAAACTCGGCGTCGTCTCGCTGGCGGCGCTGGTCGTCGGCGCCATGATCGGCGGCGGTATTTTCAGTCTGCCCCAGAACATGGCTCAGGGGGCCTCCGTCACGGCGGTGATCGCCGCGTGGATCATCACGGGACTGGGGATCTTTTTCCTCGCCAACACCTTCCGCGTGCTGGCCGTCGCCCGGCCCGACGCCACCGCCGGCATCTACGCCTACGCCCGGCTGGGCTTCGGCCGCTTCGCCGGATTCCAGATGGCCTGGTCCTACTGGCTGTGCAACATCTTCGGCAACGTGGGCTACGCCGTGCTGCTGATGGACGCGCTCAACTATTTCTTCCCGGGCGTCTTTACCGGCGGCAACAACCTGTGGTCCGTCATCGGCGGCTCCGTCGTCATCTGGATCATGAACTTCGCCGTCCTCCGCGGCGTGCGTCAGGCGGCCTTCGTCAACACCGTCGGAACGATCTTCAAACTGGTCCCCATCGCGCTGTTCATCATCGTCATGCTCTTCGTGTTCCGCTGGGACTGCTTCTCGTTCGACATGTGCGGACGGGCCGCCATTCCCGCCGAGGGCGTGAAGCCCCTGGGCAACATGATGGCGCAGATCAAGTCCACCATGCTGGTCACCTTGTGGGCCTTCATCGGCATCGAGGGCGCCGTGGTGGTCTCCGGCCGCGCCAGAAGCCAGCACGACGTGGGCAAGGCCACCGTGCTGGGATTCCTCGCCTGCCTGGCCATCTACGCCATGCTCTCCATCCTGCCCTTCGGGTACATGGAGCAGCACCAGCTGGCGAAGTTGGCCAACCCCTCCACCGCGCCTCTGCTTCAGAAGGCGGTCCACGGCGCCTGGGGCGGCGACATCATGAACATCGGTGTCATCATCGCGCTGCTCACCAGCTGGCTGGCCTTCACGATCATGATCTCCCAGATCCCCTTCTCGGCCGCCCTCGACGGGACTTTCCCGCAGATCTTCAAACACGAGAACGCCAACGCGGCCCCGGATGTGTCCTTGTGGGTGACCAGCGGCATCATGCAGCTTGCCATGATCTTCGTGCTCTTCGCCAACAACGCGTGGAACACCATGCTCTCCATCACCGCCGTGATGATCCTGCCCGCATATCTCGGGTGCACCCTCTACCTGTGGAAGATCTGCGTCCGCGGGGAGTTCCCCGAGAATACCGGAACGGGGAAACACTTCGCCCTGCTGTGCGGCGTCGCCGGATCCGTCTACGCCCTGTGGATGATCTACGCCGCCGGACTCCAGTACCTGCTGGCCGCCTTCTGCTTCATGGTCGTCGGGATCCCCGTCTTCGTCTGGGCCAGAAAAAACGCCCTGGCCCTCCACCCCGAGGCAAAAGACCGCGCGGTCTTCACGAAACATGAGGTCACCGCGGTCGCCCTGATGCTCATCGCATCCGCGTGCGCCGTCATCGCCATTGCCACAGGGAAGATCTCCCTCTGAAAAAGCCCCCCCACACCCCGCGGAGCGGCAGCCGGCCCCCCCCGGTATGACATTGGCCTTCCCAATGCCGCCGCTCCGCATTTTTTTTGCTTTCGATAAGGGGATCATGGGATCCGGGGGAAGGGGAAAACTATTTTTCCCGGGAAAAAAAGTTTTCCCCTTCCCCCGGGCCCCCATCCCTTTTCAAAAAAAGCGGGGTATTTTGAGGGGAGGCGCGAGAGAGGGTCGGTCGGGCAAAGCCCAACCGACCCATAGGACTTATGAGACTTATAAGACTTATTCCGGCCTGTCGGCCGGCATCTCATCTCTCATCTTTTTTTTTGCGGCGTCTGGTATTCCAGAACGGTGTCGCCGGGACGGACGAGCTTGAACTTCTCCCGGGCGACCTTTTCGACGGCGGCCGGGGAGTTTTTCAGGTCGGCCACCTCGGCGAGTCTTTCGTTGCGTTCGGCCTTGAGCTTTTCCAGTTCCGCCCGGAGCCGGATCAGCTCGCGTTCCTTGCTTCGGTGATCCCGCAGGACGGGAAGCAGAAGGACCGCCGCGCCCAGCAGCACGAGAAGCACGACGAGACAGGCGAGGTAGAACCCGAAGGTGTTTCCGCCGAGTTTCGAGGTGTGATCACCTGGCATAAAGACCTATCCTTTCCTGAACCGGAGAGGGAAGCCGTCCCGCCGGGAGGCGGCGTCTCTCACTGCTGCCCCGGCTGGAGCGTCAGCAGGAACTCCACGTTGGTTTTGTATTTTTTGAGACGGCTCAGGAGCAGTTCCATCGCCTCCGCGGGCGGCACGCCGTTGACGGCCTTGCGCAGCAGCCAGACCTTGCCCAGCTCCTCGGGATGCAGCAGCAGCTCCTCCTTGCGGGTCCCGGATTTTTCGATGTTGATCGCGGGATAGATCCGGCGGTCGGAGACGTTTCTGTCCAGGTGAAGCTCCATGTTGCCCGTACCTTTGAACTCCTCGAAGATCACGTCGTCCATGCGGCTGCCGGTGTCGATCAGGGCCGTGGCGATGATGGTGAGGCTGCCGTGGCCCTCGATGTTTCTGGCGGCGCCGAAGAAGCGTTTGGGCTTGTGGAGCGCGGTGGCGTCCACGCCGCCCGTGAGGATCTTGCCGCTGTGGGGCTGGAGCGTGTTGTAGGCCCGGGCCAGGCGGGTGATGCTGTCCAGCAGAATGACCACGTCCTTGCCGTACTCCACCATGCGTTTGGCCTTTTCCACCACCATCTCGGCCACCTGCGCGTGGCGTTCGGGGGGTTCGTCGAAGGTGGAGCTGACCACTTCGCAGTCGATACTGCGCTTCATGTCGGTGACCTCTTCCGGACGCTCGTCGATGAGCAGGATGATGAGCGTGACCTCGGGATTGTTCGCCCGGATGCTTTTGGCGATCTTCTGCAGAAGCACGGTTTTGCCCGTGCGGGGCGGAGCGACGATGAGTCCGCGCTGGCCCTTGCCGATGGGGGTCACAAGGTCCACCACCCGGGTGGAAAACTCCTGCGGCTCCCGCTCGAGGATCAGCCGCGAGGTGGGGAAGTAGGGCTCCAGACTGTTGAAGGGGATGATGTTGCGCTTTTTTTCGGGAGCGTCATGGTTGATGCTCTCGACCTTGAGCATGGCGAAGAAGCGTTCCTTCTCCCGGGGCGTGCGGATCAGCCCCGCGACGAAGTCCCCCGTCTTGAGCGAGAAACGCTTGAGCTGGGAGGGACTCAGATAAATATCCTCGGGGCAGGGCAGATAGCTGTAGGAGGGGCTGCGCAGAAAGCCGAAGCCGTCGGGCAGGACTTCCAGATAGCCGCTGCCGTACATGAGGCCGCTCTTTTCGGCGTTGGCGCGGAGGATCTCGAAGATCAGCGTGGATTTTTCCAGCGCGCCGATGCCCTCGATGCCCAGGTCTTCGCCCATGGCGGTCAGTTCCTGCATGGACTTTTCCTGCAGTTCCGAAATGTTGAGACTGGGGACGGATTCCTCGCTCAGCTGAAGATCGATCTCCTCCTGTTCCCGGCGGGAGGGATTGTGGCGGCCGTTCGCGCCGTTCTGCCGGTCGCCGTTGTCCCGGTTCCGGGAGAATTTGCCGTGGCGGTTGTTGCCGAACTGGCGGTTGTTTCTGCCGTTCTGCCGGTCGCGGTGCTCCCGCTGGCCCTCGCTGTCGGGGTAATCGGGGAGGGGGTTCTCGCGGACAAGCTGTTCCCGGGGCGGCGCCGCGGGGACGTACTCCATGTCCGGCTGGCCCGGGACGGGGATCGGAACGAAATCAAGTTCCCGCTGTTCGACGGTCTCCCGGGGCGGCTGGACAGGGGATACGGTCCGGGGAGGCTCCTCCGTCTGGGGAGTCTGCGGCTGAAGTTCGGTGTCGGCTTCATCCGGCCGCTTCTTCGGGGGGCGTCCCCGGCGGACGGGGTTGCCGTTTTCATCCAGTTTCGGGGGGCGTCCCCGTCTCGGACGGGACGCTTCCTCCGGAGCGGGCGTCATCGGTGAGAGATCATTCATCCCTGTGTTGTCTTCGTTCATTTTTTCTTCCGTGTCGTGTTTTCTTTATTTTGTCATTTCACTGTGGTCATGCTTGAGATCTTGCCGGCCAAAACCCCGACCTGCCTGCGGAGCAGCTCCCGGGAGCCGTTGTTGACGAGGGCGAGATCGGCCAGTTCAAGTTTTTCCCCCGCCGGGAGCTGGGCCGCTTCCCTCTGCCGGATCTCCTCCCCGCCGAGAGCCCGTTTTTCCTCCAGCCGGCGGCATCTGACCGGGAAGGCGCTCCACACGGCGAGAACGGCGTCGAAACGCTTCTCGTAGCCGTTTTCGAAGAGCAGCGGTATCTCGAATATGCCGTCCGCCTTCTCCTTTCTGCACGCGGCGATGGCCGCGTCCAGCCGTTTTTCCAGCTCGGGGTAGAGCAGATCCGTCAGCTTCTTCAGTTCTTCCGGGCGGCCGAAGACCTTTTGCGCCAGTTTTTTCCGGTCGATGCTCCGGCCGTCCGGCGCAGCCGTGCCGCGCCCCCACGTCCCGACGATCCGGGAAAAAAATGCGCTTCCCGGATCGGCGTAGATGTCGTGACAGACGGCATCCGCGTCGAAAACGCGCCAGCCAAGTCGCGAAAACTCCTCTTTGACCGTGCTTTTACCGGCTCCGATGGAACCTGTTACTCCGAGGATCATATTCGGAGGTCATCTCCCTTTTTGTTTCAACAGACGACCGGAAGGGCCTTTTCTTCTCTTCGCTGGATCGATGATTTCAAAAAAGCGGACGGGCAATCGGTGTTTTGCGGGATCCGGACTGTCTATCCGGCAGCTTTTCCCGGCTCTGCCGCCGGAGAAAACTGAACTGCCGTTTCCTCTAATCTAACTCATTTTTTGTTTTTTGCAAGCCCCGGAACGGGAAATTTTCAAAAAAACATCGCGTAAAGGGCCTCTTTATTTGAAAAAACACCCGGATCGGGCTATAATATGCCGTTGCAGGAATCATGGGAGTCAGGCGAAGGGATTTTCCGCCGGATATGGTTTTTTCAGAGACAGAACAGGGCGCGGCGTGTCCCGCCGTTCCGCCTTTCCGGGTGGCCGGCGAGACGGATGTCGGCCTCAAAAGAAGGAGAAACGAAGACAGTTTCTGCTGCGTTCACTCTCCCAGCGGCCGGAAACTGCTCGCTGCCGTCGCCGACGGCATCGGCGGCAACGGACGCGGCGATATCGCCAGCTACATCTGCTGCAGCGAACTGGCCGGAGCCTTCCTCCGGCAGGAATCCCGTCTGGCCACGCCCGCCGACGCCGCGGTTTTCCTCGCCGATACGCTGAAACGCATCAACGCCCAGATCTGGCAGCGCAACTCCATCGGCCGGTACGTCCGGCCCATGGGGACGACGGTGAACTGCGCCGTGTTCCTGCCTGACGGATTCGCCATGGCCAACGCCGGCGACAGCCGCCTCTACGAGTGTCTTCCCGGCGCCGCGCTCCGGATCATCTCCTGCGACCACTCCTTCGAAAACATCCGGTGCACCCTCGGCGTCGACGGACGGTGTCTGCCGCCGGACAACGCCATCTACCGCGCCGTCGGCGTCCGGAAAAATTTCGAATTCGAACTGGCGACCTTTCCCCGCGTGCCGGGCGCGAGATATTTCTTCTGCTCCGACGGCTTGTACCGCAGTCTCGCCGACGACCGGATCCAGGAGGTCCTGCGCGGCGCGGAAACTCCCCGGAGCGCCCTCAATGTCTTCATGCGCACGGCGTTCCTCGCCGGCGGCCTGGACAACATCACCGGGATCGTCGTCTTCATCGGCGGAGATGTCCCGTGAAAAAGGAAGAACACCTTCTCGAGGTCCGCAGCCTCAGCGTCCGGTATCCCGTCCGCGGCTCCTGGTTCGGCAGAAAACGCTTCCTCCACGCCGTCGAAGACGTCTCCTTCTTCCTCGACGCGGGCGAGACTCTCGGCCTTGTCGGCGAGTCCGGCTGCGGCAAGAGCACCCTGGGCAGAGCCCTCGTGCGGCTCGAAAAACCCGCTTCGGGCGAGATCGTCCTCAACGGCCGCGACATCGCTTCTCTCGAGGGCCGGCAGCTCCGGGCCTGCCGCCGGGAGTTCCAGATGATCTTTCAGGATCCCTACGGTTCCCTCAACCCCCGGCTGACCGTCTCTTCCGCCTTGTGTGAGGTGCTCAGGATCCATTTCCCCGGCGAGGATCTGCGCACCCTTCGCGACAGGGCCGGGATCCTCCTCGCCCGCGTCGGGCTCGAACTCGACGCCCTCGACCGCTACCCTCATCAGTTCTCCGGCGGTCAGCGCCAGAGGATCGGCATCGCCCGCGCCCTCGCGGGGGATCCCGGCTTCATCGTCGCCGACGAGCCCGTTTCCGCCCTCGACGTCAGCGTCCAGGCCTCCGTCGTCAATCTGCTCATGGATATCCAGAAGGAGAGCGGCACATCCTTCCTCTTCATCGCCCACGACATCGCCGTCGTGGAGCATATCTCCCGGCGGATCATGGTCATGTATCTCGGGCGCGTCATGGAGTCCGCCCCCTCACACGAACTGGTCTCCTCCCCGCGCCACCCCTATACGCAGGCCCTCCTCTCCGCCGTCCCCTCCATCGACAGGTCGGGACGCAAGAGGATCATCCTCTCCGGCGACGTGCCGTCGCCGCTTTCACCTCCCCGCGGATGCCCCTTCCACCCCCGCTGCCCCCGGGCAAGACCCGAATGCACCGGTTCTCTCCCCCCCTGGACCGAAAAAAACGGCCGCGGCGTCCGCTGCTTCTTCCCTTTGTGAGAAAGAGGGGGGATTTTGAGGAGTGCTATGAGGTATGAGAGGGGCCGGCGGGCTTTCGCCCAACCGGCCCATAAGACTTATCCTAAGTCTTGTTTTGCCTATCCGGCCTATCCGGCCCAACGCTCCCTGGCTCTTATGGTCACTTGCCTTCCCAAGCCCGCTTGTTGCTGTCCTTGTCGCCCATGTACTGGGCGTTGTAGGGATCGCTGAAGGAGGCCTTCTTGCTGCCGACGTGACCGTCGACGTAGACGATGTTGAGCGAGTCGTTGTGCCGCGGAACGGGCATGCCGATGGTGGCGTGGGCGAAGCTGGAGACCCGGTATTCGCCCAGCAGGGGATTGACGGGATCCCTGGCGTCCATGGCCGCGTAGACCTGAGAGTGGAATTTCAGATTTGAGAGCTTGTTGGCTTCGTTCACCTGGGGATTGCTGTTGGCGTAGCGGCTGCCCACGGAACGCCAGTTCATGCCGTAACTGCCCCGCGGCGTGCCCGCGGCGTCGATGAGCACCTGGGTCTGGAACCAGTCGCTCTTGGAGAGTTCGTTCCCCGCGTTGGTGTGCGAGGGACAGATGAAGACCTTGTAGGACTTGACGTACTTGATGTTGAGGTGGGTCGTCCACTGGGCCGTCTGATAAGAGGACCCCGTCAGGATCTTTATCTTGCATGAGTAGGGGACGAGCCAGCCGCCGAAATCGTTGGTGTACATGCCCATGGCACTGCCGATCTGCTTGAAGTTCGAGGAGCAGTTGATGGTCTTGGCCCGCTCCCGGGCCTGCTGGAGCGCCGGCATCAGCATCGCCGCCAGGATGGCGATGATGGCGATGACGACCAGGAGCTCGATCAACGTGAACCTGCGCCCCGCAGGAGGCGCGGAAAGGATTTTTCCGAAGTTTTTGCGACTCATTTTCCCATGTCCTTTACTTTTTTCGTCCGTCGATGCGAGACGAAACATACACCCTGTCTAATTATAGTCAAAAAAACTCATTTGTCAAGAGCCTGAGCCGATTTTTCCGGCAGGCCGTGCCGGGTCGAGAGGCCGCAGAGGGTCCCGGCAAAGCGCTGTTTCCCGGTCCCGCCGAAGGCGCTGATGGTCAGCCAGTGGGTGATGCCCGGCAGTTCGAAGCGGGCCGTTTTGCCGTTGGCCTCCACGGCGACGTATGTCCCGTCGAAACTCAGGCGGATCTTCTGACGTTTGCCCGCGACGAGGGGGACGTCCGTTTTGAAACTCATCTCCGGCGGGCTGGACCTTTTGTAAGGCGTCCGGGACCAGGCGGCGAGGATGAGGCGGCCGTCCTTCACCGAGAGCCGGTAGCCTGCGAGGTAGGTCTGCGGTCCCCGGCAGTCCCAGAGCATCTGCTCACGCGTCACGTCGTCGGGGATCAGATCGAAGGTCACCGTGAAGGCATGCCGCTGGGGAATGAACGTGTTGGGCAAAAACAGCCCCTGGGTCGTTTTGCCGTCGAACTTGAGGGCGCGTTTGCCGTCGGGCAGGGTGATCCAGCGGGGGGCCGAAGAATACACGCCGTAGGCCCACGGGATCGTGTAGCCGTGGATGATCCCCTCGAACCCCGTACCGAGGCTGAGGAAACTGCCCGCGTGGGCGAAGAAATCCCGCCCCGCGGGGGAGAAGAGGATGTATCCCGTTTCGGGCATGTCGAAGTCGTAGCTGAAATCCGGGACCCGGCTGGCCGGCAGTTCCACTTTGACCGGACCCCGGCGGCTGCTGATCATGACCGAGGGGACCATTGGGCCGTTTGCCTTGACCGGCGTGTATCCGGGGCTGTACCAGACTTTTCCCGAATTGGAGACGACGCGCAGTGTCAGGACCCCGTCGGGCAGTTCCGAAAGGAGCGTGCGGGAAAACTTGAGCTCCTTGAGATCCAGTTCCAGCGGCAGACGCGGCGTCTTGGGATCGCTTTCCAGCGCGAGGGCGAGACCGTCGTCGAAAACGACGGAGCTCACCCCCGCCTTGTCGATGTCCGAGAACCTGAAGGTGTGGGCGTAGGGTTTGCCCTTGTCCGTTCCGGCGAGGCGCATTCCGGCCACCGTCAGCGAGCCGCCGGGGAGATTTTTGACGGGCACGGCGATCAGGATGTCTTCGCAGACTCTTCCCAGGTGCATCTTTTTGATCGGGGCCAGGGGGCGGGGGCGGGCCGGTTCGCTGACCTTGTACCCGTTGAAACTCCACGCGCCGGGACACTTGATGTCGCAGCTGACGATGAGTTGACGGATCTTTTTGTCTTTGTCCACGGGGATGACGTGGCGCAGCGAGAGCCGGTAGAGCTTGCGCGACTTGTCGTTGAAGCGGAATTCGTCGAACTTGTCGTAACTGAAGAGGTCCTGGCTGTTGACGAGGATCTCGGCGGCGTTGAGTTCCTCCTTGAACTTGAGATCGGCCTCTGCCGTGACCCGGACCGCGCCGGGACGCACCTGCTGACCGGTGACGAATTTCACTTCGGCCTTTTCGGGCGCAAGCAGATTGCGCAGCGGCACGGAGAACCAGGTGTGGTCGATGTTGACCGTTCCCCGCAGGACCGTCGGCGGGAGCCCCGCCACCGTCTCGGTCTTCCCCTTGTACGTTACCCGCAGACGGGGCTGGATGAACATGCTGTGCGTGAATTTCTCCGTCGGCAGGACGAGGGTGTGGTCATGCAGTTCCGTGCTGTCGAAAGCGTATTCCTGCGTCCGGTGCAGAAGCTGTTCCCGGTCGTCGTAAAGTTCGGCGGCAACGGTGTATTTCTCTTTGGAGCCGTCGGGCACGTTCAGGAGTTCGAGGACGAATTCCTGCCCCATGCAGAGCTGGCGGTTGGTGCTGACGACGAGGTCGGGGCGCGAGAGGTCGTCTCCGGGCAGGGGGGAGGGGGCGACGCCCTTGATTTTGTTTATGCAATAGCGGATGATCCGGCCGTTGGCCCAGGGCTTGGCCACGGTGGGTTCGAGGTTGGTGTTTTCGTTGAGTTCGTCCCACTCGAAACCGCAGAGCAGATCGATCCTGTGCCTGTCGGCCAGTTCGAAGAAGCCGCGGATGGTTTTCGTTCCGTCGGAATCGACGGTCTGGGACCCGTTGCAGTTGGTGTAGCCCTGCACGGTCTTGACGGCGAAAATGCGTTTGCCGTTGTATTTCCCGCGGGCGCAGGCCGCGCCGAAGAGGGGCAGCAGGACGCTGTCGTAGAAGTCCTTGTACAGCGTAAGATCGTTGGCGCCGACGTAGTAGCCGTACTCGATGCCGTCGGCGTATTCCAGCACGGCGCACAGCCAGTCGAAGGCCCGGAGCAGAGAGGTGCCCGGCACCTTGCCGTGCTTCGCCCACTCGCCCCCCAGCCAGATCTGCGGACCGTTGCCCGCCTGATCGCTGATGAAGGCTATCCGGCGGCCGCCGATCTTTTCGAGAACGCCGATGAATTCCTTAAGCTGTTTCGGCTTGCAGCGCTCCGACGAGTAGCCGAGAAACAGGGGCCTGCCGTCGAACTTCATGGTGTACGGACTGTTGATCGCCTCCTTGAGACAGGCCTGATCGGGCAGTTTGGCGATGATGTCGCGCTCGATGGCGAATCCCGCGGGCGTGATGGTGGGGATCAGGGAGAACTTGCCGGGAGGGATCTTCCCCGCTTTCATCGCGCCGTAGTAGCGGGGAGCGAAAGTTTTGCTGATGAAGAAGTTGTTGGCCGAGATGCCGTAGATCTCCATGAGTCCGAAGGTTTTGAGGAGACTTTCATAGGGGTAGGGCGTGTCGGGCCGCCAGTATTTTCTGTTGGCGTAAAGCTGACGGTCCCGCCAGTGTTTGGTCGTGTACCAGAGCCGGGTGGCGCGGTGATTCACAGTCTCCATGATGAGGGTGGTGCGGGGCAGGGCGCGTTTCCGCGTCGCGGCCAGTTTCCCGAGTTCGGCCAGAAGTTCGTCTCCCAGCGCGTAGTCTTCATCGGACCGGGGCGCGGTCCGGGCGATCTTTCGGCGGAGTTCCGGGAAATATGGTTTCTCTTCGGCGGAGACGAGCAAGGCGCAGAACAGCGCCGCCAACAGAAAAAAACGTTTCATGGCAACCCTCTTTTTTTGCGGTCGAATCAATCGGAACACGCCGGGGAATGTACATCCGGAGAGCCTTTTTTTCAAGCGGCGGGCCGTGCGGGGACCTCTTTTTTTTCGATGAGGACGACGGCGATGAAGAAAACGAGACACGCCGGGACGACGAGGATCGTTCCCGCGGTGCCGAAGCTGTCGCCGGCTTTGCCCATGAGCCACGCGAAAAAGCCGCATCCGGGGATGCCCGTCGCCGAAAAAAGGATATAGAGCAGCGTGGGATCGCAGTGCCGGAGTTTCCCCACGCCGAAGACCTGCAGGGTGGGCCAGTAGGGCGCGATGCCGACGCCGCAGAGAAAGAGCAGGAAAAACAGCAGGGGAAAGAGCACAGGTCCCGGCAGAACGCCCGGCCTGAGAAAGGCGAGGGCGACGGTGAGGGGAATGGTCCCGCCTGCGGCGGAAAGCAGGATCTTGCAGAGATTTCCCGGTCTTGCGATGTAACCGAAGCCCGTCCGGCCGCAGAACATGCCCGCGGCGATGGCGCCCGTTCCCAGACCGGAGGTGAAGGCGCCTGTCCCGAAGGTGAGTTCGAGAAAGGCCGCCGACCAAAAGGTGAGGCCGAACTCCGCACCCGCGCCGAAAAACATCCCGGCGCAGCAGAGCCAGAAATCGGGTTCGGCGGCGATGGCCCGAAGCCGGAGCAGATGATTCTGAAGGTCGAACCTGCCGGGAGCGGGGCCCTCGGGCCCCCTGCGCCGCAGGAAAAGCCAGGCGGCGAGACAGGCGGCAAGACCCGCCGCTGCGAGGACGATCCTCCAGTTCACGCCCAGTCCGAGCAGTCCCCCCGCGCCCAGCACGGCCGCAATGATCCCGACGGACCAGAAGGCGTGGCCGATGTTGACGTAGCGCTCCGGCGCCGCGGGATGAAGGTCCTGGATGAAGGGTGTGAGGAGCCCCTCGCAGACGCCTTCCCCCAGCCCCGCGAGGATCAGGCCGGGGATGAGCAGAGAATAGGAGGGGGCGCAGGCGCAGCAGAGGATCCCCGTTCCGCAGCAGAGCAGACTGATCCCCAGCGAGAGCCGTTTCCCCGGGCGGAGGGCCAGAAAGCCGCACAGCAGCAGTGTGACGATCATGAAGGCGCTGCGGACGGCGTGGAGGAACCCGCCCGAAGACATGCCGCCCTTTTCCAGCGGAAAACCGAGGCTCCGGCCCATGGCCGCGAGAGCGAGGGGGATGAGCAGGGAGCACACCGAATAGACCGTGAACGCGGCGAACGCCGCATAATCGCCGTATCCGAAGCGGAGCTGATGAACTTTCATGTCTTTCCTGAAATTCGTCCTTTTTCGGGAGAGATGCCCGTTCCGTAATATACACCCCGCGGGGAGCGCCTTCAAGGATCTTTTCTTATGCTTTGCGTCCCGCGCCGCTCCGGTTGAAAAGAACGGGAAAGCGTGGTATACTATACCGGGGTCCCATCCGCAGTGAAAAGATTTTTCCGGGAAGCGGATCAGAGCGGGAAGGAAAGAGGTATGTCGACGGCAAATTCAGATCGTCCGTCCCCGGCGGGGATGGCGGGAAGCGGTTTTTTCTCCGGAAGCACGGTCCGGGGAATGGTTCTTGTGATTTTTCTCTGCATGTTCGTCAATGTCTGGCATCCCCATCTGTGGGGGCCCGACGAGCCGCGGGAAGCGGAGATCGCCCGGGAGTGTCTGGCGGACGGACATTGGGTGACGCCCCATTTCAACCAGATCCCCTTCGTCGAAAAGCCGCCGCTTTACTACGATCTGGCCGCCGCTGCGTTCCGCGTTCAGCGCGGCGTCTCTTCGGGGGACGTTTATCATCCGGGCGCGGCCCGGGCGGTCTCGGCGCTTTTGGGATGCGTCATGCTGGGGAGCGTGCTGGTGTTTGCGTGGAAGCTCCGGGGACCGGGGGCTGCGGCGACGGCCTGCGCGCTCTGCATGTCCATGCCGCAGTTCTACCGCGCCGCGCACTGGATCCTCGTGGACATCGGCGTCGGCGCTTTCGTGACGGCCGCGCTTTCCCTGTGCGGCGTGATGATTTGGACGAGGCGGCGGACGAATCTGCTCTCGGCGCTCTTTTTTCTCTTCGCGGGAGCGGCGTTTCTGACCAAGGGAACGGTGACGGCGGTCTACATCGGCATCGTCGTCCTGCCGTGGATGGCCCTGCGGCGGAAAGGGCTGCCCTTCCGTCTCAACTGGACGATGCTCTTCTTTCTGGTTCCCGTGGGGGTCTGGCTGGCGCTCTTTTACCGGGAGGGAGGCATTTATTATTTGCATGAACACTTCATCAACAACATTTTCGGACGGTTTTTCCACGTGAATCTGACGCTGCCCGGAAGTCCCGTCACGGTTTCCGACGTGGGCAACCCCTCGCGCTGGAGTTTTTATCTGGAACGCCTGCCCAACATGTTCGGAGCGGCCGTCGTTTTCATCCCGCTGCTCCTGTGCACGGCGTACCGGGCGTTCCGGCTGCCGTTTTTTGCCGCGGCTCTCCCTTCTCCGCTGAAGAAGGCGTGGGATTTCCTGACGGGCCCCCGGAGCGAAGCGGCGTCCGGGGCGCGGGACCTGTATGTCTATCTCCTGTGCTGGACTTTCGTCCCCCTGCTGTTTTTCTCGATCCCCGCGATCAAGGAGGTCACTTATCTGCTGCCCTCCTACGCCGGACTTGCCGTGCTTTCGGCTCTGTATGCGGAAGAACGGATCGGGAGGTCGATGTCCTCTCCCCGGTCTTTCCTGCTTCTGTTCTGTCTGCCCTGCGTCCTGTTCGCCGCGTCGGCGCAGTTTGCGGCTCCCGTTTCGCTCACGCTCTTCTGGGTCCTGACCGGCGTCACGGGGGCGGCGATGCTCTATGCGCTGGCGGATCGTCTGCGGAAAAAATCTTTTGCCGACGTGTTTCCGCTGATCCTCGCCGGTCTCATCGGCGGCGTCATCATCGGGAATACGCCGGAAGTCATGGTGCGGACGCGCCTGCACAGAAAATGCTACTGCGACTTTGCGCCCCGTCTCCGGAGCGCCGCGGGGGACCGCCGGCTGTTCCTGCGGGGAGGCGACGAAAGCATCCGCGGTTGTCTGCCGTTTTTCGGCAACCGGCCCATTTGGATGATCCCCACAGATGAGGAGCTCGCCGTCTTCCTGAAGGAACCGAGGCGCGACCGCGTTCTCCTGTTTCCTGAAGGCCGGTTCCGGAAGCTGGAAAAAGACGAGGAGCTCAGCGGTCTCACTCGCGGCTGGCGGGCGACGCACTTCGATCTCCCGGAGAAAGCGGATTCATTCGTGCTCCTCGCCGCCGAATAATGCGCCGTGGAGCTTGCAGACGGGAGCCGTGCGGACTTCGCCCAGCTGCGCGGTTTCCCGCGAAAAAAGGAACCCCGCGATGACGTCGTCCCTGACGTAAACGAGGGCCCTGCGGCGGGACCGGGCAAGATCGATGACCCTTTGCGGCTCGCCCAGTCGTTCCCTGAGTTCCTTTTCCGTCATGCCGAAGGAGACCGAGCGCCATGCGGGATCGGAGAACCGGCGCAGGGCGAAAAGGCCCGGGCCCGGCGTCCTGGCAAGACGCGTCCGTTTTTCCTCGAGTTTCTCCGCTGCGGCCCGGAGAAAACTCCGGTAGCCGCCGTCGCGGATCTTTTTCCAATCCCGGTCATGATCGACGTCGAGGATCCCGCTGCTGCGGATCAGAAGGAAGCGGTAGTATCGGTGGCCTGCGGGGAGATCCTTTTGGAGAAGGAGCTTTCTCAGGTGCGCGAGGTCCGCTTCGGCTTTGGCGGCCTCGCCGTTTTCGATGTACCAGTCGGCGCGGAGCAGAAAAAGTTCGGGGAAGGGATCCTTCGCTTCCGCGTTGGCCCAGGCGGCGTGCATTTCGGGGATCCGTCCCCGGTACCTCTCCGCGACGCCGAGATACATCCACGCGGCGGCGGAGTTTTGTCCGGCGTCCCGAGCGGACCGCAAATGCCGTGCGGTGCTGTCGTAATTTTGATAGACCGCGCACATCTTTGCGCCGAAGGCCGCCTGATCGGCGGCGCATCCGCAGAGCGCGCCGAGGCCGAGCGCCCCGAAAAAGATCTTCCAAAATTTCCTCATACCATCCTCTTTTTCTCACATCCGCTTCGACCGTCTCTCCTCAAAATGCTTCGCTTTTTTTGAAAAAGGGAGAGGGCCCGGGAGAGGGGAAAAACTTTTTTTCACGCGAAAAAAAGTTTTTCCCCTCTCCCGGCTCCCTTTACTCTCTTTTTTCTGAAGCGAGTTTTTCGAGGACGAGCTGGATGGGGGAGGTGTCGCGGGGGGACTCCATGGCTTCGAAGAGGAGCTCGCAGGCGGTTTGGTAATCGACGTGTCCCAGGTCGGCGATGAGGCGGGTGGAGCGGTCGATCAGTTTTTTGTTGGTGGGGGCGACGAAGCTCATCCAGTTGCCGGAGACTCTTCCGAGGCGGACCATGGTCCCGGTGGAGAGGGTGTTGAAGAAGAGTTTGACGGCCAGGTGGCGCATGAGGCCGAGCGGCGAATCGGGGATGTCGAGGCCGAAGAGCATTTTTTCCCGGCGGGGGAAGGGCGCGGCCTGTTTTGCGAAGGCTTCGAAGAGCTCTTTTTCGTCGTTCCAGCCGATGAGGACGGCGGTGTCTTTCGGACGGTCACAGCGGCCGGGCACGGGTTCGCTGCCGACCTCGAAGCGGAGCATTTCCTCCTCGTCGATGGCTGGGGGATCGGCGATCATTTTTGCCGTGCCGCCCAGTTCCCTGTAATCCTCCGGACCCCACGTGATGCAGCGCAGGCCCCGTCTGAAGCAATTCTGCCAGACCTCCC
Source organism: Lentisphaeria bacterium (assembly GCA_017450705.1). Taxonomy (GTDB): domain Bacteria; phylum Verrucomicrobiota; class Lentisphaeria; order Victivallales; family Victivallaceae; genus UBA1784. The sequence goes on along the minus strand of JAFSTC010000064.1, from coordinate 87,539 downwards.
GGGTGGGATAAAGGGGACTTTTGGCCATGGCCCAGGGTTCGGGGGCGTCGGTGTCGTCGGCCTTTTTGAAGGGGGTGAGCATGAAAGTCGGCGTGCGTTCGGCGGTGTCGGTGAAAATATCGAGGAGATAGGCGTCGGCGTAGTAGGTGATGCGGCTTCCCGAACCGTAGCAGTCGGCCTCGAGGTCGATGAAGCGGGCGATGGTCCCTGCGGCGTCTTCGAGGCGGGCGAGGACATTGGCGAATTGCGCGGCGAAATCCGGTCGGGGAAGACCGAGGATCTCCGCGGCAGCGGTTTCGAGCATGGCGCCGGCAATGAGCTGTTCCGAGGTGGTGGCCTGCATGCGGGTGGATCCGGCCAGGGCCATGGGACCGCAGAAGAGGTCCAGCACGGTGACCCTGGGATCGGTGACGGCAAGTCTCGACCGCTCCAGCTTCTCGCAGAGGAGATCGGCCGGGTTGTTGAAGAGGAGGAAACAGCGGGCCTTGCGGTCGGCGGCTTCGGCGAGGGTCCCCAGGACGGAACTGGTCTCGCCGCCCTCGGTGATGGCGACGAACATGTCCTTTTCGCAGACGCCCAGTTCGGCGGTCTGGCGGCGGCCGAAGGACTGGTAGTCCTCGAAGAACTCCACGGCGCGGACGAGGGCGTAGTCGCCCCCCGTCATGATACTGGCGGCGCAGTCGGCGTAAGGGGCAAGTTTCTCATACCGGGCGGCGGCGCTCCGCCACATGGATTCCAGCAGAATAGAGAGGCGTCCCGTGGCGCCGCAGCCGGAGAAGACGATCCGTCCCCGGCGGGCGAGGGTCTCCCTCGCGGCGGCGGCGAATTTTTCGAAGGCTTCCGAGGCGAGGACTTTCTGCGCCATTTTCAAAACGTCATGGTCCACGTTTTGCAGACAGGCGACGCCGGAAAGGGTGGAGTCTTTGAAACGCCTTTCCAGATCCGCCGTGCGGGGGTGGGCCTGCTCCGTGGGCAGGAATCCCAGATGGAACTGTTTTTCGTTTTCGATGAAATCCGCCGCGGCGGCCCGGCTTGCTCTGCTCATGACGAAGATCCTCCGTTGTCCGGGATTAATATAGTCTCGGGCGCGCCGTTTTTCCAGCCGTCGCGGGGACTTTCAGAGTCCCGTGTGCCGGATGTCGATGCCGAAGAGCAGTCCCTCGAAACGTTCTTTCCCGCGGCCGCCGAAGGCCGAGATGGTCAGCCAGTAGGGGATGCCGTTGATGTCGAAGGATTCTTTTTTGTCATCCACCGCCAGAATGAGTTTTTTCCCGGCGCAGGAGAGCGTTATCTTCTGCCGTTTGCCGGAGACGACGGCAAGCTTCGACGAAAAGGTGAGATAATCGTCCCGCGTCCACGGTTTGTCGGGGGTGTGCCGGTGGAAGACGACTTTCAATTTGCCGTCGACAAGTGAGAGCTGGTATCCGTTGAGGTAAGGGCTCGCACCGATCTGCTCGAAGAGGATCTGCGTCTTTCGGGCGTCGGCGGGCACGAGATCGAAGGTGACGGCAAAACCGCTGCGCTGGGGGATCGCGGCGTTGGGCAGAAAGAGCCCCCGGGTGGTCTTGCCGTCGAACTTCAGCGCTCTTGCGCCGCCGTATGTCACCCATTCCGGCGCGGTCCCGGGACCGCCGTATTTGACCGGGACGGTGAAGCCGTGGATCAGCCCCTCGAATCCCGTGGCGAGAGAGACGAAGCCCCCAGCGTGGGCATAGAAGTCCCGGCCCGCAGACGAACGCAGAATGTTCCCCGTCTCCGGGCGGTCGAATTCATAGGAGAACGCGGGGACCCGGCTCGACGGGAGCGTGAACTCGACCCAGCCGCGCCTGTCGCTCATGGTCGTCACCGTTACGTCCTCTCCCTGCGCCGGGAGGGCGTGGGCGCCGCTCCACCAGACTTTGCCCGAACTTGAGACGGCCCGCAGGGCCAGCACGCCGTCGGGCAGTTCCGGAGTGAGACGCGCCTTGAATTCGATCCTGTCGCGCTCCAGCGCCAGCGGCAGACGGTGGGGCTTGGGGGAGTCCTCCAGCGCCAGCTGGAGACTGTCGGGGAAGACGATGGAGGCAACGCCGTATTTCTCCGCGTCGGCCAGTCTGACGCGCCACTGGAAGGGCTGTCCCTTCAAAACGCCGCCCGTGCGGCGGCCCCGGACGGTCAGGACGGCCTCGGGGACGGCTTTGCGGTCGATCAGAAGAAACTCGTCGTGACACCAGCGGCCCTCGACGGACTTTCTCCCGTCCCCCGTGTCGACCAGCTGGGCGGGAGATTTCGCGTCGGCAGTCAGAAAAGTCTTCGTTCCCGGGCAGATGACCTGATACGTGATGGGCAGATAACCGTCGATGACCCGGAAGGAGAGCCGGAAAAGTTTTTTATCGGGATCGTTCTGACGGTATTCGTTCCGGGGGTCGAAGGCGTAAATCACCTGGCTGTTCTGCAGGATCTCCACGGCGTTGACGGGCTCGGCGAACTTGAGGGAAACGTCGGCCTCGGCTTTGCGGATGCCGCCCGGGCCGACGGGGCCCGTCTCCCTGAAGACGACATTCGCCTCCTCCGGGGAGAGCAGATTGCGCAGAGGGGTGCAGAACCAGGTGTAGTCGATGCTCGCCGTGCCGCGCAGCACCGAGGGCGGAAGGCCCGAAACGACTTTCTTTTTCCCCTTGAAAACCACGTCAAGTTCCGGCCGGAGCGAAAGGGAATATTTGAAGTTCTCCGTCGGGACGGCGAGAGTCCTGTCGTACATCTTTTCCGCGTCGAAGGTCAACTCGTCCGAGGTGTAGACGGTTTTCCCGCGCTCGTCCTGCAGCCGGACGCGCACGGTGTACGTCCCCCGGGTCCCGTCGGGCACGTTGAGCAGTTCCAGCTCGTACTCCTGACCGCAGTGCAGCTGCCGCTTGGCGCTGACGATCATGTTGGGGATCGTGAGGTCGTCGCCCGGCCGGGGAGCGGGGGCGATCCCCCGGTCGGCGTCGATGAAGCGCCGCATGATCCGCAAATGGGACATGGGCTTGGAGACGGTGGGCTCCAAGTTGGTGTTTTCGTTGTTTTCATCCCACTCGAAGCCGCAGACCAGATCCACGTTGTGCTTGACGCAGAGCTCCAGCATCCGGCGCAAAGTTTTCGTGCCGTCGGCGTCGGCGTTCTGGGAGCCGTTGCAGTTGGTGTAGCCCTGGATCAGCTTCATGGCGAAGATCTTTTCGCCGTTGAACTTCCCCGCGGCGCAGGCGGCGGAAAAGAGGGGCATCAAAACCTGATCGTAATAGTCGTAAGCGATCGTCCGGTCGTGCTGTCCCACATAGGAACCGTACTCGATGCCGTCGGCGACTTCGAGGTGGTCCAGCAGATGATCGAAAAAGCGCAGCAGGATGGAGGCGGGGACCCTTTTCTGCGTGGAGAAATAGATGTCGGGATAGACGTGGATCCCCGGTCCGGCGACGGGGATGATGAAGGCAAAGCGCCTGCCGGAGAGTTTCTCGAGATCGTCCAGAAACTTTTTGTTCTCCTCCGGCTTTTTGCGGTCGTTCTTGTACCCCATCAGCAGGGGCCGGTCCTTGAACCGCATGGTGTAGGGGCTTGTCGCCGCGGTGACGAGATAGGGCTTGTGGGGCATCTTCGTCCCCGCGTAGCCGATGGGCATCATGGTCGGGATGATCTTGAACTTTGCGGGATCGACCCCGGCTTTTGCCGCCGCCCGGTAGAAGCGGTCCTGCGTGGTGTTGTCCAGAAAAAAATTGACGCCGTCGAGGCCGTATTCGGCCATGATCCGGTAGGTCACGCCGAGGCTCTTCAGGGAAAAGGTGCCGCCCTCGTAATATTTCCGGTCGACGGCCAGCGCCCGGTCGCGCCAGTGCTTCTCGCTGTACCAGAGTTTCGCGCTCCGGAAGATCTGGGACTCCACCACGTACTGCCGCCGGGGCAGGGCCGGTTTGCGGGAGGCGGCAAGGCGCCTCATCTCCTCCAGCAGGCGGTCGCCCAGACGGTAGTCCGCTTCCGACTTCCAGGGGATGCGCTTCAATTCATCGCGGATCTCCTGAAACGGCCTTTCGGCGAAGACGGCCCCCGGAAGGAAGGCCGCCCCCAGCAGCAGGGAAAAGAGCTTCTTCATCAGGGCAAGTTGTCCCAGGTCCAGTTCTGGAGGCCCTTGGACCCGGCCAAGCGGCTGCCGAGAGCCCTTTCGTTCCAGGGGTCGTACCAGGTGTCGGCCATGGCGCTTCCCGCGTGCCCGTCGCCATAGGCGATGAAACAGGACCCGCCGTGCCGGATGAAGTTGGGCATCCCCACGGCGCTGGTGGAGGAGACGGACTTGACGTAATAGAAGCTCTTGGTGGGGTTGGTGATGAGCGCCGAATCCATGATGATGAAGAAGGAGGTCGGCTTTTTCACCATGGTCGCCCGGATCGGGACGGCGGCGCCGCGCTTGCCCAGGGCGATCCCCTCGCGGTTCATCCCGTAGCTGGAGTTGCTCGCTGAGAAGCAGTACCGCTGGTGTGAACCGGAGTAGTAGTAGGAGGCGCTTCCGGTGCGGTCTCCCGGACAGGCGAAGGTCTTGTAGGAACTGGGCATGTAGGTAAGATAAATGTCACCCCAATAGGTTATGCTGCCGTCGGCGCCCGGAATGGGACGCTTTGGCTGATCGGCCAGCATGCACCAGCCGGTGTCGTTGATGTACATCTGCCAGATCGTGCCGTGGGTTTTGAGGTTGTTCCGGCAGCTGCTGCTCTTGGCGCTCTCTCTTGCCTTCTGCAGCGCGGGCATGAGCATCGCCGCCAGAATGGCGATGATGGCGATGACGACGAGGAGTTCGATGAGGGTGAACTTCCCGGCGCGGGCCTTTCGGAACGGGGACGTGTTTTCTTTCATGCCGATCTTTCTCCTTTTGTTGATGATCGTTGATTTGCCGGCGGCAAAAGTCTTATTCGAGTTCCAGCAGGGAAAACTGCCACGCGCCCAGCTCGGGGAGCGTGAAGACGGCGGACCCGTCCTTTTCCTTTTCCCCGCAGACGTCGACGGCGGGCTTCCCGGCTTGGAGCCAGGTCCCCTTGACGCCGAATGGGCGGCGGACGCGGAGTTTCAGCCCCGGTCGGGGCGCGATGCCGGTGTTGAGGATCGAAAGCGCCCGGAGACGTCCCTTTTCATCGGCCAGAGGGATCAGCACGGCGGAGGTGGGTCCCTCCAGCCGCACGGAGACGGGTTTCTCCCCGGCCCAGTCGAAGAGATCCCGGTAGAGGTCCAGCATGTAGGCCGAGAGGTCCCGGGAGAATTTTCCCGGCGTGCCGATGACGGCGATCCGCCCCCGGGGCGTTTCCAGCCGCCACGCGCCCACGGCCTCCCGCTTGCCGCGGAAGAGGGTCATGAGCTCCTCGGCTTTGCAATCCTTGCCGAAGGTGAAACTCACGGCCTTGCTCCCGTTCAAATTAAGATGCAGGGGCGTCCCCTTGCCGGGGCCCGCGGCGAACCGGGCGTTGGAGCTCCACGGGGCTTTGGCCCCTTTGACGCCGAAGTCCTTGGTGAGGCCCTGTTTCTGAAGTTCGAGATAGGCGTCGCCCGTCATGACGACGCCCGCGCGCAGGAAACGGTCGAAGGTTTCTTTCGTCATGCCCCGTGCGGTCTCCTCCGTGAGGTAGCCGGGGGTTTTCCCCTCCTGCGAGGCGCGTTTGCTCAGGCGCAGGGGGATCGTGGCCAGACGCAGTCCCTCGGCCTCTTCGGACCAGAAGGCGTACCACGGGTGATCCGCTCCCGCCGGGCAGGAAATGATCCCGTCGTGGACCAGCGCCGTGACGCCGTCGAAGCGGTATTTCGCCGCAAGGTCCCTGAGCCGCGCGAAGAGGGGATACCAGGTCTTGATCGTCCGCAGCATCTCCTCCATGGTGGAATCGGGATCGTCCCACAGACTGCCGCCCTGGAAGGTGATGTTGTTGCCCCCCGTGGCGAGGTAGAGCGCCGACTCAACCGCCTTGGCGTAGGCGGTCTTGTTCATGACGGTGCAGGGGTAGCTCTCCTCCTCGTTTCCCCAGAGGTCGGCGTAGTTCTCGGCTCTGACGTCGTCGATGTCGCAGGCTGAAATGAAGGATTTGCGGGCGATGAACCGGGGATCGTAGTCGGTCCAGCTGCCGCCGCCGATGCGGACTCTCGCGGGCAGGCCCGTGGCCTCCTTGATCGCCTTGAAGACCGGGGAGAAGTTCCAGCAGGTGTAGAAGACTTTTGCGTGCTGGTTCTGAAGTCCCAGGTGGGTCCCGGGCGACACGGCGTGGACCTTTTCCCCGACGGCCCGGCAGAACTCGGCGACGAGATGCGTATGCAGTTCGACCCATTTGCGGCGCAGCGGCTGATCCTTCTTGCTGTCGAGCATCTTCTGCACCTGGGCGCGGGTCCAGGTGCGGCCCGTCATTTTGCCGAAGAGGTCGAGACAGCGCCGGCAGCAGCAGGACTGCTCGATGGGGCCGTGGTTGTGGAACCGCAGATCGTCGTCGATGTAGCCGGCCAGGGGCTGGAGCTCCTTGCAGTACATGGCGAAGACGTCGGCGCACCACTGGACGAATTTCGGCGACGAGGGGCAGCAGACCCCGGGATTCGTTTTGCCGTCGTGGCCCACGAGAAGATCGTCCTCGGTCCACTGGAAGGCGTCTTTGGCCGTGAAGGCCGCTCCGCCGAAGTGCCCGAGGGTGCTGGAGAGCTGGATGGAGACGGCGATGTTGCGTTTGCGCAGATCTTCGGCGAAGGCCTTGCAGTGCTCCAGCGTCTCCTTGTGGACCCTCATGGACTGGGTCCCGGCGGCGGTGCTGAGCCAGACTTCGTCCACGGTGTCGAACTCATCCAGTACGCGCAGAAGCCGGGCGCGCTTTTCGGGCGTGTCGTAGTGACGGCTGTAGATGCGGAGCGTGGTCAGCGGGTAATTTGTCATGGTCCTTTTCTCTTCCCCTGTTGAAATCATGTTTTGAGCACACCCCGCCGTCAGAAACAGCAGCGGCAGCAGAAACTTGAGACCGAAGCGCTTCACGATACCCCTCCCTCTTCTGTTATATTGTAGCACATGAAACGAAAAAAGCAATAGCCGGATCCTGCGATAACTCTTTTTTATTCAAGTTCCAGCAGGGCGAACTGCCACGCGCCCAGTTCGGGGAGCGTGAAGACGGCGGAGCCGTCCTTCGCCTTTTTTCCGCGGATGGTGACGGCGGGCTTCCCGGCCTGGAGCCAGGACCCCTTGCAGCTGTGGGGACGGCGGACGTGGAGTTTCAGCCCCGTCCGGGGCTCGATGCCCGAGTTGAGGATCGAGACCGCCCGGAGACGGCCCTTTTCATCGGCCAGCGGGATCAGCACGGCGGAGACGGGCTCCTCCAGCCGCACGGAGACGGGCCGCGCCCCGACCCAGTCGAAGAGGTCTCTGTAAAGATCCAGCGCGTACCCCGAGAGATACCGTGTGAAATTCCCCGGTGTGCCCACGACGGCGATCCGGCCTTTCGGCGTCTCCAGGCGCCACGCGCCCACGTTTTTCCGGACATCGGCGCCGGGCGGGTTCGATGCGGTCCGGGTCAGGGCGAGAAGCGGCTCAGCCTTGCAGTTTGGGCCAAAGGTGAAGCCGACGGCCTTCTTGTCGCCCAGCCGCAGAGTGGCCCCTTTGCCGGGCCCCGTGAGGAACCAGGCGACGGAGAAGGGGCTCGGAGCGCCCTTTACATCGAACTCCCCGGTGAGTCCCAATTTTTGCAGTTCGAGATAGGCGTTCCCCGTCATGACGACGCCGGAGCGCAGGAAACGGTCGAAAGTCTCTTTCGTCATGCCCCGGGCGGCCTCCTGCGTGAGGAAGCCGGGATTGCCGCCCTCCTGCGAGGCGCGTTTGCTCAGCCGCACGGGCAGGGTGGCCAGATGCAGTTCCTCGGATTCCTCGGCCCAGAACATGAACCACTTGTAGATGCCGTGGTCCGGAGAAGCGACGACCCCGTCCTGGAACAGCGCCGTGACGCCGTCGAAGCGGTATTTCGCCGCCAGATCCCGGAGCCGCTCGAAGAGGGGGCGCCAGGTCTCGAGCATCCGGAACACCTCCTCCATGACGGAATCCCGGTCCTCCCACAGTTCGTTGGTGTGGTAGGTGAGGCTGTTGCCGCCCGAGGCCAGGTGCAGCGCCGACTCCAGCGCCTTGGCGTGGGCCGTCTTGTTCATGACGGTACGGGGATAGCACTCCTCCTCGCAGGTCACGAGATCCACGGAACCGCAGGCTTTTGCATCGTCGATGTCGCTGGCGGAGATGAAGGACTTGCGGGCGACGAACTGGGGCGTGAAGTCGTTCCATGTGCCGCCGCCGATGCGGACTCTTGCGGGCAGCCCCGTGGACTCCTTCATCGCCTTGTAGACGGGGGAAAAGTCCCAGCAGGTGTAGAAGAACTTGGCGTGCTGGGTCTGAAGTCCCAGATGGGTCTTGGGGGATACGGCATGGATCTTTTCCCCCGCGGTCCGGCAGAAGTCGGCCATGATCTCGGTGTGCAGTTCGACCCACTGGCGGCGCATGGGCTGATCCTTTTTGCTCTCGAGCATCTTCTGCACCTGAGCGCGGGTCCAGGAGCGGCCGGTCATTTTGGAAAAGCGGTCGAGACAGCGCTTGCAGCAGCAGGCCTGTTTGATGGGCCCGTGGCTGTGGAACCGCAGATCGTCGTCGATGTAGGCGGCCAGCGGCTGAAGTTCCTTGCAGTACAGGGCAAGGACGTCTCCGCACCACTGGGCGAACCGGGGCGAGGAGGGGCAGCAGGAGCCGGGGGCCGTGCGACCGTCGTGGCCCACCAGAAGATCGTCCTCCGTCCAGGGGAAGGGGCTTTTGTCTCCGTTGAGGAAGATGCCCAATTTCTCCGTTCCCGCTCCGCCGAAGTGGCCGATGGTACTGGTGAGCTGGACCGTGACGGCGATGCCCCTTTTCCGCAGACCTTCCGCGAATTTTTTGAAATGCTCCAAGTCCTTTCTGTGTTCTGCAAAAGACTTGATCCCGTCGGGACTGCAGAGCCAGATCTCATCCACGGAGCCGTACCGGTCCAGCATCCGGAAGACCCGCGCGCGCTTTTCGGGCGTGTCGAAGGTCCAGCTGGAGAGCCGGAGCGTCGTCAATGGATAAGTCGTCATGGTCTTTTTTTCCTCCTTCGTCAAAGTCATGTTTTGAGAACACCCCGCCGCCAGAAACAGCAGCGGCAGCAGAAACACAAGTCCGATGCGTCTCATGATACCGGCTCCTTATCAGGGCTGTTTGCCCGCCCGGCTTCCGGCGGAGAGGGCGGCCGCTTCAGCGGCGGTCAGCGCCTTCCGTTCGATGAAGATATCGGCCATTTCCCCCGTGAACATCCACGGACCGCCCCAGCCTTTGCCCAGTTCCACAGGGCCCTTGCCGGCGGCGGGAGAAAGTCCTTCCACGGTTTTCTCATGCTTGAGTTTGCCGTTGACGTAGATGCGCTGGATCCAGGCGTTTCCCTTATCGCCCGCGGGCTCGAACACGAAGGCCAGATGCGTCCATACCCCGGCCCGGGGCAGTGTCCAGCATCTTTCGATGTGATACTTTTTCGTTCCCGCGTCCATGATGCGGGCGGAGATCAGTCCGCCCCACCGGCAGAGGGTGAAGGGCGCTCCTTTTTTGGAGAAATAGGAATCCATGATCTCCCCGTTTTCCCCCTTGCGGGCGTCGAATTTTGGCTTCACAGCGCAGGCGAAGGTCACGCCGGGAGCCGCGATGGAAACATCCTCCGTGCCGGGGATCGTCGCGCAAGCCTTTTTCCCGTCCAGCACGAGGACGCCGTCTTCGACGACGGCCCCCCCGCAGAGGGTCAGCTGTTTCACATCGTACTCCGCCGCGAACGCACTTGCGAACAAGGCGGCCGACAACAGGGAAAAAAACTTCTTCATGAAATGCTTCCTTCTCCTTTGCTTCGCCCGGCGGGGATCCGCCGGTTGAAACGGCCGCCGGACGTGTTATATTAGATCCCGGACACGCTGACGGTCATAATGTATCACGCGAGACTGGAAAAGACAATAGAACAAATGAAGCGTTCGGACGGTAAAAATGAAACATCCCCCGAGGCCGTGCCCCGCGCGCCGCGTAAGAGGGGGCCCGGGGAGGAAAAAGTCATTCCTCCTGTGTCCGAGAGGGAGCAGTACTACTGGAGCGGCGACAGGAACTTCTCCCTCTACGTCCGCAGCTGCGGGGAGTTCACGCTGTATGCGCCGGACCGGGAAAAGCCCCGGCTCCGGACGGGCTTCGGCGAGATCTTTTGGCCGGTGGAGGGAAAAGGGGTCTTTTGTCTGAAGGACAGGGCGTACACCCTTTCTCCGGGGAACGTCTGGTATTATCCGCCCGGCGTCGTGCATGCGTATTTTCCCGTCGGACACCTCAAATACTGCTGGCTCACCATCGCGGGACCGGACGCGGAAAAGGTCTTCGATCTCATGAAGATCCGCCCCGGCCTCAATCGAGCCTGCATCTGTCCGGAACAAATGTTCCGGGCCGTGGGGGACGATCTGGAATTCTCTTCGAGGCAGGAACGGAACGCTCTGGCCACGGCCTTCAAAATTTTGTCGATGATCTCCGTCATGCCTCCGGACGACGTCCGGGGCGGCTCTTCCCGCGGCAGTGCCGTCTTCGACGCGGAGCAGATCATCGAACTGAATTTTCACGATCCCGAACTGACCGTGGAAAAGATCGCGGCCATGGTCGGACTGCACCGGGTCAGTCTGACCCGGGCGTTCCGGAAAAGCCTCGGCGTCACCGTCACCGACCGCATCCGGGCGCGCCGGATCAAAAAAGCCGCCGATCTGCTGCTGACCACAGAACTTCCCGTCGCCGAGATCGCGAGAGTCTGCGGCGTGAATTCCCCCGCCTACTTTTCCAAGGTCTTCCGCCGCGAAACGGGCTTGTTCCCCGCCGTTTACAGGAAAAGCCGCGGGGGGAGGGAAAACTGACGGCCTTTCTCAGGACCGCTTCAGTGCCCGGGCGAGGTCGTTCAGCACGAGGGAATACTTTTCGATCGACGAGAGCGAGGCCCGCTCCGATTTGGCGTGGGCGCCGCTGAACTTGATGCCGATGATGGCCACCGGGGCGGAGCCTGAGGCGAAGTAACTTGCGTCCGTGGCGCCGTGCATCCGGGTGAGGTCCGGCCGCTTGCCCGAGTGTTTCTCCATGACGCCTGCCAGCAGGTCCAGTTCTTTGGCGTCGCTCCGCACGGCGAGGGGCGGGCGGCCGCTCACGTATTCGACCTCCGCGCCCGTGGTCTTGCGGATGAAGTCGAGAATCTGCTCCTTCTCCTCCGGACGGGTGTAGCGGACGTTGACCGACATCTCCGCCGCGTCGGGGATCTGATTGGCGATGATGCCCGCCCGCAGCATGGTCCCCGCGATGGAGGCGTGCCACGAATCTTCGGCCGTGGGATTGTGCCACTTTTCCAGCAGCCGGGCATAGCCCGTGATCAGTTTGTCGACGGGGTTGTCGAAGAGCCACGGCGTGGAGGAGTGGCCGCTGACGCCCCGGGTCGAGAGCTTGAGATGCATGATGCCCTTCTGGGAAAAGCAGATGTTGTCGTCATCGTAGTTGTCCAGCACGCAGACGAGGCGCTTGGCGGCGTAGCCGAGCGAGACCATGTGTCCCGTGGTCCTGCCGCCGGTCTCTTCGTCGGAGGAGAAGATGACGCCGATCGAAACGTCGTCGTCGGCCTCGCAGAGGGTCTTCACCGCGCAGACGGCGTTGCCGAGGCAGTCGCCGGAACCCCGGCCGACGATCCAGTCGCCCTCGATCACCGGGCTGAACTGGGCGTCGTTCTCCGCCGGGACCACGTCCACGTGGGCGTTGAGCAGCAGATCGGGGGTCTTCCCCGGCGTGTTTGAGGCGTAGAGGATCTTGCGCCCGTCAAGCTCCTCCATGGCGCAGGTGACGCCGTGCTCGCTCAGAAAGGCCCGGATCGTATCCTGCGCCCGGTTGACGTTTTCCACATGAGCGGTGATCGTTTTGAGGCCGATGAGCTGCCGCAGCAGCCCGATGTAAGGTTCCATGTTCCGGCGGTCCATGATGCTTATTTTTCCTTCCTTGCAAAGAATGACTCCATGTTGTCCTTTTCCAGCAGGGGGAAGAGGTCGGCGACGGCCTCCTCCCCGTCGTATTCCGGGGCTTCCTCGATGACTTCGCGGAGCATCCTCCTGTCGTCGGCGAGGAATTTTCTGATGATCTCCGTCCCGTAATCTCCCGTGTTGGCGTCGGTGCCCCACAGGATCCGCTTTTTGATGCCGGGAATGCCGCCAAGATAGAGTCTTTTCAGCATCTCCTTGCGGTAGATCGGGGGCGTGCCGGGGGTGATGTCGGCGTAGGCGTCCACGTCGTTGTTCTCCCAGCGGAACTCGCCGAACACGGCGTTGTATTCATCGGTCCACGGCCACCCGGCGTGGGCCAGGGAGAAACGCAGACCTTTGACCTGGCTCAAAACCTCGAACTCCAGCGGGCGGTTGTACATCCCCGCGGGAGTGGTGTTGTAGAGGATGCCGCAGTGGAACATCACCGGCAGTCCCGTTTCGGCGATGAGGCCCAGGGGCCCGAGGATGTCCCGGGGGTAGTAACGGACGCAGATGATCTTGAAGCCGCGGATCCCCCGCTCCGCGGCGCGGGCGATCTGTTTCGGCGCGTCGTTCTCGGTGGGGTCGATCCAGAAGACCGGCAGGAAGGGGATCGAAGAGGTGAATTCCAGCACGGTTTCGAGCCTGTGCTCCCAGCGCTGGTCGGCGCCGGGAACGGGGCTGTGGCTCGCGGGAAGGGGCGAGATGACGGCGCCGCCGGAGATCCCCGCTTCGGCGGTCTTCCTCAGAAATTCGCCGGGCGTGTCCTTGCTCCGGCAGGGCATGTGGATGTGATAATCGTACATGGAAGGCTCTCCTGCCCCGCGTTGTTCACTTGGAGCGTTTCTTAGACGTTTTCCCCGAGGATTTTTTATTGCTCTTCTTGGCGTTCTGTGCGTTCTTCGGGGTCGCCGGTCTGTAATTTTCGGACTTCCACCTCGCGAGGGCCTTGCTCCCGAGGTAGGCGACGTCGCCGCGGCCCTGGGTCGTGACGAGTTTTCCGTCCTTGCCGAAGACGGCCAGCGTCGGGATCCCGAAAACTTTCAATTCCTCTTTCAGCGCCTTTTTCTGCTCGGCGTCGAAGGGCAGAACGTACCAGGGCATCCTGTCCTTTTTCATGTAGTCGAACATGGCCTGTTCGTTTCTGTCGCTGCTGACGAAGACGATCTCGAAGTTGCTTTTTTTGGCGACCTCTTTGTGGAACTTCACCAGCTTCGGCGTGAACGCCCGGCAGGGGCCGCACCACGAGGCGGAGAAGTACACGCCGACGGTTTTCCCCGCGAGGACCTGTTTCGCATCCACTTTGCGGCCCGAGGCGGTCTGGAGCTGTTCCCCGAATTTTTCGACGAACCACGGAGCGGCGCCGTCTTCCGCGCCGAGGAAAAGTCCCGCAAGAAGAAGCGCGCCGAGCAGGGAGAACCGGATCGTTTTCATGATTTTTTCTCCTGTGTTTTTTACATATTGTCCAGCAGATTTGTGAAATCGGCCGTCATTTCGGCGAGGGTCCCGGGGCAGGGGACGCCGCCCCCGAGGCAGAACCAGCCGGAGAAATTCCGGCAGCGGAGGATGGAGATCAACTCCTTGATCTCGCCGTTGCCTTGAGCGAGGCGGCGGAGGGAGCCGTCCCAAAGGGCGTCGCAGATGTCCGCCTGACCGATGATCCCCGCAAAGCGCTGTTTGAGGAAGGAGCGGAAGGCCCTGTCGCCCGCCGTCACCAGCAGGGCCGGGTTGAGACAGGCTTTGACTTTTCCCTCAAGCGCGCGCACTTCGTCCGCGGCGGTCTTCGCCGTGCAGGCGGCGTTGCGCAGATCGACGGCGACGCCGGCGTCAACGAAAAGCTGCGCCGCCTTGCCGGAATGGACGGGCAGGATCACCCGGCCGATCCCGGCGGCCTTGAGCAGTTCGACGAGTTTCTCCGGCTCGTCGGGACAGGCGTTGACGCTCAATGCGCTGATTTCGATGTCTTCCGAAGAAAGCTCCGCGACGGCGGAGGCGAGTTTTTCGGGCGGCAGCTGCGCGCAGGGCCGTCCCTGCAGATAGTCCAGTTCAATGTACCGGATCCCCGCGGCGTGGAGATTTTCGATCATTTCGGGCACGTAGCGCCCCGCCAGACGGGAGGAAGCGGCAAGACGGAAGGACTCCCGCGCCATGCGGTCGGCAAAGATCGCCGCCCGCTGTTTCACGCACGCCGCGCAGGCGGGGTTGTCGCACAGAGCGAAGGCGGGATCCTTTTTCCCCAGTTCCAGCCCGACGCGGAACATCTCCTTTGCCTTCATCAGCCGCACCTGGGCGTTCCCGATGCGCGCCGTCTTCATGACGCCCGCCTCGCGGAAGAAGCGGTCCAGCCCGATGAAGTTGCGGTGGGGACCGGGATAGTATTTGTACGTGCGCGTCACGGTTTCGCCCTCGGGGGCGGTGAAGGTCTCGACGGCTTCCCCGAGATAGGGCAGTTCCAGCAGGGCCTCTATGCCGTGGAGCGAGGTGTTGCGGTCCTGATCGACGCCCAGCAGACAGACATAGCCCCCCATTTCGGCCAGCCGGGTGAAGGGAGTTCCCTCTCCGTGGGCCGTGGCGGCCTTCCAGTGGTCGCGCAGGAGCGTTTCGGCGTCTTTTCCCAGCGCCGCCAGCGTCCCCACGGGGGCGGAGCTCGTGACCGCGCCGGGGCGCTTCTTCACCGTCTCGGTCAGGATCCCCAGCGCGCCGAAGACGGGGACGAGCAGCGTCCCCCCGGCGCCCAGCACCTCCAGAAAGGCGTCGATGACGGCGTCGGGACCGCCCTCCACCTGTCCCAGACTCGAGAGGGAGCTGTGCATCAATACCTTGTCGCCCGTTTTCAGACCCATTTCCCGCAGACCCGCGGCGATCTCCTGTTTCGTCATGATGAGATGTTTCCTTGTTTTTTTCCGTGTGAAAAAATCATTCCTCTTCGGCGATGACGCGGCAGGGCAGCTGCGTCACGCCGGGCATTTTCGGGAAGAGCACGGTGAGCTTTACTTGCGGCGCCGTGATCTTGTAGAGACTGACCGTGCGGCAGACGGTTTTCACGCCTGCGGCAAAGAGTTTGAGAAAGACCCCTTCCAGCGCCTTGCTCTCGTAGATGTCGGAGACCAGAAGTTTGCATTTGCGTTCGATGATCCACTCAACGGCGGAAGCGTCCAGGTAGACGCTGCGGGGGACGACGTCCCGGCAGCCGAGGGGGGCGGCCAGCGCGTTGATGATAATGGCCTCGGTCGCTTCCGTGACGGGGCACGCCGCGGCCAGTTCCGCGCCGGAGACCGGACCGTCGCCGCTGCGTTTGTCCAGATGGATCACCGCCGCGGGCACGCGGAAGACCGACTCCGGCGGGCAGTTGGCCGCGTCCATGCCGTCGTCCGTTTCCGCGATGTGTCCCGGAAAGTCGATGTAGGAGCCGCTCATGCCGTCGCAGGTGATGGTGTAGACGACTCCCGTGTACTTCGTCCGTGCGGATTTGAGGGGGATCCCCTCGCGCTTGAAGGTCGGAGAAAAACGTTCTCCCTCGAAATTCCCCGTCAGATCGATGATGGCCATGGTCGTCGCTTCCTGATGTTGTCTGTGGTACCCGGAGAAATATAAATCCTCGCGGGGCCGTTGTCAAGGGCGGATCCTGCCCTTTTTACGGTTCCCGGTCCGTGCCTTTTTTTTGGCGGATAATGATATATTTTTGGCAGATTGCCGTATTTCATTGTCGAATAATGTGCTATAGTATCCCCGGGAACATCGTTCGAAAACACATTGGAGGACGTTATGAAAATCGTACAAACCGCATTCGGCGGGACCGGCCGGGGATCCGCGGGAAGATCCGTAATGATGAGGCGGCTGATGTTTCCGGCGGTCTGCGCCGCATTTCTTGCCGCCGCCGCTTCCGGCTCCGAAACGCTCTGTTTCGAGAACACCTTCGAAAAGGGCGCGGAGGGGTGGAACACCCCGAAATACTGGAACGGCACCCTGACGCGCGAAAACGGTGCGATGCATCTCGAGGCGACGGCCCGCAACGGTCAGAACTTCGGTCGGTGCTCCAAGATGGTCCTTCCGCATCGCCACCTGAACGGCGCGATCTTCGAACTTTCCTTCGACGCCTCCGGCAAAGGCGCCGTCACCGTGGGGACGATGGTGTTCCCCGCTCCGCCGCTGAAGCCCGAGATCGTCGTGCACGGCAAGATCGTCCTCTCCTCCGAAACGAAACGCGTCCGGCAGAGGATCGATCTCTCGCAGACCATCACCGACAGGATCGCGCTCACGCTGGAGATCCCCGCCGGGTCCTCGCTGATCTTCGACAACGTGAAACTGACCAAACTCGCCGACGACGGCGTGAAGATCGATACGCCGCAGCTCCCGGTCATGCGGGGCAAAGTCGCGGACATCGCCGTCGGGACCAATTCCCCCGGCAAGACCTTCATGGTTTTCTGCGGCGCGAAAAAGAACGGGATCTCCGCCGATGCCGACGGCAAGGTCACGATCCCCGCCGATATGATCGGTCTTGCGGCCGACGGATCCGCCGAAGTGACCGTGGCCCGCAACGGGACCCAGGTCACTTTCCAGACCTCCGCGGTGCCTGAAACGGCCTTCGATCAGGCCCTCGCCGATGCCGGCAAGATCGGCAGAGATGCCCTTTCCGTCGTCTGGTTCGGCGACAGCGAACTGGATTTCGACCGGGGCCGCAACACGCCCGCGCAGATCGGTTTTTACCTCAGGGCCGCGAAAGTCAAAGCCGACTTCCGGAACTTCGCCGTCGCGGGGGACTACCTCAAGCGCGTCGACGCCCGCTTCGCCGGCCGTTACGCCCCGCGCCCGGAGGCGTACAAAGACGTTGCCTCCGTCAGGCCCGATCTCGTCTTCGTCATGCTGGGGCACAACGACACCATGACGTCGAGCAAAGACGGCTATGCCGCCTCCCTCGTCCCCCCCGCCGAACAGCTCGCCGCCGGCCGCTCGGTGCTGCGCAGGATCCGGACGCTCTATCCCCGGGCGCGGATGATCCTCGTATCGCCCCTGGCGCTGGACGACGAACTGCTCAAGGCCAAGGCCGACGCCCGCACGGCGGCGGGGGCCAAAAATGTCTTCCGCTTCGGCAAAACCGAAAACATGCGGGAGTTCTGCAAGAACTGGAAGGCTCTGGCCGATGAATTCGGTCTGGAGTTCCTCGACATCTGGACGCCCCTTTCGGCCGTTCCCGGCCGGAAAAAGTTCTTCAAGCCGGGTGACGAGGTCCATCTCAACGCCGCGGGCCACGTCTGGCTCACGGGAAAAATTTTGAAGTACCTCGCCGAAAATCCCCGGTGGAACGCGGTGAAGCCCTATGTTTCGGCGGAGAAATTCGTCTTCCGTGCCGCCGATCTCAAGACGGGCGAGTACGCCCTCGGGGCCGCCTCGGCCGTCCTTTCCGGCAAGGCCGTCTTTGCCGACGGCGCCCTGCGCATGGACGGCAAGACCAACGCCATCGCCGTGAGCGGCGTCGCCAAGCCCGATCTGCGCAAGGGCTTCACCCTCGACCTGGCCTTCCGGACCGGGAAGCCGGAGGGGAACAGCGCCGTGGATCTCTCTTACGACGCCTTCTTCTTTGCCCCCGGCTCCTTCGTTCTGGCCCGGTATCAGCGCAGCTTCTATCTGCTGTACTTCGACGGCAAAAAGTATCAGAAGGGCTTCCTGACCCCCGCGGTCTTCACCGAAAAGACGGCCAAAGCCCATCACGTCGCCATGACGTGCCGTTACCACGAAGCCGTGGATCAGGGCGAGATCTGGACCGAGATCCAGCTCTTCGTGGACGGCAAAGCCCTTCCCGTGCAGAAACTGCCCAAGGTGAAACTCGTTCCTCCCGGCGGCGCGTGGGAGTTCGGCGCTTCGGCCCGCTTCGGGAGCCCGTGGAACTTCGGCGGCGAGATCTGGGGCGGCGGGTATTTCTCCCGCGTGCTGACCGAGAAGGAGATCCGCGACCGGGTCCTCTCCTTCGAGGGCGTTGTGGTCCCCGCCTTCCAAAAGGCCGCCCGGATCTCGCCGGAACGGTCGAAGATGATCGGCGCGCCGGGGCTCTCCCCCGCGCAGCGGTCGGCCCTGATGAATCTGGCAAAAAGCGGTTTCCCCGACTTCGAACGGGTGATCGGGTCCCCCGGCCGCCCGCTCCTTTCGGTCGGTCGAAAGAACGTCATGACGATCCTGACCGCCCCCGGCGCGGTCAGGATCCTTTCTTTATACGACACGGAGAACGACCGGGAGCTCCTCAACTGGAACAACGTCTTCTTTCAGCTCCACTTCTTCCGCGGCAGCGAAAAAGTCCGGCTGGACATGACCGACCTGGAGAGCGATTTTCTCTCTCCGCCCGTCGAAAAGGACGGCGTCACCGAGTTCGTCATCGGCCACAGGCGCAAGGCGTTTCCCGCCGTCAGCGCGAAGTCCCGCTGGCGTTTCGACGGGACGCGCCTTGAGTTTTCCCTCGAAGCCGAGTCGCTCACTTACGCCACGGTTCTGGAAAAGGTAACGCTGCCTGCGTTCAACATCGCCCCGCTGGACGAAAAGGCCGCATTGGTCGTTCCCGAGGCAGGCGGACTGCTCTACCCCCGTGCGGCGGCCCGCAAGATCGTCTACACGGGGATCTACCCCCGCATGCTGACCTCCATGCAGTGCGGCGCGATCTACGATGATCGGGGCGGCGTTTACTTTTCTCCGGCGGACCCGCTGGGCAAGGTGAAGTATTATTCCTTCCGGGTCGATTCCGACGGCACCGAGGTGCGGATCGACCGACCCGTCGCCTATGCGGCGGCCAACAAAAAGAATGCCTTTGTCTCCGGATCGGCCGCCGTGCTGGAGCTTTTCCGGGGCGACTGGTACGACGCGGGACTCATCTACCGCCGGGAACTGGAACGGACCAAGGCCGTGTGGTGGCGCAAAGACCTTCCCAACACCGACACGCCCCGGTGGTTCCGCGAGAGCACGCTGGCGCTGCTCATGTTCCACATGCCCGATCCCGGGACGGCCATCCGTTTCCGGAAGTATCTGGAACTGCCCTTTTACATCCAGCACTGGTACTGGTGGGAGCGGGGAGCGGGGCATCACCTGTGCCCGATCCCCCGGGCCGAGACGGAGTACATCGCCTACGCGAAACTCATGAAGCGCCACGGGATCCGCATCGTCAGCTATACCAACGGGCGGCTGTGGTCCACCCGCGACAGGCGGGGGGAGGGGACTCTGTACAAGACCCTCGGCACGGCCGCCGCTGTGAAGACGCCTCAGGGAAAAGTCCAGCTGGAGCCCTACGGCGTGCCCTGCGCCGTACTGTGTCCGGCCTCGGAAATTTATCAGAAGGCCATGTCCGGCATGGTGACGCGGCTTGTGGCGCAGGGGATCTCGGGGTGTTTCATCGACCAGCTGGGGGCCGCCCGGCCCGTCCTGTGTTCCGACCCCTCTCACGGGCACCCCTTCAACGACGCTTCCAGCTGGAACGTCAACGGTCATCGCAAGGCCTTTCTCCCCATCCGGGAGTTCTGGAAAAAGAACGGCGTCGACGGCGTCATGTACACCGAGGACAACTCCGAGCACTGCGTGGGCCTCATGGACGGTCTCTCCCCGTGGCGCTGGATGCACGATCACCAGATCCCGCTCCACGCACTGGTCTACGCGGGGCGGACCCAGTACAACAGCCGTGACCCCGTGGGCGCCACGCTGGAGGCGACCTTTCCCAAGGCGGCGGTCCAGCTCGTCCAGGGGGAGCACATCGGGCACTTCGGACTGGTGGAACTGGCCTCGCCCTCCCGGGGGATCTTCCGGCGCTACCTCAAGAGGCTCTGCCATCTGCGCTTCGCGGCGGCGGATTTCTTCAACAGGGGCCTGATGCTGCGTCCCCCCGTCCTCGCCGGACTGGGGGAAAAGATCTACACCCGCTGGGGCAACCACGGCACGAAGGACGTGGGGACTCTCCCCGTTGTCGCCGGCGCGTGGGAGCTCGACGGCTGCCGCCTCGTCATTTTGATCAACACCACGGACAAAGTCCGTTCGGGTTCCCTCCGGGGCGACTACGGGAAACTTGCGGCCGTTTTCCGCTCCTCCGGGAAAGAGGGGGAAACTTCTTCCTCCTTCACCGTCGAGCCTTACGGCTGCGAGGCGCGGCTCTACGGCGCGCGGCCCTCGGACGCGCTCCTGAAGAGATTCGGGACGGCTTTCGGCGTGATCCGCAAGACCTTCGGCGAAAAGGATCCCTTCGGGGCCGACGGCATGGATTTCGACGGCGCGGCGGTCTTCGATGCGGCGCAATGGCAGTGCGCGGCGGCGTCTCCCGTCGTGCTGGGGGCCCGCGCCAACAGGGATCTCATGGTGCTTGACAACGTGTTCTACGGTCTCTTCTATGCGGGGACGGGGGATTTCGGCAAACCCTCGAAAGGGTGTTTCGAAGTGGAACTTTCCGCGCCGAGTTACAGCGGCGGCGGCAATATCGAGATTTTGACCGGCCATCCCGACTCGGGCGAACTGGCGGGACGAATGATCCTCGACCGCAAAAACGTTCTGACCGACAGCTGGAACGATTACCGGAAATACCGCATCCCCGCCCTGCGTCCCCTCGGCGGAAAAAATAAAATATTTTTCAAACTCAACGGCGGTTCGGTCTGCAATTTCCGCAACTGGCGCTGGATACCGGGAGAGTGATGATGAAAAGATTTCTTCTTCTGCTGTGCTTTGCGGCCTCTTTGCTCCGCGGGGCGGAAATGGGCCGCCTCGACCCCGTTTCGGGGAATTTCCTCGTGACGACCGACCACTGGCATTGCTCCTTCCTGCAGGGCAGCCTCTTCCCCGGGGAGTTCGTCTTTTCCGACGGGACGGCTCCCGGAAGCTTCATTTTCGACCCCGCTGCCACGGACGGGAAGGGCCGGACTTTCTTCCTCCGGCAGGAACGCTGGGCCGAAACCAAGATCCTCCGGAACGACGAAAATGCCTGCGTCATCGAGCGCAGCGGCTGTTTCTGGCGCAACGTTTCCCCGCTGATTTCCCGGCTGGACGGCGTGGAGGCCGTCTGCCGTTACGAGTTCGCCCGCAAGTCGCCGGGCATCGTCATGAAGTTCACCTTCCGCAAGAAGGCCGACATTTCCTGTACGGTCAACCGGTGTTTCGCGCTGTCGTGGTACTTCGAACAGCCTTTCGGAGCCATCGCCGCCCGGGGCGGTCGGGAGCCCTTCGTCCTTGGCGGGAAGAAGCCGCCGCGTACCTGGGACGTGCCGGGAGAGATCGTCCTCGAAAGTCCGGCGTTCCGCGTGACGCTCAAGTCGAAGCGCGTCATCGCCTCCCTGCGGCGCAAGGGGGCGGTTTTTCCCTGTTCCCTCGACGGCGGGTTGTGGCAGTTCCGCTGGGAAAAGGGGGAGACGCTCCTCGAGCGCGAAGCGGTCCTCGTCGTGGAGAAGACCCGGTGATGGTCTTCCGTCAGTTCCTGCCCGCGCGGAATTTCGCCGGGGTGACGTGCCGGAAGCGCCGGAAAGTTTTGATGAAGTAGTTGATGTTGTTGAAACCGCAGGCATCGGCGATGGCGTAGACCGGCAAGTCGGTGGTCTTGAGCAGATTTTCGGCCTTTTCGATCCGCAGGGAGATCAGATACTCGGTGGGCGAAACGCCGGTGAGGATGCGGAACTTTCTGGTGAAGCTCGAAACGCACATCCCCGAAAGCTTCGCCATCTGGGCCAGAGAAAGGTGTTTTTCGGGAGCTTTTTCCAGTGCGTTGACCACCTTGAGCAGACTGCCGCCGTCGCCGGGGAGCGTTCCCGATTTGACAGCCATCTGCTTGGGAGAACATCTGAGAAGCAAAACGAGTATCTCCAGCAGGATCGACACGGCGACAGTTTTGTAACCCCGGGTCCGGCGGTCCAGTTCCTCCTTGAGCCGGGCGAGGTAGGCGTCGATCTGCATGCGGTCGGCCAAAGGCAGATGGATCTTTTTGCGGTCCCGCGGCGTGCGGCTGCCGAAAAGGCTCTCCCACGAATCGAACTCCTCCAGCGCCGGTGTCTGGCCGCGGATGAGTTCGGGAGAGAAGATGATGTTGTAGTAAAAGGCGTGGTTCCCGTCGGAAAAGGAGTGCGTTTCGCCGGGCAGGACCGAGAAGCAGTCTCCCTGCATGACGGCGTAACTTACCTTCCCCCCCGGCAGATGGAGGGCGTGGGTGGCGCTGCCCCGCTGAAAGATCACCAGCTCCATGAAGTCGTGGGTGTGTTCGGGAACGGTGTCGTTCATCTCCGTGGCGACGATGGACAGGGGAAAGTTGTCCTTGCCCCATTTCTGCATCATCTCCCTGTGCATCGCGTTCCCTCCCTGTTTCGGCACCTTCCTGAATATACCCCGGCAAAGCGCAAAAACAAACAGGGCGCCGGAAAATTTCGGAAAAAATGCCCCTTTTTTGGCGGATAGTGTTATTAAAATGACGGATAGACCCATGAAATATATCCGTTTCCATGATAAATTAAGGACGACGTTTTTCGGGAAACGCGAAAGGACAAGATCATGAGACGGACCCTCGAATATAAAGTTTACCTCGACCGCATCCTCGGCGGCTGGATCGGCAAGTCCCTGGGCGGCATCGTCGGCGCGCCCTACGAGTGCCACAAGCAGTTCAACCGGGCGGAGCGCGGCAGGCTCTGGCCCGACAAGCTGTACCCCAACGACGATCTGGACATTCAGGTCGTCTGGCTGGAGGCCCTGCAGGACATCGGTCTTGCCCCCACCTCGCGCGAACTTGCCGAATACTGGCAGAAGCACTGTTTCTACGTCTGCTGCGAGTACGGCATCTTCATCGACAATCTGGAGCACGGCATCTACCCGCCCCTCTCCGGAACGTGGAACAACCGGGCCCATCAGAATTCCGAGGGGTGCCCTATCCGCAGCGAGATCTGGGGCTTCATCTCCCCCGGGAATCCCCGTCTTGCCATGGAATACGCTTCCCGGGACGGC
Organism: Lentisphaeria bacterium; assembly: GCA_017450705.1. Taxonomy (GTDB): domain Bacteria; phylum Verrucomicrobiota; class Lentisphaeria; order Victivallales; family Victivallaceae; genus UBA1784. The sequence goes on along the minus strand of JAFSTC010000064.1, from coordinate 64,544 downwards.
ATCCTCGACCACGGGCGGATCAGCGTGGAACTGGAGCAGTTCCTCTCCGCCGCCGCTTCGCTGGCCTTTTTCGAGAATTCGGCCGAAACACTGCTCGACCGGTGCTGCGAAGCCGTGCCAAAGGACAATGCGGGAAGACGGCTCTATATTGAGGTCAAGGAGCTGTGCCGCGCCCTCGCGGACGAGCATGACCTCTGGCTCGAAATCGTCCGCCGCTTCGGTTCGGCGGATTCGACGGACGCCATGATCAACAACGCTTTCGCCATCATGGCCCTGCTGCGCGGCGGGGAGGATTTCAAGGAGATGATGCGGCTCTGCGTGCAGTGCGGCTGGGACGTGGACTGTTCCTGCGCCACGGCGGGGGCCCTGTGGGGCGCGCTCCGGGGCAGCGAGGCGCTGCCCCCCGACTGGCGGGACCGCATGGGCAAGACGCTGGTCTGCGCCTGTGACATCCGGCACAAAACCGCCGCGCTCACCGATTTTGCGGCGGAGACCGCCGCCGTCGGTCTCGAAGTGGCCCAAGTGCTCAATCGCGACATCACCGTCACCGGTGCTCCGGCTGTGGCGGTGCGCCCGCAGCCTGCTGCGGGCTATGCCGTGGAGTACGCTTACGGAAACGGCGAGCCCGTGCTGCGGGCCGACCGGCCGACCGAGGTCACGCTTCGCGTCTCCAATCCCTTTCCGGAGGCTTTTGCCGGAACCGTCGCCGTCGCGCTTCCCGACTGCGCGGAGACCGCCGCCGCCGAAAAGGAGATCGCCGTTCCCGCGGGCGGGAACGGCTCCGTCACTTTCTGCATAGGACTGAAAAAGGACCTCTCCATGCAGCCCGAAAAGGTCCTCTGCCGAGTCCTGCTGAAGAAGGCGGGAAGCGTCGTCCATGAAGATCTGTTCGGCATGCACGCTTCGGTCCGGTACCTCGTCTACGGTCCCTACTGGGATATGTGGGACAAGGAGGCATTCGAGATCTGTCCCTATCAGAACGAGGAACTCACCTGCAATCCGGGCAATCTGCCCGAGTACGCCTGCGATGCGTTCAACACCCACGTTCGTCCGAATCACGCCTATCTGGACGAGGCGGCGCTCCTCAAGCGCGATCTGCCGGAGGAGCGCCCCTTTTCCGTCGAAAAGAGCACGGGCGGTTTCGCGCGGAGCGACCTCTACGCCCTCAACGGCGCCACCTGCTGCTACGTCGTACGGGAGTTCCAGTCCGATGAAGTGATCGAGGACGTGGGGCTTTCGTTTTCCGCCGACTGCCCCTTCAAGTGCTGGCTGGACGGGAAACTCATCCGCGAGATGGCCTGCCACACCAACCGCAATTCCACTTACGGCAGTTCGCCCCGGATCACGCTGACAGGGAAAAAACAGCGCCTCGTCGTGAAACTCGCTTCACGGCTGAGCGATTTTCATTTCGGCATGGGTTTCTCCAAGGGGATCCCCGGCTTCCGCGAGGCGCATTCGCCCTACGTGAGCGCGCTCTCCTTCAAGGTCTTCCGCCCTCAGGCGCAAGGCGGGAAATGACTTCGCGGCAGACCGCGGCATCGGCGGCGCTGAAACAGCAGAAGATGATCTCTTCGGGAAGTTTCTCTTCCCACGCGAGGACGGTTGATACGGCGGTTTCCGCCGCGGCTCTTTTGGGATAGCCGTAGACCCCCGTGCTGATGCACGGAAAAGCGATGGAGCGGCACCCGTTTTCCGCCGCCAGACGCAGGGAATTCGTGTAGCACGATGCGAGAAGCTCCTTTTCGCCGCGGTTTCCCCCGTGCCAGACGGGACCCGGGGTGTGGATGACGAATTTCGCCGGCAGCCGGAAACCGGGCGTGATGCGCGCCTCTCCCGTGGGACAGCCGCCGAAGACGGCGCAGGCTTTCACCAGTTCCGGTCCCGCGGCGGCGTGGATGGCGCCGTCGACGCCTCCGCCGCCCAGCAGCGTGCGGTTGGCCGCGTTGACGATGGCGTCGACGGCAAGGCGCGTGATGTCGCCCGTCATGACTTGAATCATAGCGGTTTCCCTTTCAGTTTTCCGTCAGGCGGAAAAGGATATCCAGCAGCAGGCGGCAGCCGTCGGGGAGACTGGCTTTTTCCAGCTTCTCCTCGCGGGTATGGGCGCCGGCCCCCCGGCAGGCGCTGATGCACACGGCGGGGATCCCCATCGACAGGGGGATATTGGCGTCGGTGGAGCTGACGCCGGGGAGGGGCTCCGCCTGCGAGACCTTGCGGACGGAAGCGTAAATCTTTTCTTTGAACGCGTCGAAGCGTTTTTCGTCGATCTTCCCCGAGCAGGGCCGTTCGCCGATGGTCTCGGCTTCCACAGCGACGCCGGAAGCCCGGAAGGCGGCAAGTGTCTGCTCGAAAAAGACGCGCATCTTTTCCAGACACGTCTCGTCGTCGGAGCGGTATTCGTACAGCATTTCTGCGTTCTGCGCGATGGTGTTGACGCTGGTCCCTCCGGAGATGGTCCCCACGTTGTAGGTGGTCCGGCTGTCGCCGTTCACGGGGACTTTTGCCGTGTAGAGCATGGAGATCAGGGCGGCCAGCACGTGGATGGCGTTGCGGCGGCCGAAGTTGGCGAAGGAGTGGCCTCCTTCGGTGCGCACGGTGACCCGGTACCGGCGTGAGCCCACCGCCCGGGCGACCACCCGGCGGGGCTCCAGCCCGTCGATGGTGATGAACCGCCGGACCCGGCCGCCGAAATCGGACATGATCCTGCGGCAGCCCTTGAGGTTGCCCAGACCCTCCTCGCCCGCGTTGGCGACGAAGAGGAAGCCCTCCGGCCCGCCGGGAAAATTCTCCCTGAAGAAACGGGCCGAGATCATCATGACGGCCAAATTGGCCGTGTCGTCGGTGACGCCGGGAGAATACATGAAAACTTCATCCTCCGAGAACGGCAGAGCTTCCGTATCGGGAAAGACCGTGTCGGTATGGGCCATGACGACCGTGATATCGTTGTCCTTTGTCACGTTGACCCGAGCGAGCACGTTGAGCGCCCCGTCGACGGAGACGTTTTCGAACCCGTTCTTCAGGAACCAGTCGCGGCAGAACGCCGCCCGCCTTTCCTCGTGATTGGAGGGCGCGGGCAGGGCGCAGAGGTCGCGGATGAGCTGCTGCGTCTCCTTTTCGGCGGAACGGATGTATTCGAGCATCTTTTCATCGGGGATCATGGGGAGAGCTTTCCTTTTTTTTCGTTTTCGACGGGCAGGGAAGTTATGAGAAAATGTCTGTCGTTGAATTCTTTTCCGCCGGGATGGCTGCCGCCGCGGACGATCCGCCACTCACCGGGCGCGGGGGGCTTTTTCCCGTCGGACTGCGGCAGGGTCTTTTTCATGTAGAACACCGCCGCGCCCAAAGTGCGCTCGGGGACTCTCCCCAGCGTGACGCGGCCCCGTTCCTCCTCGATCCTGCGGCACTCCAGAAACAGGGGGCGCAGGGACTCGTCTTCGGATCTCAGCGCAAGAAAGGCGGTGTCGATGCAGACGTATCCCGCGGCCAGGGCGAGCAGGGCAAGGCCCGTCCGGGCCCGTCCCGCGAAAGGCAGGGCCGCGATGAAGATCAGCCCCAGGACCGGCAGGATCTTCGTTCCTTCCGGCGTCAGGAAAAGAAAGAGGACGAAGACCGCCGCGGCCGCGCAGACCGAGACGGGGAGGACCCGTCGGCGCAGAGCGGGGAACCGGGAACCGAATCTTTCCTTCGCTCCCGCCGCAAGACCGGCCAGGTACCACGCCGCCATCAGCGACCAGGCGCCGTAGAGCGGCAGCAGATAGACCTGGCGCTTGGCGGAGGAGACGCAGAGCATCGCGAAGGGCGCCGCGGCCCAGCAGAAGGGCAGGAGAACTTCCCGGGGCAGTTCTTTTTTGCGCATCAGCCGGACGGCGTGGACCATCGCGGCCAGAAAGACGAGGAGATACGGCTGGAACAGCGCCGGAAATTTTACGAAATAATACCACGCCGACTCCACGTGATCCCCTTGTGACCCGGAAAAACGCCCGATGCCGTTGGTGACGAAAACGGTGTGCAGGGCGCCCTTGCCCTCCCGCAGATAGAGCAGGTATCCCCAGTACCCCAGGGGGATGACCGCGGGGAGCGCTCCCAGTCCCAGCAGGGCGTAGCGGAAGAAAGTGAATTTTTTTTCGAAGAGGATGTCGTCGAGCACGAGCCAGATCCCCAGTCCCGCCCAGGGGAAGGCCAGACCGATGAGTCCCTTGGTCATGACCCCTCCCGCGAGACCCGCGGCGTACAGCAGGAAGAAGAAGGTCTTCTTCCGGAAGTCCCGGCTCTGCGTCATGGCGTAAAAGGCCGTGACCGCCAGCACGACGAAAAGGGCGAGCACGGCATCGACCATGCATTTGCGGGAACTCTCGAAAAACTGCGCTCCCGTGAGGAGCAGAACGCCCGCCGTCAATGAAGATGCGGGGGAGAATTTGAGTTTCCCCGCGAGGAAAAAGAGCAGCAGCGCCGCGCAGAAGGCCGCCGCCGCGCTGGGCAGTTTGGCCGCCGCATCGGTGAAGCCGAAGAGCCGGAAGCACAGGCTCCCCGCCTGATAGTACAGGGGCGGGTACTCGAGGAAAGGCGTCCCGTTGAGCCGGGGAACGACCCAGTCTTTTTCGAGGGTCATTTCGGCGATGATCCCGGCCACGCGGGTCTCGTCGCCGCTGAAGAGTTCCCGGCTCCCCAGACCGCAGAAGAGCAGAAGCGCCGCAAAGGCCGCCAGAAGAAGAAAGCTGTTTTTCCGACTCATTTTTTCACCTGACCCGGATGGGAACGATCAAAAGATCCATGAACCCGGAGGCCGGGGACTGGAAACGCAGGACTTCCCCCGAAACGGACTCCGCCAGTTTCTTCCGGCCGTTCCCGGCCAGCCGCGACCAGCGGGGGGAGGTGATGAAGAGGAAATCCTTTTCGTTTCTCCGGCCGAGTTCCGCGAGAAGGTCCGTCAGCTGTTCCTCCGTCGCAAGCTCGCAGAAGTCGCCGGAAAAAAAGAGCTTCGGCGTCTGCTCCGGCAGGAAGAAGATGTCCGTCGCCATGACTTTGCTCCCGAGGGAGCGGATCGAATCGGTGAACTGTTCCGACTCCTCCGAGACCCGGGAGAGGGCGATAAAACCGCACAGCTGCCAGGCGACGGAGACGGCGGCCAGTCCCGCGAGGAGCGCCTTCCCCCCGGGCAGGAACCGGAAGGATCTGAGCGCAAAGAAGATCGCGAAAGGCATGACGAAGAGGAAATGCCGTGCGCCCCAGAAAAGCCCCACGTCGTGCCGGGTCAGCAGGGGCGGTACGAGAAAGGTGTAAACGACCGCAAGCATCATGAGAAAACGGCTGCGCCGGGAGGAGGCGGCGTAAAGCCGCCGCAAATTCGCCCAGAAGCCCCAGGCCAGGGGCAGCGTGGTGACGAATCCCGCGCAGAGGGCCGCCGTGTAGCAGTAGGCGGAGCCGGCGAGGAATTTGTACGCGCCCGCGAGGAAGATCAGTCCCCCCGCGCAGAAAAGGGCGGTCTTCGCCTTCCCGAGCCGGGGCGTCTTGAAGAAGCCCGCGACGATGCAGAGCACGCCGAAGACCGCGAAATACGGCAGGGGCTCGAACCGGAAGAGGTGCTGGAAATAATTCCAGAAGACGCCGAAAAACTCGTTGACAAGGTCGAATCCCTGCCGGTTGTTGAGGTAATAGGTGGCGCCGTGGAGTCCGAGGATGTGGCCGGTGAGCAGATACTGCGTCAGCCACACGGGGAGCGCGCCGAGCACGGATCCCGCGCAGAGTTTTCCCAGCGGACGGCCCTCCTTCCGGAACAGAAGGACCAGTCCCGCCGCGGCGCCGAGGAAGTACATTTCTTCGCGGAGGAAAAGTCCCAGACCCAGCAGGAGCCCGCCCGTGAAGAACTTTCTCTCCCGCAGACGCATGACGGCGAGGAAGCTCACGAGGACCGCCGGGATCATCTCCCACAGGAGGAGACTGTAAAAGGCGCAGGGCGTCGCGAAGAATGCCAGCGCGGCGCAGGCGAAGGAGCGGAAATACCGGGCCATGGCCCCGGCGAGGAGGATCCCCGCGAGGATCGGGATCAGCGTCGCGCCCCGGTCACCGAAGAGCTTCCAGGGCAGGGCGGTCGCGGCGGGCAGGAACTCCGGGTAGAAACTGCGGAAGCCCGTCGGCGTCCTCTGAAAGTGGAATCCCCCCGTGGGGAAGTTGCCGGGGATGCCGTGGCGGATCGAAAGCTTCCCCGTCTGCGCGAAGTTGCGCATGATGATGTATTTGTTGCCGTTGTCGGTGATCCAGACGGGCGCGGCGGGCAGAAAGGCCGCGCCGCAGCCGAGGAGCGCGAAGGCCAGAAGCATGGCGGCGGGAACGGGGTTCCTGCGGCAGAACCCCGCCGCGGCGGCACCGGTCCTTCGGATCGCGTCAACCATGGCGTCTCACCCCTGCACGACCGTTGTTTCCTGTTCCGGCTTCTTCCAGCGCCGGGGAGCGGGGGGCTTCACGGGCAGGGCCTTGATCTTGAAGGCGTTCTTGCCGAGGATGCGGTCGACGCCGGCGAGGAATTTTTCGTCGACGGCGACTTCGAAGCCGGACTCGATGAAGATGACGGCGTCGTTTTTGCGCGCCAGGCAGACGATCAGCTTCACCCGGCCGGGGGAGGACTTGACCAGTTCCGCCAGCGCGTTCTGCTGTTCGGGGGAGGTTTTTCCCTCGAAGACGTGGAGATAGATCTCCTCCGTGAAGAGCAGGGGGGCTTCCTTCAGCAGATGGACTTTTTCCACCACCACCCGGGGGCGTTCGTTCTCGTCGCGGCGGTTGACCGTGACCTCCAGCAGCAGCGGCGTTCCGGGTTCGGTGGGGATCTCGGCCTTGGTCATGGTGTCCAGCGCCCGGTCGTAGATCATGCACTCGCAGGAGGCGTCGAAGTCCTCCAGCGTCAGGATGCCGAAGGGCTTGTTGCTGTTTTTGCTGAATTTCTTGGTGAAAGCCGAGACCATGCCGGTCAGCCGGAGGGCTGTGCCGTCGGCGACTTGTCCCAGCGTGCGGATCGGCGTCCCGTAGGCGTGGATGAGCTCGCTGTGGGGCTCCAGCGGGTGGCCCGAAACGTAGAAGCCCAGCAGCTCCTTCTCGTTTTTGAGGATGTCGTCCCACTCGAACTCCGGGATGTCCGGAATGGGGATGGTGCAGGAGTCGCCGGCGGACTCCTCCCCCGAGAGGAGGTCGAAGAGCGATCCCTGTCCCGCGGCCTTGTCCTTCGCCTTCTGGGAGGCGAAGCTCATCATGGGTTCGGCGATGGCCAAAATCTGCGAGCGGCGCAGACCCAGTCCGTCCAGCGCTCCGGCCCGGGTGAGGTGCTCCAGCATCCGGGAGTTCACGTCCGTGCCGCAGCGTTCGCAGAAGTCGAGGAAGCTCTCGAAGGGGCCCTCCTGCTTGCGGCTCTCGATGATCTTCGAGGCGGCCACTTCGCCCACGCCTTTGATGGCGCCCAGCCCGAAGCGGATCTTGCCCGAGTCCACGGAGAAGCTGATGCCGCTGGAGTTGACGTCCGGCGGCAGCACCTGGATGCCCATTTCGCGGCAGGCCGTGATCAGGAAGGCCAGCTTTTCGGCGTTTTCGATTTCGCTGGTCAGCACCGCGGACATGAACTCCACCGGGTAGTTGGCCTTGAGATACGCCGTCTGGTACGAGACGACGCCGTAGGCGGCGGAGTGGGACTTGTTGAAGCCGTAGCCCGCGAACAGTTTGATCTTTTCCCAGATCTGTTCGGCCAGATCCGCGGGGATGTTGTTGGTTTTGGCGCAGCCGTCGACGAATTTCTGATGCTGCTCCAGCATCACGTGCTCCTTCTTTTTGCCGATGGCCCGGCGCAGGATGTCCGCGCCGCCCAGACTGAAGCCCGCGAGGGCCTGGACGACTTGCATGATCTGCTCCTGATAGATCATGATGCCGTAGGTCTCCTTGAGGAACTCCTCCATCTTGGGGTGGTCGTAGATGATGGGCTCCGTTCCCTTTTTGCGGGCGATGAACTGGGGGATGAACTGCATGGGGCCGGGCCGGTACAGCGCTACGAGAGCGATGATGTGCTCGATGGTCTCAACGCCGAAACTGCGGCACAGGTTCTGCATGCCGCCGGACTCCAGCTGGAACACCGCGACGGTGTCGCCCCGTTGGAGCATCTCGTAGGTCTTTTTGTCGTCCAGCGGCAGTTTCGAGAGATTGATGTCGACGCCGTGCTGTTCTTTTATCATGTCCAGCGCGTTGCGGATGATGGTGAGAGTCCGCAGACCGAGGAAGTCCATCTTGAGCAGGCCCAGTTTTTCGCAGGGCTCCTTGGGGTACTGCACCACCATGTCGCCCGTGGCGCTGCGCGACAGGGGCACGAGGTTGTCCAGCCGCTGGTCGCCGATGATGACCCCCGCGGCGTGGACGCCGGTCTGACGGTTCAGGCCCTCCAGCACCTTGGCGAAGTCGAAGACCTCCTTGACCTTGGGATCGCTCTCGATGAGCGCGGCCAGCTCCTCCGACTGCTCGATGGCCTTGGAGATGGTCATTTTGAGTTCGTCGGGGATCATTTTCGTGAGGCGGTTGCCGGTCTCGAAATCCATGCCCATGACCCGGGCCACGTCCTTGACCACGGCCTTGGCCTTGAGCTGGCCGTAGGTGCAGATCTGGGCCACGTTGTCGTAGCCGTACTTGCTCCGGACGTACTCGATGACCTCGCCCCGGCGCTTTTCGCAGAAGTCGATGTCGAAGTCCGGCGGGCTGACCCGTTCCGGGTTGAGGAAGCGCTCGAAGAGCAGACCGTACCGCATGGGGTCGATGTCGGTGATGAGCGTGAGGTAGGCCACGACGCTGCCCGCGCCGGAGCCCCGTCCGGGCCCCACGGGGACGCCGATGTTTTTGCCGTAGCGGATGAAGTCCGACACCACCATGAAGTAGCTGCAGAACCCTGTGCGCTCGATGATGTCCAGCTCGTACTCCATGCGGTCCATGATGGACTTTTCGTAGGGCGTGAACTCTTTTTTCCGCCCGTCGAAGTCATAGCGCATCATCATGTTGTCGAGGCAGATCTCCCGCAAGGTCTCTTTGGTGGGGACGCTGCCGTCGGGCAGGTAGAAGACGGGGTAGTGGTTTTCGTCGTACCGGAATTTCATGGAGCAGCGGTCGGCGATGGCCCGGGTGTTGGTGATCGCCTCGGGCACCTCGGAAAAGATCTTCTTCATCTCCTCGGGGCTCTTGAAGTAGAACTCCGGTCCCGAGAACTTCATGTGAGGCTCGCTCAATTTCGCCCCCGTCTGGATGCAGAGCATGATCTCGTGGGCTTCGGCGTCCTCCTTTCTCTGGTAGTGGACGTCGTTGGTGGCCACGAGGGGGATGCTCCGTCTTTTCGCAAGTTCGATGACCTTTCTGTTGACGAGACGCTCCTCCTCCATGCCGTGGTCCATGAGTTCGAGGAAGAAGTTGCCGGGCCCGAAGATCTCCAGATACTCGTCGAGGGCCTTTTCCGCCGCCTTGTCGTCGCCGTCGAGGAAACGGCTGGGGATCTCTCCCGCGATGCAGGCCGACAGGGCGATGAGGCCCTCGTGATACTCTCTCAGCAGGTCTTTGTCCATCCTCGGCTTGTAGTACATGCCGTTGCGCCACGCTTCGGAGATGAGTTTGCACAAATTTTTGTAACCGGTCTCGTTCTCGCAGAGCAGCACCAGATGGTGGCCCTTGATGTGGGGCACGGTGGGGGTACGGTCGAAGCGCGTCGTGGGCGAAACGTAGGCTTCGCAGCCCACGATCGGGTTGAGTCCGGCCTCGGTGAGCACCCGGTGGAACTCCTCGGCGCCGCCCACGTAGCCGTGGTCGGTGATGGCGATGGCGGGCATGTCCATCTCTTTGGCCAGTTCGACCAGTCCCGAGGCGGTGCAGGCGCCGTCGAGCATGCTGTAGTGGGTGTGAAGGTGAAGATGAACGAAATCCGATGCCATGGCCTCTTTCTCCGGTCAGGTTTTTTCAGTACTCGATCTCCAGCCCGTCGAAGCCGATCTGTATCCCGTAAGGATCGTAATGGGCTTCGAATTCGGCGTGGGTCAGGCGGCCGTTGTGGGAAAAGTGATTGATGAAATACTTCGTTTCCTCATTCACGCAGCCCATCTCCTCGAGGCGCTTTTTTGTGTCGATCACGTACTTGCCGCTCATGTGGCCGTCGCGGATGTCCCGGATGCCCCCGGTGCAGTCGGTGATGACGACGGCAAAGCGGACATGGAGCTTTTCGAGGAACTGCCAGTCCTCCTCGCAGAAATAGCCGGTGTCGTTGGCGATCATCAGCCACTTTTTTCCGTGGCGGATGACGTAGAAATTGGGCTTTTCCGTGGGCATGTGATTGGCGATCATGGGGTAGAACGTCATGTCCTCCCCGGGCAGCTCCACGGGCTCGAAGGCGGTGACTTCCACGGGGTTGAGACGGTAGAAGGGGAAGTTGCAGCGCTTTTTGGCGAAATGGGTGTAGATCGCGTCCATGACGCCGACATTCCCGTAGATGTTGAGGATATTGTCCTCGGCCACCACCGAGAAGCCCGGACGGCGGTAGTCCAGCAGATCGCAGTAGAGATGGTCTTCGTGGCTGTGGGTGATGAAGAGGTGTTTGAGGTTTTCGGAGCGGAGCTGGTATTTGAGCTCCTGACAGAAGGTGTCGGGACCGAAGTCGATGCGCACATGATCGTTGAGTTTGTACGCGGCGCGCATGCGCCGGTCTTTGCCGCCGTTTTTCCAGGCCTCGGTGCAGACCCGGCAGTTGCAGAACATGGCGGGGATGCCCTCCGCGGCCGCGCTCCCCAAAATCGTTATCTTGCCCATTTTCTCCCAAAAATCTCCCGTCTGAAACACGACAAAAAAGAACGTCTTCGTCCGGTGCATACTTTAGCATGACAATGCCCTTTTTTCAACGCTTTTTCGAAAAAACCGGCGGGGAAAAGGGAAATCGGCTTGATTTTCTCTTTTTCCCGGCGTATCGTATGGAAAATGCCGGACGGGGGGCTTTCCCACGGCGCTTGAGACAAAAACACACAAGGAGTCTTTCCATGAAAAATGCCGGTATCGGGTGCGGCGTCTTCATTTTGTTTGCCTTCCTCATCTTTCTCGTCCTGCCGGAGGACCGGGCGTCGGGCATTCTGGGCGTCGCCTGTCTGCTGAGCGTTCCCGTGCTGGCGGCCTCCTTCTTCGTCCGGCAGTACGACCGCGTCAAGTGGTACGTCTGGGGAGCGACGGCGCTGGTGAGCATCGGTCTGGGATTGTGCGTCCCCCTGAAAGGGCCGGATGGGAAAAAGCCGGAAAAAACGGCCGCTTCCGAAAAAGCCTCCGCGGGGAAAGCGGAAAAGGCTTCGCCGGAAAAGACGCAAAAATCCTCCGCAGCTGCGAAGAAGGAAAAGGCTTCCCCCGTCACGGCCTCCCACGACGGCAAACGGCCCGAACAGAAGAAGCGGACTCTCGAGGAGGCGCTGGCCGAACTTGACGGCCTGATCGGACTCAAGGAGGTCAAGGCAGAAGTCCACAAACTGGTGGACTACACCAAGGTCGTTCAGGCCCGCAAAGCCCAGGGATTGAAAGCCCCTTCCATCAGTTACCACTGCGTCTTCACCGGCAATCCCGGAACGGGCAAGACCACGGTGGCCCGGATCCTGGGCGACATCTACCGGGAGCTGGGGATCCTCAAATCCGGCCATCTGGTGGAGACTGACCGTTCGGGACTGGTGGGGCGCTACGTGGGCGAGACCGCGATCAAGACCAACAAGCTCATCGACTCCGCCCTCGACGGCGTGCTTTTCATCGACGAAGCCTACGCGCTGGCGGGCGGCGGGCAGTCCGACTACGGGGCCGAGGCCATCGCCACCTTGCTCAAGCGCATGGAGGACGACCGGGACAGACTGGTTGTGGTCGTGGCCGGCTATTCCAAGGAGATGAAGGCTTTTCTCGACGCCAACAGCGGCATGCGTTCCCGGTTCAACCGCTACATCGACTTCCCCGACTACTCCCCGGAGGAATTGGCGGAGATGTTCAAAATGCGGGCGAAGAAAAACCAGTTCAAGCTCTCCGCCGATCTGGAGGCGGGCCTCGCCCGGTACATGAAGAAGGTCACGAGCCACCCCGATCCCCGTTTCGGCAACGGCCGTTTCGTGCGCAATCTCTTCGAGACCGCCGTGGAGCGTCAGGCCATGCGTCTGGCCTCGGGGAAGGATCTTTCGAAAGAACAGCTGATGACGCTGACGATGGATGACGTCTTGCCGCAGAAGGAGCCGGGGAAGGACGGGAAGGAACCGACCCTTCAGCAGGTCCTTGCCGAACTGGATCAATTGATCGGCATGAAGTCCGTCAAGGCCGAAGTCAAGAAGATGGCGGAGTTCTGCCAGATCGCCCGGGAGCGGGAGCAGGCGGGCATGAAGAACGCCAAATTGAGTTATCACTGCGTCTTCACCGGCAATCCCGGCACGGGCAAGACCACGGTGGCCCGGATCATGGCCAAGGTCTTCAAGGCCCTCGGCATCCTGGAGAAAGGCCACCTCGTGGAGACCGACCGGGCGGGACTGGTGGCGAAGTATGTGGGCCAGACGGCGGCCAAGACCAACGAGGTGATCGACAGCGCCCTGGGCGGCGTGCTCTTCATCGACGAGGCCTACACGCTGGTCTCCGGCGGGCAGCAGGACTACGGGCAGGAGGCCATCGCCACCTTGCTCAAGCGCATGGAGGACGACCGGGACCGCCTGATCGTGATCGTGGCGGGGTATCCCGGGGAGATGCGCAAATTCATCGACGCCAACCCCGGACTGGCCTCCCGGTTCACGCGGTACATCCACTTCCCCGACTACACCACGCGGGAACTGGCCGACATGTTCCGGATGTATGCCAAAAAGAGCCACTACGTGCTCTCGCCGGAGATGGATAAGTATTTGATTTCCGCCATGGCCTTCCTGACGAAGAACCGGGACAAAAACTTCGGCAACGGCCGTTTCGTGCGCAATCTCTTCGAGAAGGCGGTGGAGCGTCAGGCGGGCCGTCTCTCGTCGCTGAAGGAGGAGCGCACGCCCGAGATGCTCAAGACCCTCGAACTGCGCGACATCGGCGTCCGCCTCAAGGACAAATAGCCGCCGTCTGGCGGGACTTCTCCTGACCGGGTCAGAGCGTCTTGCGGAAGCGGCCCGGGGGGATGTTGTAGAGAATCCCGAAGGACTTCGAAAACTGGTATCTGTTGGCGAAGCCCGCGGACTCCGCGACTTCCTCAATGCTCATGTCGGTGTTTTTCAGCAGATTGTACGCAAGTTCCAGGCGGCGGTTCAGGATGTAGCGGTGAGGCGATATCTTCAGTTCCCGCCTGAAGAGGTGCTGGTAATTGGCCAGGGACATGCCCAGTTTTCTGCTGACGGTGATGTTGTCCAGCTTGTCGAACTTCCCTTTCTGGAACGACTCGAAGATCATGTCCAGCACGTTTTGTATGTGCGGATTGATCGTGGGGGTCCCCTCCGGCACGAAACTTTCCTCGGGGATCGCCGCCAGCAGGGCGAGGATGAGAGACCCCGCGATCAGCGGTGAGAATCGGTCCTTGAACGCCTCTTCCAGCAGCCACCGGTAATTCCCGACGGGAAAGACGATCTCCTTTTTTCTCACCTGCGAGAAGTGATCGCTCTCCACACAGAAATCCAAATAGATGTGCCTGAAGGCCCGCGTCGAGGACGTCGAGAAGGCCAGATAGGAGGGCAGCAGATAGATGCAGTCGGGAGACATTTCCACCTCGTAGTCGGCAAGGTGCAGTCGGCCGCCGGGATCGGGATTCCAGTAGACGTGCCACAGGGGCAGACAACGCAGGGAAACCCGCCATTCCCTCAGCCGGACCCGTCCCCCGTTGGCCAGAAAGATTCGGGGGAGCGTTCCCTCCGCACGGGGGAGTTTCACCGCTTTTGATATGTATTCTACGGATTTTGCATTTTTTGACATTTTATTTGCCTCCGTTTTCATGTATAATATACACAGTTGCCCCGAAAATCTCCAACACGAAAGGATAAAAAATGATAAAAAAGAATTTTCCCGAATTTCGCCGCCGTTTCCGGTTCACATTGATAGAACTTCTTGTTGTTATAGCGATTATCGCGATCCTGGCGGCGATGCTGATGCCGGCGCTCCAGCAGGCGCGGGCGACGGCGCGGACTGCCAACTGTCTGAGCAATCTCAAGTCAATCATGACGGCCACCGGGATGTACATCAACGACTACAGCTACTACCCCAGCCGCAAGGGCAGCGCCAACAAGCAGCGCCCCTTTATGTTCCAGCTGGCGCCGTATCTTGGGATCTCGCTGACGAACAACGAGTTTCTGACGACGCAGAACGTGGGGATCTTCCTCTGTCCGGCGACGGGGAAACCCCAGCCTCTGGCGCGGACGGTCTACGGGGGCGCCCGGGGGATCTCCTACGCGATCAACGTCTACGTCGGCGGCTGCTGGCCCCCGCCCAGCGGCGGTGGGATCCACGCGGCCAAGGTGCGCCGCCCGACGAAGCTCATGGTGTTCATGGACGGCAACTCCGACGACGCGAGTCTCGCCGGGGACCGGAGCACCCACAACCGCTTCGGCTACCGTCATCCCCTGTCGCCGCTTGAGACCATCACCAACGCCGACATGCCCTGCGGCGGCATCAATGTGGGATTCGCCGACGGGCGGGCGGCCACGGTGCGCAAGGCCATCACCAGCAACCTGAGCCAGCAGAATTTCGAGGCGACCCCCGAGGTGGCCGACAGGTGGCTTCCCGGCGCCTACAGCGTCAGCAGCGTCAACTGGTGAGGTGAAAATGAAACTTTTCGCGGGTTTCGCCGTCGTGCTGGCGGCGTTGGAGTTCGTCTGCGCCGATCCCGTGGTGGTTTATTCCCCCGCGGCGACGGGGGCGGAAAAGACCGCCGTGCGGGAGCTGGTCAACCATCTGACGGTCGTGCTGGGCCGTCGGGTCCCCGCAGTGCCCGAGGACGCCAAACCCGCCTCGGGGCGGCTGATCTACGTCGGGCGGACGGCTTTTGCCGCGAAACACGCGGGGACCGCGGAATTCCGACCGGAGGAGTCCCTGATACGAAGCGTCGGCAAAGACCTCGTCATCACGGGGGGACGTCCCCGGGGAACGCTCTACGGCGTCTATGAATTTCTGGAGCGCGTCGCCGGCGTCGTCTGGCTGGACGAAAAAAATTCGCACATCCCCCGAAGACCCGGCCTGAAGTGGGAAAATCTCGATATCAGGACTCTCCCCGCTTTCCGCTACAGAGGAATCTACACCACGCCCATCTGGTGCGGCAACAACCGCGAGGAGCGTCTGCAGTTTCTCTCACGCTGCCGCGAAAACATCTTCTGGCAGTGCAACATCACGGCCCCGGAGCGGGAACGGTGGGGCATCTCCCCCGTTCTCGGACGTCCGGCCCCCCTCAACACCATGCACTATTACTCGGTTCTGTGGCCCGAAAAGGGCATGGAGAGCGCCCGGTCGCTCAACCGGAACGGCGATCGGGACCGCTCCCGGTCATTCGCCGGACCGGGGCAGATCTGCTTTTCAAGTCCTCTTGCGCGCCGGACCGTCGCCCGCCAGCTCAGGGAATTCATCGAGGCGGACCGCAAGGAGTTTCCCGACAGTCCGCCGCCGCTCTACAATCTCTCCATCAACGACACCCATGACCGCTGTGAGTGCGCGGCGTGCGTCGCCCTGGCCGAGAAGTACAAGTCCTACGCGGGAACGGTGCTGGAATTCGTCAACGCCGTCGCCGACAGCATCCGGGAGTCTTACCCCGATGTGAGGATCCAGACCTCGGCCTATCTCTTCACCGAGAAGGCGCCCGAGGGCATCGTCCCCCGGCCCAACGTCGTCGTGCGTCTCTCGCCCAGCCCGTGGGGCAGCAACTGTCAGACGATGGTCCCCCTCGACGCTCCCGTGAACCGGAAGACCCTTGACGACATGAAAAAGTGGAGCGCCATGGGGAAGATCCAGGTCTGGAACTACTGGGTGCTTTTCGGCAATTACGCCGGGAAAAACGCCGGCGTGACCGGCATTGCCGCCGTGACCGAAAATCTCAAGATTTTTCACCGGCTCGGCAGCGATTACGTGTTTTCCGAGTGCGAATTTCCCGATACGGCCAGTTTCCACGGCCTGCGGGTCTATCTGGGCTATCAATTTTTGCGCGACCCCTTCCAGCCGGTCGGACCGCTGCTGGACCGTTACTTCGCGGCCGCCTTCGGACCCGCGGCGGGAAGCATGCGTGAATTTTTCGATTACCAGCAGAAAAGGCAGGCGGCGGGACCGCAGCGGGACATGATGGATGCCTCCATGCGTCCCTGGCTGGACGCCGAATTTTTCCGCACCGCGGAAAAGTGTTTCGCGGCGGCCGAAAAGGCCGCGGGCGGGAACGGGCGTCTGCTGGGGCGCATCCGGCAGGAGCGGGTGCCCGCGGACATCGCCAGACTCTCCGTCCGCACGCTGGGACCGGACAACGCCGCCGCTCTCCGTCTGAAGAAAAACTGGGAGACCGCGCTGACCCGCTGGTATGGAAAATCGTGGCCCAGACGCGAAGCCGACAACCTCAAAAACTTTTTCCGGAAGATCGAAGTTCCCGAAAAAGGCGCGAAATATCCTCTTCCGGAAGAGCTTGCCCGGCGGATTGTCTACGACATCACCTGGCAGGATTTCAACACCGTCACCGAGCTTGCGTCCTACGGTCTGCATCTGGCCGACGATCCGGAAGCGGCGGGCGGCAAGGCCATGAGGCTGGCCGAACCGAAACGCACGCCGGTCAAAGGCTTCCACAGCAGAAATCTTCAGGCCGGGGTCTTCAGCCGGAGCCGCAAGACGACGCTGACCGTGAAAGTCCTGACCGTGAAGGCGGATGAAAAGTACCATTTCTACGATCTCGGACGGGCGAAACTGGATCCCGTGAGCCTCGTCTACATCCACCGCATGTGGTTTATCCAGCAGCACCTCGACCGCTATTATCTGGCGGAGGGGAAAAACGAGTACGACGTCTGGATCTCGGTCAAGGCCGAGGGTCCGGCTTACTGCCCCGGGTCTTCCAGACAGGACGCTCTGCTGGTGGACCGGATCCTGCTGCTCGAGCCGGAAGGGAAAAAATAAGCCGCGTTTCTCAGCGGCGGAGGGTGATGAGCAAGATCTCCGATGGACAGCCGATGCGGACGGGGAAGCCGTTCCACATGCACGTGCCGGCACTGACTTCGAGGTGCATTTTGCCCACCTTGTACGAGCCCCGGACGAAGCCGCCGTTGGCCGCGGCGACCACCCGGTCGAAGCCCAGCACCATGCCCCCGTGGGTGTGGCCCGAAAGCTGGAGATCCGCCCCCAGCGCCGCGGGGATCCGCGCCGTCTTGGGACCGTGGCAGAGCAGGATCCGCCAGACGTCTTTCTCCGGGCAGGCCAGCGCCTTTTCGAAATCCGGCGGCAGTTCGCCGAACTTGGCGGCATACTGGTCCGTGACGCCGCAGATCCGCAGTTTCAACTCGGGGATCAGCCGGTTCTCATTGGCCAGAAGCGGCATGCCAAGCGCGGCAAAGTGATCCGTCAGGATCTTGTAGCCGCTGTAGTACTCGTGATTGCCGACGACGCCGTAGACGCCGTACCGCGCCCGCAGTTTCGTCAGGGCTGTCAGCGCGTCGAGATGCTGTTTTTTCACGCCGTCGGAGAAATCCCCCAGCAGGCAGACGATGTCGGGCGAGAGCGCGTTGGTCATGGCGACGATCTTCGAGATCTTTTCCTTGTTGTTGAGATTGTCCACGTGCAGATCGGTCAGGACGGCGATGGTTTTGCCCTCCGCCTCCCGGGGGAGGGTGGGGGAGGAGACCGTCACGTACCGGACGCCGGGCAGGGACAGGCCGCATCCCATGCCGAAGACGGCGACGATCCCCGCCGTTATCAGTTCCGCGGCATGGACCTTGTTGAGCAGGGGATGCTGCCGGAGAAGCGCTTTGCCGTCGAACTTTTTCCGACGGTACGTCCCGTACAGCGCCTCCCCGCAGGCCAGCCCCAGAAAGAACGTGTCGGTGATGATGAGGAGGAACATGAAGATGAAGACCGTGACGAAGATCCACGCCGAAAAGAGGATGACCCCCGGCGGAAGATCCGGCGCGAAATAGTGCCCCCCGAGAAGCTGGACGATCTTGAACTTGAACGCCGCGAGGAATGCCGCCGCGCCCGCCGCGGTCTTCAGCGCCGGACGGCATTTCAGCGGCAGGACCGCCCGCCAGAGCAGAAAGGCGAAGACAACGATGCCGATAAAAATCATGAAATTTCTCCCCCATGATGAAATTTTTCCGTAAAATACCGTTTTTTCCGCGCATTTTCAAGCCCTTTTTCGCAGAAAATCCCGGACAGGCGGGGAAAAATCTTTGCAACTTGCGTTTCTCCCGTTTATATTAAGCGGCGGAAGAGCTTTCGGGAGCGGGAAAATATCGGCAAATGATCCTTTACATCGCAAGACGGCTGATCCTCGCGGCGGCGACGCTGCTGGTGATCCTTTTCGCCAGCTACGGCATGCTGCGTCTGGCCCCCGGTGATCCCTCCCGGAGCGACCTTTTCGGCGGCGGCGATGCCGGAAGCGCCGTCAACGCCGAGAAGGGCGGCTTCGTCCGCAACACGGCCCTGCGGGAAAAGCTGGACCTCGACAAGCCGCTCATCGAGGGATTTGCCCGCTGGCTCGGGCGTGTCGTCCGTCACGGCGACTTCGGCGAGTCCGCCGCGGTGGATCCGGGGAAGCCCGTGACAAGCATGATCCTCGAACGGCTGCCCGTCACCGTGTCGCTGAACGTCTGGGCGGTGCTCATTACCTATCTCTTGGCCGTTCCCGTGGGCGTTTGGTCCGGGACCCATGCCGGGAGCCGGGGCGACCGGATCGCGGCGTTCCTGCTCTTCGCCCTCTACTCACTGCCGGTGATGTGGGTGGGACTGATGCTCCAGGCCCTGCTGTGCGAGGGGGGCTGGCGCGCGGTATTTCCCCTCCACGGACTGGAGGTCCCCGAACCCGACCGCTTCTCCATCTGGCGTCTCCAGTGGGAGATCGTCCGGCACTACACGCTGCCCGTGCTCTGTCTCGCCTACGGCGGGTTCGCTTCCCTGTCGCGCTACGCCCGCGCCGGGATGATCGAAGTCATCAACTGCGACTACATCCGCACCGCCCGGGCCAAGGGCGTTCCCGAGTGGGAGGTCGTCTGGGGGCACGGTTTCCGCAACGCCCTCATCACCCTCATCACCCTTTTCGGCGGTCTCCTGCCGGGCCTCGTCGCGGGGAGCGTCATCGTCGAATACATCTTCAACATCCCCGGCATGGGCAGTCTTTCGCTCCTGGCCCTCTCCAGCCGGGACTACCCCCTGCAGATGGCGCTTTTCGCCTTCTCCGGATTCCTGACGCTGGCCGGGATCATGATCTCCGATCTGCTTTACGTCGCCGCCGACCCGAGGATCAAGCTGACATGAAAAGTTTGGACAAACTGCGGAAACAGGCCGTTTTCGCCGCGCTCGTCGCCCTCGTGGCGCTGCCGTTCCAGCAGTGGTACGTTTCGGGGCCCGCCCTGCGGAAGACCGGGGAAAAGGCCGTCGTCTCCCGGGCCCCCGAGGAGGGATGGAGCGAAGGGGCTTTGAGCGGCAACGCCGCCGGGGTCGTCATGATGGCCGTCTCCGATCTCCGGCAGGGACACGCCGCTGCCGCCGAGGCGTGGCTGAAATTCGGCTGTTTCCAGCTCCGCGCGCCGTCGGTCATGCTCTTTTACGGCGACATGCTCCGTCAGCGGGGGGAGCATGCCGCCGCCGCACGGCTCTACCGCTTCGCCCTCTGGAAAGCCCGGGCGGAGAGGGCTCCCGCCGGTTTCATTTCGGCCCTTGAAAAACGTCTGGAGGAAGGCAAGTGAAACCGGTCTCTCCCGCATTCCGCGAAGCGTTCGTCGTCACGGGGTTTGCCGCCGTCATCCTCGCGCTGGCGACGGCCTGTCACGGCGGCGGGTATCTCCACTGGGAAAGCTCCGCGTTCCTGCTCAATTATACGGCGGACCGGCCGCTGGCCGAGCTCGTTTTCGACCCGGCCCGGAACGACTGGGGCCTCTACCAGTGCCGGGAGCTGAGCTATTTCTTCGACTGGATCGACGCGCGGATCGTCTTTGCCCTGCTGCGCAGGGGAATCGCTCTCTTTCTCAGCCCGGTCTGTCTCGTCCTGATGCTGGGAATGATCTTTTTCCAGCAGTACGCGGGGCGGCGGCTTTTCCCCCGTCTGCCGGGACTCTTCTTCACCTTGCACGGGGCGGCGCTGGCCCTGCTGCCGTGTTTCTGCGAAAACATCTTTTTCCGCAGTTCCAAATTCCTCGCGGCGGCGGGACTGCTCCTTCTCGTTTTCGGGACCGCTCTGCGCCGTCTGCGGGATCCCGGATGGGCCGGCAGCGTACCCGTGCTGTGTGCGGCGGCCGTCGTGACCGTTCTCGCCGACCGGCAGGGGATGTTTTTCGTGACGGCCTTCACGGGACTCCTCGCCGTAATGCAGTTTCTGCGTCCGTGCCGCGCCTTTTCCGCTGTGCTTGCCGCGGGGGCGGCGGCGGTGGTTTTCGGCGTGGCCGCCGATCTCGTGATCGCGCCCCGGCTGATCGAGCTCTTCAACGGCTACACGCCGGATTTTGCCTATCAGGGGACGTGGCAGGCGCAGAAGGGCGCCGCCGCGGCGGGGCTCAAGTTCGCTTTGGCCAACACCGGACAGATGCTGGCCGGGATCCCCTCCGTCACCCCGGCGGCGGCTGTCGGGGCGGCGGTCTGGCTCGGGCTCTTTTTCCTTCTGCGCCGCGACCGGCACATTCCCCCGTGGCTCCTGCCGGGAAGCATCGCCGCCGTCGTTCTCTGCTGCGGGGTCATGGCCGCCCGTCACCCGGCGATCCTCTCGTGGGATATCGTTTTTTCCAGCTATTTCCTGCCCTCCGGCATGGCGCTGTCCTTTTTCTGGTTTGCCGCGCTTGAGCGGCTTCCTGCGGGCCGGCTCCCCTTCGCGGCGCTCCTGCCCGCGCTGGCGGTCTGTCTCCGGCTTGCGCCCTATCTCCAGCCGGAACGGCTCTTTCATGAGGACAAGTACCAGAAGATCTATCAGGAGGCGACGGTGAAACTCCGTCAGGCGCTGGCCGATCCCGCCTGCGACGAGCGGCGTCTCTGTCTGCCTTACCGGATGGAATTGCTGCTGCGGAAAGTCAGGTCCCGCTGATCGTCACCAGCCTGCGGCGATGCGCAGTCCCCGGAGCGTGAAGTCCGCGCCGGGGGCGGCGGCCTCCGGGAACGCGGGGCGGAAGAAGGCTGCGTCGCCCCCCGTGAGCACGACGGAGACGACCCCGTGCTTTTTCTTCGCGACGGAAATGAACTCCCGGATCATGCCGACGCACCCCGAATCCACGCCGAAGGCGATGGAAAGAACCGTTCCATTCCCTACGTCCTCCGGGATGTTCTGCGA
This sequence comes from Lentisphaeria bacterium, assembly GCA_017450705.1. Classification (GTDB taxonomy): domain Bacteria; phylum Verrucomicrobiota; class Lentisphaeria; order Victivallales; family Victivallaceae; genus UBA1784. The sequence goes on along the minus strand of JAFSTC010000064.1, from coordinate 43,105 downwards.
CAGGGGGATCTCCGGCAGCTGGGCCGTGGCCGTGTTGAGGATCCGGCGCATCAGGGCCCTTCCGGGCGCGATGGCGCCGCCCCGGAAAATATTTTTTTCATCCACCAGTTCCATGGTGACGGCAGTGCCGCAGTCGATGACGATGCCGGGCAGGGGATAAAAGGCTGCCAGGGCTTCGGCGTTGGCCACCCGGTCCGCGCCGAGGGTCGTGCAGTCGATCTGCGTGAAATCCACCGCGCCGCGACTGTTGGAGGCGTCGGCAAAAAAGATCCCGCGGTCTGCAAGACGAGTTTTCATTTCGGGGACGACGCACACGGCGGCGATCTCGCCCTGCGGCAGGTCGCGCGCCGCGAAGCTCTCCGTTTCGAACTCCCTCAGGGGTCCCGTGCCGCCGCCGGGCAGGCATTCGGCCAGCACCGTGTGGGTGTTGCCGATGTCGAGCAGGAATCTCTTCACGACAGCTTTTCGATGATCTTTGTCAGCGGCATGAAGAGCGCCACGACGATGGATCCCACGATGCCCGCCAAGGCGACGATCATCAAGGGTTCGATCAGGGAGGTCAGGGCGCTGACGGCGTTGTCCACTTCGTCCTCGTAGGTGTCGGCGATCTTGTTGAGCATCTCGGAGAGCTTACCGGTCTCCTCGCCCACCTCCACCATACTTATCACCATTTCGGGGAAGACTTTCGTTTCGCCGAGGGGTTTGGCGATGCCTTCGCCCTCCTTCACGGCGTCGTGGACCTTCTGGATGGCGCCGGCCACCACTTCGTTGCCGCTGGTCTCCTTGACGATGGAGAGGGCCTGAAGCACCGGCACGCCGGAGCTCATCAGCGTCCCCAAGGTCCGGCTGAACCGGGAGATGGCCGTCTTGGAGATGATGGGACCGAAGACGGGCGCGTTGTATTTGAGGTAGTCCATCGCCAGTTTGCCCATGGGTATCTTGACGATGACTTTGAAGAACACGATGACGGCGAAGACGCCGCCCAGGTACATGTACCAGCGGGAGACGAGGGTGTTGCTGATGCCGAGGATGAAGAGCGTCACGCCCGGCAGGGGTTCCTTGGGACCCAGCAGATCCTTGAATATCTTTTCGAAGTTGGGGACGATGAAGATCATCAAGCCCACCACGGCCAGCAGCGAGATCGAGAGCACCACCGACGGGTAGATCATGGCCGATTTGACCTTTCCGGCGATCTTCGCGGATTTTTCCATGAAGGAGGCCAGACGGTCGAGAATGGTCTCCATGGCGCCCGACGCCTCGCCGGCGCGGACCATGTTGAGGTAGAGTTTGTCGAAGGACTTGGGATTCTGCGACAGGGCTTCCGCGAAGGTGGCGCCGCCCTCGACGGTCTCCGCGGTCTTGCCCAGCACGATCCTCACCACGGGGTTCTTCGCCTGACGCTCCAGCGTGTGGAGCGAGCGGATGAGGGGGAGTCCCGCGTCCAGCAGGATGGCCAGCTGACGGGTCACGACGGTCAGTTCCTTGCGCTTGATGACCGTGGGGCCCAGGGTCATATTGAAGCCGCCGCCGCCGCCTTTTCCGCCCTTGCTGGACATTTTCTTCGCGGCTTCCTTGTCCACGGCGGCTTTGATGAGCACGGGGACCATGCCCTTGGCTCTGAGGGCGGCATTCACGGCCTCTTCGTTGGCGGCGTTGATCTTGCCCTTCTGTTCCTTGCCCTTGCCGTCCATGGCGACGTATGTGAATTGCGGCATATCTCAGTTCCTCCGAAATTGGATTGAAATGAAGCAAAAATCAGGTGTAGCGGACGACTTCGTCCACGCTGGTCTCTCCGTTGAAAATGGCCAAAAGCCCGTCTTCGCGCAGCGGACGCATGCCCAGCTGGCAGGCCTTGTCGCGGAGCGCGTTGGCCGGGGCGCCGGCGGAGATCATGTCGCGCATCTCCTGGTCGACGCAGAGCAGTTCCGTGAGGGCTTTCCGGCCCTTGTACCCCGTGTTGTTGCAGACGGGGCAGCCCTTGCCGTAGCAGAACTGGATCCCCTCCACCTGGGAGCGCTCCAGGCCGAGGCGCTCCAGGTCTTCGTCGGTGGGTGTGTACATGGTCTTGCAGTTCTTGCACACCCGGCGGATGAGCCGCTGACCGAGGACTCCGGCGAGCGACGAGGCGATCAGGAAGGGTTCCACCCCCATATCCATCAGTCGGGTGACGGTACTGGCCGCGTCGTTGGTATGCAGCGTGCTGAACACGAAGTGCCCGGTGAGCGAGGCCTCCACGGCGATCTGGGCGGTCTCGAAGTCTCGGATCTCTCCCACGAGGATCCGGTCGGGGTCCTGACGGAGGAAGGCGCGCAGCGCTTTCTGGAAGGTCATGCCTACCGCGTCGTTGATGGGGCACTGCATGATGCCTTCGATGTCGTACTCCACCGGGTCCTCGGCGGTGAGGAGTTTGTCCTCGGGGTTGTTGATCTCGCCGAGGGCGGAGTAGAGCGTCGTCGTCTTGCCGGAACCGGTGGGGCCGGTCACCAGCATGATGCCGTTGGGCAGGCGGATGATCTCGCGGATCTTGGCCAGCACGTCCTCGCCGATGCCCAGCGCGTCGAGCTGAAGATTGACCACGCTTCGGTCGAGCACGCGGAGCACCACGGATTCGCCGTAGCTGGTGGGCAGACAGGACACGCGGAGATCCACGGGGCGGCCGTTCATCTTGGTCTGGATGCGTCCGTCCTGGGGACGGCGGCGCTCGGAGATGTTCAAGCCGGAGATGATCTTCACGCGGCTGATGACGGGGATCGCCAGACTGCGGGGCGGCGGCGGCAGTTCGTACAGCGCGCCGTCCACGCGGTAGCGGATGCGGAAGCTTTTTTCGAAAGGCTCGAAGTGGATGTCCGACGCTTTGTCGCGGATGGCCTGCTGCATGACGACGTCCACGAATTTGATGATGGGGGCGTCGTTGGCGTGGTCCTCGTCCTCCATCTCCTCCACCTCGGCGTGTTCGCCGAACTCGGCCACGATGTCGGCCACGGAGTCCACCTTTTCGGGGTAGTAGCGCAGGAAGGCCTTGTCGAATTCGTCCGGATCGCAGGGCACGGGGATGATGGGTTTGCCGACGATGAAGTGCACGGTCTCCACGGTCTGGTAGTCAAGAGGCCGTGCCATGGCGAGGTAAAGGTTCTCGCCGTCGAACTGGACCGGCAGGACGCCGTGGGTGCGCGCGGTGTTCTCGTCGATCATGTCGATGATGTCGCGGCTGATGTCGCCCGATTTGGGGTCCCAGACGTAGGAGCCCAGGTTCTCCGCCATCATCTCCAGCATTTCCTGCCGGGTGAGGAGACCGAAGTTCTCGATCTCCTCCATGGCGGGTTTTCCGGAGCGTTCGCACTCCTCGGCGACCTCGTCGAGGTGCTTGTTCAATCCCGGCGTCGTCGCGCCGCGTTCGCTTTTGATCAGATCGATCAGTGCGGAACTTTCGATATCCAGCATGATATGAACTCCCTCCTCGCTCTACGATTCGTCGCGCAGGGTGACGAAGATCACCTCTTCCAGGGTCGAGATGCCCGCTTCGGCCTTGCGGATGGCGTCGTCGCGCAGACTGCGCATGCCGTTGCGCCGGGCGAATTCGCGGATCCGGCCGCTGGTCTCGTTGGCGAAGATCAGTTTGGCGATGTCTTCGGTGACTTCGAAGATCTCGTAAATTCCGATACGTCCCTTGTAGCCGGTGTAGCCGCAGACGGGACAGCCCTTGCCTTTGTAGAACTGGTGATTGGCCATGTACTCCGGCGTGAGACCCAGCATGCGGATCTCGCTTTCGGTGGGTGTGTGGGGTTCCTTGCATTCCTTGCAGATGCGGCGGAGCAGACGCTGGGCCATGACCGCCCGCAGCGAGGTGGCCACGAGGAAGGGCTTGACGCCCATATCCACCAGACGGGTGACGGCGCCGGGGGCGTCGTTGGTGTGCAGCGTGCTGAACACCAGGTGTCCGGTGAGGGAGGCGTTGATGGCGATCTCGGCGGTCTCCACGTCTCGGATCTCACCGACCATGATGATGTTGGGGGCCTGACGCAGCATGGCTCGGAGCGCGGCCGAGAAGGTCATGTCCACATGCCGGTCCACCTGCACCTGGTTGATACCGGCCAGCTGATACTCCACCGGGTCTTCCACGGTGATGAGCTTGCGGGCCGGGGTGTTGATGGTGTTGAGGAAGGCGTACAGCGAAGTCGTTTTGCCGGACCCGGTGGGGCCGGTGACGAGGAAGATCCCGTCCGGGTAGTTGATGATCTTGTTGACCAGATCCAGGTCGTCGGAGTAGAATCCCAGCTTGGGGATGTCCAGCTGGATGCTGCTCTTGTCGAGGATACGCATGACCACGCTCTCGCCGAAGACGGTGGGGATGGAGGACACACGAAGATCCACGTCCTTGTCGCCGACGATGATCTGGATACGTCCGTCCTGAGGGATGCGCTTTTCGGTGATGTCCATGCGGGACATGATCTTGATGCGGCTGGTGAAGTTGGCCTGAAGGTACTTGGGCGGACCGTCCACCTCGCGGAGCGCGCCGTCGATGCGGTAGCGGACCCGGTAGCGCTTCTCCATGGGCTCGAAGTGGATATCGGAGGCCCGCATCTTGTAGGCGTCGACGATGAGTTTCGAGACCAGGCGGATGATGGGGGTGTCGTCGTCCTCCCGCTCGGGGCCGCCGATGGTGCCTTCCCCGGCCTCCTCCACTTCGAAGGAATCGGAATCGTCGACGACGAGGCCGGACTCCTCCTCCTTTTCGGCGTAGTATTTGGCGAGGATGGCGTCGATCTGTTTCTTCGGCGCGGCGACGGCGTCGATGTCGCCGCCCAGCAGATAGCGCAGGGTATCCAGCGTCTCCATGTCGGCCGGATCGCTCATGGCGATGGTGAGGACGTCGTCGTGCTTGGCCACGGGGACCACCCGGTAATGGCGGGCGATGTCCACGTCGAGACTTGCGATGACCTCGGCGGGGATGTCGTAATCGGTGAGGTCCATGACCTCCATGCCGTACTGCTGGGCCAGCATGGCCAGCAGTTCGTCTTCCTTCACGGCGCCGTCGGCGACCAAGGCGTCAACGACGTCGGTCAGCCCCTCGTCGGACTCCAGCAGTTTGAGCCGTGCCTTCTCGATCTGCTCGTCCGTGACCATCCCGTATTCCTTGAGGAGGGTCAGAATGTATTCGGAATCCCTTGCCAAAACAAAAACCTCATCCAAAAAAGTTAAGCCGTCATGACAACGGAAAAATCTAACCCTGCGCGGGCGTTTTGTCAAGCGGATATGGCCTCGAAAAGGGCAAAAAAACGATTTTTTTTGATTCCGGCGCCCTTTTGCGCGAGGCTCCGTTCCCCCGCAAGGCCGGGCGACTGCCTCAAAATATGCCGCTTTTCTCGAAAAGGGATGGGGGCCCGGGGAAGGGGAAAACCTCTTTTCCCGTGAAAAGAGGTTTTCCCCCTCCCCGGAACCGCCGGCCTTTACATAAAGAGCCGGAGCAGATCGTCAGGGGTGAGGCCGGAGATCCAGCGACCGATGTCGAGTTCGGCGAGGCGGGGGCGGAGCCGTTCGGGGTCGAGGCTGGTCCCGTCGATGAGAGCGGCCAGCTCCTCGGCGGGGTAGAGGCCGAAGAAGTCGCCCGAAAAGCGCAAGTCGCGGATGACGTTGTTCCGGATGTTGAAATCCACGCCGACGCGCCCCGAGGGGAAGCGGAGGGATTTAGAGAAGGAGTATTCCAAATTCGTCCCGTAGTTCCACTCCCAGGTGCGGTATTTGCTCTGGGCCAGGGCTTCCGCGGCGGCGCACATCTTTTCGGGCAGGGGGGCGAGGACGCAGCCTGAGACCTCGCTGCGCAGGGCGGCGGAGAACTTTTCGATGAATTCCTCAGTGGTCATGCCGGGGAAGAGTTCCGAGAGATTCATCACCCGGGCGCGGACGGACTTGATGCCCTTGGAGCGGATCTTTTCGGGGTCGGGGATGAGGACCTCCTGCAGGATGGTCATGTCGCAGTCGAAGAGGAGCGTTCCGTGAAAGAGGGTGCGTTTCCCGAGGACGGCCCGGGCGGAGCCGGAGATCTTGCATCCGTCGACGAGGATGTCGTTCCGGCCCGAAAAGACGGCGTCGACGCCCATGCTCCGCAGGGCGCTGACGATGGGCCGGGCGTAGTCGGCGAAGGAGCCGTGTTCCACATGGCGGCCCGAAACGGCGATGGAGTAGTTGACGTTCCCCACGTCGTGGTAGACCGCGCCGCCCCCGGTGGAGCGGCGGACGACGGCCGTGCCGTACTGTTTTATTTTTTCCGCGTCGATCTCGGCGGCGGTGTTCTGATTGCGTCCGACGATGACGGCGTTGGCGTTGCGCCAGAGCATGAGGAAATCCCGTTCGTGCTCCCGGGTCATGGTCTCCTCCAGCGCCAGATTGTAAGCGGCGTCGAGGCGGTCGTTGATGAAAAGCTCCATTTTTTTTCTCCTGCGGCTGCGCCTAATATAGCCCCCGCGCCCGCTTTCCGCAAGGGGAAAACGCCTTTCTCAGTTCTTTTTCCGGAATCCCGCGGGGGAGCACTTGAGGACGGAGGAGAAGACTCTGGTGAAGTGGTACCGGTCGGCGAATCCCGTTCTCTCGGCGATCTCGTCGATGGAGAGCTGGGTCGAGAGCAGAAGTCCGCAGGCCTGTTCGATGCGTTTTCTCCGCCAGTAGGCCTGGGGCGAACGGCCGGTCTGAGCCTCGAAGAGCCGCAGGAAGCCGTTGCAGCTCATCCCCGCCATGCGGGCGAGGAAGGTGTTGTCTTTCGGCGCGGACGTGTGTTCGGCGATGTATTTGACGACGGCGTCGATCCGCGGATCGGTCGGCTGACCTTTTTCGACGACCGTTTCGGGCAGCCGCAGCAGCGACGGCGCCAGCACGGCCATGGCGTAGAACATGGTGGCCCGGCTGTTGGTCGCCTGTTCGCCGAGGGCGGCGAACTCCCGGATGATCGCCAGCTCCCGTTCCCGTGCGGGGAGGATGTAGATGTCGTCGACGGGTCCTGTGTGTTCCCCTGGGCTGAAGTGGATGTAAAACCTGCGGAAGGGATTGACTGCGGTGGAGGAGAACTCCGTGAACGCCGGGGCGATGTAAAACTTGTCCGACCGATAAACGATTTTCCTGCCCTTGATCGTCATCACCGCGCCGGGCTCGAAATCGTAGGAGAAGCGCCAGAAGGGCACCGTCACCCGGTTCTGCTCCCACGAAAGGACCTTCCGACAGCACACGTAATAGATCTTGAGAAAACTCCCCAGCCCGAAGCGGAACCCATCGCCGTACATCAAGTGGCCTTTCGTTACAAACAGACATATTCCGCCTTTAATATCGGTTCCGGAAGCGGATTTGTCAAGGCGGAAAAATTTTTTTATTTCAAAATTGTCCATGAGGACGTTGCACCTTATCTGCGGGATCGTTCCCCGGAGATGTTCCGCCGCCTCCGGAAGGGCCGAAAGAATGGCGTATGTTTCAAACAGATACAAAAATTCAAGTTTTGTCCATTTCAAAACGGTCGATGCGGAGTATAATTTACGGCAGACAGCGAGCGGGACCCTGGCAAAAAATCAAGGAGGCGGCGTGAAAAAGTATTCCCCCGACTGCGGTATCGCCGCAATCCGCCGTCAGCTTTTGGAGGAACACGCCGTTGTGAGTCTGCCGTGAGCAGCTTGCCGTATGTGAGAGAGGATGCCATTGCCGAATGGTGATTTGCCGATACGAAACAAAGAAAAGAGGTCGAACCATGAAAAGAACGCATTCAAGATCAACCGGAAGAAGAGGAAATGCGGGCGGAGATCGTCCGTCGGCGCGCCGTTTCACGCTCATAGAGCTGCTCGTCGTCATCGCGATCATCGCCATTCTGGCGGCGATGCTGATGCCGGCCCTTCAGCAGGCGCGGGCCAAGGGGCAGCTGGCCAACTGTATCTCCAATCTGAAACAGCAGGGCACGGGGGTCGGGCTGTACGCCAACGACAACACGGATTACTTCCCCGCGCCTGCGAGCATCTCGGCTCCGCGGGCGTACGAACTGCTCATCACCGGGAAGTATTTTCCCCTCGAAGTTTTGGACTGCAAGGCGGACGGGAGCCGTGAATATGGCGTCTCCATCCGGGATCGGGCGTGGATGAAGCGGGGCAGCAAGGGCTTCAACCGCAGTTACATCGTCGATCAGAGCTGCGGTCAGAACGTCGACGGTTCGACCCTCTGGCGGCCGATGCGTCTGCCCAACTACAAATGGCGGAATATGCTCATCATGATCTTCGAGGGCGATCCCTGCGTGCCCGGATCCTCCAATGCGTGGACCTACGGGTCGGAGTATTTCAACGACCATCTCGACCCCCTGAGCCGTCCGTCCGTCGCTCAGGAGTACCAGTGGCACGGCGCGTCAAAGCCCGCTCTCATTGGCGATTATCACGTCGAGGTCCTGAAAATGCAGTACAGCAAGGATGCCAACGAAGGGCAGTTCTACTGGACCTCGGCCCGACCGAACATCCGCTTCTCCACTCACGTGAGACTACAATGGCGGTAAAAATTTTTTCCGGAAAGGATCTGCTTCATGTTTTCGAAACGCAGTCTTCTTCTCGCCGCCGCCGTCGGCTTTGCGGCGGGAGCGGCCGAAACGGCGCCGTTCATCTCACTCGGATCGTTCCTGCCTGAGATCAAAAGTTATTACCGCACGCCCGTCTCCCGGACCCGCTGGATCTGGGTGCGGAAGCCGGGCGATCCTTACGCGAAGGACCAGGACATCACGCAGGTCTTCAACGAAAGTCCCCGCAAAGTGTTTCTGCGCAAAACATTCGAGATCGACGGCAAAGTCCGGCGCGCATGGATTCGCTACATCGTGGACAAGCGGGGGCGGGGCTACCTCAACGGCGTGCCGCTGGCCAAACTCCCCGACCCGGAGGCGGCGAAGATCCGGAACGAACAGACGGTCTGGTATCTTGACATGACCGGCAAGTTCAAGCCGGGCAAAAACGTGCTTGCCTTCGAGGTCGAGGGCAATCTGTGCGGCTGGCGTGGGCTCCTGCTCACGGGAGAGATCGAACTTGCCTCGGGCCGTAAAATACCCATCTGCAGCGACAGGGAGTTCAAAGGTTCGGATGCGCCCGAAAAAGACTGGATGACGCCGGCCTTCGACGACGCGAAGTGGCGCCCCGCGTGGGAACAGGGCGACGTGCGCATGGGCCCCTATCAGATCCGCTTCCCCGTGGCGAAATTCTTCTGCACGCCGGAGGAATATGAAGCCTATCGGACCGCCGTTGCAGGAGAGTGCGCCGCCGTCTCTTCCCTTTCCGGCGAACCCGCGCCGCGGGGAAAGATCGTCTACGGCGGCGATCTGCCGGGCTTCGAGATCGACGGCAGGATCCTTCCCCCCGTCATGGATCTCACATTCCTCGGCGCCAGCGAGAACAGGGACAACATCGTCGCGAAAATGTACGCTTCCGGAGTTCGCGTCTTCATGGCGGGCCTGCCGGATGCGACCCTCTACGGAAATCCCGAGGCCGAGTGGGTCGTCGATTTGGGGATCAGCCGTCTGCTGAAGCTGGCCCCCGACGCCCGCATCATCCTCCAGACCGCCGTCATGCAGGAAAAGGAGTGGCTGAAACAGCATCCCGACGAGCGGGTCGGCTACGCCAATCCCGTCAAGCCCCGGGCCGGCGGGCGTCCCGACGACGACGGCTACTTCGGCGGCCAGCTCGCCCCCTCCTTCGCCTCGCAGGCCTATCGCCGGAAAGTCGCGGCCAACTTCATCGACTTCATGAAATACGCCGCCAAAAAACCTTGGAGAAGCCGCATCATCGGCTTTTCCATCGGTTACGGTCCCTCGGGGGACGGACTGCCCTTCGGCGTGGTCAACGGCATGCCCGACTGCGGCGTGCGCATGACCGAAGCCTTCCGCAGATACCTGAAGGAGGAATACAAAACAGACGCGGCTCTGCGGAAAGCGTGGGGCGATCCCGCCGTCACGCTGGAAACCGCCGCCGTCCCGGATAAGATCCAGCGTTTGGGGCAGGGATATTTTCTGCACGATCCCGCCGAACCCCGGGACCGCCGTCTGCTGGATTATCACCGCTGCTACCACAGGGAGCTGGGCGATTTCGTCATCTCCGTGGGCCGTGAACTCAAAACCACGTTTCCCGGCAGGATGTTCGGCGCGTACTTCGGCTACGTGGGCGTCCACTATCCGGCGGTGGGCGTCACGTCCATGTTCGAACGGGTCATCGCCTCTCCCTATGTGGACTGGAACATGGGGACGGTTTACGGCTACCACCGCTCGGACTGTCTTCACCTTTCCGCGCCCATGGCCTACCGCGCGGCGGGCAAACTCTCCTCCAGCGAAGCCGACATCCGCACCCACATCGCCTTCGCCTCGCGGCCGGACAATCCGGTGACCCGTATGTCCAAAACGCCCGCGCAGACGGAGAGCACGGTCAAAAAGATGCTGGCGACGACCCTGCTCAACGGCTGCGGCGTGCATTTCAACTGCTTCGCCACCACGCCGGACTGGTTCAACACCGACGCGGTTTTGAAACCTCTGGCGCGCCACATCGGGATCTGGCGGGAGCGTTTCGAAAAGAAGTTCTCGGCGTCGCCCGAGATCCTCGTGGTCGTCGACCCCGTTCAGAGGGCTTTGCAGGGACCGCCCGAGATGGAGGACCCCAAACGCCTCGGCAACGACAACTTTTTCGGCCTTTTCCACAGGGCCATGCTCAATGCTCTGAGTTACTCCGGCTTCGCGTACGGCGTCACCACGCTGGAGACCCTTCTCGCGGGCGGCCCGAACGCCAAAGTCTTCATCTTCGTCAACTGTTACGAGGTCAACGGACAAAAGCGGGAGGTCCTGCTGAAGAGGATCCGTCGGCCGGGCGTGACTTCATTCTGGTTCTACGCCCCGGGACTGATCTCGGATAGAGGATTCTCCGATGAGGCGATGAGTTCCCTGACCGGCCTGACGCTTCAGGCGGAATACAAGCCTCTTCCCCTGGCGGCGAAGGAGACTTCCGGACGGAATTTGCCGTGCAAACTCGTGGAGTCGCCCCGGGTCCGATGCACCGACCCCGCCGCGGAGAAGAAGGCGGTCTACGTTTCGACGCAGGAGACCGCCGTCGCCCGCAAAAAACTTGCGGACGGCTCCGTCGCGGTGTTTTCAGGACTGCCCATCCTCCGGTCCGACACGTGGGCGGATCTCCTCGCCCAGGCTGGATGTCACCGCTATGCGAAACAGGGGAACTTCATCCGGGCCAAGGGCGATCTTCTCATGCTCGCCGTGCGGACGCGGGGAGATCACGCCGTGAAACTCCCCTTCAAGGCAAAAAGGATCGTCGATCTCCACTCCGGAGAGACCGCGGGCGCGGAGACCGACACGATCAGGGTCACATCCTGCGACTGGACGACCTGGCTGTGGAAGATCGAAAGATGACGAAGCGGACGGGGGGCGGAACTCCTCCTTCGCCCGCGTATTTCTGGCTGCTCAACGGCCGCATGACGGCGGCGAAGATCCGGCGCGACCTGCGCCGGATGGCCTCCGACGGCGTCCGGGCGGTCTGTCCTCATCCGTGGCCGCGGTGCTTCCGGCCGGACACCATGCCTTCGGCCATGGCCCCGGACTACCTCTCGCCCGGTTATTTCAGGCTTTTCCGGCTGATCGTGGAGGAGTGCCGCCGTCTCGGGCTTGTCTGCTGGCTCTACGACGAGGGCGGCTGGCCTTCGGGCAACGCGGCGGGACAGGTCCGTCTCGCCTCCCCCGAAGCCTTTGCGCCTCAGGCCGTCGGACCGGAGGGGCAGCCCCGTAAGATGCCCCTGCCCGCCGCCGGGGAGATCCCTCCCGCCGATGCGCTCAATCCGGAAGCCACGGCGAAATTCATCGAACTCACCCACGAGCGGTATCTTGGCACCCTCGGCGGGGAGATGGGCGGGACGCTTTTCGCCGCCTTTACCGACGAACCGCATTTCACGGAAACGCGGTACGGGAAACAGCTGCCGTGGTGCGAAAACTTCGATGGGATCTTCCTGAAGCGGAAAAAGTACGACGTCCGCCCCTTCCTCGCGCGCCTCTTCGCCCCGCCCCGGGAGGAAGATCCCCCGGCGCTCGTCCGGGCGCGGATCGACTTTCACGACGTGTTTTCCCAGCTTTTCGTCGAAAACTATTTTCTCCCCATCCGCGATTTCTGCCGGAAGCACGGCATACTCTCCGGCGGGCACCTCAACGCCGACGATTCTCCGCCGGGAACCGTCTCTTCAGGCAGCGGGCACATCATGCGTGCGCTCCGGGCGATGGATCTGCCCGGCGTGGACGTGATCGCGCGGCAGATCGCGCCGGGGCGCGCCGTCCTGCCGTTCACGAAATTCGCCTCCTCCGTTGCCCGGCAGGCGGGGAGGAAATGGACCGCGGCGGAGGTCTTCGCCGTCTACGGCTGCGGCATTTCCCCCGTGGAACAGAAGTTCGTCATCGACACCGTTGCGGCCGACGGCGCTTCCGTCTTCATCTTGAGCGGATACGCCATGAGCCACAAAAACATGGTCTCCCACTTGCGTCCCCATTTCGACGGTGCGGACCCGCTGGAGTCCTACGCCGATCTCCGCAGCGGGTACATTTCCCGGCTCGGCTGCTGGCTGACCCGGGGGGCCCCCTGCGTCCCGGTCCTCGTCTATTACGACCAGCGTTCGATCTGGGCCGGGGCCGGGCGGGCGGTACGGGCCGCGGCCCGGCTGCGGGAACTGTGCTCCGAAGTCTTCTCCCGGGGGAGCGACCTCGATTTTGCCGACGACGACGCCCTGTGCAAGGCGGTCCGAAAAGGGGAAAAGATCCGGGTCGGCCGAATGTGCTACAGTCATCTGCTCCTGCCGGAAGAAAACTGTCTCGCCCCCGAGGCGGCGGCCCGCCTTGTGAAAGAGGGGATAACGCCCTCGCCTCCCTCCGCGCCCCGTCCCCTGCTCGCCGTCGCGCCCGCCGACGGCATCCGCATCGTCAAGCGGCAGTGGGGAAAGAGGGAGATCTTCTTTTTGCTCAACACCTCTTGTGAGGAAAAACGCGTTGAAATAATCCCGCCCGGCGGCAGGGCTCTCGTCCGGGTCGATGCGGCGGAAAACACGTTTTCCCGTCTCCCCGTCAACGGGAGGGGCCGGGCCGAACTGTGTTTTCCTCCCTTCGGATCGGTCCTGCTGGTCACGGGGATCGCTGCCAAGCCGGAAGTCCTTCCGGCGGGGGGAGGGGAGATCCCCTTGCGTCTCGAGCGCATGACGGTCCTGCGGCAGGTTTTCTGCGATGCGGAGGACTTCCGGTGGTCCCGCCGCCGCCGCGCGCTCCCCGGGGCCGCCTGGGGCGACTGGCGGCGCTGGGCCGGAGAGGATTTCAGCGGGGAGATCCGTTACCGCTGTACCTTCGATCTCGACGGCGCGGCAAAACGTCTGCATCTTTCCCTCGGGGAGGTCCGCTACGCCGTCCGGGTGCGGCTCAACGGGCGGGTCGTCGGGCGGAAGCTCTTTCCCCCCTTCGATTTCGTCCTCTCTTCCGGATTGAAAAAGGGCCGCAACCGTCTGGAGATCGACGTGACCAATACGCTGGCCAACGCCCTGCTGGGGCAGGCCTGTGCCGACGCGTGGGCCCGGGCGGGGGTGAAGGTCTCCCCCTACGAGGAACGCCAGCGGGCGTTCGAGAAGGAAAGCCTCCCCTCCGGCCTGATCGGGCCCGTCACATTGAAACTCTTTTCAGTCTGACGCCCGGTCCCGGTTGCATTTTTCTTCGCGGGGCGTTATATTATCTCCAAAGCGTGCCGCGGTTTTGCGGCAGCCGATCTTCGGGGCAGGGTGCGCCGCGGTGTCCGCGGTTATTCCCGACCGGCGGTGAAAGTCCGCGAGCTGCGGGGGGGGCGCGAAAAATTTCGGGCCTTCCCGGGCGGTTGAAACGGTGAAATCCCGTTGCCGACAGTAAGAGCCTTTGGGGGCTTCGAGTCTGGATGGAAGAGGATCGGGCGGAGCGGAAAACTTTTTCCGTCTCGTCCGCCGGTGTCGTCTTCCCCTGTCGTCCCCCCCGAAGCATTGGTCTGCCGTCAGGATTTTGCGGCGGGAAAAAGGGAAAGAAAAAGACGATGAGATTCATCTTTATCGGCGATGTGGTCGGCAAGGGCGGCCGCGAGGCCGTGCACCGGCTGGTTCCCGATCTGCGCCGGGAGTTCAATGCGCAGTTCGTCGTCGTCAACGGCGAAAATTCGGCCGGGGGCAACGGCCTCACCGGGGCCTGCGCGAAGGAGCTTCTCCAAAGCTGCGACGTGGTGACGTCGGGGGATCACACCTGGGACCAGAAGGGCTTCGATCTTGAGATCGCAACTCTCGACCGGGTCATCCGTCCGGCCAACTACAACCGTACCCAGCCGGGGCGGGGCTTCGGCGTCTTCGCCAATCCCGCCGGAGGGAGCGTGGCCGTCATCGCCCTCCAGGGAAGAGTCTTCATGAAGGAGTGCGCCTCCTGTCCCTTCGAGACCGTCGACGGGATCCTGGCCGGACTGCCGGGATACGTCAAAACGATCATCGTCGATTTCCATGCCGAGGCCACCAGCGAAAAGCTGGCCATGGCAAGTTACCTCGACGGCCGGGCCACCGCCGTGCTGGGGACCCACACCCACGTGCGCACCGCCGACGAACGGATCCTCCCCGGCGGGACCGCCGCCGTCACCGACGCGGGCATGGTCGGCGCCGAGACCAGCATCCTCGGCCGGGGCGTCCCCGAAGTTTTGAAAAAATTCACCAGCGGCATGCCCGGGCGTCTCCCCGTGGTGGAGACCGGCCTCATCCGGCTGGACGGCGTCGCCGTTACCTACGATCCCGCCACGGGAAGAGCCTCCGCCATAGAGGGCTTCTCCCGCCGCGTCGAGATTTAGAAAAAAGGAGACTTTTCTCTTATGGAAGATTTCGAATTCGCCTCCGTGGACGAACTCATTGCCGACATCAGGTCGGGCAAGATGATCGTCATCACCGACGACGAGGACCGGGAGAACGAGGGCGACCTCGTCTGCGCCGCCGATTTCGCCACGCCGGAAAACATCGCCTTCATGGCGACCCACGCCTGCGGGCTCATCTGCGCGCCCATCACCCAGGAGCGGGCGCAGGAGCTGAACCTCTCCACCCCGGCCTCCATGACCGATCCCTTCGGTACGGCTTTTACCCAGAGCGTGGACTTCCGCCACGGCACCACCACGGGCATCAGCGCTTTCGACCGCTCCAAGACCATCATGGCGCTGAACGACCCCAAATACACCGCGTCGGACTTCACCATGCCGGGGCACTCCTTTCCCCTCATCGCCCGGCCCGGCGGGGTCCTGCGGCGCACGGGGCACACCGAGACCGCCGTGGATCTGGCCCGGCTGGCCGGATGCAAGCCCGGCGGCGCCATCTGCGAGATCATGAATCCCGACGGCACCATGGCCCGTCTGCCCCAGCTGATCGAATTTGCCAAAAAGCACAATCTCAAACTCGGCAGCGTCGCCTCGGTGGTGGCCTACCGGCGGCATCACGAGAAACTGATCCTGCGGGGTGAGTCCGCCCGGCTGCCCACGGACTACGGCGAATTCACCATCACCGCCTACCGGACGAAGGTGGATTCCTTCGAGCATCTGGCGCTGGTTTACGGCGAGGTGCGGGGCCATGAAAACGTCCTCGTCCGCGTGCACAGCGAGTGTCTGACGGGAGACGTTTTCGGCTCCCGGCGGTGCGACTGCGGCAGTCAGCTCCACGCGGCCATGCGCCAGATCGCGGAGAACGGCTCCGGCGTGCTGGTCTATCTGCGGCAGGAGGGAAGGGGCATCGGCATCTTCAACAAGATCCACGCCTACAAGCTTCAGGACGAGGGCTGCGACACCGTGGAGGCCAACGAGAAACTGGGTTTCCCCGACGATCTGCGGGAATACGGCATCGGCGTTCAGATCCTGCTGGATCAGGGGGTGAAATCCGTCCGTCTCCTCACCAACAACCCGCGGAAGCTGGTGGGGCTCTCGGGGTACGGGATCCGCATCACCGAGCGCGTCCCCATCATCATCCCGCCCAACGCGGACAACGCCTTTTATCTCGAGACCAAAAAGAAGCGCATGGACCACATGCTGTGAGAAGAAAGATGCTCTATCCCGAAAACATCCGGACCGTGGGCGTGATTTCTCCCGCGGGGCGTCTGGCACCGGAACTGACCGAAGCCGGTTTGGCCCTCCTGCGCCGGGAGGGACTGAAAGTCCGGGGGCCCGTACCCCTGAAGGAGTGCGGCGTGCCCTATCTCGCCGGAACGCCTCAAGACCGGGCGGCGGCGGTGGAAAAAATGTGGCTGGACCCCGCAACAGATCTTCTGCTCTGCACCCGGGGCGGTTTCGGTTCCGCCCAGATCCTGCCCCTGCTGGACTGGGAAAAACTGCGGAAGCGGCGCGTGCCGCTGGCCGGGTACAGCGACGTGACGGCGCTCCACTGGGCCATGGCCAAAATGGACGCCGGGCTGCCCGTCGTCGCCCCCATGCTGGGGAAACTTGCTTCCGCTGACGCCTTCACCCTTGATACCATGAAAAAGGCCTTTTCGGGGGAAAAACGGGTCTGCACCGTGCGCCCCGTGGCGGGGAAGGGCTTTTCGGGAAAGGTCCTCGCCGGGAACCTCACCGTGGCGGCCAGTCTGGCGGGGAGCGGTTTTCTGCCCGACGCCGCGGACCGGGTCATCCTGCTGGAGGACATCAACGAACCGGTCTACAAGATCGACCGCTGTCTCACCCAGCTGGAGCAGGCGGGGGTGTTCACCGCCGCCGCCGGGGTGGTTTTCGGGAGTTTTTCCGGCAGCGACCCTGGGGAGCTTGAGGAGCTGTTTTGCCGTTTCGCCGCCCGCACGGGGAAGGGCGTCTTTTCCGGATTCCCCTTCGGCCACGCCGGGCCCCTCATGTCGTTTTCCTTCGACGACACGCTGACCGTCTCGGGCACCGAGGCCGTGCTCTCACGCTGACTTCGGCTTGCCTGCCGAAACGCGCTTCGGCGCCGCTCAGGGCTTGCCGAAGAGGTCGTCGGCAAAGGCGTAGAATCGTTCCCAGTCGTAGGGCGTGATGGAGTGGTCCCCGGTCTTGACGTGATAGCGCACGAAATTGCCGACCGGGGTGTCGACGGGGGGCATCTCCGTGGTTTCCAGCCCCTTCTTGCCGTATAAGTTCCAGACTTTCGACGCGTGGGCCGTTGCGAGAAAAGTCCCGTAAGGGTCGGCGTTGAGGTCGAAACTCGAACTTGTGACGTACAGCGCCCGGGGGGCGATCAGCCCCAGCAACTGGTGGGTGTCAAAGGGCAGCTCGTTTTCGCGGTCGACGAAGCGGATCACCCGGTCCGTCACCCAAAAGGAACAGCGGCCGATGGAGAGGATGGCCAGTCTCCCGCCGAAATTCCGGCGCAGCAGCGGCGCGCCGCCCTGACCGGAGTTGTTGACGCAGACCAGCTTGAAGCGGGGCTCGTTGATGCCCGCCCACATGGAGGCGGAGCCCAGACGGCTCTGCCCGACGCAGGCCAGGCGCGTCGCGTCCACCAGCGGGATCTGTTCCAGCGCGTCCGCCATGCGGCCGTAGCCCCACGCCCAGGCGGAATAGGCGGCGTATTCCCGGTGCCGTCCGGCCTTCAGTTCCTCCACGGTGATCTCGTAATCGGGGCGGAGATCGTCATAGAACAGCGTGAAGATGCTTTTGCGCGCCCCGTCCCAGTTGTCGGGGAAGAACTCGTGATAACAGGCCGTGGCGACGGCGTAGCCCCGGCGGATGCACGCGGCGCAGTTCATGCGGTCGATTTTGAAATTCCGCCTGGGCTGGGCGAAGGCCCGGGAGGGGAGGACGTCCGTATCGGGCGTGGACCCCTGATTGCCGTAGAAGTTTTCGACCACGAAAACGGGCGGCGGCGTCTTGGCGCCGAGCGGCACGTAGAGCATCATGTCGAAATCGAATTTCCGCCCGTTGTCCATGAGACAATAGACCCGGTACTCCCGGCGGAGCGCGGTGCCGCCGAGGGCGTCCCGTCTTTCGGCGAGGAGCTTGATCTCGAGCTTGTCCGGCGGCGGGGGCATGACGCCGTAGAGGTGCTCTTTCGCCGCGGCGAGGATCTCCGGTTTCTGCGCCTCCCACGCTTCCAGCGTGTCGGGGATCGGGGGCAGGGTGAAGGGCGCGACCTGACTCTCGTCGCAGATCTGTCTGCGGAAATACTCCTCCTCCCACTGGCGGAAGGCCCCGAGGGCGCTTTCCACCAGTTCGGGGTGATCCGGCAGACGCAGCGCGTCCTCCGGGATGGGGGCGTAACGGGGAGTTGACGATCCAGTGTTCGAAGCCATCGGCGGAGACCTTTCTTCTCTTATGGAACGAGTTTCAGTTCCTTGAGGAACGCGGCGAAATCGGCGTTGGAGCGTTTCGCCTCGGAATCGAGGAGACCGAAAGACCAGCTCTCCGCCTTGGGATCCAGCTCGAAATTGACATAGAGGTCCTGATGCACGCCGAACATGACCATTCCGGAGAGGATGCTCTTCCAGCCGGGACACAGCACCACGGGTCCGGCGTTGGGCGACTGTTGTCCGCTTTGGTATTTTGCGTCCTGCAGGATGAGAAAAGTGTCGCGCGCGCTCAGTTTCCGTTTCCGCCAGCGGGCCTTGCCTTTGGGCAGATATTTCCCCGCGGGCGTGACGACTTCGCGGGAATAACTGTCTCTCGCCCGCCCGGAAGCGCAGGGCAGGACGGTAAAGCGGATCGACAGGCTTTCGATCGGCCGCATCGGCTTGCCCGCGCCGCGGCGCCACGTCATGGAGAGCAGGGGTGAAGCGTCGGAGACCGCGAAGCGCTGGATCATCGGGACGCCGTCGAAATTGTAATGGATATCGACGCCGGAAGTTTCCTCCGTGTTGAACATCTCGAACTTTTTCGGCTCCAGAACGCGGCTGTCGATCCCGTTGAGGACGATGCTCGTGAAATCCTTGCGGGAAAATCCTGTGGTGTTGACCGGCGCTGGCATGCCGACGAGCACGCGCCCGGGCTGGGTCGGCGACGGATTGGTGTAACGCCAGGTCACCACGTAGTTGGTGAGGCCGTTTTTCAGCAGAAACGGCTCGCCGCGTTCGGTCGGGGAAACGTAGGCGTTGGTGTTTTTCCGGCACTCCGCCGCGGCGAGGCATGCTGCGGCCAGCAGACAGAGCGAAACGCAGGGCAGTTTTTTCATATCAGTCACCATACCCCATGAATTTGAACTGGCCCCACAGGTCCGTGTTCAGGTTGTTTTTCATGGTCATCGCGAAGGAGGCGGCCATATTGTTCGCGGTAACGGTCCGCCGCTGAGAATAGATCACATTGCCGAACCAGACGGTGTAGGGGCCCGGCGCTTTCCGGCGCAGTCCGGAAAAAGGGATGAACATTTCGGCCGTCCAGCCGCTGCCGTCGTATTTCGATCTCAACTGCAATCCGGTGCAGTCGGATCTGCCGCCGACCCCCTCGACGACATCCCGTTCCGACTGATACAGATCGCCGTGGGGATTGAAGCCGAAATGATAGAAGTAATCCTTTTTCAGCCCCGGGGAGGCGAGAAATTCCCAGCAGTCGGTGTGCTTCCAGACTTCCCCCGGATTGTCCACGGGCTTTTTCAGCGCCGTGAACAGCACGTAGATCCCCCGGTCGTTCCACATCATCCGGACGGTCGGCTTTTCGGGAAAGCGGTATTCTTCGCCCTGACACTCCTTCAGCTCCCGCGATTCGGCTCTCTTCCATGCCGGATCGTTCGGGTCGCCGTCCACTTCGATCCTCTCCGCCGTTCCCAGCCGCAAGAGCCGGTAGACCGGCGTGACCGTCATGTGATAAGCTCTGGCGGAAACGATCTGTTTTTTCCACGGTTCGATGAAGTAATCCAGCCGCTGTTCCTCGATCGAGCCTTTCCGGACGGCTTTCTTCGCTTTTTTCAGGAGAGCGTCCATCCTGTTGATCGTTTTGAGATCGAAAGCCTTGTAGAGTTCCTTCGGCATGACGTTCCCGCGTACGGAACCGTCCTCGGAGACTGTCCGGATCTGGGGGATGAGCTTCTTTTCCCAGGTGGTCACGAGCAGCGCGTAGAACTCCTTCAGGATCTTGCCCGCATCGGGACCGTAGAGCAGTTCCCAGTGTTCGTCCAGCGCCGCCTGTACGTCGAAGTCGGGATTCCACATCGCCCGGTAGGCCGGGTAGTAGGAGTAGTAGAAGCGGTTGTCGTGCCCGGCGTCGAAAAAGATGTACTCTTTCCAGAGATCGTCACCCAGCAGTTTGATGAAGTCTCCCATGTAGCGCCCCTGGATGGCCTGCGTTATGGCGAAGGTCCCCACGCCGTAGCAGTAATTGCCCACCGGTCGGCCGGTGATCCTGTGCCACTCCGAAAAGATGTTTTTCCACGCCTTCCGGTAAGCGGGGGAGGGGGTCATCACGGGGCAGCCCATGCAGATCTTGAGCCGCAGATTGTCGGGCCAGTCGTATTTCCGCACCGGCGGCAGCGTCCGGGAGGAATAGGCGTTGGTCGCAAGTTTCTTGTCGGGGAAGCGCTGTTTGAGCTTCTTGGCCAGTTCGGTGACGAAATGGGCGTAGAGATCGCTCAGACAGCCGGTGCGCAGATTTTTTCTCGAATCGATGATGTAGGGTCTGCTGCGGTCGTTGAGCACGTCGGCGATATAGGTGTCGGCCTGACCGAAGGGCACGTATTCCGAGTTCGGCAGATGCTTGCCCCACGCTTCGCGGATCTTGGGATCGCCCGCGTAGAATTTTGCGGTCAGCTCGTCCACGAAGAAGTCGATGAACTTGGGGTTGGTGACGTCGAAGTAATTGCCGATGTGCGCCTTGGGGTTGTAGAAGAGATGCCCCGCCCGGTTCCGGCAGAAGAGCATGTCGATCTTGTCGGGGTAGGCCTTGGCCAGCGCCCGGGGTTCGGGCGTGTGGCTGGAGAAGTAACGGGTGCAGGCGCCGTTCCGCCACGCGGGGGAGAAATCCGACAGCTGTTCTTTGCCCGGCACCTTCTTGCCGCCCAGCGCGTAGGAGTAGTGGTACTTCATGAAGGGTTTGTCGTGATAGCGCACGGGATCGACCGCAAGATCCGTCACTTTCGGCGCGTAGATGCCGATCTTGGGGTAGTAGTAGCGCAAGCCGAGGAACCGTTCGCAGAAGTCGAAAGCGCCGTAGGCCGTGCCGTTGACGCGGAACCGGGCGACGTCCAGCGCGTTGTAGAGGTTTTCCGTCGAACCGTCCTTCCCCGCGATGACGATGCCCCGGTCGAAGGTGAAGACGCAGAACTCGTCGGGTTCCAGTTTGGAGGGATCCAGGCCGTTCCTGCGGGTGACGGCGTTGTCGCCCAAAACGATCCAGAAGGGATACTTTTCAAGTTCGGGAGAGTCCGGCTTGAGCACGGGCGGCTTTTGGCCCGTGGTCGCCTCGAAGGCGTGACCGATCCCCTCCGCCGCCAGCGCGACGGAGCGGCGCACCCGGAAAACGTGCTTTGCCATCGCCGCTTTGCCCGTCTCTTTTTTTAGATCGCAGACGATGGCGAAGTTGAGTTTCCCGTCCTTGACCAGCTCGATCTTTTTCGTTCCGACCGGTTCCTCGAAGGTGACGGGGTTCAGCGCGGGGTGGGCGTACCGGCTCTCCGCCGCCGTCAGGACCGCCGGCAGAAGAAGGCCCGAAAGGAGAACGATTCGGATGTCCATGCCGAAAACCTTTTCAAATGGAATTGTTGCCGCTGGCGGTGGCGGTGATGTTGGCCGTCGTAATGGAATCGGGAACCCGCATTTCCGCATGACCGTCGTAGAAGAGGCAAGTCGATCTCGTTCCCCCGTGCCGGTACTGGATGTGCACCGGGTCGTTGAATCCTGTCGTCGTCGCATCGGCGAAGTGGATGACTTTGGACGCGTTCCTGATGGTCGGAAGTTTCTTGATGACGTACTTCTTCATGGTGCTCGGCGCGTAGTGGTCTTTGTGGAAACAGGCGTTGATGGCGGGATCACCGTAGTAGTTTCCCACGAACTGGTCGGTCGTGTTCTGGTTCCCGCCCTTGTAGGTGGGGCAGAAGGGCGGCGTGTACTGTCTCAGGCGGAGCGTTTCTGCCCCCTTCGCAAAATCGCTGCCCGATCCCTTCTTCAGGACGTAGATCGTACCCTTCGGCTGAAACTTGCCCGTGTACATAATGGCCACCTGCGACGGAAGACCGTAGTCGTCGTAGGCTTGGGCGTATTCCTGATCCATCATGTTCAACTGCTTGTAGTTGTTGATGCACGTGGTCTCCTTGACCTTGTCCCGGGCCTGAGACAGCGCGGGCATGAGCATCGCGGCGAGGATCGCGATGATGGCGATCACGACGAGGAGCTCGATCAGGGTGAAACCTCTTCTTCCGGACTGAGAAAGCGTTGCGTTCATTTGAAACTCCTTTATTTTTCATCCAACAGGGAAGCGTCCGTCACGAAAAGCGGATAATCCAGCAGCGGCAGTTTCGGCAGGACCAGAACCTGCCCGTAGTTCCCGTCGCACCACGGTGTCAACTGCCTGATCCGGTAGATCCGGGCCGTGATCGGGTCGATCAGGACCGGTTTGTCGAATTTCATCGTCTCGTCCAGCCAGGTCTGCACCCAGATGGGCTTGACCTGCCAGTCGGCGTCGAAATGGCTGGGCCAGTAGTAGGCGAAAATAGGGATGTTCCCCCGGCGGAAGGCGCACGTGAGACTTGCGCCATACTCCAGCGGCAGCGTGGTATCGCTCCAGCCGGTCATGGGCAGGGTCTCGAAGCACGCGTGCATGGGGCGGGTCCGGGAATCGAAGAGCCACGCCATGCTCTGCATCGCGCGGAAGGCGAGTTTCGGGCGGTAGTTTGCCGGATCCCTCGCGTCGATCACCCCCTGACTGTGGACGTTGCCGTTGGGCAGATAGCCGTTGCCGATGTCGCAGATGAGAAAATACGAGGTCATTTCGATCCCCAGCCGCAGATCGGTGAGGTAACGCCGGGTCAGATAACGCGCCTGACTGCCCTCGGTGCTCTTCCACCCACGCCGCAGCAGTGCGGAGTTCGAGGGCCGGCCGTTCTCCCCCTGCCAGATCGTGATGGGCCGGCCGCTTTCGGCGATCAGGTCGCGGATGAACTGCAGCCGCTCCGGGTAGTACAACTCGGGGATCCCGTTGTAGGGGTGGTAGGAAAAGACGTCGATGTGCCCGGCGAGGCCGCTTTTGAAGAGTTTGGAGATATACTCGTTGCAGATGGCGCACCCGGAGATCGATCCCGCGATGATCTTGGCCTGCGGCTGAACTTCCCGGATCGCCTTTTCCGTGACCGCGACGAGCTCCGTGTAGACCTCCGGCTCCTCGGAGACGATCTTTTTGCCCGTATTGGGCACGCGCAGGAATCCCGCGTTGGGTTCGTTCCAGACCTCCCAGTGGAACACGCGGGTTTTGAAGTGTTCCGCCATGGCTTTGCAGTAGTTGGTCCAGCCCCGGGCGCCCTTTTCGCCGAAGCGCGTCGGCGAGAAAAAGTAACTGCCGTGGGGCGGGATCGGTTCCGCGCCCTCCATGTAAAGCGGATTGCCGAAACTCAGACTGAACCACGGCCGGATCCCCGCGTCCAGCAGACCGTCCACGATCTCGTCCAACCAGGCGAAATCATATTTTCCCTGTTCCTTCTCCGCCCGCTGCCAGCCAGACTGCAGGCGCGCCCACTTGACGCCGGTCTCGCGGGCGAAGGGCAAAACCTTGTCGAAGATGTACCCCGTCCTGTGGTCCAGAAGCTCGAAGCCCACGCCCAGCGGGGAACTTGCCACTTCCCGGCTTGTGTGGAACGGCATGTCCGCGATGTATTCCAGATCGGCGTCGAACCCGTCGTACCGGGGGTCGAAAAACATCTCGCTGTACTTTTTCAGCTCTTCCGCCCGGGGATTCAGCTTTCCGGAGGGCGCCGATCCCGGCGCCGGCAGCTGGTCCGCGAACCCCATGCCCGTCGTTCTCATTCCCATATCATGTCTCTCCCCGACGTTTCCTTAGAAATATCCGCCCTTGTCGATGATCTCCGAAATGGTGTCGCCCTGACGCACCCAGCTGAAAATATCCACCTCGCTGCGTTCGATGCCCTCGGCGCGGAGCAGCACGTCATAGGCGATCTCCCGGGGGATGCACAGCACCCCGTCGATGTCGCCGAAAATGATGTCCCCGGGCCGCACGGTCACTTTGCCGATTTTGACCGGCACCTGATAGTGCGTTATCATGCAGCGGCCGAGAGAGCCGTTGCTGGTGCGGTACTTGTAGAAGATCGGGAAATCCTGCTCCAGAATCTGCTTCGTGTCCCGGATCCCCCCCGCGATCACCGCGCCGCGGATGCCCTTGGTGATGGCCGTGGCGGTCATGACGCCGCCCCAGAGACTGGCTTCTGTATCCGCGCTGGTGTCCCACACCACCACGCCGCCCGGCTTGAAGTCGTCCAGCATCTGCGCCCGGAAGGTCATCTCGCCCTCGATCATCACGTTGGGGGCGCTCTTCACGGTGAAGGCCTCGCCGCAGAGGGTCATCTCGTCCCGCAGGGGCATGATGTCGCTGGGGAGGTTCTGGTCGAGGAGCGTGTACTCCCGCAGCACGTCGTTGATGCACCCGGTGTAGAGTTTTTCGTAGCGCGCGCACAACTCCTCCAGCGGCACGGGGAGCTCGCAGTCTGGGATCCTCTGGCGGACCTCGATGAGTTTGTCCAATTTCATGAGTCCGGCCTCTTTGGCCTTGCCCCGCATGTCCTTGAGTGACGGCATGATGTGTTCCTCCTATTCCATCGTTGCTTTCTGAGCGTCCAAGATTCCCTTGATGTACCCCACCGCGAAGAGATTGCCCTGCACGGTGTAGCCGAATTTCTCGTTGCTCTCGCCCGCCATGGTGGGCGTGTGGTCGGGCCGGACGAGACACCCCGGCGCGCATTTTTCCGCGACCCGGAGCAGTTCGGCCATGTCCGTGGGCCCGTTGTCGTGAAAGGTCTCGCGGAAGTTCTCCCGCGTGCCCGTGATGTCCCGGAAGTGCAGAAAGAAGATCCGTTTGCCGAACTCCGGGATCAGCTGGAACACGTCCTCCCCCATGGCCCGGAAGGTCGCCTGACAGAAGGTGATCCCGTGGCTGGGACTTGCGCTCAGCGCCATAGCTTTGCGGTAGGCCTCCGCGCTGGTGAGGATCCGTGCGTATCCCAGCAGGGGCGAGACCGGGGGATCGTCGGGATGCAGACCCATTTTGACGCCCGCCTCCTCCGCCGCGGGCAGGACCGCGTCGAGGAAGTACGCGTAATTTTTCCACAGCTCCTCTTCGGTGATTTTGAGCGGGACGTCGTTATCGATCTCGCGGATGTCGAAGCCGCTGGAGAGCGCGCCGCCGCGCTCCTTGAGATCGTTGCGGCTCCGGAACCAGCCCACTCCCGCCATGAAGTTGTAGCAGAGGAGCTTCAGCCCCAGGCGCCCCATGTTGAGGAGCATTTTCCGGTATTTCTCAAGATCTTCGTCCCGGCCGGGGAGCCCCAGTTTGATCCGGGACATGTCGAACTCGTCGCCCTCCAGCGCGTAAAGCGTAAAGCCCGCGTCGGCGAAACGGTCCCGCACGGTTTTGAGCGCGGCAAAGTCCGACGGATCCGGCAGACCGCTCAGTTCGGGCGCGGCCTTCGTCACCGCGTATTTCACGCCCAGCTGGGCGGCTAAAGGCCACTGGATGTCCGGCTTCACCGGCAGCATGAGTCCCAGCTTCATCTTTTTACACCCCCGTGCTGGAGAGGAAACCGCCGTCCACGGGGACCGTGATCCCCGTCACGAAACCGGCCTTGTCGTCGTCGAGGAGCCACTCCACGCAGCCTAAGAGTTCCTTCGCCTCGCCGAAGCGCTTGAGGGGCGTGTGGTGCATCACGTTCTCCCCCCGCGGGGAGAGCCCGCCGTCGGGCGTGCGCAGATACTTGACGCTCCGCTCGTTCACGAAAAATCCCGGCGCCACCGCGTTGACCCGGATGTTCGCCGGAGCCAGATACGCCGCCAGCCACTGGGTGAAGTTGGCGACCGCGGCCTTGCTCATGGCGTAGGCCGGGATCCGCGAGAGGGGGCGGTAGGTATTCATAGACCCGAAGTTGAGGATGGCCCCGCCCCCCGCCTCGGCCATCTGCCGGGCGAAGACCCGGCAGGGGATCACCGTGCCGACAGTGTTGGTGCAGAGCACGCTTTTGAAAAGCTCCATGTCGAGATCGAAAAAGCCCCGCATGTCCCCGGGCTTTTCTTTCGTGATCTCCCGGGGATCGTATTCGGTGTTGGTCGTGAGCGCGTTGATGTTGTTGCCCCCCGCGCCGTTGACGAGGATGCGGCAAAGGCCCCACGCGGCGGCGACTTTGTCCGCGATGGTCTGCATTGAGGACTCGTCGTTGACGTCGCCGCTTTCGATCCGGCAGACGCCGCCCGCATCGGCGATCCGCGCCGCCGTTTTCTCCAGCTTCTCGACGGTCCGGCCCACCAGAACGACTTTCATGCCCTTTGCCGCCAGATCGACGGCGATCTCCGAACACAGGGTTCCCCCCGCGCCCGTGACCACCGCAACTTTGTCTTTCCACGTCATTTTCATGATCTCCTTAAATCAGCGCTTTCGCGTTATGGTAACAGACTTTTTCCGCAAGGCTTTTCAAGGTTTCGAAATCCTGCGGCATCTCGTCGCGGGAAGCCTTTTCCGCCAGCCAGTTGCAGAAGACTCTCCTGAAATATTCGTGCCGCACGAAAGAGAGCGGACTGCGGGAATCCGTGGTCATGCCGGGGAACACCGAGAGGACCCCGAAGGAAGCGATGTTTTCCAGCGCGTCACGCATCCCGGGAATGTGGTCGCAGTACCACCACGCGGGGCCGAGGGCGACTTTGCCCCGCACGCCGTCCCCCGGGAAGGAGCCGCTCAAGACGGCCAGAGCGGCGTGATCCGCCGGATCCAGGGTGTAGAGGATGACCCGGGGCAGACCGCCTTCGCCTCTTTCCAGTTCGTCCAGAAAGCCCGCGAGTTCTTTGGCGTCGAAGGCGCTGCCGATGGCCGCATATCCCCCCGCGGGGCCCGCGGCGGCCCGCAGACGCGAGCTGGTTCTCCGCAGGGCCCCGATGTGGAGCTGGAGCGTCCATCCCAGCCGCGCGTAGAGATTCCCCAATATCCGCAAAATCTGGCTTGCCAGCGCGAAGCGGTCGGCGTCGGCGAGTTGTCCCAGACGGAACCGCGCAAAACGCTCTTCATTGCGCCCGTCGTCCGGCACGAGCCGGAATCCGTCGTCGAGGGCGTGGTCCGCGAAACGGCAGCCGCAGGCGTGGAATTCGTTCAGCCGCGCCGCAAGTTTCGTCCGCAGGTCGGCGAGGGAACCCGCCTCTTTCAATACAGGATGGGTCAACCCGGCGAGATCGTCCCCCCGGAGTGAGGGTGCAAGGCCCGGCACCTGAGAAAAGCCCGCAAGATCGTCGGAGAGCCCGACGCAAGGAAAAGCGTACTCCACGCGGAAAAGTTTGAGGAGCCCCCGGGCGGAATACGCCGGGTCTTTCAGGAGGGCGCAGGTTTTGACCCAGATGCCTTCCGCCGTCGCGGGGCTGAGCGGCTCATCGATGCCGAAGACCCGCAGCAGTTCCAGACGGCTCCAGTCGTACAGCGGATTGCCCGCCAGCTCCGGCAGACATCGGCTCCAGGCCAGAAATTTTTCGTAGGGGGAGGCTTTTCCCGTGATGAACTTTTCGGGGATCCCGCAGATCCGCATGGCCCGGTGCTTATAGGGATCGGAGGCTACCCACAGCTCCGTGAGATCGGCGTAGCGCCGGTCCCGGACCAGATCCGCCACAGGCAGATGATCGTGCATGTCGATCACCGGCAGCTCACGGACGGCCCTGTACAGACGCACGGCCAGCTCGCTCTTCAGCAGGAATTGCTCGGAGAATGCCATTTTTTTACGCCTCCGTTTTATTCTGTATTGAATAGAACTAGTCCTCTTGAGAATAATATATCTCGATTCTCATTGAAAGCAAGTTGAAAAGTGCGGGAAATTTGAAAAAAAAGAAAAAAGAATTATATTAGGGCGTGAAATTATCAATAGAGAATAGAAAAAAGGCTTTTTTTTGACGATGGAGAATAAAAATACGGTGCCGATGCTGGAGAAGGCGCTGGACGTGCTGGAATACATCGGGGCCAGCAGCACGGCGGTGACTTTGCCCGAACTGCAGGCGAATCTGGACATCGCCCAGGCCAGCTGCTACCGCATCGCCACGACGCTGGTGCGCCGCGGGTGGCTGGAGAAATGCGCGGGAGGCCGCTACGAGATCGCCCCGGGCCTCGTCCGGGTGGGGGAGAAGATCCGCTTCCGGCTGGAAAAGTACCGGCATCTCCAGCCGCTGATGACCCGGTTGGCCAATCAGATCGGATTTTCGTCCAAATTTTCGGTCCGCGACGGGGACGAGTTCGTCAACGTGTGCTCGGCTCAGTGCCGTTCGGGCCTGCTCAGCTTTTCGGAACCGGGGTTCCGTTCGCCTTTGCGGGAGATCGCCTCGGTGAGCGCCGTCTTTCTCTCCGAGAGTCCCGTCCGGGACCGCGGCCGTCTGGTCCCCGAGAACGCGAAGGAGACCTTCCGCAAGTTGTATGCCCAGTACGAAAGAAAGGGTTACTGTTTCATCCACGGTCAGCCGGGCCGGAACGCCGTCTACCCCTTCGACACGCTCTCTTTCCCCGTGAAAAGGGGGGAGACCCTTCTTGGCGTGATCTCCTTTCTGAGCCTGCCGGGCGTTCTGGACGACGAGCGCGACCGCATCGCCCGGCAGATGCCCGGTTCCCTGCGCGCCATCGTCAACGGCTTGCCCGAGTGATTTTCGGCTCCCGTCCGCGGCATTCCACCGGGAAATTTCATTTTTTTTCGAAAAAGGGCTTGCAATAACGGCCGGAGAGGGCTATATTTGGTTTATCGCAGTCCGATAGGAAATGCGGGGGAGTAGCTCAATTGGTTAGAGTGCCACCCTGTCACGGTGGATGTTGCGGGTTCAAGTCCCGTCTCTCTCGCCATTTTTTTGTCTTTTTTCCGGGTATCCCGTATCCGCCGCGGGATCTTGATTCGACTGAGGAGTTTCAGCGGGGCGTCCCCGCGATGAAAAGGCGCGTCCCCGCGCCGCAGGGAAGAAGCCGCGGAGCCGTGGCGCGCCATTGCCGCTGGGGGAAACTCTTTTTGAGGCGGGGCAGTTCCTCCTCCGCCTGTCCGGGGGTCTTGTAAAAGAGAAAACATCCCCCGGGAGCCGGGAAATGGGAGGCGTCCCGGACGAGCGTCGCCGAGTCGGCCACCGCCCGGGCCGTCACGATGTCGAATTTCCCCTGGAATTCTTCTTTGCGGTTGAGTTCGTTGACCCGCCCGTGGACGGCGGTCAGATTTCCCAAACCCAGCGCCGCTGCCGCGGTCCGGACGAAGCCGATCTTCTTCCCCGTGGAGTCGATGGCCGTGACATGCCAGAGGGGAAACGCCGCGGCGAGGACCAGCGACGGGAATCCCGCGCCGCAGCCCAGATCGGCGATCCGGGTTTCTTTTGCAGCGTATTCGGGAAAACAGGCGGGCAATTCCAGGCTGTCGGCGACGTGTTTCACGGCGAAATCCTCCTCCCCCGTGAGGCGGGTGAGGTTGACCTTTTCGTTGGCCTCGATCAGCAGTGCCCGGAGCCGGAGGCACTTTTCGGCGAACTTTTCGGGATCGGGGACGCCGCACGCGGCGGCGTGGCGGACCAGAGAGAAATTCATATTTCGAAGATCCCCGAGACGAGGAAGACCAGTCCGCAGACGATCAGGGAGAGACCGAAGAGGAAACGCATGACGGGTTTCCTCGCCGCCAGCCGGATCGCGTCCCGCAGATGGTAGGGGATGCCCGAGATCCAGATGCCGCAGGCCCCCAGCAGCCATGACAGCACCGCCACGACGCCCGCCAGCGGCAGCGCCAGATCGAAAGCGCGGTGCAGCGCTTCGTAGGCCAGAATGATGAGGAGTCCCCCGACGGCCCGCGCCGTCATGTAGTCGAGGCAGAAGAAACTCACCACCGGCACGATCAGCGCCAGCGGCCACAGGAAGGGCAGCAGAAATCCCGGCGCCACGGCCTCCGCGTGAGGGATGCACCAGATGAGGGCGAACCATCCCGAGATCATGCCGAAGACACGGTTCCGGGGCAGGGGCTCGAACTTGGAAAGGTTTTCCTCATCGAGGCGCAGAAAGAAGATCCCCGCCGCCAGCAGCGCGGCGGCGCCCGGGATCATCCAGAGGCGGTACAGTACTGTTTCGGACACGGTCGGTCTCCTTTTTTTTCAAGCGACATACTATGCCCGCACTTGGGGCATTTGTCAAGGGCGGAACGAAAAAAACGTCCGAGAAAGCTCCGGCAAGTTGAAAAGACACCTTTTACGGTATATATTTTCCTCGCGTCACATCGGAAGATCAACACAGAAGACAGGGAGTTCCGCACGACCATGAAATCCGTCATTTCCGTCATAGGCAAGGATGCCGTCGGCATCATCGCGAAAGTCAGCGCCGAATGCGCCGAGTGCGGCGTCAACATCTGCGACATCTCGCAGACCGTCCTCAACGGCTACTTCACCATGATCATGATCGCGGACATCTCGCAGATCACCGTTCCCTTCACCGACTTCGTCGACCGCATGGCCGCACTGGGGCGGAAAAACTCCCTTCAAATACAGGCGATGCACGAAGACATCTTCAACAGCATGCACCACATCTGAAGCGAACTGAGGATCGACTTAAAAAATGCTTGCGACGGAAGATATTCTCGAAACCATAGGCATGATCCGCGAGGAGTGCCTCGACATCCGCACCATCACCATGGGCATCTCGCTCTACGACTGCCAGAGCGACGATCCCGACCGGCTGTGCACCAAAATTTACGACAAGATCATGACCTCCGCATGCAACCTCGTGGCCACGGGGGAGGAGATCAGCAAATACTACGGGATCCCCATCATCAACAAGCGGGTCTCCGTAACTCCCGTCGCCCTGCTGGCCGGGAATCTCGACCGCGACGGCGCCGTCAAAATCGCCAGGACCCTCGACCGCGCCGCCCGGGAGCTGGGCGTCAACTTCATCGGCGGCTACAGCGCCCTGGTGCAGAAGGGCTTCAGCCGGGGCAGCCGGACCCTCATCGAGTCGATCCCCGAGGCCCTCTCCACCACCGAGCGCGTCTGCTCCTCGGTCAACGCCGCCTCCACCAAGGCCGGGATCAACATGGACGCCGTTTCCCAGATGGGACGCATCATCAAGGAGACGGCCTACCTCTCCCGCGACAACGGTTCCATGGGGTGCGCGAAACTGGTCGTCTTCGCCAACGTCCCCGAGGACAATCCCTTCATGGCGGGCGCGTTCCACGGCATGGGCGAGCCCGAGACGGTCATCAATGTGGGCGTCTCCGGTCCCGGCGTCGTGGCCTCCGCCATCCGCAGGGCCGGTGAGTGCAGCCTCGCGGATCTTGCCGAACTCATCAAAAAGACCGCCTTCAAAATCACCCGTGTGGGCCAGCTGGTCGCCATGGCCGCCAGCCGGAAGCTGAACGTGCCCTTCGGCATCGTCGATCTGTCGCTGGCGCCCACGCCCGCCATCGGCGACTCCGTGGCGTACATCCTCGAATCAATGGGCCTCGAGCAGTGCGGATGCCCCGGCACCACCGCCGCGCTGGCCCTGCTCAACGACGCCGTGAAAAAGGGCGGCGTCATGGCCTCCTCGCAGGTGGGCGGCCTCTCCGGCGCCTTCATCCCCGTTTCGGAGGATGCGGGCATGATCGCCGCCGCCCGGGCGGGGATGCTCTCCATCGAGAAACTGGAGGCCATGACCGCCGTGTGCTCCGTGGGACTGGACATGATCGCCATCCCCGGCGATACCCCGGCAGAGGCCATCTCGGGCATCATCGCTGACGAACTGGCCATCGGGGTCGTCAATTTCAAAACCACTGCAGCCCGCCTCATCCCCGCATGGGGAGCCAAAGTCGGGGACACCATCAATTTCGGCGGTCTTCTGGGCGAAGCCCCGGTCATGCCCGTCCGCACGGGCAGTCCCGCTGCCTTCATCCACCGCGGCGGCCGCATCCCCGCGCCGATCCAGAGCCTCAAAAACTGACCCCGAGCCCCCATCCCCTTTCAAAAAAGGCGGGGTGTTTGGGAAAACGTTGTTGGCCCGCGGGGGGACCGAGCCTTATCGGGTTTCAGGCCGCCAGTTTTCGGCAAGCTCCCTGAAGCGGTCGCCCCGCTCCTGATAGTTTTTGAACATGTCCATGCTGGCGCAGGCGGGGGAGAGCAGCACGCAGTCGCCGGGCTGCGCGGCGGCCGCGGCGGCGTGGAAAGCCTTTTCGAAATCCCGTCCGCAGGAGAAGCAGGGGACTTTTCCCCCGAGGACCGCGCCGATCTTTTCGGCGCTTTCCCCGTAGAGGACCGCCGTTTTCAGGTGGTCGGCGAGGGCGGCCAGGGGAGAAAAGTCCATGCCCTTGTCCAGGCCGCCCAACAGGATGACGAGGGGGCGCTCCACCGCGGCGGCGGCGGCCAGCACGGCGGCGGGATTGGTGGCCTTGGAGTCGTTGACGAAGAGGATCCCGTTTTTTTCGGCCACGGTCTCGATGCGGTGGCGGCCGGGTTTGAAGGCTTTCACGGCCTCCGCGAAGCGGCCGTCGGTCAGTTTCCCGGCGGGCAGGACGCGGAGAACCAGCTCCGCCGCCGCCGCGAGATTTTCGGTGTTGTGCGGCGCGGCAAGAAGGGTCTCCGACAGGGCGAGGACGGGCGTCCCGTCGATGAGGAGATCTCCCTCATTCACCGTCACCCGGCGGCCGGGCCAATCGAAGGAGAGGCCCCGGATGCGGTTTTCCGGAGAAACGTGATCGAAGATCCGGCGCTTGACGGCGCAGTATTCCTCGAAGCCGCCGATGTAGCGGTCCTCGTGGTCCGAGGCCAGATTGAGCAGCGCGGCGGCGAGCGGGGCGAAGGTCGGCGCCCGTTCCAGCTGGAAATTGCTCACCTCGACCACGGCGGTTTGAGTCATCGGTCCGAGGCACAGTTCCGAGAGGGGCGTACCGATGTTGCCGGCGGAAACGGCGGGGACGTCCAGCGCGTTGAGCAGAAAAGTCGTCAATTCCGTGGTGGTCGTCTTGCCGTTGGTCCCGGTGACGGCGAGGATCCTGTTTTCGAAGTGACGGAAGGCGAATTCCAGTTCGCCGATGAATTCCGTTCCCGAATCGAGGGCCTGTCTGTAAAGCTCCGACCGCCCGGGGAAGACACCGGGACTGGTGACGATGAGGTCGGCGGGCGGGAGGATTTTATCCTTTTTGTCTTCGACGATCCGGCAGGAAAAGTTGAGTTTTCCGCAGAGCTTCGCCGCGGCCTGTCCCGAGGCGCCGCCCCCGATGATGACGACGTTCATTGTACCGATCCCTTGTTTTTTCCCCGGGCGCGCACCCGGGAAAAGAAAGACTTCATGATTTGGGAACACGCTTCCTCCAGCACGCCGCCCGTGATCTCGGGACGCCACAGCACGCCGGGAAGTCCCGGCAGGTCCGCGGCGCCGCCGCAGCCGCCGCCCGCGGGGTCGCGCTGGCCGAAGACGATCCGGGAGAACCGGGCATTGATCAGCATGCCGGTGCACATGAGGCAGGGTTCCTTGGTGACATAGAGGGTGTATCCGGTCATGCGCCAGTCGCCCAGCTCGCGTTCCAGCGCGCGGAGGACTTCGAATTCGGCGTGGGCCGAGACGCTGTGACGGGCTTCGACGAGGTTGTGGGCCCGGGAAACGATGACGCCGTCTTTGACCGCCACGGCCCCCACGGGGACCTCGTCCGCCAGAGCGGCCAGCTCCGCCTCCCGGAGCGCTTCGCGCATGAAGTCACTGTCGGACGACATCATTTCTCCGTGATGTCGACCCGCGTGACGAAATTCCGGAACGTCCTGAACTGGAAGCGGATGTAGTTGTCGCGATACTGGTAGTTGAAGGTGATCGTCCGGTCGGGGAGATCGGGGAAGTCGATCAGCGCGTCCTTGTGGTAGAAGATCTCGTTGAGCGTGCTCGTTTCACGGGTGAAGGTGAGATCCACTTTCTTCACCAGGGCTTTTGCCGCCTCGTATTTCTGGCGGCTGTTGGGGCCGATGGAGGGATCCTTGAGGACCTTGATGATGTCCGCGCAGACCACGGGGACTTCGATGTCTTCGGAGGGCAGGCGTTCCGTCGCACATCCGGCCAGAAGAAGAACGGCGGCCGCCGCGGGGAAAAAGTATTTCTTCATCGAAGCCCTCCCTGACGAAAAACATGCATCGCCATAAAAAAAATGGAGCGGGTGACCGGAGTCGAACCGGCGTCGCCAGCTTGGGAAGCTGGAGCATGACCGTTTTGCTACACCCGCATCAGAACAAGACGCACACCGCGCGGAGACGCCTCCTTTGCAGCTGCTATAATATATACGGTGCACGAATATTTTTCAAGTCCCTTCTTCCCCCCTCCCGTGAAATCCGCCCGAAAAGATGAGAGATGAGATCAGGAAGGTGTAAGGTAATGGCAGCGCTGCTGCCTTTGCGGTATTCATGGTATTCATAGTATTCACAGTACCCCTCGGCCGACGGTTTTTTCGGGGCGATTTGACAAGGACGGACCACGGTGCTATATTATACCATATCGTAAAGTGTGGTAGAACGATGAATACCTCGATCGGCAGCAAAAGTCAGATGATCGCGGAGTCGCTGGGGAGCCGGATCCTCTCGGGCGAGATCTCCGGCAGGCTTCCCGCGGAACAGGAGCTGGCAAAGCAGTTTTGCGTCTCTCCCGTGACGGCGGCGAAAGCCTTGAACATTCTCCGGGACCGCGGCGTCGTGAAACGGGTCGCCCGCTGGGGCACGTTCACCGTCCCGCAGGAAAAGGTCGTTCTCAAGATCCGCTTCAGCGACGGGGACATGATCCCGCTGTTCACCGAGTACGTCGGCCGGAAATTCCCGCAGGTGGAGATCGAGCCCGTATCGCAGATCGAAAAGGTCGATGCGGCGATCTGCTCCTCGACGCTGTCCTTTTTCCCGGGGGAATACTTTCTCTCCTGGCCCCGGGAGCGGGTGGCCCGTCTCCGCGCGGACAACCGGCTCTTCCCGCAGGTCTTCGAGTTTTTCGCCGTCGGCGGGGTGGTGTGGGGGATCCCCTTCGTTTTCTCCCCGGTGGCCCTGCTGTACAACAAAGAGCTCATGCGCCGGGTCGATCCCGATTTCGCGCCCTACGCGTTGACCTATGAAAAAATGCTGGATCTGCAGAAGAAACTCCCCGCCGGCGTCCGGTTCGGTTCGGGGCGGGGCGAGTCGCTCATGCTCTCGTTCATCTACGATCTTTCGGCCGGAGGGCAAAAGGGGCTGGACGTTTACAGAAAAGCCGTCGAAATGCTCTCGGCTTTCGATTTTTACGGGACGTACGAGGATTTTTCCGCGGGCCGGACGCTGTTCACGACCGGTTTCCGCAGCAAACTCCACCGGCTGGGAAGCCGGTTCGACGTCTGTCCCATGCCGGAGGTCAACGGTTTCCGGCTCTGCCACACGGCCTCTCAGACCTTCTGGGTCCGGAACACCACGGAGCACGCCGATCTGCTCTTCGACATCGGCGAATCTCTCTTCGACGACGCGTTCCAGCAGTCCCTGGCCGCCGCCCGCATCAACATCCCCGCCGCCGTCAGCGCCGCCGCGCCCGCCATGGACAGCCGCGTTTTCAGGGACGACATCTTTTTCAACGAGATCCGGAACATGGATTTTTCGCACCGCCACATGTTCGACAGCGTCAGCTCCTGCTTTTCCGGGAGCCTGAAGAAGCTGGTGTGCTGTCACATCACGCCGGAAGAGTTTCTCTCGGAGATCGAAGAGAGTTTCCGATTCGAGGAAAAGCGCCGGCATGCCCTGCAGATGTTTTTCAGTTCTCAGGATGCCTGAAGCATCGTCGGCGGAAGGAAGGCGGATATGGACAGAAGAGGTTTTCTCAAAACGCCCCTGACCCTGACGGCCCCGGGATCCGCCGCCCGTCTCGCGGCGCCGTTTCGTCGAAAGGAAAGATTTTCGTCATTTTTTTTGAGGCCGTCAAAATAAAAAAGGGTTCCAGAAGAAGGAGGATTTGCTCATGCGGCGGAAAACATCGGTGAGGATCATGGACGATCGTTTTGAACATTCTGATCTGTTTTGTGTCATGAAAAAAGAAGGAGGCCGTTTTTTCACCTTGATAGAGCTGCTGGTCGTGATCGCCATCATCGCCATTCTGGCAGCGATGCTGATGCCCGCGCTCCAGCAGGCGCGGATGACGGCGCAGAAGGCCAGCTGCGTGAACAATCTGGGGCAGCTGGGAAAATACACGGCTTTGTATATCACCGATTTCGACGATCTGTTCCCGTATCCGCCCCAGCTCAAGGAAAATCCCTCTTATCTGCTGAAGCGCAACGAGATCGGCTGTCCGCTGGCGGACTACGTCCCGAAGAAGCACCAGAACACGCAGATCATCGCGGGCCTCTTCAGATCGGGGGACGGGAAGGTCTACCGGGACAATCTGGCCTGTCCCACGGTCTCCGAGGAGCAGATGAATTACGAGGACAATGGGTACATGACCAACAGGCCCGGTTCGAAGGGAAAGTATTATTTCACGCTTTCGGTCAACATGAATCTCTTCGTCGGCTCCACCATGTATCCCTACGGAACGGCTCCGACCAAGATGAGCAAGGCAAAACAGCCCTCCCAGCTGATCGTCTACACAGACGGCGCGGGGACGGGCGGCGTCGATTACCGCTGCCGCTGGTATGCGGACGCGGCGTCTTTCGCCCGGATGATCCCTCCGCGGCACGCGGGGGGCGGCAATTTCGGGTACGCCGATCTGCATGTCAAATCGCGGCCTTTCGAGGAGTTCCCCAGCAGTCAATTCAAGTATCAGAGCGACGGGCCCATCTGGCGGGTCGAACCCAAACCTCCCATGTCGGGCTGGATCTATACGCAGAACTGAAGGGAAGGATATCAAAATGCATGGGATACAATAGTTCGACAGGCTCGTTGCAAGATGAACAAACGCCGGGATCGCGTCTGCAAAAAAATCGGCTGGCATCTTGGAGAAATCAATATCGGCAATGCCGCGGATCACATCCTTATCCCAAACAGTTATTTTGAAAATTGCAAGGATATTTCGTAAATGGGAAGTATCGTTTTTCGGGAACAACTCCCAGTCCGGGAAAAATCGTATGACGTGATCGTTGCCGGAGGCGGCGTGGCGGGACTGGCCGCAGCCCTTACCGCCCGCAGGGCAGGCAAACAGGTGCTGCTCATCGAAAAGAGCACCATGCTCGGCGGTTTGGCCACGCTCGGGCTCATCAATCTCTTCGTGCCGATGTGCAACGGACGGGGCACCCAGATCATCTTCGGACTGGCCGAGGAGTTCTTGCGTTATTCCACAAAGTACGGCTGGGCGAAGATCCCCCAGGAGTGGCGGAATGGAGCCCCGGAAAAACCGACACAAGTCCGATATACCGCCCGGTTCTCGCCCAATATCTTCGCGCTGGCCCTGACGGAGTTTTTTGCCGTAGAGGGAGTCGATCTGCTTTTCGATGTGATCTGTTCCGCGCCCGTCATGGAGGAAAAGCACTGCCGCGGGGTCATCATCCAGGGAAAATCCGGGCGGGAGTTCATCCGCGGCGGCATCATCGTCGACGCCACGGGCGACGCCGATCTTCTGCGCCGGGCCGGAGTCCCGACGCTCAAAAAAGGCAATTTTGCCACCTACTGCGCCAAGGGCATCTCGCTGGAAAGCTGCCGGAAAGCCGTGGAAAGCGGTCGCATCGAGGATGCCGTCTTCGGGCACATGGGATATGCCGTCAATCTCTACGGCAAGGGACAACCCGCAGATATTCCCCTCTGCGACGGCACCAACACCGATCAGGTTTCCCATTTCCTCGAGATCAATCAGAGAAAGCTCTTCGAGCGCATCAAGGATGACGATCCCGAAAGCCGGGAGATCGTGACGCTCCCCGGAATGGCCCAGCTGCGGACCACCTGCTGCATCGAGGGGGATTACACGCTCCGTGAATCCGACACCTACCGCCACTTCGAGGACTCCATCGGCGCCATCTGCGACTTCGAGCGCCGGGATTTCCTCTATGAAATGCCCTACCGGATCCTGATCCGCTCCGGGTATGACAATCTGATTACCGCCGGGCGCTGCGCCTCGGGCGAAGGGTACGCCTGGGACGTGATCCGGGTCATCCCGCCCGCCATCATTTCCGGTCAGGCGGCGGGAAACGCCGCGGTCGTCGCCCTTGATTCGAAGTGCGGCATCGACAAGGTCGATGTGGCGGAAGTGCAGAAGCGACAGGCCGAACAGAACGTGATGCTCCACTTCGACGACGCGCTCATCCCCAAAGATTCTGCCCGCGCCGGAGAAAAAGGGGAAGACATCGGGCATATCTGAATCCCCCCCCGCCGCGGCAAAGAGTTTCAGAAGACTACCCTCGGCATCGCCCTGCGGGTCAGCAGGGTCCACCGGTAAAAACGGACTTTGGCCCCGAACCACAGATTTTTCGAGGTCGCGGCACTTTCGATGACGACTTTTCGGAAAAGATAAAAAAATCCCTCCCCGGCAAAGGGAGGGATCTTTTTTGCCTGAAACGCTTACAGCGTGGCGGCGATGACCGCCTGACCGTGTCGCTTGAAGGTCTCGTCGGGCAGATGGAACTTGATGTTCAGCTCGGGGAAGACCTCCTTCAGCAGCTTCTGCGCCTCTTCGATGATGATGGAGCCGCCGTCGCCGGAGGAGACCCGGCCCAGCAGCAGCAGATTCTTGAGGTCGTAGAAGTCGGCGTAGTGAGCCAGCGCGTAGCCGAGGTAACGCCCCACGGTGCGGTAGATGGCCGCCGCTCTCGGGTCCTTCTCGGCCATGGCCTTCTGGACCAGCTTCAGGACTTCGGGAAGCTTGGTGTCGGCGGGGAAGTCGAATCCCGCGGCCTTGACCAGACGGCCCACCGCCTGCTGGGAAAGGTACGAGGCGCCCACGCCCGCGTCGCCGGACCACTCGTCACGGGGCGGGTTCACCGTCCGGTAGTCGATGGGGGCGAAAGCGAGCTCGTTGAGGTAGTCGGTCAGATTCCCTTCGGGCGTCACGTAGCCCACCGCTTCGCTGGTCCCCATGGCCAGCCCGATGAGGGAGTTGCACTTGAAGCTGATGGCGCCCGCGAGCGCGGTGACTTCGCCGTCGTTGAGGACCACGAAGGGCACACCGGGGAACTCCTTGGCGATCTCAAGGAAG
The DNA here is from genome assembly GCA_017450705.1 of Lentisphaeria bacterium. GTDB lineage: Bacteria > Verrucomicrobiota > Lentisphaeria > Victivallales > Victivallaceae > UBA1784. Next base: position 3,860 of record JAFSTC010000064.1, on the reverse strand, counting down.
ATGGGCCGGACCTTGGTCGCGAAATCCTTTTCCGGGATGCCCCGGAAAAGCGACGCGATGCGGGGCTGGTTTTCCACATAGACGCCCGCGGCGGAACCTCCGATGGCATCCACCCGGGGCAGCTTGGCGGCGGCCCGCTTCAGGGAGTCGAGGATCCCCTCGTAGTGGTAGTTGATGTCGCTCTGGAAGTAGGGATCCCACACCACCTCTTCGCTGTGGAGCGTTTCCCCGTCCTTGACGGCGGCGCACTTGCGGTCGGAACCACCCAGGTCGAAGCCGATGCGGCAGCCTTCGAAGTGGCCGCCCAGTTTCATGGCGACCTTCTTTTCGGGCATGGCCTTCTCGAAGGGGCAGGAGTCCACGGTGAAGGGACGGTCGTAGATCCGCTCGCCCATGACCTGCCAGTCGAAGGCGCGTTCGCCCTTGGCGGAATAGAGTTCCGCCAGCGCGGCTGCGACCTTGGGGGCTCCGGCGACGGTGACGTGCCAGCCGCCGAAACTCCACAGCATGAACTTGACCAGACGCTCCACGTAGCGGAGGTTGAGGGCCGCATTGGCTTCCGTTTCGGGCAGCAGGCAGGTGTCGAAGCGGGAAACGGCTCCGTTGGAGCGTTCCAGCGTGATGGCGATCTTGAGCGCGCCGGGATCGGCGGCGGCCAGTTTCCGGTATTCCCGGTTCCAGAGGGCCGCGGGCACGAATTCCGGATCCAGCTCCGGCTTGCAGAGGCAGTTGACTTTCACATCAGCCATGGGAATACTCTCCTTTCGGGGACCTTACCGGTAGGCGGCCCACTTGGGGTCGTTCTGGAAGACTTCGTCGTAGAAGTCGCGGAGCTTCAGATTCGCGGCGGCTTCGGCGTCGAGGATCACCACCGTGTCGGGATGCAGCTGCAGCGCGCTGGAGGAGATCATGGAGGTCATGGGTCCTTCGATGGCGGCGGCGGCGATGGCGGCTTTGCGCTTGCCGGTGATGAGCTGGACGATCCGCTTGGCGTCGAGAACGGTGCCGACGCCCGCGGTGTAGGCCCGGCGGGGCATGGATTCCGGCGGCGTGAAGTAGATCTTGTTCTGCTCATAGGTGGTCTTGGTCAGGTAGGCCACATGGGTCCGGGAGGAGAAGCTGGTCCCGGGATCGTTGAAGCCCACGTGACCGGAGCAGCCGATGCCCACAAGCCACAGATCGATGCCGCCGGCTTCGTCGATGGAGTCGTCGTAACGGGCGGCTTCCGCTTCCTCATCGGCGGCCAGACCGTCGGGCAGATGGGTGTTGCGGATGTCGATGTTGACGTTGTTGAAGAGGTTCTTGTTCATGTAGTAGCGGTAGCTCTGGTCGTGCTCGGGAGCCAGGCCCACGTACTCGTCCAGGTTCCAGGAACGGACCTGAGAGAAGTCCACTTCGCCCGCCTTGTTCATGCGGGAAAGTTCGGCGTAGACGTTTTCCATGGTGGCGCCGGTGGCCAGACCCAGCTTGAATTCGGGCTTGGCGTTGATGGCGTCGGCGATGATGCGGGCGGTGAGTTTTTCGGCTTCAGCCGCGGTGGGACGGATGATGACTTCCATTTTTTCTCTCCTTGATTTTTACGGGACCAAGAACACGTCTTGCCCCATTTGCTGTACCCTGCCATAGAATATACCCCGCGGAAGACGGAAAAACAAGGAAATTTTGGAAAAAAGCATGTACTTTTCGGCAATTTTGTGTTTCTCCCCCTCACCCGGAAGAAGAGACACGAAAAAAACGGGCCCCACAGGAAGTGGGACCCGCTTTGAAGGAGGGCATTCGATATTTAGAATTCCACCGATTCGAGGAGCTTCTTCCAGACCTTTTCGGGCAGGACCCGGTCGAATTCCCCGCTCTCGCCCCGGGCGGTGAGGAGGAACACGTCGGAATCCACCGCCGCCACGACGGCCTTGTAGACGTAGGCGGTCTTGCCGATGACGGGCTTCACGGTGAAGACGACGGCCGCTTCGTCGTCGACCTTGCACTTTTCGACCGCCACCCGAGTCTGGAACCTTTCGGTCAGGGCCTTCTCGACGATGGGAATGTAGAAATCGAGTTTGGCATAGTCGTCGCCGTACCAGTGAGAGGCGGTGACCGCATTGGGATATTTCCGGAGTTCGATGATGCAGTTGCCACCGGAAACGGCTTCCGAAGCGCCGCTCTTGACGAACCCCGCGGGCAATTCCAGATCGAATACGAAGGGATCCTTGCCGTAGGCGACTTTCCGGTTGAAGTTCAGGAGCTCGGACCCGAGGTCATTGACCCAGCCCACGGGGGTGACGGGCCGCCTGACGACCTGACGGACCGCCGCGGCGAAAGTGACGTACATGGTCACGTAATCCACCCGGCCCTGGAGGTTTTTCTGCTGGGCCTGGAGTCGTTCCAGTTCGGTGGTGACCCGGGCGATGGCGTTCTCGACCTTGATCATTTCGTCGACCTTGCCCGCCTTTTCCAGCAAGGCCAGCAGCCGTTTCCGGGATTTTTCCAGATTTTCCAGCCGGACGGCGATGTCGGTGACCTGCTGGGTCACATCCACGCCCTCGATGCGCAGAGAGTTCAGGACGCCGATCTTCTTCAGGTCGGCAAGAGCCTGTTCCGCCTTGGCGATGGGAATGGCCAGCGTCACGGAGGAATCGTCCATGCGCTTGACGTAGCCCCCCGTTTTCAAGGCCAGTTCACGGGCCTGCTCGATGGCGGGCCGGACCTCGCTCACGCTGAGCCGCAGATGGGCGGTGAAGGCCATCTTCTGCCCGGCTGGTGCGGTGAAGTTGCTTCCGCCCGCCTCTTTCCGTGCCGCAAAGGCGAGCGCCGGTTTCCGGGCGGGGGCGTACTGCCGGGCGTAGGAAACGCTGTTCCGGGCGCGGGAGGCTCCCGCGGCGGGGACGGAGTCCTCGCACAATTCCGCATCGACAGCGACGGAACAGCCGGAAACAAGGGCCAGCACGGCGGCGGGCAGCAGGGCGAACACTCTTTTCATGGCGATTTTTGCTCCTTTTTCGGTTGAGTTGGTGAAACCGTATAAAAAATACCCCGCCGACGGAGATTTGTCAAGCGGGGAACGGGATTTTTCGGCGAAAATCAGAAATACTTGTCCTCCTTGTCGGGAACCGGCCAGGGGTTCCAGAAGACGCCGTAAGAGGTGTTGCCGCCGCCGCTCCACTGGGCGGGAATGGAATACTTGTTGCGCATTTCGCAGTGGAAGTCCCCGAAAACCATCGTGGCCGCCGGATTGGAGCCCGCGCCGTGCCGGTAGGCGATGCTCCTGGGCATGGGATTCCCGGCAAAACTTTCCCCCTTGTACCAAATCGTGTTGACGTCGGCGAATTCAGCTTCGACGTAGGGACAGTAGCCCGCGGGCCGCCGGAGCCGGACGGCCTTCACCTTCCCCTTGTAGAGGTAGGACTGGGAGGAACCGCCGTCCGTGGTCATGCCGAGGCCGTAGCGCCGGTCCGCGTAGGTCTCCGAAACAAGAGGCTTTGCCGGAAGTTTCGGACAGGCGTAGCGGCAGAGCGAAGGCGCTCCGGAAGCGGGCTGGTAGAAGCTGAAGAGAAGTCCGACCTGGTTCAGCCCCAGATAAGAGCAGAGATAGCCGTAATCGCCCTTGTCCGTGGGCGAAGGCCGCAGCCGGGTGCTGTAAAAACCGTTGCGCCAGGTCTGCTTGCCGGAGCCGCCGTTCCAGTACCCCGGGAACCAGCCGTTCTGATCTTGGATGTAGAAGGAGACGGCGCCCCCCAGGGCCTTCATGTTGTTGAGGCACTTGGTCCCCGCGGCCCGGTCCCGCGCCTGCTGTAATGCGGGCAGGAGCATGGAGGCGAGAATGGCGATGATGGCGATGACCACCAGCAGTTCGATGAGGGTGAAGG
>JAFSTC010000063.1 GCA_017450705.1 Lentisphaeria bacterium | reverse complement strand
AATGGGTCCTCCAACTCGTCGGAGGCGGGGCGCCGACTGTGAGTAACCCCGTCGAGCCGCCCCGGCAATCGGAGAGAGTAACTAAAATATCTGACTTTTTATTTTGCAGAACTTGACAAACACAATCCGAATAAAAACACGATGGAACGATTGTCTCCGTACGGGCATTGCATGAGTAACAGGGAAGATAGGGGGTGAAGGGGGAAAGAAAATCGTTGAGGTACGACACGATTGTCTTTCCCTTCCGGACGGCACTGCCAAAAGTCCCGTCACGTCTTTTCGTGTCTCGCAAAAGTCCGGCCGGGGGGCATTTTCGGGTGTTGCCACTGCGGGCAGCATCCTCAAATTACCCCGTCTGTCTTTTTTGCGATCCATCAAAAATCCATCGGCGCTGCTTTTGGCAGCGCCGTCCTTCCGGCAAACCGTTGCAAAATATGTGCGCGGTCTTTCCGTAGAAAAACGGGAAGACCGCGCACTTATTTTGCAACACGCATTTCCAGCCCGAAGCCCGCGTGGTGCCGGTCCATCCGCCTCCCCGTGCCACGGGGCGCCGGGAGGGGTCAGGGGAGGGCGGCGCAAGCGCCTCCCCGGCTCCCACGGACAGGTGTCGTTCCCCTACCCGCGCGGGGAACAGAGCTTTGCCAAAAAAGCGATTTGTTTTGACTCGGCTATTTGCTCTGTTCCGGCGCCAGCTCAGCCGTGACGAAGTAGTGGTCGCTGGGGTAGAGATCGTCCTTGTGATCCATGACGAGGGAGCTCGAAAGGGTCCTGACCCGGCCCCGGACGAGGATCCAGTCCATCTTGCCGTTGCCGCAGACGCCGAGGTCGCCGTTCCACGCTTCGCCGAGGAAATCGTGGGCGGTGAAACGCTCGTCGGCGATCCCCGTGGCCTCGGCGTAGCTGTCGCGCCACCCGGCGGAAAACAGGAGCTTCATCGCCGGGTTGTTCACGTCGCAGTTGAGATCCCCCGTGAGGATCTGGGGCATGAATTTCTCCCAGACGGCGGCGTCCTCGTTGATCAGGCGCGACTGCTCCTCCCGGGCCCGCTGCGAAGCGTGGTCGGTGTGGGTGTTGACCACCCGGAGCAGTCCCTCCGCCGTTTCGAGGACGACGTAATTGGCCAGACGGACGCACTCGCTGTTCCACGACTTGCTGCCGGGGATGTGAGGCGTCTGCGAGAGCCAGTAGCCGCCGGCGTCTGCCGCCCGGGCGAAGGCCCGGCGGTAGAAAATCGTGTTCTCGGGCCCGCCGTCGGGCGCAAGACGCATGCCGAAGGAACCCCATTCCGCGCCCAGGCGGGCGCAGAAGTCCGTGAACTGTTCCCGCTGGCACTCCTGAACGCAGATGACGTCGGGCGACCGGCCGAGGATCGTGTCGAGACAGTAGTCTTTGCGGTTCCTCCACTTGCGCGGACCGAAGTCCAGTCCCATGGTCGAGGCCCGTATGTTGCACGTGATGATGCGCATTACTTTTTCCTTATGTCCATGAGGATGAAGTTGTATCCGGGCAGTTCGATGGCCGCGGGATCCACGGCTTTGCCGCTGCGCAGATCGGTGAAGGTGAGATCGTTCCCCAGTCCCAGCGCCTTTTTGTCGATTTTGACGCTGACTTTTCTCGGGGTGTTCTGCCAGTTGCCGATGACGGCCAGCGCCCTGTCGGGCAGGGTGTAGACGCTCACGTGGATGTCCGCATCGGGCGACACGATGAGCTTCTGCCGGCGGTAGCTGTGGAACTTGAGGCTTTCGTCCTTGTAGCCCCACTTGTCCAGCTTGTGGTAGAAGGTGGAGACGTAGGGCTCGTCCAGCCAGCCGTTCCAGATCTGGGAGTCGTGGAGCAGCACCAGCATGACGAACTGGTCGTTGTAGGGCTTGTGGTAGCGGTCCTTTTTGGGACCGATGCGGCCCAGATTGGCCCCCGCCATGGGAACGCCCGCCAGGGTGTCCAGATAGAACACCTGATACTCGTCCAGCGGGTAGAGCCTGACGTAGTTGGGCTCGGTGACGACCTTGTTCTCCAGCTCCTCGCCGCAGTTGAAGCAGTCGAGGAAGGCGTTGAGCGCCACGGAGTTCCTCGCGGAGGTGTGGGCCCACATGAAATACTCTCTCTGGTTGCGTCCGTCATAGGGGTGCAGCATGGCGTAGAGCCGCTTCATGTAGTTGCGCATGCCCCGGATCGGCCAGGTGAGGACCGTTTCTCCCGTCTCCTCGTCGGTGTAGCCGCAGCCGTGGAGCGGATTGGCGCAGTTGACCGCGCCGAGGCTGTCCACGTAGATCACCTTGAGACCGTTCTTCATCAGGAGGTCGATGCAGCCCATGATGTAGTCGGTGAAGCTGGAGTTGGGACACTCCGGATAGCAGTTGTAGGGGTTGTTCCACTCCTTGTTGAAGACTTTCCACTCGGTGCTTTCGGGACTGCAGAGGAAGGGGTTGAGGTAGACCGAGAAGTCCACGCCCTTGTCCTTGTACTGCTTGAGCAGTCCGCGGAAGACCTCGATGCTCTTGAAGACGGGGGTGTAGAAACCGCCCGCGCCGGAATACTTTTTCGTGTTCACCCGGTCGAAGCCCCAGGGATGCATGATGTTGTGGGGACGCATCGAGCCCAGACGCCACGAACGGAACCAGGGCGGATTGGGCTTGGCCGGGTTGGCCTCCACGGCGAAACCGTAATTGTAGACCCGGTCCAGCTTCACCGGGCGGTCGATCATTTTGACCGTCCACTCGACACCCTTTCCTGTCCCGGCGAACTCGAAGACGCTGTTCACGTCCTTGTGACGCCAGGACTTGTAGGACTCCAGCATGAAGGTGAAGCCCACGTCCAGATTGCCCGCCCAGACGGTCGGGAAGCGCTTGAGGACCAGCGGCAGCTTCATCTTGCCCGCCTCCTTCTCACGGCCGAAGTAATGGGCGTTGTAGAACTCGGCGATGCCGGGGGCCAGGGGGATCACCAGACGCAGATCGTCGATCGTGATATTGCTGCTTCCCGTCATTTTGACGTCGTACCAGATGAAGCCGTCGAACTCCATGGAGACGGAGCCTTCGAACTTGACTTTGCCCGCCTCGGCGGTGAAGTCCAGCACGACCAGCTCGGGCTTGACGCTCCGGGTCTTGAACTTGAAGTTGCTGACGACGTATTTCTTCCCGTCGGCGGTCAGGCGCAGCTCGGGGGGCGCGGCAAAGAGGGCGCGTCCCTGGGAGACGACGGACTCGGGCAGCAGACCCTTGCCGAACTTATGGGTGCGTCCCCAGACCTCGAAGACGTTGTTCTCGAACTTGATCGGGGTGTAGGGCCACAGCACGCCCGCGTTTTCCCCGTAATGGGTCGTCAGCCAGTCGGGCTGGCCGATGTGGGTGTAGGGGTGCCTGTAGCGCAGAAGCTCCTTGCCGGACTTGTCGCGGAACACCAGCTCGATGGGGTAGTCCCCGGGTTTGAGGCCGGTTAAATCGAAAGTGCCCTTCGCCAGAGGCCGTCCGGTGAATTTGACCTGCCGTCCGCCGAGGGTCCCCGTGACCTCCGCGGCGTCGACGGTCAGCCGGTGGCTGGAGCAGTCCACTTCCACGGAGACCTGATTCTTTTTGAGATCCGTTTTGTCCGAGAGCCGGAACTCATCCTTGAAAGCCAGCGGGATGTCCTGGATATGGAAGGGCTTTTCGGCGCCCTTTTCGGTCGCGGTGAGCCGCAGGACCGCGCCGCGGATGCCCGCCAGCGGATTGGCGTACTTGAAATCGAAAGCCCCGTTGGCGGGGATCTTCGCCGTGAGCTTTTTGCTCTCCAGCACGGCCAGATCGGGGGTGGCCAGCTCGACCAGCAGCTCCACCTCCTTTTCGGCAGAACTGCGGTTGCTGACCCGGAAGACCGCGTCGAGACTGCGGTTGAAGAGCTTGTGATAGTCGAGCATCAGGCGGCCGGAAAGGCCCTTGGAGACGAATTTCATCGTCCCCGGATCGGTGAAGAGCCGGGAACCGGGATAGGGCGAGACGCAGCTGAAGATGATCTCCCGGCTGGCGATGCGGTCCCGGGCGAAGTTGAAGCCCCACTCCATGCCGTCTTTGAAAACCGAGCCCAGCTCCGAGAGGGGGATGGCGACTTCGATGTTGAGGTAGCCCTCGTACATGCCGGACTTGACCTCCCACGCGCCGTTCCAGTCCTTCTTGCCGTTCTTCTGGTCGAAGATCGTGTTGCGGCTGTTGAAGATGCCCTGATAGAACTCGCCGGGGCCCATGTTGTCGGGATGCAGGATCACCTCGGCGGCGTCGTCGCCGTACACGGCGGAGTCGCGCTTGGTGCATTCCGCGGTGAGCTTGGTGGCTCCCGGCAGCTGGAAGATGTAGCAGAGATAGAGTTTGTTCCCGTGGAATCCCGCGTAGACGTCGCCCGTGAAAGCGATGTCAAGCCCCTTGGAGGAGAGGAAGCCGCCCAGCTTGGCCGCGTCGCTCCACTCCCGCTCGTCGAATTCGCCGTCGATCTTGGGCGCGCTGCGCAGCTCCGGCAGATGGAAGCGCGTTTTCCGCAGCTGCCCCAGGTCGAACTGGATCGATTTCGGCGTCTCCTTCTGATAAAGCTCCATCATCTCGTCTTCCGACAGCGCCCGGTCATAGATGCGCAGCGTGTCGAAGTCGGTGGTGTTCTTGCGGTCCCGGGGATGGAAGGGCACGGCGTTGACGACCCAGGTCTCGAGGGCGGGCGGGACCATGGTGTCCGCCAGTTTCGAACTGGCCAGTTTCTTCCCGTTGGCGTAGAGGGCCAGCAGATGCTTTTTTTTGCTCCACGTCATGCCCAGGGCCATCCAGGTGTTTTCGGGGAATTTGCTCCAGTCCATGTTGGCGTAGGTGCGGCCCACGCCGAATTTCCCGGAGAGGCCGTAGTTGGCCAGAAGCCCGAGGGGGAGGTGGTATTTGTAGAGCAGGATCCCTTTCGTCGTGAGGAAGAAGACGAATTCCTTCTTTTTCCACGACCAGTTGACCGGCTTCACCCAGATGGTGGCGCTTCCCTCGGCGGGACTGAGCTTTTCGAGCATGGGGAAGGTGATTTGCGCGTCGGCCAGACGGACGGCCTTGCCCTGGACGCCCTGAACGTACTGGGCCTTGCCCTTGAGTTTGCCGCTGCCCGTGTCGCCCTCGAAGTCGGCTTTGAGCAGAGGTTCCGGGACCGCCGCCGCCAGAGAGAAGGCGGCCAGCGCCAGAAGCGCGGTGAGTCGTTTCATTTTTTCTCCTTTCGAAAAAAATTATTTTTTTCTGATATCCATCAGGATGAAATTGTATCCGGGGAGCTCGATGGCGTCGGGATCCACCTGTTTGCCGCTGCGCAGATCGGTGAAGGAGAGGTCATCTCCCAGCCCCAGCGCCTTTTTGTCGATCTTCACGCTGACTTTTCTCGCCTTGTTCTGCCAGTTGCCGACGACGGCCAGCGCCCTGTCGGGCAGGGTGTAGACGCTGACGTGGATGTCCGCGTCGGGGGAAACGATCATCTTCTGCGTGCGGAAGCCGTAAAATTTGAGCGTCTCGTCGCCGTAGCCCCACTTGTCCAGCATGGCGAAGAAGCGGTTGGCGTAGGGGAAGTCCAGGTACAGCGGCCACGTCTGCACGTCGTGGATCAGGAGCAGCAGGAACACCTGATCGTTGTAGGCGTGGTTGAGCCGGACGGACTTGTCGCCGATTCGCCCCAGATTGGAGTTCATCATGCCCACGCCGGCCAGCGTGTGGTTGTAGTAGGCCTGGAACTCGTCCAGCGGGTAGAGCTCCAGATAGTTGGGATTGACGGCGGCCCGCTGCTCCTGCTCCTCGCCGCCGCAGGTGGAGTCGGCGAAGGCGTTGATGGCGGCGCAGTTCCGGGCGGAGGTGTGGGCCCAGAGGAAATACTCCCGCTGATTGCGGCCGTCATAGGGGTGCATGAGCGAGTAGAGGCGCTTCATGTAGTTGCGCATGCCCCGGATGGGCCAGGTGAGACCGGTCTCGCCTGTCTCCTCGTCGATGTAGCCGCAGCCGTGCCGGGGATTGTAACAGTTGACCGATCCCAGACTGTCCACGTAGACGGCCTTGAGACCGTTTTTGAGCAGGCCGTCGATGCACCAGACGATGAAATCCGTGAAGGTCGAGTTGGGACACATGGGGTAGCAGTTGTAGGGATTGGTCCACTCCTTGTGGAAAATTTTGTATTCCGTGCTGTCGGTGCTGACCAGTCCCGGGTTGAGGTAGACGGAGAAATCCACGCCTTTGGCCTTGAACTGCTTAACCAGTCCGCGGAAGACGTCCATGCTCTTGAAGACGGGGGTGTAGAAGCCGCCCCAGCCCGGATATTTTTTTGTGTTCTTGCGGTCGAAGGCCCAGGGGTGCATGATGTTCTGGGGCTTGTGGGGGCCGATGCGCCAGTTGCGCCGCCACGCGGGAACGGGCTTCACCGGGTTGGCTTCGATGCCGAAACCGTAATGGAACACCCGTTCGAGCTTCACGGGACGGTCGATCATCCTGACCGTCCAGTCCACGCCTTTGCCGTCGGCCGTGAATTCGAACACCTTGTTCACGTCGGCATTCCGCCAGGACTTGTAGGACTCCAGCATGAAGGAGAAGCCCACGTCGCAGTTGCCCGCCCAGAGGGAGGGATAACGCTTGAGGGCGAGGGGCGTCGTCAAGCGGCCGCCGCTGCGTTCCCGGGCGAAGTAGTGGGCGTTGTAGAACTCGGCGATGCCGGGGGCCAGGGGGATGACAAGACGCAGATCGTCGATCTTCGTCCCCGCGGGGCCCGTCATGTCGAATTCATACCAGATGAGGCCGTCGAACTCCATGACGGCGGTGCCTTCGAACTTGACCTTCCCCGCGGAGCCCGTGAAGGCCATCACCGCCCGGTCAGGTTTGCGTTCCTTCACGGTGAACTTGAAGTTGTCGACGGTATGCTTCTTCCCGTCGACAACGGCCAGCAGCCGGGGCGGGGCGGAAAAGAGCTCTTTTCTTTGCGTCACGATGGCGTCCGGCAGCAGGTTTTTCCCGAACTTGTGGCTTCTGCCCCAGACCTCGAAGACGTTGTTCTCGAGCTTGAGCGGGGTGTAGGGCCAGACGACGCCCATGTTCGTTCCCGGATGCTTTTTGAGCCACTCGGGCTGGCCGATGTGGCCGTAGGGCCGCTTGTGGCGCAGCAGTTCTTTGCCCGTTTTGTCGCGGAAGACCAGTTCGATCGTGTAGTCTCCGGGCGCCAGACCGGCGAGATCGAAGACGCCCTTCGCCTGGGGCAGGCCCGTGAATTCGACCGTGCGTCCGGCGAGGGTCCCCGCGACCTCCGCGGCGTTGACGGTCTGCCGGTGGCTGGTGCAGTCCACGGAGACGGTGAGCGTGTTGTTTTTGAGGTCCGTTTCATCGGTGATGCGGAACTCGTCCTTGAAGATCAGCGGCAGATCCTGCGAGTAGAAGGGCTCCTTTGCCCCGGACTCGGCCGCGGTGAGGCGCAGCAGCGCGCCCGCGACGCCCTGCAGGGGGTCGCTCCAGGAGAAGACGTGGGATCCCCGGGCGGGGATCCGCGCGGCGAGCTTTTCCTTCTTCAGCGTTTTGCCGTCGGGGGCGATGAGTTCCGCGCAGAAATCGACTTCGGCGGCTTTCTCCGAGCGGTTGACGACCTGATATTTCAGCTCGAGTCTGCGGTTGAAGAGCTGGTGATAGTCCAGCGTGAGGCGGCCGAAGAGACCGGCGTCGACGAAGCGGGCTTTGCCCGTCAGGGAGAAGTATTCTCCGGGCAGGAAGGGCGAGATGGTGCTGAAGACCACCGCCCGTTCGACGATGCGGTTGCGGGCCAGATTCATGCGCCACACCGCGCCGTCCCGGATGGAGGACTTAAGTTCGCTTGCCGGAATGGCGAATTCGATGTTGAGCATGCCTTCGTAGACGTTGGCCTTGACCTCCCATTTGCCGTTCCACGCGGTCTTGCCGCTCTTCTGGTCGAAGATCGCGCAGCGGCTGTTGAAGATGCCCTGATAGAAGCCCTTTTCCATATTGTCCGGACGGACGACGAACTCGGCGGAGTCGTCGTAGCCGACGGGATCGTCCCGCCGGGTCTTGTCCGCGACGATCCGCGTGGGGTCCATGAGCTGGAAGACGCAGCAGACGTAGAGTTTGTCCCCGAAATATCCCATGTAGGCGTCGCCGGGATAGGCCGTATCCAGCATGGGGGGAGCGTTCGCCGAGAAGCCGCCGATCTTCACTGCGCCCTCCCACTCCCGTTCATCCACGTTGCCGTCGATCTTGGGCGCGGCGGCGAGACGCGGCAGATTGAAGCGGATCGGCTGCAGCAGTTCCGGGTCAAGGGCGACGGCGGAAGGACGCTCTTTGGCGTAAAGCTCCTCCATCTCGGTGTCGGAGAGAGCTCTGTCGTAGACGCGGAACATGTCGAAAAGCGTGGCGTTGCTCCGGTCCGAGGGGTTGTGGGCGATGCCGTTGAGGACCCACGCGCCGGGATCGTCGGCGGTGACGGTCGCCGGAATTTTGAGGCTGCTCACCTTTTCGCCGTTGATGTAGAGGGCCAGCAGATGCTGTTTTCTGCTCCACGTTGCGCCCAGAGCCAGCCACTGACCGTCGGGGAGTTTCTCCGCCTTCCGGTTGACGTAGAGGAAGCCTTTTCCGGATTTCGGGCCGTGGCCGTACTTCATGAGCAGACCCAGCGGCAGATGGAACTTGTAGAGGGAATAGGACTTGCCCGCGCCGACGAAAGTGATGAAGTTCTTTTTGGACCACTTCCAGTTGACGGGTTTGATCCAGACGGTCACGGTCCCGGACTCGGCCGTCACGCCTTTCGCAGCGGGGAAGGTGACGATCCCGTCGGCAAGCTTCGCCGCCAGACCCCGGACGCCGGGAGCGTAGGAGACCTTTCCCTTGACCGTTCCGCCGTCGGTCTTGCCGTCGAAGTCGGCCTTGAGCACGGGCTCCGGAATGGCCGCCGACAGCGAAAGGACCGCCGGCAGAAGAAATGCGATGAGATGTTTCATGCGTTACCTCGTTGATTTACCTTGTGGCCTTCGGGATCGGACCGTGTCCGGAGGAGCTCCGCCGGAACGGGAGCCTACTGTCTGTTCCAGAGCTGTCCCGCGACGGGAGACCCCGCCCGGGTCGGATTGAAGAGCGACAGATATCCCTTGATGGGTTCCAGTTCCGAACGGCTCTTGACGGCCGCGTGTCCGTCGAAGAATCCGCATGTGGCATTGCCCGCGTGGCGGACCGACATGGGGTGATAGGCCGCGGGATTCTCTTCGAAGAACCCCTGACTGCGGCTGAAGGTCCGGCCGTTGCTGCCGGCATACTTCGCGCTCTGGGTGGGCACGTCGGCGAAGGTCACCAGACGGCTGTTCCGGCCGAAGGAGGTCACGGTGGGCTCGCGGACGAAGTAGTCGCTTGCCGTCGTGTTGCCGAAGGTGCCGTAGTTGAGACCGATGCCGGTGTTGCTCTCGGAGTGGGGCTTTCCGGGCTCGAAGGTTGCGCCGGGGCACTGCAGGACCTTGAGGGTCAGGTATTTCGCATCCATGAATTTGCGCGCCCACGTGCCGCTGAGCTTGGGCCAGTTGTAGTAAGCGATGGGGCACCACAGATCGTTGCCGTCCACGTAGAAGCCGAAGGCCCCGATGATCTGTTTCGTGTTGGCCATGCAGTTGTTGAGTTTGGCCCGGTCCCGGGCCTGCTGCAGCGCGGGCATGAGCATCGCCGCCAGGATGGCGATGATGGCGATCACGACCAAGAGCTCGATGAGGGTGAAACGGCGTTTTTCTTTCATGATGACGTCTCCTTTTTCGCGTCCTTCCGGACAGTCAGTTTTCATGGTATACCATGGGAAATTTCTTGTCTTCGAGCTTTCCGCCCCGGCGGAGATGCTCCGTCAGCATGGCCACGGCGGAGGCCGCCATGTCGAAAAACGGCTCCTCCCAGCGGGGGATCCCGGCGTGGAGCTGACCGATGGCGCATCCGCCCACGAGCCCCGCCACGGCGGCGTCTGTCTTCTCCGCCCGCAAGAGGGTGCACAGGGGCGGCAGGAGCATCCGGTTCATCGCAAGCAGCAGGGGGGCCTCATTCAGATGCAGCTCCTTTTTGCGCGAGGCGAGGGCGGCGCACTGGTCCTCGAAAGCGGCTTCCGTCGCCACGTCGACCGCGAGGCGCGAGACCGGCACGCCCATGGCGGCAAAGCCCGCCGCCATGAGACTGTCGAAGCGTCTGGACTCCTCCACGTCGGCGGGAGCGACCTCGTGACTGAGCAAAATCACGGACCGGCCGGGAAATTTTTTCGCCAGCCGCCGACAGTAGCCGGGGAAAATGCCCCAGCGGTCGTAGTCGATCACGGGAAAGATCTCCCGCTTGTAGATGAGTTTGGGGCCCAGGACCACGGCGGCCTTGCCCATCCGCAGGACCGCCTCCTTGACCGGTTCCATGCCGCAGCCGTTGAAGATCACGCCGTCGGCGCTCTCCAGCTCTTCGGCCTGGCGGCGCAGTTCCAGCGCCGTCCGGGGGTCGGGAAAGCTCTTCCAACTCAGACTCAGCCCGTTGTGCCGGGAGCTCTCGGAGATCATCCCCCGGAGCATTTCCGAACTGGCCTCCCAAGCGAAAGGAGTCGTAGCGGCGCCCGCCAGAGGACGGTCGCTGCTCACCACCACCAGATGGACCGGTTCGACCCGGGAGGAGACGTCCTGCCGGATGAATGTGCCGTACACGGGGATTCGCTCCACGTAGCGCTCTTTTTCCAGCCGGTGCAGCACCTTGACCATGGAACTGCGGCCGATGCCGTAATGCTTCGCCAGTTCCCGCTCTCCCGGCAGACGCTCCCCGGGCTGATACCGCCCCGAGGAAAGGTCCCGCAGAAAGGCCTTGCGCGTCGGTTCGATCACCGAATATGCCGATATCGTTTCCGTCATGTCGTTCCCCGTATGGATCGATGTGGATTAACCCACTTCGGATCTAATTTAACCCCGCCGTCCGGAATTTGCAAGGCGTCTTCGGAAAAAATCGCTTTCGGGACTTGAAAAAGAGGCCGGAAGTGGCTATATTGCCCAGCGGACGAGAACAGACAGGGAGGACGACTGCCATGGACAAGGACCATCTGCCGGAGAACGTCAGGGAAAACCCGGATGCGGCGTACGTGAAAAAAATCAGGGAGGCGCTCGAGAAGAAGGGGGGCTACTGCCCCTGCCGCCTTCAGAAGACGCCCGAAAACCTCTGCATCTGCGAGGAGTTCCGGCGGCAGATCGCCGATCCCGAGTTCGAAGGCTTCTGCCACTGCCGGCTTTATTACAAGGAGAAAAAGTGATCATGGAAGTCCTGCACCTCACCCCCGAATCCTACGAGAAACTCACGAAGCAGACCGAGAAGCCCGTGCTCATCGACTTCTGGGCCCAGTGGTGCGGTCCCTGCCAGAAGCTGGGGCCGGAACTGGAGGCGCTGGCCGCCGAAAACGACGGCATCATCGTCGGCAAGGTCGACGTGGACGCTTATCCCCAGCTGGCCGTTTCCCTCGGCGTCAACACCATCCCCGCGCTGTTCCTCTTCCGCGGCGGACAGGTCGAAAAGAGCCTCATCGGCTACATGACCAAAGACGTCCTCAAGGCGAAACTCGGACTCTGACCTTCCCGCATATTTTCCGTCGAAACGGGATTGAAAAAGAGGGCGGGCCGGAGTATATTAGGACACGACCGGAAAATTTTCCCTAATCCAACAATAGGAAAGGATGGACAAAAGAAAATGGTCAGTTACAAAACCCTCGGTCTGGTCAACTCCCGGGACCTCTTCAAAAAGGCCGTCAACGGCGGCTACGCGATCCCCGCGTACAACTTCAACAACATGGAGCAGCTCCAGGCGATCCTCCAGGCCTGCTGCGAGACCAACTCCCCCGTGATCCTCCAGATCTCCAAGGGCGCCCGCAAGTACGCCAATCAGACCCTCCTGCGCTACATGGCTCAGGGCGCGGTCGAATATGCCAAGGAACTGACCTCCGGCAAGGGCATCCCCATCGTCCTGCACCTGGACCACGGTCCGGATTTCGACACGTGCAAGAGCTGCATCGAGTACGGCTTCAGCTCGGTCATGATCGACGGCTCCGCGCTGAGCTTCGATGAGAACTGCGAGCAGACCCGCCGGGTCGTCGAGTACGCCCACCAGTACGACGTCACCGTCGAGGGCGAGCTGGGCGTTCTCGCCGGCATCGAGGACGAAGTCAAGGCCGAAAAGCACACCTACACCCGGCCCGAAGAGGTCGAGGAATTCGTCAAGCGCACCGGCGTGGACTCTCTGGCCATTGCCATCGGCACCAGCCACGGCGCTTACAAGTTCAAGCCGGGCGAGAATCCCCGCATCCGCCTCGACATCCTCCGCGAGATCGAGAAACGCATCCCCGGATTCCCCATCGTGCTCCACGGCTCCTCCAGCGTGCCGCAGGATCTGGTCAAGATCATCAACGACAACGGCGGCCGCCTCAAGGACGCCATCGGCATCGGTGAGGATCAGCTCCGCGAAGCCGCCAAGTCCGCGGTGTGCAAGATCAACATCGACTCCGACGGCCGTCTGGCCATGACCGCGGGCGTCCGCAAGGTCCTGACCGAGAAGCCCGAGGTCTTCGATCCCCGGCTCTACCTCGGCCCCGCCCGCGACATGCTCAGAGAGCTCTACAAGCGCAAGAACATCGAGGTCCTCGGTTCCGCCGGTCACGCCGACGACTGATCTCGCGAAAGTGCTTCGGAAATACCCGTCTTTGCTTCGTGTGAGGACGGGTGTTTTTTCATAGGAAGGAACCGGGATCTTTTCAGGGGAGGGGCGCATGAAAAGAGTGCTGTTCGCGGTCTGTCTGGCCGCGTGTCTGGGGGCGCAGTGCGCCGGGATCCCGTGGCGGGTCGCCGGTTCCGGCCTCGAAGTGAAGCCCGCCGGGAACGGGCGTGTGCTTGTCACCTTTTCCGGCGGCGGTCGGGCCGTCCTGTGGTCGACCAAAAAGGCCGCCGTCGCCGCGCCCGGGGAGCACATCCGCGTCTCGGGCCGGTACAAAATTTTGAAAAGCCGGTACGGCAGCATGTTCCGCATGCGGCTCAACAACGAGCTCCAGCGCCCGGTTTTGACCATGTCGGGCGACCGTTTTCAGGATCCCTGGACCCAGACGAAACCGGCGGACCGGCCCGACCGCTTCGATTTCTCCGTCGCCGGAAAGAAGGGGACGGAATACGCTTTCAACATCGAGTTCTACGGCAATCCCCAGACCTGGCTGCTGGATGAGATCGAGATCAAAAACACGAAGATCGTCCGGGACGGGCGTCCGCCCAGATCGCCCGAAAACCGTTCCTACGATCCCCGAAAGGTCGCATCTTCTCTCGGCGCCATGAAGCCCGTCCGGTACCGGCTCGTCCGTCGGGCGGGGCGCATGGAGCTGCAGCTGGACGGCAGGGCCGTTTCGCCCGCCATCTACCGCCGGGGCCCCCACTATCCTTACTGGACGCGCTACGGAGCCTTCCGCGATGCGGGGATCCATCTCAACTACTTTTTCGCCATGCTGGGGGAATCCTCTCCCCTGCACAAGGAGGGCGTGGCGGGCCTGTGGAAAGGTCCGGGCAAGTACGATTTTTCCAAACTCGCCGAAGAATTGCGGGTCATCCACGCCATCGACCCCGAGGCGCGGGTGATCCTCATTCTGTGCCTCGGCACTTACGACGGGTGGGAAAAGGACCACCCCGATTCCCTCTTCATGAATGCCAAGGGTCAGGTCGGTTACGCGCTCACCACGGGCAAAGTCCTCTACTACGGGGACGAGGCGGCGAAACAGCATGAAAAGCGTCCCAACGAGGAATTCGGGCCCTGTCCCTCCTATTACAGCGATGCCTTCCGCGAGACCTCCGCCCGCGCCGCGGCGGATGTGGCGGCGTTCCTCGAACGGGCCCCGGAGGGGAAGATCGTCTGCGGCATCCATGTGGTCGGCGGTTCGGACGGGCAGTTCTTCCCGCCGGACCGGGACGTCACCCGGGGCGAGGACCACTCCCCCGCTGCGAAGAAGGCGTGGAAAGAATACCTCGAACGGATCTACAAAAACGACGTTTCCCTGCTGCGCAAGGCCTGGGGAGACCCCGCCGCCACTTTCGAAAACCCCGGCATCCCCGGCAGCCGCGAGCGGGGCAACGACAACAGCGGTTCCCAGCCGTCGCAGCGGGGGAGGGATTACATCCTCTTCACCTCATACAAGATGGCCGAACTGCGTCTGGCGGTCTTCAAAGCCATCAAAAAGGCCTCCCGGGGCCGCCTCATGACGGGGTGCTACTACCCGCCCGGGACTTCGGGCAACTTCCACTTCGACCTCATGATGCGGTCGAAGGACACGGACTTCCTCATCGACATCAAGCGGGAGACTCCGGCAGGCTCCTTCCTGCTCCACGACAAACTTTACATCGGCGAAGTGGACATGCGGGTCCCCGGCATCATGACGCCCATCGGCAACTACGTCTTCGACCGGCCCACTTTCGAAAACATCGTGCGGCAGGCCGTCTCCAACATCGTCCAGCGTGAGGGGGGCATGTACCACCTCTTCGACATCGGCGAGTGCTATTACAGCCGACGGGAGACGACGGACTTTTTCGGACGGGTCCGGGCAGAGCACGACCGGGCGCTGGCCGACGTCACCGTGACGCCCGGGGTCGGCGTCTTCTTCGACTATCAGCAGCTGGCCGGGTGTTCCTACCGGGCGGCGGACCACCTCGACCGCCTGACGAAGTATGCCGCGCGCCACGTGCTGGAGCATTCGGGCGTTCCCTTCCAGGTCTATTCCGTTGCGGATATCTTCGACGAAAGGCTCGAGCTGCCGAAGATCGTTTATTTCCCGCTCCTGCCGGAGTTCGGCAAGGAGGAGATTTCGAGACTCCGGGAAAAGGCGGCGAAAAGCGGCTCCGTGATCGTCTGGGGGGCCTGGCGGCCCCGGGTCGCCGCCGCTTCGACGGTTTTCGCGGGGTATGAACTTGCCGTGCCGGAGAAGGGGGCGCTCTCGGCTCTCCTCTCCGCCGATCCGGCCGTCACGGGGATCGGAAAGGACGCCGTGCTGGGCGAGAGTTACACCGTTCCCGGCCTCGGCGGAAGCTTCGTCGCCTTCTACGAAAAGCCCGCCCGCATCGTTCCGGCGCCGGGGGACAAAATCGCCGCCGTCTACGCCAACGATCGCCGTCCCGGACTGGTCGAGCGGCGGGTGAACGGCCTCGTCGAGTACATGAACGGCGCGCCGGGGGCGTTTTCCCCCGAGTTCTTCCGCATCCTGGCCCGCCGTCAGGGGGGGGAGGTGTTGAGCGACAGCAATGACGTGGTCGTGCTGGCCGAAAACGGCATGCTCACCGCGGTCTGCTGCCGGGGCGGGGAGATCACGGTCGGCGTCCCCCGGGGATTCGAAGTGGTCTCTTCCCTCTCGGGGATCGGGTATGCCGTCCGCGAAGGACGGCTCCGTTTCCGGGCGGAAAACGATTTCGAAGTGCAGAGTTTCAAACTGGTGAAAAAGGAAAGGTGATTCGAAAAAATGTCCTATGCGGATACATTGCCGGACGATGTCCGGCGGCGCGGCAGGATCTATGCGACGGTGTCGGCCGTCGCCGGATGCGTTTCGGAGGTGATGCTCGACCGGAGCGCCATCCTCATATTGCTCTTCACCATGCTCCACGCGTCGCCGACGGTGACGATGTTTTCCTCCAGTCTCTCCGGCGTGCTGGGGCTCTTTCTGATGCTCCCCAACGCCTATATCGCCGATAAGATCGGTCTCAAATTCTCGGTCAAAGTGGCCTGCTGGACGGGGTTCGGCGGGTTCATGCTCGTCGCGGTCGCGCCGTTTTTCGGGCGCTTCGCCGTGTCTCTGGCCCTCATCGGCATCTGCGTCTACTGCTCCCAGCGCTCCCTTTACGGCAGCGCCTGGTATCCCCTGCTGGACAATTTCCTCCGTGCCGACGAGCGGGGCAAGTTCTTTTCGACCATGCGAACCTGCTACATGATCTTCAACGGCGCCTTCCTCTTTTTGATCGGACTGGTGCTGGAGCGCTATGTGTCGATCTGGCTGCTTCAGGCGATCGTCGCCGTGGCGGCGGGTTGCCTGCTGATCCGCTGGTACTGCATCAAGCGCCTCCCCGAGGACCCCGAGATGAAGACCGGGACGTACAAGTTCCGCCAGTCGCTGTACACTTCGATCCGCAATTCCCCGCTGACGGGATTTTCGGTCTACCAGTGCATCCTCGTCCTGGGCTGTACGGCGCTCCTGCCGCTGACGCTGATCTATCTGCGCAAATACGTCCAGATGGAGCCGGGCAAGGTCCAGCTCCTCTCCTCCGTGGGCGTCGCCGGATGCATCGTCGGCTACTTTCTGTACGGTCTGGTGACCCGGCGGGTGAAGCTCAAATATCTGGAGCTCGTCGTGCATCTCGGGTATCTGGTGCTGGCCCTGCTGCTCTTCTGGCTGGACAAGGACATGCCGGGTTTCGCCGTGTACATCGGCATCATCATCTTCTGCGACGCCGTCGCGGGCAGCTGGCTGATGTGCAACAACTCCGTGGAGTATCTGGCGCTGGCCCGGCCCGGGAACAAGACCATGGCCATCGCCTTCTGCAGCACCTACGCCAATCTGGGAGCGGCCATCGGGCGCGCGGGCAGTTCCGTCCTGCTGGGGGGCGTGCTTCTGGCGCCCCGGTGGACTTTTTGCGGGCACACGGTCAGCGTCTATCAGTCGGTTTTTCTCATCTCGGCCCTGATCGTCGCCATGGCGCTGGGGATGCTGCCGATCCTGCCTTCCTTCGTCCCCGAACACGAAGACTACTACAACCCCGGCAAGTGACGTCATGGAGCCGGAAAAAATCATAGGCGCGTTCTACCGCGGGGAGCCGGAGCTGTGCCGGCTCCTTCTCAAGCACTCCCTGCAGGTGCGGGAGAAGGCCTTTCAGATCATGGAGCGCTCGAAACTTCCCTGCGGCCGGGAGACCGTTTCCGCGGGGGCGCTTCTGCACGACATCGGGATCATCCGCTGTCACGCCCCGGGGATCCTCTGCTTCGGGGAGCTGCCCTACATTTCCCACGGGACCGCCGGGGCGGAGATGCTGCGCGCTTACGGCGCGGAGAAGGGGATGGACCTCGAGGTCTTTGCCCGCATCTGCGAGCGGCACACCGGCAGCGGACTGACCGAAGAGGACATTGTAAAACAGCATCTGCCGCTCCCCTGCCGGGATCTCCTGCCGGAGACGGACGAGGAAAGCCTCATCTGCCTTGCGGACAAGTTCTTTTCGAAGTCGGGGAAGATGGAGGAAAAGAGTTTTCCCGCCGTGCGCCGTTCCCTCGAAAAGTTCGGCGAAGCCTCTCTTGCGCGTTTCGACGCCCTGTGCCGCCGGACCGGCGTGGATGCGTCTTTGCCTCCCCTGGAACAGCTCCCGGAAGAGACCGTTGCCGCGTATCTGCGGAAAACGCTCTGACTCCCCGTCAGGCTTTTCCCGCGGCGGAAAGGAGTTCGCCCATGGCGTTCGTGATGCGCGTCAATTCTTCCGGCGTCACGGTGAAGGGCGGCATGGTGTAGACGAACCGGGCGAAGGGCCGCAGCCAGACCCCCGTTTTGAGCACGATCCGCCGCACCGTTTCGGGCGGAGGGATCTTTTCCGTTTCCAGCACCCCCGCCGCGCCCAGCACGCGGACGTCCCGGACGAGGGGATGGTTCCGGAAGCTCTCCAGTTCCCGTTTGAGCTGTTTTTCGATGGCCGACACCTGTCCGCACCAGTCGAAACTGCAGAAAAGGTCCAGCGCGGCACTGGCCGCGGCGCAGGCCAGGGGATTGGCCATGAAGGTCGGTCCGTGGAGAAAGACCCCCGCTCCGGAAGCGATCTTTTGTTTGGCCGCCGTGCAGCCGAGGGAGATGCACCCCGCCGTCAGCGCTTTGCCGATGCACATGATGTCCGGCGCCACCCCCGCGTGGTTCAGGGCAAAGGGCTTCCCCGTCCGGCCGAAGCCGGTGGCGATCTCGTCGAAGATCAGCACGATGTCGTACCTGTCGCAGGCCGCTCTGAGTTTTCTCAGATATTCCGGGTGATAGAACCACATGGCGTTGGCGGCCTGAAAGACCGGTTCGACGATGACGGAGGCGATCTCCTCCTGACGGGTCTCCAGAAGCTGCGCCATGGAGGAGAAGTCTTCGTCTTTCCACGCGCCGCCGAAGGGGCATTTCGGCCGGTCGGCGAAATACTGTTCGGGCAGGAGGCCGCCGAACACGGCGTGCATGCCGCCGGGATCGCTGACCGACATGGCGCCGACAGTGTCCCCGTGATACCCGCCCCGGAGTGCGGCGGTCTTCGTCCGCCGGGGCCGCCCGCAGGACCGCTGGTACTGGATCGCCATTTTGAGCGCGCACTCCACCGCGATGGAGCCGGAATCGGCGTAGAAGAAGTGCTCCATCTCCTCCGGCAGGAGTTTTTTCAGCCGGTCGGCCAGGGCGGCGGCGGGACCGTGGGTGATCCCGGCGAACATCACGTGGGGCATCCTCTCGGCCTGTTTGTGGATGGCCCGGACCACCGGTTCCGGCCGGTGGCCGAAGGAGGCGCACCACCATGAGGAGATGCCGTCGACGAGGGGGCGCCCGTCCTCGGTGTAAACGCAGTTCCCGCTTGTCCGGTCCGCCGGGATCACGGGCGGCGGCGTCACCGCCGAAGCGTAGGGGTGCCAGATGTGGCGACGGTCGGTGTCGAGCCTCATTTCGACACCTCAGGAAAGAGCGGCGCAAAATCGCAGACCGTCGCGCCGGGCCGGGCAAAATCGACTTTCCCCAGCCGGACGAGGACTTGGGGAAAACCGTACCGCCCCAGATATTCCGTCAGCACTTCCGGCGTGTCCCGGTCGATGACGGGGTCGACGTCCGGCGCGTAGTCGTACACGATCCCCCGCAGGGCCATGCCGCGGCGGGCCAGCGCCTCCAGAGAGAGCAGTGCGTGATTGAGACTGCCCAGTTTCCCCGACACGACCAGCACGACGGGCCATTTCCGTTCCGCGGCGAGATCCACCGTCAGCAGATCCCGCGTCAGGGGCACGGCCAGTCCCCCCGCTCCCTCGACGATCGTCACGTCGTAAAGGCGCGAGACCTGTGTTACGGCGGAGGAGATCCTGTCGATATCGACGCGCTTCCTCTCCAGTGCGGCGGCCAGACGGGGGGAGCCGGGGAAGGCGAAGATCTGGGGGGCGGTGAGACCGCATGAGTCCTCCGGCAGAGGACCCGTGCCCATGAGTTTCCGGTGCAGTTCCACGTCCTCGGAACGGTCGCGGCATCCGGTCTGAACCAGTTTGACGGTGGCGGTCCGCAGGTTTCTTTCCGTCAGAAAACGGGCCATCATGCCCGCCGCCACGGTCTTGCCCGTTCCCGTGTCGATACCGCTTACGAAAACGACGTCATCCATGAAAAAAATTCCTTTCACGCTTTGCCCGTTCTCCGCAAGGAGATGCGGCGTTTTCAAAATACACCCGCTTTTCTTGAAAGGGGCCCGGGGGAAGGGGAAACTCCTTTTCGACCGAAAAGAAAGTTTTTCCCTTCCCCCGGAAACCTCACGCTTTCCGAGCGACCCAGAGAACGGGGCGGTAGGTGAGGGGGATCCCGCGCTCCGGGCGGCGGAGTTTTTCGTATCTGTCGAGAAAATGCCGGACCTCGGCGCAGTTTTTGAGCGCCGGAGTCAGCACGCCGGTCGTTTTGAGGTGCCGCAGAGCTGCGGCGGGGGAGGAAAAGTGCAGCGTCATGCAGGAACACGTGAAGTCCTCCGGCACGAAGCCGCATTCCTCGAGCGCGGCGCGCCACGTTCCGGCGGCAGGGCAGACGAGGGGGGTGCCGCCGCACTGGGCCAGCTCCTCCAGATTTCCCGCGGCGAACGCGGAACCGGCGAAAAAGCCCCCCGGCGGCAGGGCCTGTGCCGCGGCGCGGAAAAGGACCCGGGGCTCTTCCAGCCATTGACAGCAGGCGCCGGAGAGAATGGCGTCCGCGGGCGGGAAGAGCCCCGGGGTGTTGAGGTCGGCGGTGAAAAAGCGGCTTCCCGGAATATCCGAGACGAACTTGCCGCACGCGGGAACAAGGTCGTAAAGGAAGATCTCCCCGCAGGAGAAATCCCGCAGAAAACGCCTTGTCAGCAGACCCGTTCCGCACCCCAGGTCGAGGACGCGGCCGAAACGGCGTCGCCATGTGCGGGCGGCGAGGAGGGAAACCAGCTTGGCCGCGAGCATCCGCTGGACGAAAGCGTTGGCGTCGTAGGTCGCCAGATGGCGCGAGAAACGGGCGTCACAGGAGCGCATGGCGCCTCACCTCCTCCCGGGCGGCGGGGTCCCCGAAGGGGTCGTGGAGCCAGTCCCGTTCGATGATCCGGACTCCGGGAACACCCTCCCAGAACGTCCGTTGCGCCGCCGGGGGAAATATGCGGTCACGCCGCCCGACGAAGACGGTGCGGAAAGGATTTTGCGGCGTGCCGGTTCCCGCGATCCGTTCTTTCAGCGCGGCCAGTTCCTCTTTTTGGGACTCGGCCGTGCGCCGGGAGAAAACGGCGCTGTTCCCCGAGATGCGGCGGAAAAATTTCTCCCGGACGCCCGGGAGGAGCCAGTTGCGGAGCGTCCCGTCGAAGACCTCCGGCGGGATGCCGTCCGTTGCGCTCACGGGGGCCAGCGTGCCGTTGACGGCGATCCGGGGGCCCGGCGGCAGGGCAGCGCAGACGCCGGAAGCGGCGGCGCACCACACGCCCAGACTCCACGCGACGACGGCGCACGCTGCGTAGGCGCGGCACATCTCGGGCAGGGGGCCGAAGCGGGAATAATCCGAGACCGCCAGCACGTCGCAGCCGCGGAGATCCCATTTCGCGAGGCGTTCCGAATCCATGCCCCAGCCGTTGAAAAAGAGGACGAGCCGCGGGGCGTGTTCCGTGTGCAGAAGATCGTATCTCACAGCGCGTCCGCCAGCTCCTCGATGACCGGTTCCTCCAGGGCGGCGGAGAGGGAGAACCTGAGCCGGGCTGTTCCTTGGGGCACCGTGGGCGGCCGGATGGCGAAGACGAGGAAGCCCTTTTTTTGCAGTTTCGCGGCCAGTTCCAGTGCCTGAATGTCGCTCCCCGCGATCCACGGCACGATCTGGGAGACGCCGGGGATCGTCCGCTTCTGATCGATGGCCGACAATCTCTCCCGCAGGCGGATCCCCATGCGGCGGAGTTTTTCCCGCCGGTCCGTCATGCCGGGGACTTTTTCCAGAACGAAGGCGCTCCAGTTGAGGATGACTGGGGGCAATGCGGTGGTGAAGATGAAGGGGCGCATCCTGTTGATGAGGAACTCCCGGGTCTCCGGCGCCATGACCGCGTAGGCTCCGGTGGAGCCCAGCGCCTTGCCGAAGGTCCCGATCAGCACGTCGACGCTTTCTTCGACGCCGCACTCGGCGGCCAGTCCCCGTCCCCGGGGGCCCCGGACGCCCACGCCGTGGGCCTCGTCGACGATGAGAAAACAGTCGAACTTTCTTTTCAGTTCGGCCAGGCGCCGCAGATCGGTTTCGTCGCCGTCCATGGAAAATACGCTTTCCGTGACGATGAAGACGTTCCGGTATTTCTCCCTCCGGCTTTCCAGCAGACTTTCCAGGTGGCCGCAGTCCAGATGGCGGTAGCGGAGGAAATCGGCCTCGCAGAGCCGCAGACCGTCGATGATGCTGGCGTGATCCAGCTTGTCCGCGAGGATCAGATCCCCCTTGCCCGACAGGGCGGGGAGGATGCCGATGTTGGCGTGGTAGCCGCTGTTGAAGACGAGGGCCGCCCGGCCGCCGTAGAGGGACGAGAGCTTCTCCTCCAGCCGGGTGTACGCGGGGGTGTTCCCCGTGAGCAGACGGCTCGAGGCGCTGGAGAGGGCCAGCTCCTCCGAACCGAAGTTTTCCCGGTATCCCTGAAAAAATTCTTCCCGCAGGGCGGCGCAGGCTGTGATGCCCAGATAATCGTTGCCCGAGAGGTTGACGCCGTCCCGGTCCGGGCGCGTCTCCCGGAGCGCGCGGCAGCACCCCGTTTCCCGCAGCTGCGCGAGGACTTGCGGCATTCTCTCCAGGAGTTCCATCAGAAGTCCTCCAGCTGCCGGAGCAGACGAGCGTCGGCAGCGATCTCCCGTCCCCGGGTGGTGAGATAGCCTCCCGTCATCAGCGCGCTGAGGCCCGAGAGCATGAGAAGCCCCTGAAAATCGCTCATCACCGTTTCGCGCCCCGCACAGAACTTCAGCATTTTGCGGGGATTGGCCAGCCGGAAGAGGGAAAAGGCCTTGGCCGCGTCCGCCGGGGAGAGGAGCTTTTCCCCTTCCAGCGGCGTCCCGGGGATGGGGAGCAGGACATTGAGGGGAGACCCCTCCACATCCAGCTCCCGGACGGCCAGCGCCAGATCGACGCGGTCCTCCCACGTTTCGCCCAGTCCGAAGATCCCCCCGGTGCAGTTGGCGATGCCGTACTTTTTCATCAGGCGGATGGTTTCGAGCTTTTCCGCGACGGTGTGGGTCGTCGAAATGAGTTTTTCGTACTTCCCCGGCGCGGTCTGGAGATTCATGTTGTACCGTTTCACGTGGTGTTCCGCCAGAAGCTTCACGCATTCCTCCGAGAGGATCCCCAGCGAGACGCAAAGATACATGTCCGGCAGCTCCCGGTGGAGGAGATCCATGGTGTCGAGGATGTTGAGGAAATCCCCGTCGGGTTTCTGCCACCCCCGGCCGCTGGTCACGTAACCGAAAGTGTGCACGCCCTGAGCGTACACCTCCCGGGCCGCCGCGAGGACCTTTTCCGGTCCCAGCAGGGGATAGGTCTCGATCTTCGAATCGTGGTGTCCGCTCTGGGCGCAGAAGCGGCAGTTTTCTCCGCACTTGCCCGACTTGGCGTTGATGATGGAGCAGCGGCTCCACGCCGGGGCGAACTTTTTCCGCACCTTGTTGGCCAGAGAGATCAGGTCAAGCAGATCCTCTCCGTGGATCTCCCGGGCCAGCGTCAGCAGTTCTTCGCGGCCGAGGGTCTCCCCCTCCAGTACCCGGTATGCGTCTTCGATCGATGGATGTATCCTCATTTTCGAACCTCCCGTTCTCAAGCAGAATATACCCGGGAAATCGAAAATTGGAAATAATCGATGAAAATTGATTGATAACCAAAAGTTATCGTTGTATATTATCTTCGCGACAGGGAGGTGTTTTCGTGATCGAAAGAAATCTGCGGATCTTCCGGACCGCGGCGGCGGTGCTGAATTTCACCGAGGCCGCGGAGATCCTGGGCATGTCCCAGCCCAACGTGACCCGGCAGCTGGCCCGGCTCGAACGGGAACTCGGGACCATGCTCTTTCTGCGCACCGGGCGGAGCGTCGAGCTCACGCCCGAGGGCGAGGTCTTGAAGGAGGAGTGCGAAAAGCTCTTCTCCATGGAGTCCGGCATACTGCGGAAACTCCGCGACGCGGCGAAGGGCCGGAGCTCCTACACCCTCGGCGGGACCGTCACCGCCGGGAGCTTTCTCCTCATCGGCATGATCGCCGCTTACCGCCGGGAAAATCCCGAGTGCGCGCTGGATCTCGAGATCGGCGGCGCGGCCGATCTGCTGGCCCGGCTCGACGCGGGGGAACTGGATCTCGTCCTGACCGACGACGTCTACGACCGGAAACACTTTCTCTGCGAACCCTACTGCACCGACGAACTGATCCCGGTTTTCGCTCCGGGACTGATCCGGGAGAGAGACCTTTCGGTCAAAGAGCACCTCCGGCGGGGGAGCCGCTTCATCTTTGTCGGACTCAACTCCGGAAGCTGCCGCGCCTTTCTCCACTATCTCCGCCGCCGCCGTCTGCCGGAACCCGCCGACGGTCAGCTGACCGCTGCCGGATCCCTCGATGCCGTCAAGCAGCTGGCCCAGTCCGGCGCCGGGATCGCCATCCTCTCCTCCCTCGCCGTGGAAAACGAACTCAAGGCCGGCGTCCTCCTCCGGGGCGTCTTTTCCGAGGGCCCCCTCGCGCGTCCCGTCGACTTCGTCTATACCCCTTCCGGCAAACACGCCTTCATCGACGGTTTCATCCGCTTCTGCCGCCGCCGCCGCGCCCCCTCCCTCGCCCCCCGTTCGTGAGAAAGGCTGTCGGATCCCGGCGGTTTTCGGCGAGGCCGTTTGCTTTTTTCCCCGACAGGTGCTAAATTAAAAGCCGGGTTTGAATTGTCTTATTGTCGTACAAAAACGGCCCGCCGGGCGGGCGCGTTCCGCGGAAGAGGATCTCGCAGAAGGCGCGTTCCCGCGGGAAAAAAGGGGAAAACACATTATGATGGCCTGGTATGACTACCTGATCGTCTTCGTTCCGCTGCTTTTCATCTACGGTATGGCGTTCTACTGCCGCCGGTACATCCGGGGCGTGGTGGATTTCCTCGCCACGGGCCGTCTCTGCGGACGGTACGTCATGACGGTCGCGGATGTGGCCAGCGGCCTCTCCATCATCGGGATCGTGGCCTATGTGGAAATGCACTACAAAACGGGGTACGCTCTCGGCTTCTGGCAGAATCTTGTCGTGCCCATCTCGGTGGCTCTGGGGCTGACCGGGTTCTTCAACTACCGCTTCCGGGAGACCAAGGCCATCAGCATCGGCCAGTTCCTCGAACTGCGGTACAGCCGCAAATTCCGCATCTTCGCCGCCGCTCTGCGCAGCGTTTCTGAGATCCTCGCCAACATGATCATGCCCGCGGTGGCGGCGCGCTTTTTCATCTACTTCTTCGATCTGCCGGAGTATTTCAGCGTCTTCGGCATCCAGGTCTACACTTTCGGCTTCTTCATCCTCGTGAGCCTCGTCATGGCCATCAGCATCATCATCGTGAGCGGAGATCTGGGGATCGTCATCACCGACACGCTGCAGGGCCTCATCCTGTATCCGCTGCTCGTGACCTTCATCATCTTCTGTCTGGTGAAGTTCTCGTGGTACGGCGAGATCGCTCCCGTCATGGCCGACCGCGTCCCGGGGGAGAGTTTCCTCAATCCCTACGACATGCGGGAACTGCGGGACTTCAACTTCTTCTCCTTCGCCGTCACCATCTGCGTCGTGATCCTGCACCGCGGCAGCTGGGCGACCGCCGGGAACAGCCGCGCCCGTTCGCCCCATGAACAGAAGATGGCCGGGCTCCTCGGCGGCTGGCGGGGCGCGCTCAACTCGATCTTCTACACCCTCGTCGCCGTCTCCATTTTGACCGTGCTCACTCACAGGCACTACGCCGCCGATGCCAAGGTCATCCGGACGGAGCTGTGCACCCACGTGGCGCGGCAGATCGCCCCCGACGAACGGACCCGCAAGGGGATCGAGGAGGCCGTTTCCCGGATCCCCGAGCACGACCATACCATCGGCCGCGACAAGCCGCTTTCGGAGAAGAAAAATCTGGACACCCCCTATCTCGAAGCCGCCCACGGCGAACTGAAAAAGGTTTCGGGCGGCGGCGGCAACGCCCTCTTCCAGCAGTTCCGTACGCTGTACCACCAGATGATGATCGCCGTCTCCATGCGCCACGTGCTGCCCCACGGTCTCATCGGCATGTTCTGTCTGCTGATGATCATGGCCATGGTCTCCACCGACGACAGCCGGATCTACAGCGCCGCCGGGACCATCGCGCAGGACGTCGTTCTGCCCCTGTGCAAAAATCCCCTGACGCCCCGGCAGCACATCACGATGATCCGTCTGGTCGCCGTCGGCATCGGCGTGGTCTTCTTTTTCGGATCGTTCTACATGGCCCAGCTGGACTATATCCAGCTCTTCGTAACATTGATGACCATGATGTGGCTGGGAGGCTGCGGCCCTGTGATAATCCTCGGGCTCTACAGCCGCTTCGGCAACATCTGGGGCGCGTGGACCTCGCTCCTCACCGGCATGGGATTCGGGCTGGGGAGCATCTTCCTCCAGCGCCAGTGGGCCTCTCTGGTCTACCCCTGGCTGGACGCCCGGGGACTGGTCCCGGCGGTGGGCGACTTCCTCACGGCGGTCTCCCGGCCCCTCAATCCCTACGTGGTGTGGGAGATGAACCCCGTCAAGTGCCCCATCAACAGCTACGAGTTTTACCTCATGACCATGCTGGTCACGCTCTTCCTCTACTGCTTCGTGTCGATCCTCACCAACATCGGGCATGAGAAGTTCAATCTGGACCGGATGCTCCACCGGGGCGCCTACGCCATCGACGGCGAGCGCAAGATCAAGACCGACTGGAGTTTACGCGGCATCATCGCCAAGATGGTCGGCATCACGCCCGAGTACACCGGCGTGGATAAATTCCTGGCCTGGTTCCTCTTCGTCTACTCCATCATCTACCGGTTCTTCCTCGCCTTCGTGCTGGTGCTGATCGTCAACGCCGTGGTGCCTTTCTCGACCTGGTGGTGGGGGAATTACTTCCTCTACACCCACATGGTCATTCCGGGCACCGTGGCGGTGTTCACGACGGTCTGGTTCACCATCGGCGGCGTCCGCGACATGCGCCGGCTCTTCCGCGATCTCAAAAACCGCAAGGAGGTGGATGTGCTGGACGACGGCCGCGTGGAGGGCCACGTCTCGCTGGCCGACAAGAAGGCCTTCGAAGCCATCGACAACAGGGAAAAGCAGAGCCGATAGGGCCTACTTGAGCTTGCTCAGGTCGATGCCGGTCTCCTCCCAGAAGAGGGTGTCCTCCACGGGCTTGTCGTCCAGCTCCCAGAAGTGGTTCATCACGTCTTCTCTGACCACAGGCGCGTGAGATAGATAGTCTTTCAGCGCCGCGACGCCGACGGCGCTCTCCGCCCGGAAGTCCGCCGCGTTGTCCAGCAGCGCGGCAAAGAAGCCCGCCGCCGCGGGCTTTCCGCAGGAAGCCGTATTGAAGGTGCAGACGACGAGTTTGCCTTTGCCCGCGTCGATGACGCCGCAGTGGCAGAAGTTCCGCAATGTGTCGTCGGGGATGAAGTCCCGGACGCCGTGGATCAGCCCCTTCATGCGGTCCCGGACGGGTTTGTCCACGCCGGAGATCAATTCGGTCATTTTGCCCGGGAAATGGTCGAGATCCAGTTTGTAGGCTCCTTCGATCAGGTCGTACAGGGGGGCGTCGAAGAACTTGCCGCAGCCGAGGGCGCGGCGGAGCGTTTCCTCCCGGATGATCCCGCCCAGGTTGCTGCCCCGGTCCCAGATGCAGGGCTTGAAGCGCTCCAGCGCCCCGGGCCAGTAGAAGGGCTCCTGCCCGGGGTTGTCCCGGTGGTAGAAGAGGATGACGGTTTTGCCCGCTTCCAGATCGGAAAAAAGCTCTTCTCCGAGCCGGTCCCGCAGAACGACGCCGCAGGACGCCGCGCCGGGGGCGGTGTTCCTCCGGATCCAGTCTGCGAACGTGCGGTCCTCCAGACGGAGGTCGAATTTTGCCTGCAGGGTGTTTCGGGCGGGATAGCGCCAGATCTTCCAGCCGTTGCGGCAGACGATCCCGGGCGCGGAGAACTCGGCGCGGAGGATATCCTCCTCCGGCGCGTCCGGCGCGGGCAGCGCAAATTCGATGTCGATGAGCTTCTGCACGCCGGAGACGGCGAAAATGTTGTCCCGTCTGTAGAGTTCGGCAGACCCCGAGGGCGTTTCGACGGTGACGGTCAAGGTCCCGAACACGTTTTCGGCGCGGGTGAAGTTGGAGAGGAAGAGGGGAACTCTTATTTTTTCGTCCCCCGCAAAGCACTCTTCGGGCAGATCGGTCAGCAGGACGGCGTCGTCGTTGAATTGGCGCATCCACGCCGGATCGATGTACTTGTCGTCGTCGAAACAGTCGACGATGCCGTTTTTGTTCTCGTACTTGAAGCAGTCGGAAAACTGGAGCATCTCGAAACCGCAGAGCCCGGAGAGGCGGAGCCGTTCGAGGTAAGTTTTGAGGGCGAACTTTTTGAAATGTTCCGACGCGGCCCGGTAATCGGGCAGTTTTGCCGCGATGCCCTTGGTTTTGACGAGCTCCGAAAATCCCTCCATATAGCGGGGCTTTGCGATGCCGTGTTTTGCCAGATATTCCGGCCCGACCCTTTTTGAAAACGCATCGAACTTGGCGTTGAGCGCCTCGTAATCGGGGATCTCAATGTAGTGCAGCGCCTCGTGGGCCAGAACGGGCTTTGCCGGGTTGGCGTGACGGCGGATCTTCACCGGACCGTTTTCTTCCGTCATGGGCGTGTCTTTGGCCGAACCGTTGAGGTGCCAGCAGTCGTCCGAAAGAAACATGTCCCGGTGGCGTTTGTAGGGGAAGTAGTAGGCGATGTGCTGGGAGAAAATGTCTGCGGAGGCGCGGTCGAACTCCCCCCAGCCGGAGTTGTCGAGGACGAGTTTCGCCGGGGCCAGGGACTTGCCTTCGCGGTAGAGCTTCTCCACGAGGATCTGGTGTCCCGCGTTGTGCATCTCGTTGCCGATGCAGAAGATCGCGACGGAGGGGCGGTTCCGGAAGCGGAGGATCGTTTTGCGCCAGTCGGCGTTGTCGAGGGCGAGGTTTTTTTTGTTCCCCTGTTCGTCGTACTCGTAGGCGAAACCGATCTCCATGTGGATGAAGAACCCCAGCTCGTCGGCGGCCCGGACGAAATCCTCCGACGGGACGGTGCTGTGGAAGCGCACGAGGTTGAAGCCGTATTTTTTCGCCTGCGAGATGTATTTGCGGAAACTCGCGTAGTCGCTTTCCCCCGAAAGGTTCGGGTGGTCGTGGGCCGTGATGCCCCGGATGCAGCCGCGGAAAAGGAAGGGCTTCCCGTTGACGGTGACGGCTTTGCCGCCGATCGTCCCGATCTCGCAGAGCCCGAAGGTCTCGGGGGAAAAGCCCTCGGCGGAAAAGGCGTAAAGGACGGGGGCGTCCGGCGACCAGAAGGCGAGGTTTGCCGCGTCGAAGGTGCAGCGGATCCGGCCGTCCTCAAGCATCTCCCTTTTCAGGAGCGTGAGGGGGATCCTCTCCCCCGAAGAAGCGGTGACGGCGGCGTTTTCGACGGCCTCTGTGCTGTCGCAGTAAAGGAGTTTTTCCCCGTATGAAGCGTGAAGATAAAGATCGTTTTCCGGCATGGCGGTTTCTCCCGTTGAGTCTCTTTCCGATGCGGTCAGTCCGGACCGCGGTCCTCCATAAGATAACGTCACTTTTCCGGAATGCAAGCGGTTTTCCGCTCCCGGAGATCATCCTCCGCGCGGCTTCGATTCGAAAAAGCTTCCATGGCAAACCGAAAGTTCCGCTGTCGACCCTGTGTGCCGTGTTTGCCCTGATACGGCTCCCGAGCCGCGTCAAAAGGTGTCATGCCTCTTCGGGCGGCGGCGGGGCTTCCCCGGTGCTGCGGGCGCGGAACTGTCCGGGGGTGAGTCCCTGATGCTTCCTGAAATCGCTGATGAAAAAGGAGGCCGATGAGTAGCCGCAGCACGCGGCGATCTCGGAAACGGTCATGTCGCTCATCTGGAGCAGCTGCCGGGCGTACTCGTGCCGGATCCGGATCATGTAGGCCACGGGCGGCATCCCGGTGTGTTTTTTGAATTCCCGGATCAATGTGACTTTGCCGACGCCGAAACTTTCGGAGAGTTTTTCCAGCGTTATCTGCCGGTTCATCAGATCGTTGACGGACTTGTTCAGCTTTTTGAAAAAGCCGTCCTCGGGGCCGGTCATGCGGACGGCGCTCCGGATCCGGCAGACCAGGTCGTAAAGTTTGATGCTGAGCCGTTCCCTGAAGGCGAATTCCTGTTTCTCGAACAGAGTGCCGATCTCCTCCAGCAAAGTCCGGACGGAGTCCGGCTCCTGAAATCGGATCTTCATGCCGTTCTGACGGATCTCCCGCCCCAGCAGGATCTCCAGCAGCGGACTCGAGCGGAAGATCATGTAGTATTTCGTCATGTCGTTCGCCTGCGGGACGTTGTAGGTGTAGGGCACGCCCGGCGGAGAGATCAGAAGATCCCCCGGCTCCATGAGGATCTTTTCGTCCCGGGTGAGGATCTGCGTCCGCCCCGAGAGCTGGAACTGGACGATCCAGTCATGCCGCACGATATGGATCTCGGCTCCCCGCCTGAAAAGCGAGTGGCCGAAGCAGAAGATATCCAGAGGCATGCTGTGATCGTCCGCTCCGGAACAGGAGAGGAGCGTCTCCTCATCGTAAAAAGGACGTTCCGCGTGGATTCTCCGCACGAGGGAAATTGCTGTTTTCATCGTCATTCTCCCGGCAACCGGCATTAATATACCGCGAGACTCGGAATATTCAAATCAAGTGAAACATCTGTCCGAATTCGGGGCATGAAAAAATGAAATTTTTTGCAAATATATTGATATTGCCGAAATTTGAAAACAGGTGGGCGGCCATGTATATTCTTTCCGGAACAAACGGAGTGGATCGGTGAAAACAAGAGTGATCGTTCTGGGCTTCGGGTTCATGGGGCAGACCCATGCCGCCAGCCTGCTGAAAATGCCCGATGCGGCATTGACCGGCATCGTCGATCCCGCCGATCCCCTGGAGCGCCTGAGGACGATCACGGGCAACCGCGCGACGGAGCGGGTTTCTCAGGAGGCGCTGGGCGCTATCCGGCATTTCCGCAGCCTGGACGAGGCGCTCCGGTCGGGCGACGCGGACGCGGCGGTCATTGCCCTGCCGACGAAACTGCATTGCGGCGCCGTCCTCCGGTGCTTCGGCGCGGGACTGCACGTTTTTGTGGAGAAACCCTTCGCCGTGAGTCTGCCGGAGTGCGGCCGCATGATCCGTGCGGCAGAAGAGGCAAACAAACTGCTCGCCGTGGGCTACGTCGTCCGCCGGATGAAGGAATACCGTTTCCTGAAAGAGACCATCTCCTCCGGACGTCCGGGGCACCTGACCTATCTCAAAATGTCGCGGATCACGGGGATCCCGAACTGGGGCAGCTGGAACGATCCCGAGTTCCTCCGCGCCTCCGGCGGGGCGCTCTTCGACCTGGTCTCCCACGACATCGACTTCGCCCGGTCCTGTCTCGGGGAGCCCGACGGGATCGAGTCCGTGCGGGGGCTCGGCGGATCGCAGTTCGAGATGATCTCGTCGGTCCTGCGTTTCGGCGACGCCGCCGTTTCCGTCGAGGGCGGGTTCGTGACTCCCCCGGGGTATCCCTTCGGGCGGAGTTTTGCCGCATATTTCGAAAATGGTACGTTGGTGAGTTCCGAGGCGGGAAAGGTCACTGAGTACGGGCCGGGCGGCGTCACGGAACATGATTTCCGGCCGGACGACCCGTATTTCACGGAGATCGAAGATTTCATCCGGGCGGTGAGGACCGGCGACAGGTCGGAGATCTGTTCCGGAGAGGACGCCCGCGGCACGATCCTGTGCTGTACGCGGATCGCCGAAGAGACCGGTCATCCGCTGCCGGAAGCGAAGGCGCGGCGGCGATCATGAAACTTTGCATGATGTCCTGCGTGATGCGGGATGCCGGACCGGAAAAAATCGTTCGGACCGCCGTGGAATGCGGCATGGCGGCGATCGACTGGGTTTGCAGCCGTCGGTATGCTCCGGCGAAACAATTGCGGAAATTATCCGAAGACAGCGGACTTAAGATCGTCTCCCATACGGTATTGGATTCGACGTTTCCGACCCGTGACCCGAATGCGCTGGACGATTTCAGGAGAAGCCTCGAATTCGCTTGTGATTTGGGCGCGCCGGTCATGATGCTGCCGCCGTTTCCGCGGCGAGAGCAGATCTCCATGGAGGACGACCGCAAAGCGTGGATCGAATTTTATGCGCGGACGCAGCCGTTGGCCCAGTCGGCCGGAATCACCTTGACGGCCGAGAGCACCGGTCTGCGCAACAGCCCGATCACCACGGCGGAGGAAATCCTCGAGGTCCTGCGTGCGGTGCCGGGACTTATGTGCACGCTGGATCCGGGAAACATGGAAACTGCCGAGCCCGCGGTAAATTCCTATGCCGTTTTGAAAAAATATGTGGTGCAGTTCCATTTGAAAGATTGGAAGATTTACGATAAGCCGACGGAAAACTCCGATTTGAAACGGTGTGGAAAATACTTCGTCAATGCGGTGATCGGCGAAGGCGATTGGGATCTTGAAGGTTTCTGGAACACGGTCGATGCCCGCGGCAGGGAACTCTACGTTGACTTGGAAACAACCGATTTCTCGGGAGAGTCATCCGCCGCGGCGGTTCTCGGCAGGACAGCGGATCTGTTGAGAAACTGGTAGAACGCAGCTGCCGAAAGCGGCGGCGAATGATTCGCGGGCCATTGCAAAACCGGCGGAACTGATGATTTTGAGGGGCGTGCCCTGCGGTCCGCCCCGGAAGGACCTCGGCGGTGGCGCCGCGGAAAAATCCGTTTCATTTCCGACACCGAAATACCCAGATGCCGCTCCCGGCCGGAGGCAGGACGCAGTCGAAAAATCCGTCCCGCACACGGACTTTCTCCGAGGTGAAGCGCTCTCGCCCCCGGGCATTGCCGATGCCGGCCAATTTCTCCACATTCAGGTGCAAACGGCTTTTTTCGGTATTTTCCTTGCTGGCGGCGATCACGATCAATTCGCCGCCGCGCCGGTAGACGGCGTAACAGATATGTTCGTCGTTGACCGAAGCCAGTTCCCGGCAATTGTCGCCGCATATGAGTTCCGCAATAACGGGCAGTTGGCGGTTGATCCGGATCATTTCCTGCCATGTTTCCCGAACAGGAGCAATGCCGATATAGGGGAAAAATATCCGGTATCCGGCGGCCAGAGCCGCATATACTTCCGCTTTGTACTCCGCCGGAGTCGGACACTCACGCTCATCCGAGCCCTGATTGTCGATATTGAAGATCTGACCGACAGGACGCCGGACGATGCGGGAGGCACGGCTGATGCGGAATAATTCGTCACAATGTTTTTTCAGGTTGCGGGAATAAACATCCACGATGAAATAATCCACGCCGTCGACCGACCCGAAGGGTTCGCCGTTGGAATCCCAATGCGGCGGAGCCCAGAAGCCGGTGAGCGGGCGGTAAGGATCTTCCTTTCGCAGTTCCGGCAGGATCTTCGCCGCCCGGTAAGAGTCGACGATGCCTTTCCCCTTGCGGTAATATCCCGGCTCGTGGTACGGCGCGTAAGAGAGGATTCCCGGTTTCCCGAAGCAGTGTTTGAGCATTTTTCCGGTATATTCGATCAGGATCTTTTCGGTCTCCGCGCCGGTCATGTCTTCCGACAGTTTGCCGTAAAAACCGGGAGGATACAGCGGTTCGAGGTCCGCGAGAAAGAAGGAGCCGCGTTTTGCCGCGATCCGCAGCCATTGCTGTTCTTTTGCCGGATCACGCAGCGAAAACGTGGTCTTTACGCCGCTGAACCCGGCTCTCAGAGCCCCGTCGAACAGGCGGTCCATGCCGGCGTCACGGTCGGGATCGTACGCGTAGCGGTTGTTTGGACCCGGATAGTACAGCATCGGGAGCAGCTGCTTTTCCGCGTTCGCCAGACAGCCGGTCAGGCGGTTGATTCTGATCATTTCGGGACGGAACGGCTGTTTCCGGAAAGACTCATAACAGCGGATATCGGCGACGCTGCCGTCTTTTAAGGCCTCCGTCTTGATGCTGTAATCGCCGAATGGGATTTTGTTCCCGGGAATGGAAACATC
The DNA here is from genome assembly GCA_017450705.1 of Lentisphaeria bacterium. Lineage (GTDB taxonomy): Bacteria > Verrucomicrobiota > Lentisphaeria > Victivallales > Victivallaceae > UBA1784. The sequence continues at coordinate 21,361 of JAFSTC010000063.1, read as the reverse complement.
TCCGGAGACCGTTTGCCGGAACACTGCTTTGCCGTCCTTTCCGAGAATCGAAATCCGCAAATTGTCATACCGTTTTTTGTCCAGCGCGACCAAAAGATCGACAGTACGGTCCCGTTCGGTAAAAAAGTTGTATTTCGGATAGACAAACATCGCCGGATCATGCCGTGCGAAGGAGGAGAACAGCAGATAGAGTATCCGTGACGCCTGATAGTTTGTCCGGCCGTCCCTTTGAGAGACCGTCAGCCGGATCCGGGTTTCCGAGTCCATCATTTTGACATAGTCCCGCGGCAGAACGATTTCGCCGCGGGTGTCGGTCAACGTCTGTTCATGCTTCCACAGACGCCGGTTTTTCCGGAAAATAACGATCTCCAGGTTGCCGGGAAGCATTTCCTTTTTGAAATTTCTGAATTCGAAATGCAGTTTCGTTCCGTCGACGGACCCATAAAGTTTTGTCAGTTCCGGCGATGGCAGCGGTTTGACCGATACGCCCTTCAAAATACCGAAATTCGCTGTATTGTGACGGCTGTCGGGCATCGACCAGTCCAACGCCGTTCTCCGGTAACGGCTGTGATCGTAAGAGCGTCCGAAGGCGATCTTCCAGTTTTTGTCGGAATGGAACATGTCAAGCGGGATCTTGACGTCGGCGGTCCAGCGGTCGCGATGCCGCGTCACCCGCGATGTTATTTCCAGCATCCCGGTCTCTTTGCCGCGCCCCGAATAACTGTGTCCGTTTTCGTCGACGGCATACTGGACATATGTGCCGTCCGCTGCCGTATCGGTGATGAACAGTTCGAAGATATCGCAGATGTTTCGCCAGTCCAGAGCGGCGCGGTTTCCGGATTTGATCGCCGGATCTTTTTTTCCGCTGAAACGGATAAAAATGTTTTCCCTGTTGTGCAGAATATTGACGTGCGATTCGACGAGGCCCAGCCGGTTCCCTCTTGTGATATGCCGGATGGGATATGCGGGAGCCGCGGACCAATCCGCTTCGGACGGAGTCCCCGGAATTTCCCGGCTGACGGCTTCCGCGACGGCTTCCCGGTTTTCCGTGACCGGTCGGACAACGGACTGGGGAGCCGGAGCCCGCCACGGCTGCGGCGTTTCCCCGAGAATCAACTGCGGTGCGGCATAGAGAAAATGTCCGTTGTCCGGCGAATAAACGCACAAAGAGGGGCTGCCTGTTTTCAGGTCTCCGGTGAACGAGTAACGTTTCCACTGATCCGTCAGCCGGAACTTTTCCGGACGGTATGTGTTGAAACCGAAACGGACGGCCAACTGCGCGGTTTTTCCCGGGACGGCGTTTTTGGCATAAAATGAGTAGGTGTGCGCCAACTGCGGTTCCGGCGGCCGGATCAGCTGCGGAACGATCTGCGCTCTTGAAACTTCGAGGACTCCGGCATCCGGCACGGGGGGCGTTTCCCCGCAGAGTCTGAAAATGTAGTTTTCAGGTTCAGCCGCTCCCGTATGGAGATTGGGAGTCCAGTTGTCCGGCACGTCGCGGTAACGGGTCTTGCGTTTGAAATCACTGTTTTCGATCAGATTCTCCCGCGGCAGATGATTTCCCTCTTCCACTGAAATATCGGCAAACCAAGCCGTTCCCGTACCGATCACCCGCGTCAAAACCGGCATGCAGGCCGCCTTGCCGCTGTTGAGCAGAACGCTGACTTCGGTCCAATCCGAAGTCTTTTGGAAAACCCGGGATTTGGCGGATCGCTGGACTCCATCGACGATCGGCAGTGTGGTGAAGTAAAGGTAAACTTTTGCCTTCCCCTCGGTTTTGATCCAGCCGTGTAAAGTATAGTCCGTGTCGGGCTTGATTTTTTTCCCTTGAAATGTGTAATTGACGGCGTAATGCTCTTTGGCGGTCACCGCCTTCAACGCGTTCCCGCCGCCGGGAGCGGCATTTCTGATGACAGATACGCCGTTCGGATCCCGCACGCTCCAGCACTCGAGCCCCTTCCGGAAGTCGCCGTTCTGCAGCAGAGCGGGGGATCCGTGAGCCAGCAGAGTTCCGGTCGCCAGAAGCAGAATCGATATTTTCTTCAACATTTTACATGGCTCCTGATTTCAAGGATTTGTTCGTTTGCAGCTTCGTTGCCGGCGCGGAAGCGGACATGAAAAGTCATTTGACAAATTTGCCGGCGGAAGTGGAGGCGTCGAAGCCGACACACTGCCAGCGTTCACAGTTGGAAGGCGGGGACTGCGGGTACAATGCTTTGCGTGATTCGAGGGCGCCGTAACTGAAGTCCTCCACATGTCCATCCTGCATTGCCGCCTGGGTCTGCCCCTGCTGAATGATTTCCTGATACACGGTGCGCTGCCGGAAATCCGCGGTGCCATGGCGGTATGCGGGAGTAAACAGAGAATAGGTGATGATATTTTCTCCGGTCCGGATATGGTCCATTGCAAAGATGACCATCGCCGGCCTTTTCATCTCCTGGATCTTCCGGGTCATTTCCCAGCTCCGGACGGAACCTGCATATTTATAGGAACCGGCCAGAGCGACATTGACCGCGTAATGACAACCGGTGAAACCGTTGTTTTTGTTGGAGGCAAACGGGATCGGTTCCGCCGGACAAACAAATGATCCGGCTGTTTTCGTATTGCCGTAATACGTGACGCCGAAGTTCCCAAGTCCCTTGTAACCGCCGCCCAGGACGGCACACCAGGCTGCCGTGGAACCGTTGTAAGGCAGATCGCCGGGGATTATCCAGCCGTCCATCGATTCGGAATAAAGGGCTGATGCCAGACCGATCTGCTTCAAATTGTTCCGGCAGGCCCCGCCCTGGGCGGACATTCTTGCTTTGTTCAGCGCCGGCATCAGCATCGACGCCAGGATCGCTATGATCGCTATGACAACAAGAAGTTCGATTAATGTGAAAGCGGGCCTGATGGAGCACGGACCACTGGTATGAAAGCCCGGTCGGCGACGGGCCGGGAGTTCGGCTCCGGGACACGAAGCGTTCCCGGAGGGACGCCCCGATCCGAAAAACGATCCGCTTTGCCGTCTCCGCCGGTCGGCGCTGTCGCGCGGGACACGCACCGCTTGCCCTGTTGCATCCGTCGTGTCCGATCCGCCCGGCAGACGGGGGATTGAGCTTCTCCCCGCGGTCTGAGGGGCAAAGCTATTATACGGCGGCCTTGCAAAGTCACAATAGTCATCTGAACGTTTCATCAAGACATCCCTCTCCTGTTTTTCCTGCCCAATCCGATTATTTTGAGCGTACTCGCCCTCACACGATACTAATTTAGAACAGGGAAACGCTTTTTGCAAATCGCGTGAGTATCAATATCTTTGCAAAAAATATCAGTTTTAAGACCGACTGTCCGACTGCCGGAGATTCGTTTGGTTCCTTTTTTGATACATTTCAAAAATTTGCTGTTTCGAGGCGTTTCCTGCGACGGAGCCGGGGGGGCGGAAGCGAATCACGATCCTGCGGCATGCCGCAATCGCTGCTCCCGGAACGGGAGAGGAGCGTCTCCCCCCCCGCGTGGATTCTCCGGAGAGAGGACGCTGCCGTCTTCATCTTCCGTTTCCCTTTGCCGTCCGGATGGAATGCAAAAATAATGAAATTTTTTGCAAAAATATTGATGTTCACCGGATTTGCAAACAGGGAGCGGTCATGTATATTCCCTTCCGGAAACAGGGAGCCCGCCGGTGAAAAAAAGAGTGACCGCTGCGGGATGAAGCGCTTCGCCAACTTTACATAAGGGGTTTCTCGAGATGAAGACGATGGAGATCGGCGTTCTCGCCATGCTGAGGAAGGGGGAGGACCCCTTTGCTCCGATCCGCGACTACGGGCTGAAAACGGCTCAGCTCCAAAACTGGGACATGGACAATCTGAATGCGGCGACGGCGGAGAAAGTGAAGCATGACCTCGCCGCTTCGGGCATCCGGCTGGCGGCCTTCTGGGCCGGGTACACGGGGAAGATCGTTTGGAATTCCTACGGCGGCCCCGACACCTGCGGAATCGTGCCCCGGGACCAGCGGGCCCGCCGCGTCGGCGAGCTGAAACGGGGCGCGGACTTCGCCGCCATGATCGGTGCGCCGGCCCTCATCACCCATTGCGGCTTCATTCCGGAAAACCCCATGGATCCGCTGTACGCCGAAACGGTGGCGGCGATCAAAGATGTCGCGCTCCATTGCCGGGAACGGGGCATCGGCTTCTGGTTCGAATCCGGTCAGGAGACGCCGCTTACGCTCCTGCGCACCATCGAGGACGTCGGTCTGGACAATCTCGGCGTCAATCTCGACACGGCCAATCTCATTTTGTACGGGCGCGGCAACCCCGTGGACGCGCTGGAGGTCGTGGGGAAATACGTGCGGAATCTGCACGTCAAGGACGGCGTTTTCCCCACCGACGGCCGCAGTCTGGGCAAGGAGGTCCCCTTCGGGGAGGGCCGGGCGGATTTCGACCGGATCATCCCCAAGCTCTACGACCTGGGCTTCACAGGAGAGCTCATCATCGAACGGGAGATCGCAGGTCCGCAGCAGATCGCCGACATCCGGCTGGCCGTCGGCAAACTGACGGAACTGCTGGAAAAATACAAGCCCTGATCTTTGCGGGGGAAGGGATCGGAATGAAAAAGCTTCTCTGCTGCGCCGCCGCAGCGGCCGTGCTGACCGCGGCCGCCGACGAGCGGATCTACACGGACAACTTCACCAATTCCGTGTGGCGCGTCATCAACACCCGGCAGCAGGCCGAACTGAAGGACCGGACTTTGCGCCTGACCGACGGCCGGCCGTATTTCCGTACGGTCCCCAGGATCTTCCCCTGGGGGGCGAAGATCCGTTTTGCCATTGAAAAAACCGACGCCGGTCCTTACCGGATCGGTTTCATCTTCTACCCCGAAGAACCGGGCAAGAAGGCCCCGCGTCTGATGAGCCCGGAACTCTCCGGCGCGGGGAGTTTCACGGCCGAACTGCCGGTGCGGGCCCGGAGCGTCGGCCTGATCGTTCAGGGACAGGGCGTCTACCGCAAGGCGGAACTGGTCCGTTTGTGCGATCCCGCCTTCCGTCTGGAGGCCGATCCCGGGTACCAGCTGGTGTCGGGCGAGCCCGCGCCCTTTAAATTCAGGCTTTTCCGGAACGATGAGGAGGTGCCGGACGCCGAGATCCGCCGTAACGGACAAGACGCCGTCCATCCGTCCTCCGGCGCGACGGCTCACGCCTTCATCGACAGGGGCGATCCGGCTCCCTTCGACGCCGTCGCCCGGGCGATCAAAATCGACAAGCCGGTGAGTTTCCTCTATCTCGGCGACTCGCTGACCTTTTTCGACCTGGGGCGCAACCACGCGGACAAGGTCGGGTACTTCCTCAACAAGTACAACCCGGGCAAAGTGAAGATCTGGAACTACGCCTGCGGCGGCGACTCCGTCTCGCGGGTGATCCAGCGGCTGAACGGCAAGGGCTTCAAGCCCGGGGAGAACCGCTACCGTGACCTCTGGGCCCGGCATTACGACTGGGCGGTCGTTTTTCTGGGTCACAACGACACCAAGGCCTCCAGCGCCAACGGCTACAGGGAGGTCCTCGTCCCGCCCGCGAGGCAGAAGGAGCTTTATCTCCAGCTGATCTCGGAACTCCGGAAGCGGGGCGTGAAAAGGATCATCCTCTTTTCCCCGACGTCCTCCAATTTCGCCGTCTGCGACGCCATCGCGAAGAAGACGAAACGGGTGCACAACCGCTTCGGCGAACCGGCCCATCTGGAGGCTTTCGACCGGGTGCTGCGGACTCTGGCCCGGGAAAACGGTGTCGAGTATCTGGATCTTTACACCGACATGAAGGCCCTGCCGGACAAGGCCGCGCTGACCCGGCCGCAGGACGGGGTCCATCTGACCGACCGCGGCCACGACTACGTCGCGCTGAAAACCCTGAAATATCTGAAGGACACTCAGACCTTCGCTTTGAAACCGTGATGAAAATATGTCAGATTTTATTTGAAATATGTCAGATGCGTGCTATATTATGTGCCGGATGAACAAAGTCTGATCACGGGAACAGATGAAAAAATGCGAGGCTCCGGCACCGGCGGGAAGGCAAAACAGACGGAGAAACCGTTTTCCAGCAGTTTTCTGATCCGCTATCTGCGGGGAGAGATCTATGCCGGGCGTTACCGGCCCGGGGAAAAACTGGAGAGCGTCCGGCAGCTGGCCGACCGTTTCGAGGTCGGCCGCCAGGTCGTGCTGTATGCGCTGGGACAGTTGGTAAAGCAGGGGATCCTCACGAGTTCCGCCCGGCGGGGGTATTTCCTTTCACCGGCGTTTCAGCCGAATCGGTTCCACCGCATCGGTTATCTGAAGAACGACATCAATCCGCTTCGTTCCGCGCTGGATCACGCCCTGTACGCGGCGGCGCTGTATTTCGGATATCAGCTGATCCCCTACCACAATTTCGAGAGCGATGTCCCCGCGGAGGACCTGTTGAAAAACACGGCGGATATTGACGGAATCATCCTCACCGGCCGCGGCATCACCGATCAGCTGCTGACCGCTTTTGCCCGCGGGAAACTTCCCTACGTCGTTTTGGGAGAGTATGCCGTTTCCGGGAAGCATCCGGCGACGGACGCTTTTCCCGTCTGGCGGGAGGACCGGAAGAGGCTTCTCCGTTTTCTGAAAAACAGGCGCTGCAGAAGGATCGCCGTCATCGCCGGACCGAATACGTCCTATTCCGACCGCCGTTTTGCGGAAAAATATGCACGGATCCTCTCGGAGAGCGTTTCGGGGGCTCAGGTGAAGATCGTCTATGCCCGCGAGGACGGGTATCCCGAGATCAGCCGTCTCCTCTCTCCTCCGGGGGAACCGCCGGAACTGTTGTTCTTCTGCGGGGAGCAGTGCCTCGGATACCGGAAGTACGCGGAGGAGCATCCGGAACTTCCGCGCCCGGAAGTGATCGTCATGCCCGGCTGGTCCATTTCGCTTCCGCCGGGACTTGCCGATCTCGAACTTCCCGGTCCGACGCCGGAGGAGTACCGCGGGCTCATGGAGGAACTGCTGAAAAAACTGCATTGTCTGTAACGGGATCGGGGGAAGATGTTTTATGACAGAAGTTGAAAAAACAGTTCATCCGCTCCGGCTCGGGGCGGTCCTCGCGTGTCTGCTCTCTTTGAGCGTTGCGGCCGCGCCGCGGGAAAAGTCCGCGGAGGAGATCCTGCTCCGCCAGTGGCCCGGCAACGCCCGGATCGCCGTCCCTGAGGTCGAACGCGCCCCCGTGATCGACGGCGTCATCGACCCCGGGGAGTGGAAAAACGCCGCGGAATTTTCGGGATTCACCCACCTCAACGGCAACTACGTCACGGCAGGGAAGGGTTCCGTTTATCTCATGCGGGACAAGAATTATCTTTATTTCGCCGTCCGCACCACGACGCCCAACAACGACCCCGGCGGCAGTCTGACCGCCAATGCCACGGTGCATGACGGCAAAGTCCATCAGGACGACGCCCTCGATTTCATGCTGATCTCCGACCGGGATCCGCGGAAAATGTACCACTGGATCGTCAACGCCCGGGACACGGTGTTCGACCGGGTGTGCCCCGCCGACCGGGCGGCCGGGGAGGGGGATGTGTCGTGGAACTTCCGCCATCTCAAGTGCCGCTCCCGCGTGGACAAGGGCTTCTGGGATCTGGAGATGGCCTGTCCTCTCGAAGAGGCGGGCTCCCCGGAGAAGTTCCTGAAGCTCAACGTGGGCCGCAGCTGGAACAAGGCCGGTCCTTCTCTGCTCAACCCTTCGGGCAAATACTTCGACGTCAAACGCATGATCACGGTCTCCCTCGGCCGGAACTCCGGCGTTCTGCGCGAGTTTGATCCCGGCGACGTGGGCCGGGGCGAGTGGCGTCTTGCCCTCGAGGCGGACAATCCTTCGCCCCGGGAGCTCTGTCTCGCCCTCCTGCTGCGGCACTTCACCTATGCCGGGGGGAAGAAGAGCGAGCACCGAGATGTCGTCAAAGCCGTCCGCATCCCCCCGGGAAAGAGCGGCGGTTTGGACGCCGCTTTTCAGGCGCAGGGGAATCAGCGGTATCATTACAGCGCGGTCCTCTTCGAACCCGTCGGGGGAAAAGTCCACGCCTCCCGTTCTTTCGCGGGAGCCCGGGGCCTCGCCGAGCGGCATCCCGTCAGCGTTTCGTTTTCGGTGAAGGGCCAAGGCGCGGGGACGTGCCGCTACTACCCCGGGTACGACAAGGCGACGGCGGAGTTCCGGCCGTCGGGGAAGAAGGTTTCGCATATTTCGCTGGTCCTGCCCGGCGGCCGGGAGGTCCCGGGCAAGGCCGGGCGGGATCTGTGGCGCTTTTCCTTCCCCGTGCCCTCCGCTCCCGGCAGGTACGCTTTTGCGCTCAGGATCGATTCGGCGCTTCACGAAAACGCGTTTCAGCTGGAGAAAAAATCCTTTCCGTGGCTCCACGGCGATCTTGGGAAGGACAAGATCGTCCTGCCGCCCTTCAAACCTCTCGTCTCCGACGGCGCGGTCCTGGGGCTCGCCCACAGCCGGATCGCGCTCAGCGGCACGGGCCTGTGGGAGAATTTCGAGGCCGAAGGCGTCCCGATGCTGGCTTCTCCCATGCGCTGGGAGGCGGTGGTCGGCGGGAAAACTTTCCATGCCGCGGCGGGGAAACTTTCCGAGCCGGAAACGGAGGACGCGGGATACGCGCTGCGCCACAGCTTCCGCACGAAGCTGGGGGAGAGCGTCGTGCTCGCCGGGGTCTCCCGGGTCGAGTACGACGGATTCCAGTATGTTGACGTGACCCTTTCGGGCGCGCCGCAGGACAAGCTGGAGAGACTGACCTTGCAGATCCCCCTGCGGGATGCGGAGACGCCGTTTTTCCACGCCGTCTCCAACTTCATCCGCGAAAATCCCTCGGGCCGGATCCCGGCGGGGGAGGGGATCGTCTGGGACGGCTCCAAACTCCCCCGGCGGACCGCCGCGGGGCAGGAGACGCTCCATCCCCAGGCCGTGCCCTACCTCTGGCTGGGCGGGACCTCCCGGGGCGCGGCCGTGTTCTTCGAGACCACCTGCGGTTACGCCCTGAGCCGGACGAAAAGCGCCGTGCGGCTGATCCGCAAAAACGGCGTTCTGACGGTCGAATGGGACATCGTCAACCGCCCCGTGACGCTCAAAACGCCCCGGCATTTTTCCTTCGGTCTCATGCCGACCCCGGTGAAGCGGGCCGATCCCGCGCTGCGTCACTACACCCACGACAGTCTGGGCATCGGCGCGCGGGAGATGAAAAACTTCACCTTCATCGGCCGTCAGCTCATGGGCTTCGCCCTGTGGGAGCATGAAGCCTTTGCGCGGGATTACACCCTCTTCCGGGCGGCCTGCCGTGCGGTGCGTAACGGCGGAAAAGACGACATGGCCAAAGAACTGGACGACTGGCTCGCCCGGTACGAGCCGCGGATGCGCGCCCAGATGAAACAGGTGCCCAACGCGGGGGACTACCCGGAGCACTACCGCAAGGTCCGGATCAACTTCCGGCGCTCCCAGCTCCAAAACCCGGCGCGCCGCCCGTCTCTGCCCTACAAGTACACCGATCCCAAGCTTGCGTGGATGTTCGAGGAGATCCCGGAGTATTTCCGGGCCGAGTGGTACAATCCCGCGCCCCAGAGCTACTTCGGCGCCCGGCGGACCTCTTTGACCCCCTCCGCCGTGGATTACCTCGTTCACTGCCTCGACCTCGAACTGCGCAACGGCGCCCACGGGATCTATCTGGACGACATGTACCTCATGCCCGACCCCAACCCGGAGACGCTGGCGAAGACCGATCCCGAGGGCGTCGTGCATCCCGCCATGGGGATCCTCGGGATGCGGGAGCTGGTCAAGCGGGTCGCCGTGCTCCAGCACAAGCGCGGCCTCTATCCCCGTCTTCTGCAGATCCACATGACCAACGCGCTGTTGATCCCCTGCTTCAGCTTGGCGACCAGCACGCTGGGCTGGGAGAAAAACTACGGTGAAACGCCTCTGCCGACGCGCTTTGCGGTGGACGACATCCTCACCACCGGCACGGGGCTCCAGGTGGGGGCCGAGAGCTGCGTGCTGGGCGGGATCAAGCGGCAGAAGACGCCGGCGAAGGCTTGGCCGCAAGTCTGCCGCAAACTCACCCGTTCCCTGATCGCCCTGTCGCTGCCCTTCGGCGCGAAGTTCAAGGCCCCTGTGACCCGGGCGGGGGATGCGGAGTTTTATTTCTCTGTCATTTCCCTCGCGGGCGAATTCGGGTTCTGGAAGCCGGAATGCCGGTTCGTTCCCTTCTGGGAGGCCGGCGCCGCGGCGCTCAGGGTCGATTCCCCCGACGTGCTGGCCAGTTCCTGGCGTCTGCCCGGAAAAGTTCTGCTGGTGCTGGGAAACATGTCGGGGAAGGATCAGACCCTGAAACTTGCGGTCGACCGGGAAAAACTGGGTCTGCGTTCCGGCTTCGAGGTGAAGAACGCCGAGACGGGCAAAGCGGAGATGCCCGCGGGGATCGCGCTGGCTCCCTACGATTTCAAACTGCTCATATTGGAATAAAAAATCACCCTTTCAAACAGGATAAAGGAGGAAAAAATGGTTTCCGGAACAAGAAAAGCACCTTTCACCCTGATCGAGCTCCTGGTCGTGATCGCCATCATCGCCATTCTGGCCGCGATGCTCATGCCCGCCTTGCAGCAGGCCCGGGACCGGGCCCGCACTTCCAACTGCCTCAACAACCTGAAACAGCTGGCGCTGGCGGGGACCCAGTACAGCAGCGACTACGACGATTACCTCGTTTTCGCCAGCGGCACGAACACCACGTTGGTCTACACCTCCATCGCCTGGTACCAGCAGCTGGAGAAATACTGCTCCGTCAGCACCTTCGACTGCCCCGGCGGCCCCCGGCACACCCGGCGGTACGACGTGGGCGTCAAGTTCAGCGACGGCTCCCTCTTCAAGGGGACCTACTCCGTCCAGCGCATCACCGGGCGCGGCGGACAGGCGGGGGACGTTTTCCGCAAGCTCACCGACGTCACCCGGCCCTCCCGGGTCCCGATGTACATGGACGGCAACTACAACAAGTCCCTCGGCGCGGGCGCCTTCACGGCCTACAGCACGAAGAATCTGGTGCCCGACGTGGGCAATTACGTGATAACGGATTCCAATTACTCCGGCCATCCCTATTCGAGCCTCCTCGGGTTGTGGCACAACCGGAGCGCCAATCACAGCAACCTCGACGGCAGCGGACACAATCTGACCCATCAGGAGGTCATCTCCAAGTACACCACCGCCGTCGCCATCACGGCCCTGATGAAGGGGGAGTGAAAAGCCGGGATGGATCCCTCTCCGACGCGTCTTCTGGCCGAAAGCGAGTTCCGGCGGCTGGGCGGCGGCAAGGCCGAGTTCCGCCTCGACCTTGGATTGCCCTCCTTCGAGATCGCCCGCAGGGGAGGCGTCTGGCTTCTTTCGGGCCCCACGGAGACGGAGCTTCTCTACGCCGTCTACGACTGCGCCGAGCGTTTTCTCGGGTACGACTTTTTCGAGCCCGGCACGGAGGACTTCGATCCGGCGCAGGTCCGGCGCGATCTCTCCTCCGGCGTCCTCGTTCCGGCCCGGCGGCCGCTGCTCCGGCACCGCGGGTTCATCCAGGAATTCCCCTTCGACCCCGGAAAGACCCGGGAACTCTTCGATTGGATGGCCAAAAACAAGCTCAATTATCTTTTGGTGTGGATGAAGTATTACGATGAGCTCCCGGACGACCTCAAGCGGTACGCCGCCTGCCGGGGGATCGTCATCGAGAGCGGGCATCACAACTTCGAGTACCTCATCCCCCTCGAAAAATACGGCAAAAGCCATCCGGAGTACTTCGCGCTCCGTCCCCGCGGGGGCGGGGAAAGGGAACTGCCCGGAGTGCGGCACGCCACCCGACAATTATGCACCACCGAGCCGGGCCTGCGGGAGGAGATCGCCCGGCGGCTTCTGGCCTATGCGGAAAAACACCCGGAGCTCACCCGGCTCGGGCTCAATCCCAACGACGGCTTCGGCTGGTGCGAGTGCGCCCGCTGCCGCAAGTATTACCAGCCGGACGACGACAGGAAATGCCGCGTCCCCACGCCGGGAAAACCCTACTTCTTCGCCGAAAACGCCTACGACGAATTCATCGGGGCGGTGGCTGAGAAGATCCATGCGAAGCGTCCCGATCTCGTGCTGGATTTCTTCGGGTACGTGAATTACTCCTCGCCCGCGAAAAACTTCCGCCTGACCCGGGGGATCGCCGTCGAGCTCGCCAATTACTGGCGCTGCGTGCAGCACGATCTCGACGACCCCGCCTGTCCCACCAACCGGGGGTTCCTCCGGGATCTGCTGGCCTGGGAGAAGGCCAAAGACGGCGGGGAGCTTCTGATCTACGAGTACTACATGGGGATCAACTTCTACATGTCCTTGCCGCTGCTCTTCCGGAAGCGGATGTTCGACGAACTGCGGTTCTATCGGGACCACGCCGTGGACGGCGTCCTGACGCAGTTCCAGCTGGGGCACTGGAGCGTCTACGGGAGCAATTACCGCTTCATGGCCGCGGCGGCCCGGGGGGAGAGTTTCGAAGACGCCCGGGCGCGTTTCTTCAGCCGCCGTTTCCCGGGGATGGTCAAGGAGGCGGAAGCGTTTTTCGACGGGGTGCAGGCGGTGGTGGATTCCGTCGGCGGGTGCCACATCCCGACCCCGGCCTCGCTTTTCAGCAGGATCAAGCTGGAACAGCTGGAAAAACTTCTTCCGCCCGCCCGGAGGATCGCGCGGAAAATTCCTCATCTCCGCCCCGCCGCGGATCTTGCGTGCTGGGTGCGTTATCTTATCGCCTTCAAAAAGCTCTACGACAGCGAGATGGCGCGCCGGATCACGGTGGAGGAGATGCGCCGTTTCCGCCGCCGGATCGCCCGCGGAAGCGGCCGCCGGATCTTCGCTTTTCCGGTTCAGGGCTACCTGAAGCTGTGGCAGGAGGACATCGCCGCGGGCCGTCCCTGCCGTTTCTTCGACGTCGACTGGCCCTCCGAGTTCCGCCGCCGCGCCGCCGAGGCCGCCCCGGCGAAGCCGTCACGGTGACCCTGGGGGGAGGCGGTCTATGAATACTGTGAATACTGTGAATACTATGAATACTGTGAATGCCGCAAAGTCAACCCTGATCCAGTATTCATAGTATTCTTAGTATTCACAGCCTCCCTTGTTTTTCCTGCTTTCCTCGTTTCTTGCCTTCGATCTTGCGGCAAACATCTGTTCCCGGAAGCCGCCCAGGGAAAGAAACTTCCGCTCCAGCGCATCGAGCTGCGCCTGAAGCAGATAATCTTCCTGATGCAGAAAGACGATCGCCATGTTGGCGACGGTTTCGGCCGGCCGGGTCTTCGCCAGATCGACGAACCACCGGTCGGGAACCGCGGGATCGGTCGACTTTTGCCGCAGAAACCGGACTTCTTCGGAGTCTTTCTCCCACTGCCGGAAATCATGCACCCGCAGAAAATCCTCGTAATCCAACAGCAGTTCCAGAAAACTCGCTTTTGCGACATTGGTCAATTTGATGGCGGTCTCCATGGAGGTGACGCCTGCCGCGCTCCCCTCCGCGATGTTCTGTTTGCCGCTGCGGGCGGCCTGGATCATCTGATCGACCGTTCGGTCGTTTCGGGCGAGAAATGTATGGGCAAAATGAAAGGTCAGATCGTAAATGATCATCGCCTTTCGAAAGGGCAGAAATGTCCTGACATCGCCGTTGGGAGAGGTCAGATTTTTGCGGCCGTCGGTCATCGGTTCCCCGTCAATTCAGTATTCGCAGTATTCACAGTACTCACAGTCCCCCGGTCTTCGCATCCCGGCGGATCAGGCGAGATCCAGCAGGCGCGCCGCGGCCTGCCAAATGGTACGGGCCCGGTCGTTGAGGAGCTTGACGGCGTCGGCGCGTTTCCCGGCTTTCAGCAGGTCTTCCGCGGCCGCCTGAGCGGCTTTGTATCCGGCCAGCGCATCGGCTTCGAAGGTCAGCCACGTCCGGGGGATCTCCGCGCCGAAGCCATTTGCCTCAAAGAGGTTCCACGCGGCCGAGGACCAGCGGAGATCCGTCATCTCCGGAAGGTACGCTTCGGTGCACACGGGCACGGGGACGAGGATGGTCTGACGGGGCGGGCCGATCAGAAAATACCCGGTGGAGAGAACGTCGGGGAAGGCAATGTTCAGCTCCAGCGTCGAGGCGGAGTTGGTGGTCTTGTAACAGAGGGTCCGGGGGAAGGGGGAGTCCTCCAGAAGCACGGTGTCCCGGGCGATGGCGACGGCGTCGGCCACGGTGATTTCGCCATTGGCCCGCAGGGCGCGGTTCAGGCCCCGGATCGCCATGTACTCCCGGTTGCAGCTTTCGAGCCAGCTCGCGGCCGTGCCGCAGGCGGCGGCCGCCATGCCGGGATTGTGCCAGATGTTGGCGCGGACCGCGTAATCGTGGTCATACCGCGCCACGGAACGTCGGTCGGCGGTCATGTCGACGATGAAACCCTCCGCAAGATCCATGAAGAGGAAAATGGAGCCCTTGTCGCCGTGGGCATAACACCGGGCGCGCCGGATCTCCTCCAGCTTTTCCACGGCCTGAGCCGCCGTGTCGCACCGGGCGAGGCAGAGTTTGATGATGTCGGGCGTCTCGGTCTTCGCGTCCGGGTCGCTGGGTTCGGTCGTTTTCTCCCCGCTGTTGACGGCGGCGGCCAGACCGGAGGCGTTGAGGCCCATGCAGACGTTTTCCGGATCCGTTTTTTTCGGGTCTATGTCGCCAAGGCCGATCCATTGCCGCGGGGCCCCCGGGGGACTTTTCAGGGGCGTGATGGCCCGGGCGCCCGCGTCCCGGTTCTTGTGCAGAAGCAGGGTGCCGTTCTTCGTCAGGTCGCCGAAGACCATCCAGCTGGTGCATTCGTGGGAAAGATCGTCATGACCGGCGGAATATGTTTTCATGGCCGTTTCTCCGGATGCGGGACCGTCAGGGCTTCAGGGCGCGTTCCAGCTGGCCGCCGAAAATGGCGAAAAGTTTTTTCCGCTGCTCTTCGACTGCGGTTTTCAGCTGTTCCTCCCCGGTTTTTTTGATGCTTTCAGGAAGGTTCTTCGGCCGGTAGCCCGAGAACTGCACGTCGCGGACCTCAAGTTTCGCCTCGGTTTTCGTCGGGAAGCGGAAGGGGCTCTTTCCGGAGCGGTCAATGAAGCGGCAGTTCTCCATCAGCATGTACCCCGTGCGGTTGCCGATGAGGATCCCGTCATGGGCGATGCCGCTGACCGCGGCGTTTTTCAGCACGTTCCGGGTGTCCTGGACGAATTCGACGTCCAGACCGAGGTTGTTTTCGAGATAGACGTTTTCATGGGTGCAGTCGGCCTTCTGGATGTGGCAGATGCCGGTGGAGTTGCCGATGGCGACGAAGTTGCGGACGAAGATCTGATTGGCCTCGTGGGCGCTGATCCCGTCGTCGCCGCACTCGACGGCGGCGATGTTTTCAAGCACCAGATGGGTGTTGGGGCCGTGGAAATTGAAGCCGTCGTTCCAGACGTGCCGGACGATGACGTTGCGCACGGTGACGTGGGAACTGCCCTCCTTGCCGTAGAAAATGACGCCGGAGACGGTTTTCATCGTGGGCTCCTCGATATGAGCATCCTTGAGAGACGCGCAGTTTTCGGGGAGCCGCACGAAGATCTCCCAGATGTTTTTCTCGGGCGTGGGGCAGGTCGTCCATTCGCCGGGACCGAGGGTCTCGGGCTTTTTGAATTTGGCGCTTCCCCGGCCCTTGGTGTAGCGTCCCATGCGGACGATCTTGCCCTTCATCACCAGAAAGAAGCGGTTCCGCATGGGCTCTGCCATCTTGGCCCGGCGGCAGTACAATCCGGGGCTTTTCTCCTGCCACTGGGCGGGATCGATCGCCTTGACGCCGGAAAAGATGTTGAACATGCCGTCGACGACGATGGGTTTGTCGGCGGTGCCGCGGATGTTCGCGAAACGCAGCGTGTCGTGGATGATCTTCCCCGCGGGCAAAATTTTGACCGTGTCTCCCGGCTTCGCCTTGCGGATGGCGCGGTCGAAGTCACTGAAGGGTTTTTTCCGGGAGCCGTCGCCCGGGGCGGAAGCGTTGTAGTCCACGAAGATCTCCCCCGCGCCCGCCAGGACGCAGCAGAAAAACGATACGATCGCAAAAAAACGGTACTTTCCCATGAGCGCACTCTTACCCTTCTGTTCGTTCGGTGAACGAACGATAATATACACGGGGAATTTTTTCCCGTCAAGTTCGGGGCGGGAGTTTTCCGCACGGGGAAGGGTGCGCGGCGACTCCGGGAGGATCGGTCAGTTCGACTTCGGTGCGTCGAACCGGTAATCCCTGAAAAACAGCGCCGCGCCGGAGATCGCGCCGGGCAGCAGGATCAATCCGGCGAAGGGGAAAAGCTGGACGAAATACGCTCCGAGTCCCAGACCGGCGACTGCGGCGATGTTTTTCCGCGCCAGTCGCTGGATCTCCCAGATATGAAGGCCCCTCCCGCAACCGATCGTGGCCAGGATCATCACGCCGAAGCGGTATCCCGCGGCCGACAGGGCGATCAGTTGCCCCAATATCGGCAGCCATGCCATCAGAACGAAGAGAAGCAGAACGAGAACGAGCGTGTTGAAAAAATACACCAGCCAGAAAAGGGCGGAGACCGTTCGGAAGCTGCCGCCTTTCGGCCTTTTCGGCATCGCGTACGGCGTGCCGTCCCTTTCCGGGACCAAATCGCAGAAACGCTCCCCCGAGAACCGCCAGCTCAGCAGCGTGACGGAAAAAAACACGAAGACCGCAAATCCCAGCGTCATGGACACGATCTCGCCGAAGACGATCGAGGTGACGAGGTTGTTGAGAAACTCGATTTTGATATGCAGAAGTTTCCCGCATTCCTCCTTGAGATAAGCGATCGTCCGGGCGCGGAGATACAGACAGACGCACATCAGCGGCAGATAGACCGCCGCCGAAACGAGCAGCGGCATCGCCGCTTCGCGCCACAGGGCGGTTTTGCGGAGGAACAGTCCGATGCCGCGGGAGATGTATTTCGCTCCCCGGAGGAGATCGTCGGGATGGTTTTCCATTGAAAAACTCTCTTTTTCCGGAGCTTTCGGCAGCTCCTTTTTTTGCGGGGACGGTGCCGGGATTTTCAGAGACCGTCGTCTCCGAAATTCGCGCGTCTGACAAGCTCGTTGATGATGCGGACGACCTGCCGGGCCTCGTCTTCGGAAAGACTGTGCGTCATGGAGCGCCGGAAGGAGATCTCCACGGAGGACGAACTGTCTGCAGTGATGGAGATCAGCGTGGTTTTTTTGAACCAGTACCGGGTGAGGAAGAGTGCGGCGAGGATCAGCGAGACCGCCAGAAACACCCAGCTGGCGGAGATGAGGCAGACGACGCATCCGATGACGGAGGCGATCCCGAGTATGAGAAACAGCACGGGCCGGAAGAAGCCGCAGAGCATGTCGCTGATTTTGGCGGTGGGGATGATCTGCCTGATGTTTCCGGAGAGGGAACCGCGGATGTATTCCACGCGGTCCTCGTAAATCTCCAGCGTTTGGGTCGTATTGACCCCGATGATGGTCAGGATCAGGTCGATGAGCCCCCCCTTGCGGCCGGAGAGCCTTACGTAGCACGGACCATTGAGGTCGATGGCCTTTTCCTTGAGGACCAGCGCGTTGCCGCCGATGAGAACTGCCAAAAAATGCATGATCGGACTCCCTTTCCTTTTCTGACTGTGTTGTGTTTTGTCTGCGCTTTATTTGTTATCCGCGATGGAAGACAGGGACAGCGGTTTCGGCGGCCGGGGCGCGAGGGAGATCGGCCGGGAGTGTCCGCTTCCGGCCGCAGGGCGTCCGCCGCGGCCTTTCTTTGCGGGCGAAGGAAGATTTTCTTCGGTTTTCTTTACCCGGGGCAGGCGTTTCGTTTCGACGCTGGAAGCCGAAGAGGCGACCTGCCGGCGTTCCGAAGGATTTTCAGCCTCGGGGAGGGCGAAGACGCCGGCGCAGCTCATACAGCCGATCATGCGGTTGTGCGGCTTCACCGCGGAGAGGTCGTAATGCTGTCCGCAATAGGGACAGGCGACTTTTTGCGCTTTGGAGAATCCCGGGATCCCGCTGCCGTACCGGAAGGTCAGTCCGGCGGCCGCAAGAAAGGGTTTCCCGCAGGCGGAACACCTTTCATTGTGCCGCGGATAGGATGTTTCGGGAACGTCGATCAGCGTTTGACAATTCGGGCAGTTGATAAACATGATATCCTCCCCCAGTCTTTCCGCTCCGGACCTCCCTCATGGAGTTCCGATGATGCGGCCCGACAGAAATATTTGTCGTAATATACTGCGGCAAAATGTGAAATGCAAATTGAAAAAACATGCGTTCCCCACTTTTGCCGGGCGTTACCGGCTGTCTTCGATCCCCATTTTTTCGATGAGGCAGTTCAGGCTTTTGTCGTGCTGGGCCCGGGTGATGGCGCCGGTGGCGAGGAAGGTCTCCAGCAGGGCCTTCTGGCGAAGGAAAAGTTCGCGTTTTTTTTCCGCGGGGGAGGCGTTTCCCCCGCGGCCGTCCCTGTCTTTTTCCGGATCCATTGCCGTCACGCCGTTCAGATCGCGGCAAGGCGGGTGCTCCACTCGGAGCCGACCGAGCCGTAATAGTGCCACTCGAGGGTATCCTCGCCCTTGACCAGCTGGGCGCCGAGGTCGCCCGCCGAAGTCCGGATCCGGAGATCGTCGGTGCCGTCCGCGTCGAAGTCCGCGATCTGCTCGACGGTGATGTTTCCGAGGTCGCCGAGGCCGAACCAGCTTGCCGCGCTGCCGTTGTCGACCAGCCACGCGCCGTAGTAGTCTCCGGTCCGGAGCAGCACGTCGTCGGTGCCGTCCCCGTCGAAGTCCCCGCAGCCGACGATGCCGAAGTTTTCCGGCAGGGTGTCGAGGTCCGCCCAGACCATCGTGCAGTCGCTTTGGGTGAGCCAGCTTCCGGCGAACCCGGCGTCGTGCTTCAGGACCACGTCGGACCGGCCGTCGCCGTTGAGGTCGCCTGTGGCGGCGATCTGCCACTCGTCCCCGAGGCTCTGGAAGTAGTGCCATCCGGTCCCGTCGGTGAGGTGGCACCCCACCGCGCCGTTGACGTTGCGGAGCAGCAGATCGGATTGGCCGTCGCCGTTGAAATCGCCGAGGCCCAGCACCTGCGTATCGGCGTCGAACGTGCAGACGGTCTCCCATCCGGCGACCTGGCCGGACTCGTTGGTGACCCATGCGCCGACCACGTTGCCGGTGCTTTTCAGGTACACGTCGCCCGTCAGTTTTTCCGGGGCGGTGGCTCCGATGCCGAAGATCTCCCAGCCCTCGTTGCGCTGACTCAAGTCGCCCCACACCGGGGTCTGGTCGTACTGGATCAGCCACGCGCCGGTGGCGCCTTCCGCGCCGTGTCCGGCTTCGACGATGGACATGACGACGTCCGCCCGCCTGTCGCCGTCGAGGTCGTCGGCGGCGCGGGCCAGCAGCGGGGCTTCGGCGCTCGGGACGACGACCTCCTTTTGGACCGTCACGGCGGCGCCGGTACCGTCGTCGCCATCGAGATAGGAGATGAAGAAGACCTCTCCCGGGGCCGCGCCCGGCAGATCCTCCGCGTCGATCACCGCCGAGAAGATCCCCGCCGCGCCGGTCTCCTGCAGCTGGAACTCGACGCCTTCCGGCGCCGCGGCGCTGCCGACCGTGACGGAAACGTTCTTCCCGGCGGCGTCGATGTCGGTGACGTAGACGGCCAGTGACGAAACCTCCTCGTCCGCCAGCCGGAGATCGGCGAGCACCGTCGCCTTTTCGCGGGAGATGCTTCCGTCGACGGAGAAGACAAGTTCATAGGATCCCTGCCGGAGATCGACGACGAACCGGAGGTCTCCCGCCCGGTAGTGATTGCCCGCCGCGAGCTCGGTCCCGGCGCCGTTGGCGATGGAGACGAGGCTGTAACGGGCGCTTTCGTCGAAGGCGGGAGTCTGGAAATACATCCACCCGCCGCCGTCTTCGAGTTCGGCCGTGACGACCAGCTGGGAATCCTTTTCCCCGCAGGTCAGCTGGGCGTCGGCGGGCTGATTCGAAAAATCCAGGAACTGCCCGTTGGTGAAATCGAAGAGGGCGCAGGGCCCGGGGCCCGTCAGCGAGCAGCTCAGGCCGCGGATGACCGCGTCATTCGCGGAGCCGTCCGAGGCGATCAGATTTTCTTCGCCCACGGCGACTTCGCCGAAATCGGTCCGGAAGGCCTGCGTGACGAGGGCGTCCAGCGCGACCTGCCACAGGCTGAGGAGTTTGCTTGTCCGGGCCTCCTCCGTGCCTTTGCGGTCGACGAACAGATTGGCGGACTCCGGATCGGAAATCGTCAGCAGCAAAATGAATTCGGCATACTGCTTGTTGAACATCCAGTACCCCCCGGCGGGATCGGGCACCGCCGCGAGGACCTCCCGCAGCTGCGGATGGCCGATGAGGAAATTTTCGTCGCAGTGGACCATGAGATAGGAAAAGCCCTCTTCCGCGAACGTTTCCGGGCTCCCCTCGGCCAGCACGGCAAGATCGGGATCCCGGGAGATGTCGTCCAGCGCGCCGAGGAAAAACAGCGTGCCGCTGTGCTGGGAACTCGCCCCGTAGGCGAGGGGCCCGGAGGAACACCGCGCCGTGTTGACGAAAAGCACCGCCGAGGAGTCCGCCGCGTTCGAAACATAAAATTTGCCCGCCATGGAAATCAGATCGCCGTCGTTGACGTAGTGCCGGATGGTGCCGATCTGCGTGCTCTTGAAAGGCATCGTCTGGGTTATCCCCGGGGAATTGAAAGTCACCAGAGAATCGATCTCCGCAACGTCCCCCTTGGAGTGCGCGTAAACGGCGAACCATTGCGCCAGCGCCCCGCCCAGACTGTGCCCGGTGAGACTGACCGCGCATCCCTCGTCGGCGAGCTCCTTCAGGTCCTCGTAGACGTCGCTTGAATTGAGGTAGAATTCCGCATAGCCGATGCCGATGGGTTCCAGATCGATCAGAAAATCGATCAGCTGATCCGTTCCCCCGCAGGCCAGAACCGCCTGCTTCAGCGATTCCCCCCCTTCGTCCACCTGTTCCAAAAGGATCGCTTCGAAACCGTTGTACCACGTCGGCTCGTAAATCTCCCGCACCACGAAGTGCCACGTCTCCGCCGCCCCCGTCTCCGCATTGTCGATCGTGAAGTCCAGCGGATCCCCCTTGGAATACCCCTCGTGCCCGTCCTCATACGCGATCACCCGCGCCAAATATTCATACGCCGCATTGGATAACAAACTCATAACAGACCTCCGTTATAGTATATCACCTCTCCCCCCTCTTTGCAAACGTCAGGGGGCGTTGTTCCGGGGGAAGGGGAAAACCTCTTTTCCCCGTGAAAAGAGATTT